>JAXDTZ010000029.1:0-31114 GCA_034089705.1 Candidatus Alloenteromonas sp. | reverse complement strand
GATCGTTTACGTCTCCCTCTTCGCCCTTCCCCTTTCGGAAGTGATGATGGCGGTCGCCGTGGTCTTCACCTTGGAAAGGCTTTATTAATCTCCGCCCTTTGCTCTAGGGTGAGATGCTTCCAATGTGGTAACATATTGTTGTCCTTTCTGTTTCTTTTGGGCGGGAAACAGAGGGCATTTTAATTTATCTGGGCCTATTATCGAACTTATCGCAGTTCCGCGGCTTCAACCGGACTTAACTATTGGAATCGTCGTTTCCCAGAAAAACCCGTGATTGGTATTTGTAATCCGTTGGGTTTGAGTGTATATTCAATGCGCGCCGACTTAGCTCAACTGGCAGAGCAACGGTATCGTAAACCGTAGGTTAGAGGTTCGATTCCCCTAGTCGGCACCAGCAACGCATCGCCCCGAATCATTCGGGGTTTTCTTTTTCGGATTGACGGATGATTTCCCGGGATATTCGATGGGGGGGAGAACATCCTTTCCCAATGATGGTGTGCTTAACTTCCATGAACTGGGTTAGGACGAATCGTGCGCGAATGGTTTTTGAAAATTAGCGTCAAGAAACCGCTACCACGATTCTAGAAAAAGCGAATGAAGCGGAATAAAATAACGTAATTCATAGGAAGGAACCGCTTATGACCACGTTGCTTAAAGACGGCGTAATCGTCAATGTTTTCACCGATTCTCTTCATCACGCCAATGTTCTCTTCTCCGACGAAGGAACGATTTTGGGGGTCGGCGATTACCAAGAAGCCGACACGGTCATCGATTGCTCGGGAAAAATCCTCTGCCCGGGATTGATCGATGGGCACATCCACATCGAAAGCACCATGCTTCTCCCTTACGAACTCGCGAAGGTCGCCCTCGTCCATGGCACGACGGCCTTGGTGGCCGACCCGCACGAGATCGCCAACGTTTCGGGGAAAACCGGCATCGATTTTCTTCTCAAAGCCAGCGAAAACATCCCCCTTCGCGTTTACATCAATCTGCCGAGTTGCGTCCCTTCCACCCCGTTTGATGAAGCGGGGGCGGCATTATCCGCGAAGGACCTTGAAGAGTATTACGAGAACCCTCGCGTTCTAGGCCTCGCCGAAGTGATGAATTACCCGGGAGTCATCGCCAAAGACCCCGAGGTGATTTCCAAAATAAAAGGGGCGTTAGCTCAAAATCGCATCGTGGACGGTCACGCCCCGTTGCTATCTGGAAAGGCTTTGGACACCTATTTGTCCCAGGGCATTTCTTCCGATCATGAATGCTCTTCGTTCGAAGAAGCGAAGGAACGGATCGAAAAAGGCCAATGGGTGATGATCCGCGAAGGCACCAGTGCCAGAAACCTCAAGGGCCTCGTTGATTTGTTTGACGAGCCCTACAATCACCGTTGCCTCCTCGTGACCGATGACAAACACCCCAAAGACCTAAAAGAGCATGGGCATATCGACGCGATCATCCGAAAAGCCGTCAAACGGAACAAGAACCCTTTGGTCGGGATTCGCATGGCTACCATCCAAGCGGCGACCTATTTCCGTTTGCCGTTCATGGGCGCGATCGCCCCGGGGTATCAAGCGGATATTCTGGTATTGAACGATCTGCCAACCATGGATGTCCAAGACGTTTACGTCGGAGGCAAGCTGGTCGTGAAAGACAAAGTGGCATTGCCCTTCCCCCGCCCATTCGTGGAAGACGCCATCTTCCAAAAAGTCCGTCATTCCTTCCACCTCGACGAAGTCCATCCCGCCGAATTCTTCGTGAAACCCTCTTCCTCGCCTGCGCGCATTATCTCTTTATGCAAAGAACAATTGCTGAGCGAAGAGATGCATGCGGTATTGGATTTTTCCCACGATAACGGAATCGATTTGGAAAGGGATATCTTAAAAATCGCGGTGGTGGAGCGCCACCGCAACACCCACCACATCGGGGTGGGCTATATCCATGGAATCGGATTAAAAGAAGGCGCGATCGCTTCTTCCGTATCGCACGACTCCCATAACATCGTGGTTCTCGGGACGAGCGATGAAGACATCGCTTGCGCCGTCAACGAAATCCGCGGGCAAGACGGAGGCCAAGTGGTGGTGAAGAATGGCAAAGTTCTTGCCCGAAACGTTCTCTCCATCGGAGGACTCATGTCCAATTCCCCCATCGATGAGGTCACCGCGGGGAACGAAGCGGTCCGCGACGCGGCCAGGAGATGCGGCGCTTCCCCGGAATTCGAACCGTTCATGACGATGGGTTTCATGGCCTTGCCGGTGATTCCCCATATCAAAATTTGCACCTTGGGCCTCGTGGATGTGGATTCCCAAAAAATCGTTCCGTTGTTCCTTTCTTGAGCAATTACGATAAAAAGTATCGATAAAATCTATGTTTTTCAGGAAAAGAAACCCGAAAAATTTCCTCTTGCAACCCTTCCATTGCTCCCCTATAATTATCGAGCCGTCAAAAGACGGCGCTTGCACGTAATTCATGGGTGTTTAGCTCAGCTGGGAGAGCACCTGTTTGACGTACAGGAGGTCACAGGTTCGATCCCTGTAGCACCCACCATGAATGCAACGATAACCACCCGGTCGGGTGGTTTTTTCGTAGCGTCTGCCTTATCATATGGCCATGAAGACTTACGAGTTTGCCAAGGTCCATCGTTCCGCGATCCTTTTCCTCCTTTTGAACCTCATCACGTTGGGGATATCCGGATGCGTCGTTCTTTCCCGCGTGAAGAAGGAGTACGACATTCTTTCCGAAGAGTCCCCATCGAAGCGAAAATTCGCCCCCTATCTCCCTATTTACTTATTGGGGTTCCTAAGCCTGGGGATCATCCCTTTGATTTACCTAGGATTTTTGAACGAAGCCTATGGGGAATTGCATCGGGAAGAAGGATTCCAAAAACCCAAAATCGGATATACGTCCTTCGTTCTTTGGAATGTGCTTGGGATTTTCATCCTGGTGGGTCCTTGGATCGCGTTCCATCGGTTCTTCCGCGTTGGCGCCCAACTCAAAACCAAGCATAACGAGAAAGCCAAGATGGTCCGGGAACTCGAAGAAAGGCGTTCCCGCGGCGAACCCGATGTCGCTTTGGCGGAAGATGCTCCCGCGGTGATGCCAAGCGAAATCCCCGCGAACGTCATCCCGAGCGTCGTGAAAGGGGAAGAGAAACAAGGGCCGGCCGCTTCCAGCGCCATCCGCGCGACCCCAGGCCCCCAAACGATCGTTCTGCCGCCTTTAGATGTATCTTCCCCCGTGGATCCCATTTCGTTGGTTCTTGCCAAATACGCGGCCTGCCCCAGCGGAACTTACGCGGTCCGCTTGAAACCCTCATCCCCGGTTCTAAGGACTTTCGAAGACAAAGAAGACGCGATCGCGTTCGCCAAAGAGCTCGCCGCGATTCGAAACGTTTCGGTTCAATACAAAAATAAATAAGGGTGGCATTCCCAAAACCGATGGTTCTGGGACTGCCCTCTTTTTTTGACGGCAAAGGACTTTGCTTTTGGGAATCCCATCGCTTCCGAAAAAGAAGTGGACAAGCAATGGAAAAAGGATATAATCTTCTCGCGTGCATCCTTAGTTCAGTGGTAGAACATCGGCTTCCCAAGCCGAATATACGGGTTCGATTCCCGCAGGGTGCTCCATTTTTTTATTTCTAGCAAGAATATTCGTTCAAAATGGGAGTTTTTGCTGATTCCTAGCATCCATTTTCAGGTAACCTCTTCAAGGCCGAGGAACGTTATGGGTTTTGTTGTCCTAGGTATTCATTTCGGGTAAACTGAATCGGATATGAAAAAGACCACGATTAGCCAGCGGACCATCTTCTATGTCGTCTTTTGTGTCCTTGGCGTCGCCGCTTTCGTTGTTTACGGGATTTGCTCCCGAGTTTTCCGTTTTCCCGAGAACGACACCTTCCGAAACGCCATGATGATTACCGGGGCGGTGGGGATATTCACGACCTTTCTCATCGCTCTCACGGAAACCATCTCCTCTTTCATTAACAAAGACGCTTCTTTGTACGCGTTAGCCTCCGCGCTGTTCCTGTTGGGGGCGTTTTTCAATTCCTCCGACTCCGTGGATTTGTTGCTTTCCCTTTCAGGGGAATCCGCCTTTTTGCGACTAGGGTTCCATTTGGCCTCGTTGTCTATGATGCTGTTCTCGTTGTTGTTAAGCGCCTTGCTGCTCAAACGAGATTTCCACCGTCCCATCTCCATTTGGGAGCGATCGCTCTACGTCCTGGTGTTCATTTTGAACATCGCCCTTTGCTTTTGGGAGACGTTTGCTCCCAGTGATACCACATTCTGGGCCCATGTGGTTTTGATTGGGCTTACCTTGCTCTATTCTTATTTGGCCTTCATCTGGTATCTCCCCTATGTCATGGAAAACCAATTTACGTTCAAGATGGTCGTTTTGAACACGATTGGAATCTCGATGGGGATGTTAGGGGAAGTCATTTCGTTTCATTATGGTTCGGGATACGGCTTGTCCTTCCTCGCCATGATTTCCATCGACATATGCTTTATTTTGATCTATCTCCATTTCGTCGAAAGAACCACCAAGAAGGGATACGAAGAGGAGAAGAAGGCCAAATGCCTCGAAGCGAGCTTGCTCTCCTATCAAATCAGCCCCCATTACATTTTCAACGCCTTGGCCACGGTTCGGGACCAATACGGCCAAGGGACCGCGGAAGGGAACCGGGCCATCGAACTTCTTTCGAAAACGTTGAGAGCGCACGTTTCGGGAGGGGCCGCCCTTCTCATTCCCTTTGAAACGGAGATGAAGAATGTCATGTCGTATGGGGATTTCGAAAACCTCAAAACGGAATACCCCGTGGAGATCGTATGCAACATCGAAACCACGGATTTCGTGGTCCCCGCCCTCGCGGTTTTGACCTTGGTGGAAAACGCCTTCCGCCACTCAGGCATCACCGGGATGAAGGATGGTTACGTGGAAGTCGAGACGTTCGAAGATGAAAGCGGCATCCACTTAATCGTGAAAGACAACGGGCAAGGTTTTGACGCGGACCGGATCCCGTTTGGCACCGGACTCAAGAACACAACCGATCGTTTTGAGATTCTTTTGCAAGCAAAAACGGAAGTCCATTCCTCCGCGATGGGAACCGAAATCGCCATACATATCCCCTTATCTCAAAAAATGGGAAGCAAAAAGTAATGGATTCTTGAAGGATGCCGCAAAGCAATCCAAATCGTTTTTGCGTGGCTTTTCTTCAAAAACCGCGCAAGAGAAATTCCGGTGGGTCAAACAAGTATGCGCGTGCGTGTTTGCCAAGCGCGCAGTTAATGGCTATGATAGACCCAGCGCCTATCAACGCTTTTACGTCAAGAGGCAAACCAAGATGACCATGTTAATGGACACGACCCCGCTTCTACACCTCGATGACCCCATCTATCTTGTTGGGCTCATCGCGTGTGTCCTCATCCCCGCAGTGAGCGATGTTTTCGCCTTCATCGTTTTCCGCCGCGCTTCCGTTCGGGTCGCCCTCGTCGCTTCGGAAATCGTCTTCTTGGCCGGTTACCTTTTCGGGATTGATCCCCTGATTTGGTTCTCGGCCATCGCCATTGTCGTCACCCTCCTATTCGGTTTGGTGATGAGCAATCCCGATTTCTCTCGCTTGGGTCCGACCGGAGGAAAAATCTCCAGCAAAGGAAAAGGCTTCCTTTGGTGGAAAAAAGACCATCGAAAACAAGGCGAATCGCTCTTTGATCGCGAAGAAGTCTACGGGAAAGTCCGGGACGCCGTGATTTGGATGAGCCGGCAAAAGATGGGAGCCATCATTACCTTCGAGAGGAAAATCTCCTTGGCGAAGCAGATGAGTTCTGGAACCATGGTGAACGCTCCTATTTCCGCGGAGCTTCTCCAAACCATCTTCTTTCCTGGCACCCGTCTCCATGACGGCGCCGTCGTGATTCGGGACGATATGATCGCGGCCGCCGCGGTGTTCTACACCCCGACCACCCGTCCCCTTACCGGGAAATACGGGTCGCGCCACCGCGCCGCCATCGGCATCTCCGAAGTCTCGGATGCCGTTACGGTCGTCGTTAGCGAAGAAACCGGACGCATCTCCATTGCCTACAACGGCGAACTCTCCCCGGTGAATCCCGATCACTTCCTCGACACCTTCATGGAATTCATGTCCATGGAATCCCCCGACATGGAAGAATAGGGTCCATCCCCCGTCCTCTCACGATTGGTTCTCTTGGTTTGCCAATCTTGACGAATAAAGCAGCGTCTTTTCAAAAAGGAGTTTTTGTATGTTGCGTTATTTCGGAACGGACGGAGTGCGAGGGGAATTCGGCAAAGTCCTCACCATTTCGATGGCTTATCGGATTGGACGGTATCTGGGAACCCAAAAAGATGGGGTCGCCCCTCGGATTTTGCTTTCCCGCGACACGCGCATTTCGGGATTGGATCTGCGGAATGCCCTCGTGGAAGGAATCCTCAAAAGCGGGGGAATCGTGTATGACGAAGGAGTGAGCACCACCCCTTCCATTTCCTATTTGACCATCCATTCCCATATGGATTACGGGGTGATGATTTCCGCTTCCCACAATCCCTATTTCGACAACGGAATCAAGATTTTCAATTCCCGTGGGGAAAAACTCGAATCGGAAATCGAAGAAAAAATCGAAGAATACATGGATCGAGAGGAAGATGACCTCCCGTTAGGCGAAGGCCAAGTGATCGATGGGGCATCCCTTCGTGAAGAATACGTGAATTGGCTCCTTTCCAAAGCCAATCCGAAGGTTTCTTCCCTTCGCGTCTTGGTCGATTGCGCGAACGGTTCGGCCTCGACCATCGCTAAAGAATTCTTCTCTCGCCTTGGGGTGGACGCGACGATTCTGTTCGCCTCTCCGGATGGCCGCAACATCAACCGTAACTGCGGATCCACCCACTTAACCGAACTCCAAAGCCGCCTGAAAGAAAGCCATTACGATTTCGCATTCGCCTTTGACGGGGACGCCGATCGCTTCCTCGCTTTCCGCGGGGATGGAGCGGTGTTAGACGGCGACCGGATCATCTACTTAAATGCGAAATATAAGCAAGAACGGGGGTCGTTATCCGGGAACAAAGTGGTCATCACGGTCATGAGCAATCTCGGATTGAGACGGGGGTTGGAAAAAGCCGGAATCGGGTATGAAACCGTTCAAGTCGGAGACAAATACGTCCAAGCTTGCCTCAAAGAAAACGGCTATGTCCTCGGAGGGGAACAATCCGGCCACGTGATATTCCTCGACGAACTCAATACGGGGGATGGGCTCCTTTCTTGCGTTCACCTGATGAATATCGCCGTGGAAGAGCCAAGCCTCATCGACGCCATCGAAGAATGCCCCATTTTCCCCCAAGTGTTGGAAAACATCCGTTTCTCCTCGAAAGAAGAAGCGTTGGAAGTATTGGCTGATCCAAGCGTTCAAGAAACGATATCCAAGGTGGAACTTCGCCTGGGAAACCGAGGACGCGTCCTCGTGCGGAAAAGCGGAACCGAACCTCTGATTCGCGTGATGAGCGAAGCCAGCAGCGAAGAAGAATGCAGCGAAGCGGTGCGGTTGATCGTTAACGCCATCGCGGAAAGGAATCATTGATATGTGCGGAATTGTCGGAGGAGTCGGAAACATCGATTTCCGTTCCTATTTGATCAAAGGACTCAAATCTCTCGATTACCGCGGATACGACTCCGCCGGTTTGGCCGTGATGAGGAACCAAGAACTTTACCTTTCCAAAGTCATGGGCCGCGTCGAAGCCCTCGACGAAGCCACCGAGGAGTTCACTGACGCCACCGCGGGCATCGCCCACACCCGTTGGGCGACGCATGGGGCCCCTAACGCGGTGAACGCCCATCCCCACGTTTCGATGAACGGTCATTTCACCATTGTCCATAATGGGGTCATTGAGAACTTCCGCGCCTTAAAAAAGAAACTGGAAGCTAAGAATTACGTCTTCAAATCGGAGACGGATACGGAAGTCATCGCCAACATGCTGGAATTCACGTACGTCTCTTCCGGGGATGTCCTCGAAGCCATTCGCAGCACGATGGACGCCCTAGAAGGCTCTTACGCATGCGCGATTCTCTTCCGGGATGAACCCAATCGCCTCTATTTTATGAAGAACGCCTCCCCGCTCCTCATCGGCCTCACCGATGGAGCGGCGTATCTGGCCTCTGATGCGGTTCCCATGGTCGATTTCACTTCCTCGTTCGTCGATTTGAACGATTTGGATTATGGGTATTTGACGCCCCATTGCATTTCCCTCCATCACGGTTACGCCGAAATCACCCCGACCTTCACCGAACGGTCCGTGGATTTGCTCCGCAACGACCTTGACGGATATCCCCATTACATGTTGAAGGAAATCCACGAGATCCCTTCTGTCCTCCACCGCCTTCGCGACAACTATTTTGACGGAGACGAATTCCTCTTCGATCCCGCGATGATCGAAACCCTCCGAAACGCCAAACGGATCCATTTCCTCGCCTGCGGAACGAGTTTTTTCGCCTCCAAAATCGGGGTGAAGTATTTCCGTTACCTCGGTAAAGAAGCCAGCGTTTCCATCGCCTCGGAATGGGCCTACGATCCTTATGATGTCGTGGACAAGCCGGTCTTTATCTTGCTCTCCCAATCTGGGGAAACCGCCGATCTCATCCGTTGCCAAAAGATCATCAACGAGCAGAACTGCGTCTGCATCGCGGTCACGAACACCAAAGGTTCCACCATCGAACGGAAAAGCACCTATTCTTGCCTTCTTTATGCCGGGCTCGAAGTGGCCGTGGCCTCCACCAAAAGCTATCTCGCCCAAGTCTCCTTCCTCGCCATGCTCGTCGGGGCCATCGAAGGAAAGAAGAAGATCATCGTCCACCTTTCCGCCCTCATCGACGCGGTAAAGGACATCCTACTCCGCGAGGAAGAGGTCCACGAAATTGCGAAATCGTGCACGGAATACCGGGACGCGTTCTTCGTCGGCAGGGGATTCGATTACCTCGGATCTCTAGAAGGCGCTTTGAAACTCAAAGAAGTGTCCTATATCCACGCGGAAGCCTACCAAGGCGGGGAATTGAAGCACGGGCCCATCGCCTTGATCGACGAGAACGTCCTGATCATCGGCTTTGACAGCGACACCGGTTTATCGAGCGCCATCCGGAATAACCTCGAGGAACTCAAAGCGCGCAAAGGGATTATTTTCGTGATTTCGACCAAAGCCACGGAGCGTCCCGGCGACACCTTCGTGACCAAGGCCTGCAAACCCCATTTCGCCACCTTGCCGCTGGTCGTGTTCGCCCAACTCTTCACCTATTACGTGGCCCTAGAAAAGGGTTTGCCGATCGATAAGCCGCGTAACCTTGCGAAATCCGTCACGGTCGAATAAGTTCGGATTTAGATTATCGAAGAAAACGGTTGGGGGGTGGTTTTGAAGATGCCCTAATAAGGAATTTTCCTTATTGTGATTGACTATTCATGCCGTTTGACCCCATTATAGTGATGCCTCAAACGAGGGTTTTTCCCACTTAGAATTCGAAGAAAGGAGTACGTATTCTCAATTCTTGGTGGCTTTTCCAGAGAATACGAATCGTTATGCCCACTCCCCACATCAATGCTCAACCCGGCGATTTCGCGAAAGTCGTTTTAATGCCGGGAGACCCCCTTCGCGCCAAATGGATCGCGGAGACTTTCCTCCATGACGTCCAACTCGTCACGACCGTTCGCAACGTCTACGGATACACCGGCTATACCGAAAATGGCAAGCGCATCTCCGTCATGGCTTCCGGCATGGGAATGCCTTCGATTGGCATCTATTCCCAAGAGCTCTATTCCGTTTACGGCGTCGAAGTCATCATCCGCATCGGCACTTGCGGAGCCTACCAAAAAGGCATCGAAGTCGGCGACATCATCTTGGCGGAAGGAGCCTGCACCGATTCCAATTGGCCGGGCCAATTTGCCTTAAATGGCGGGACCTATAGTGCCATCGCCTCCTTTGACGTCTTGCTTTCCGCCTACGAAGCGGCGAAGAAGATGGGGCTCAACGTCCACGTGGGAAACATCCTTTCTTCCGATGTTTTCTACAATTACGACAAGGAAGTTTGGAAACGCTACGCCGACCTTGGCGTTCTCGGCGTGGAGATGGAATCTTACGCGGTCTACGCCAACGCGGTGCTGAACAAAAAGAAAGCCCTTGGCCTCTTCACCGTCTCTGATTCGTTCGTCGACACCAAAATCATGTCCTCGGAAGAGCGGCAAACCGGCTTGAGGAACATGGCGCTGCTTGGCATTGCCACGGCGGAACAATTCGCGGAATGAATTGGGAACTGGAACTCACTGTATACATCGTTTCGTTAGCGCTCTGCGCGATGGGGTTTTTGTTTTGGGTCCTTTATTCCACTATCCGGAATTTCTTGTTCGCCCGTCACACCGTTCGCTTCTATTATCCGACGGTTCGCCAAGTGGCGCTGGACGAAGACATCTATCTCGTCAATGAGTTCCATCACCGAACGGGATTGATTGAGGATTTCCACATCGATCACATCCTCATCGGCGAAAAGTACATTTATTGCATTCACGACATCTACTATAACGGCACCCTCTTGAGCAATCCCAATCAGGAACGTTGGGCCTTCTATCGGGGGAAACGCCGTTCCATTTCCGTTCCTAACCCTTTGCGGAACAACTTGCTCCGCGTAGAACGGCTGGGCTTATTGACCCCAATCGGCAGAGGGATTCTCATCCCGATTGTCCTCATCAACGACGACTGCTACTATATTCCCTTCGAACAGACCGACGAGACAGGATTCTTCTTGTCCCTGAAACAACTCGGGAAGTTCGTCCACCTCCGCGAGTCGGAAACTATCGATTCCATCGAGCCGATGGCCGCGGAAAAACTCGCCCAAGATTTACACCGGATTAACCTACATGAATGAACAACCGATCTCTTTATTTCAACGAAGCAAAGCGGGGGTGAAGAAGAACCCCGGCGCCCTTTTCGCGGCGACCTTTTCCTTTTGGATCATGACCCTTGTCGCGATTGCCCCTTCCCTCCTTTCGCCCATCTTTTTGTTTTTGACCGTACCCCTTGTTTTCGCCCCGTCGTTATTCGTCTACATCGCTTCCGCGGGAGGCCTTTCCCAGGATTCGAATTTCGCGTTGGATGGGAAAACCTCTTGGGGACTGTTCTTTTCTTATTTCACCTTGCCCTACCGCGGGGCATTCAAACTCATGATTGGCTTTTTGAAAGCCATGCTGGCCTTCCTCGTCGCGGCGTTAGCGGTTTCCGCGTTCATGGGCGCTTTCGCGACGATGATTTGGCCCGATTTCAACGAGACCGTCAACGCGTTCTACAACTTGATGGAAACCGCGAGCGCCAACGACATCCTCGATTACCTCCAAGAGAGCGTGACTCTTTCTCAATACCTCACCATCTCCGTATCCGTGGTGTTTGGAGTCGCTTTCCTTTTCTTTTTGCACCATTGCTTCCTGTATGGCTTGAATTGCTATTCTCGCCTCTTATTCCCCAAAACTGGCCTTCATTTCGCCGACACCATCTTCCGTCGCGTCTTGGCTGGGAATCGCCTGGAGTTTTCCAAAAAGTATTATGGTTTTGCCTGGCCTCTTTATTTGCTTCTGCTTGTGGGATATGTCGGAGGGGTCGTGCTTGGCCTCTTCCTGTCTTTGGATCTTGTGACCGTCCTTAGCGTTTCCATGGCCATGTCGGTAACGCTTGCCTTGTGCTACCTCCCCTTTTACGAAGTGGGAATCGGCTTTCTTGCCGATGATCTGCGTCCCTGGATTCTTGGGACCGCGACGACTCTTGCCAAGAGTTCCCTTGATCAGCTTCGGGCGATGCAGGCTTTCTCCGCGGAAGAAATCGAGGCGATGGAAAAAGCCTTAAAGGATTACGAAGAACGGGTATCCGGCGATTCGGACAAACCCAAAGAGGATGACGAGGATCATCCCGAAGATCCAAAGGACGAATAGATTCTTCTTTGGAATGTCGCGTTAACGTCTTTGCCCCTAGTCTTCGGACTGGGGGCATTTTCATCTAAAAGGAGAACAAGAAAGAAAAAAACCTCGAATTTATCGAGGTAATTTATCGATGGAGCAAGTGACGGGAATCGGACCCGCGTATTTACCTTGGCAAGGTAATGTTCTACCATTGAACTACACCTGCATGTCTTCTTTTGGAAGGCTCGAAAATTATATAAAGGCGCATAAGGCAATGCAAGGGGCAATTTTGCCTCGCGAGAGGTTTTTGAGCGTTTTCTATGGATGTGGCTCGCGAAAGGGGCATCTTGACGCAGACCTTTGGCTTCCGATTCTCTTTCTTGTTCGACAAAGAAATCCCTTGAAAAGCGGACAAATGTTAGGATCGCGATAGGAATTTTGGAAGAATCGCTATGCGATAGTGGAAGAAACTCTCCCCTTCTTCTATAATTTGGCCGAACCAAGAATGAAGGTATTTTTTTATGGCAACCAATGAAGAACTCGCAAATCTCCTTTTCCCGGACGTAACCGAGACCATCGAAGATTTGGAAGCGCGTTATCCATCGCGCAATTTGCCCGAAGGAGCCCAAGTGACTCGCTTCGCCCCAAGCCCCACGGGATTCCTCCACACCGGATCCCTGTTTACGTCGCTGATTTCCTACACCGTCGCCCGTAATAGCGGAGGGGTTTATTACGTCCGTTTGGAGGACACCGACACCAAACGCACCATCGAAGGAAGCGGGGACTTGCTCATTTCGCAGCTCCGCGAATTCGGAATCGAGCCCAACGAAGGTTATTTTCCGGAAGGAGACAAAGGAGATTACGGCCCCTACAAGCAAAGCGAACGCCGTTCCATCTACCGCACGGTCATCAAGGAACTCATCCGCCGTGGCCGCGCCTATCCCGATTTCTGCACCCCGGAAGACCTCGACCGCATCCGCAAAGCCCAAGAAGCCGCGAAAGTCCTCCCCGGGTATTACGGGGTCTACGCCCGCGACCGCAATTTAAGCGTCGAGGAGCGCATCGAAAAGATCAACGCGGGAGTTCCCTGGGTCATTCGCTTTAAATCCAATGGCGACCATGAGAAGAAGACCAAATTCGTCGACGCCATCCGCGGAGAAATCGAACTCCAAGACAACGACACGGACGTCGTCATTCTCAAATCCGACGGCCTCCCCACCTATCACTTCGCCCACGTCTGCGATGACCACTTCATGCGCACGACCATGATCACCCGCGGAGAAGAATGGATTCCTTCCACCCCCATCCACCTCGATATGTTCCGCGCCCTTGGCTGGAAAGCCCCGAAATACGCGCACGTCCCCTCCGTTATGAAACTCGATTACGGGAACAAGCGCAAGCTCTCCAAGCGCAAGGACCCCGAAGCCGCGGTCTCTTATTTCTTGGAGCAAGGTTATCCCCCTGAAGCGCTCAAGGTTTACCTCATGAGCATCGCCAATTCCAACTTCGAGGAATGGACCATCGCCCACAAATCGTTTGATTTGTCCGCCTTCCCCTTCTCTTTGAAGAAAATTTCCTTCGACGGAGCCCTTTTTGATCAAGACAAGCTCAATTACTTCGCCAAAGAAATGTTGGCTCGCGAGCCCTTGGAACAAGAGTTCGAAGCCGTCTATTCCTGGGCGAAAGCCCATGACGAAGCCTTCGCTCGACGCATCGAAGGAAACCCGGAATATTTCAAAAAGATCCTCAACATCGAAAAAGACCGGAAGAATCCCCGGAAAGACTACGCGAAATACAGCGACATCTATCCTCTCATCAAATTCTTCTACCAAGACGAATACGAAGCGATGGTCTCTTCTCCTCTTCCCTTCCAAGAGAAGTTCGATCGCGCCTTGCTTTCTAACCTATTGAAGGACGCGGCAACCTCCATGCCCTATGGGGTGGATGAACCGACCTGGTTCTCCGCGATCAAGGAAATCGGTGCGAAGTTTGGATTCGCCGCCTCCAACAAGGATTACAAGAACAACCCGGATTCGTTCGTCGGCTCCTTAAGCGATGTCGCCGAAATCATCCGCGTTGCCTTGGTAGGCTCCACCCAATCGCCGAACCTCCACGAGATTATCGAGATTCTTGGGAAAGAGGAATGCGTCCGTCGCATGAATCTCGTTAGCGCCATCCTGAAGTAGTCCAAAAACTTCTTGCACCCCAATAAGAGTCATGGTTTAATTCTTAATGCCGTTCGGCCCCATGGTCAATCGGTTAAGACGGAACCCTCTCAAGGTTCAATGACTGGTTCGACTCCAGTTGGGGTCACCATTTGGTGACGGAAGCCCTTGCGAAAGCAGGGGCTTTTTTCCTAGAGCCGATTGGATGATCTCACGGCCGTGCGCAAAGATCGTAATCAAGGCCTGTTGATTCATTCCCCGTTTTTCCGGACAATGCTTTTCTAGTGAATGGCTCTCTTCCTTGGGGAACTCTTTGACATTTTCCCCATCTTCTTTATCATTTCCTTATATGCCCATATCCCTTTATTTGTTTCGCGTGACTGCATTTGAGAATCCCTCGGTTTTCATCAAGGCGTACCACCGCATCGACGAAGACCGCCAAAAACGGGTGGATCGGTATGCGAAAGAAGAGGACAAATTCCTTGCCCTTGGGGCGGGTTTGCTCATCCGTTTCCTTCGAAAGCAATTCGGAATTGAAGAGGACCTTTGCTATAACGAATGGGGAAAAGCGTATTTCCCCTCCCGAAAGATCTGTTTTAACCTCTCCCATTCTGGGGAATACGTCGCCCTCGCGGTATCGGAACAAGAAGTTGGGGTCGATATCCAAAAGCAAGGAGAGGTCCGCGAAGCCATCTTCCCAAAAGTTTTTACCGAACAGGAGATTCAAGGTTATCAAAGCGCGGAAGACAAAACAGATTATTTCTTTTCTTTGTGGTCGGAAAAAGAAAGCTATTTGAAATACGTCGGAGTCGGTCTTTCTAGGCCCTTGTCCGTCGTGGATTTCTCGGCTTTTGTTAATCAAGACCATTTTGCCTGCCATTTCGACGAAAACCCTGCATATCTTACAAAAATCCGTGCAATTCCAGGATATTCCATTTGCCTTGCATCCTCTTCTGCGGAGATTCCCACGGTCCATAAGTTGGAACTCTCGGATTTGATGGATGCCTCTTTGATGGTAAATGGGGAACCTTATAAACTTGTTCGGTTTTTGGGAAAAGGAAAAGGCGGACATTCCTTTTTGGTGGAAAAAGAGGCGAGAACGTATGTCTTAAAAGCGATTCATCACCTCCCTTGCTCCTATTATGAATTCGGAGACAAACTCGGAAGCGAGAAAGCGGATTATGCCTTTTTAAGGGGAATCGGGATCCGTGTTCCCCATTTGTTTGAAGTCGACGAAAAGAAGGAGAGGCTCGTTAAGGAATTTATCCCGGGAGTGACCATCGCCGAAGAAAAAGAACTCGGGAATGACATTTCCAAAGCCCGCGAGATTCTCCAATCTTGGCTGCCTCTTTTGTATCAAAACAACACCAACATCGATTACTATCCCACCAATTTCATTTATTATCAGGGAGAACTCTATTACATCGATTACGAACGGAATTCCTACATGGAACAATGGGATTACGAGCATTGGGGAAAGGAGTATTGGGAATGAGACGTCCTCCGTTTTTGTCCAAAGGCAGCAAAATCATCGCGGTTGCCCCTTCTTTTGGGGTTACCACCGAACCCTATTTGACCCGTTATTTCGTAGCGAAGAAAAACCTGGAACGCCGTGGGTACATCGTGGAAGAAGGCCCATGCGTCCATTTGGAAGAAGGAGTTGCTTCTAGTGCTTCCCCTAGCAAGCGCGGGAAAGAGATCATGGAGGCATTTCGAGGGGATGCCTCCCTTATTTCGAGTGTCGGAGGGGGAGAAACGATGTGCGACATCCTCCCGTTCATCGACTTTGAGGAGATCTCCCAATTGCCCCCGAAATGGTTCATGGGTTTTTCCGACAACACGAATCTCACCTTTCCGTTAACCATTCTTTCGAACCTCATCACGATCTATGGCCCTTGCTTCCCCCAATATTTCCATAAACCCTTCCGTTTGGCGGAGAAAGACGCCTTGGATTTGCTCGAAGGAAATGCCACTCACATCGCAGGATATCCAAAATATTCCATCACGAGGAGCAATCCCCTCCATCCCTTATGGACCTACCGTTTGACCCAAAAGAAAATCATCAAGCCCCTCTTTAGCGAAGAACCGATGACCGGAATCCTTCTAGGGGGATGCCTGGATTGCCTGATCAATCTATGCGGAACTTCCTTTGATAAGGTCAAGGAGTTCATCCATGCCCAAAAGGAAGGAATCATCTGGTTTTTGGAGGCGTGCGATCTTTCGCCTTTAGGAATCCGTCGAGCTTTGTTCCAATTAAAAAACGCCGGATGGTTCGATACCGCGAAAGGCTTCTTGATCGGAAGGCCGTTATGCAAAGACGCCGAAATCCTAGGGGTGAACAAGGCGAACGCGGTCGAAGACATGCTCGCTTCCTTTGGGGTCCCCGTGTGGATGGATGTGGATTTGGGCCACATATCCCCGTCGATGCCGATTTGCTGTGGAGCGAAGGCCACCGCGTCCCTTCAAAAAGGAAATTTGGTTTTGGATTACAAATGGGAATGAGGATATTCGAAAAAGAGGTATACTACCTTATATAGAAATGGAGAAAAAACAATGATTGCATTGCACGTCAAAGATTATGGGACGATCAAAATCGAACTCGACAAAGAACACGCCCCGATTAGCTGCCAAAACTTTGAAACCCTCGTGGAAAAAGGCTTTTATAACGGCCTTACCTTCCATCGGGTGATCAAAGGATTCATGATTCAAGGGGGATGCCCTCTTGGAAACGGCACCGGAGGACCCGGCTATCATATCAAAGGTGAATTCCGGGCCAACGGAGTCAACAACCCCATCAAGCATCTTCGCGGGACCATCTCGATGGCCCGTTCCGGCCATCCCGATAGCGCCGGTAGCCAATTCTTCATCTGCGACGCGGATGATTCTTGGCTCGATGGCCAATACGCCGCGTTCGGACACGTCGTCGAAGGAATGGAAGTGGTCGACAAGATCGCTTCGGTCAAGAAAGGGCCTTCCGATCGCCCTGTTGTTCCCGTGGTGATTGAAAAGGCCGAAATTATTTAAATTCGACCCCCGTTTTCGCTTCTTTTCAGGTTTACACCTCAATTTATAGGCCAAACCAATCCGTAAAGAAGAGTAACAAGGCGATGGAAACCCATCGCCTTTTTTCTTCTTTCATCGTATCATATAGGGCGTTGTGGATTGCCCTGGAGGATTCTATGGATACCAAGTTTATCTTTGTGACGGGCGGTGTTGTTTCTTCGCTTGGAAAAGGCATCAGCGCCGCGAGTTTGGGAATGTTGCTGAAACGCCGCGGATACCGTGTTTTCATGCAAAAATTCGATCCTTACCTTAACGTAGACCCCGGGACGATGTCCCCTTATCAGCACGGCGAAGTTTTCGTTACCGAAGATGGGGCGGAGACCGATTTGGACATCGGCCATTACGAACGTTGGATGGACGAATCCTTTACCAAAGATTCTTCTGTTACTTCTGGGAAAGTGTATAACGCCGTTTTGAAGAAGGAGCGCCATGGCGACTATTTGGGAGCGACGGTTCAAGTCATTCCCCATGTGACTGATGAGATTCGTTCCCGTTTGTCCGGAGCGGCGAAACACAGCGGAGCCGATATCGTGATCACCGAAATCGGAGGAACCGTCGGCGATATCGAATCCCTCCCTTTCCTTGAAGCCATCCGTCAAGCCCGATTGGTTTTTGGGCCGCGGAATACTTTCTTCCTTCACAATACTTTGGTTCCTTATCTCCGCACTTCCGGGGAAACTAAAACCAAACCGACCCAACACTCCGTCAAAGAACTCACCGGTCTAGGCATTCAACCGGACGCCATCGTTCTCCGTTCGGAAGTCCCCTTGGATGAAAAAACCAAAGAAAAGGTCTCTCTTTTCTGCAATGTTCCTTTAAAAGGCGTCTTTGAAGCTGACGATTGCCAATGCCTATTTGACCTCCCCCTTCGCCTTCACGAGCAAGGGATTGAGACCTACGTTCTCGATCATTTTGGCTTGCCTGCGGAAAAACCGATTGAACTCGATGACTACGTTTCGTTCGTCGATCGGGTCAAGAATCTCAGCAAAAAAGTTACCATTGCCTTGGTTGGGAAATACGTGGAATTGCACGATGCCTATCTTTCGGTTCGCGAAGCTCTTCGTTCCGCTGGATACGCATTGGACGCTGACGTGGAGATTCGTTGGATCAAAGCGATGGACGTGAACGAATCCAACGCGAAAGAAGTGCTCCAGGACGCGGATGGAATATTGGTCCCTGGAGGATTCGGCGAACGCGGAAGCGAAGGAAAGAAGGCCGCCATCCGTTACGCGCGCGAAAACAATATTCCTTATTTGGGGATCTGCTTCGGTATGCAACTTGCCCTCATTGAGTTCGCTGAACACGTGCTTGGCCACCAAGACGCCAATACCACCGAGTTCAATCCCAACACGACCTACCCGGTTGTCGACTTCCTGCATGACCAATTCTCTGGAATCGACATGGGTGGAACTCTTCGGCTTGGTGCTTACGAATGCGCCATCAAGGAAGGCACGCTGGCCTATCAATGCTATGGCAAGACGTTGGTGAAAGAACGCCACCGCCACCGCTATGAATTCAACAACCGCTACAAGCAGGAATTCGAGGAAGCCGGAATGGTGTTCTCTGGAATAAATCCTCAGCAAAATTTGGCTGAAATCATCGAATTGCCGAATCATCCGTTCTTCATTGCTGCGCAGTTTCACCCGGAATTTACCAGTCGTCCCATGCGTCCAAACCCCCTATTCTTCGGCTTTATCCGCGCATCTTTGAAGAATTCTGGGAAATAAAAAACGCGCAATATTTGAAATAACACCGCGATTTCAAGGAATTTGATTTGAAATTGCGGTGTTTTCATTTTTCTTTACGCTTGCGCATTGCAATCTTATAATGTGCATGGTTCGGAGGTACTTTATGAAAAAAGTTGCTACGACATTCACAATTATCGGCCTTCTCTTGCTTGCCCTTGGCATCGGGGTATTTTGCCTACTTCCCACATTACTTGGGACGAATGGGACTTTCTACACGCTTTCTGGTGCAAAGTGGTCGGATTGGACCAACGTCCTCAAAGCCCTGGTGGATTTCCAAAACATTGGGATTGTTCAAATCGCTATCTTCATTGCCGGAGGAGTCGGTTTGGTCATCTTCATCGTTTCCATTTTGGTTTGCTTCGGAAAACGCCGCCCCATTGGTTTGGTTTGCGGTTTGCTTGGCTTCCTCAGCCTTCTCCTTTTCCTTGCCTATGCCGTTTTCACCCTTCACCCAAATTACACGGATGGGTTCTGGGTCGATCCTCTTGACCAAGTGGTCGATAACGGAAAATACGGTTGGTTTTCCATGGCGAAAGAAGCTTCCGCGAATGGGAAGTTCCCCCATCTTTTGATTGTTCCGATCATCAGTTTCGCATCCGCTGCCCTTGGATATGCTTTGACCTTGTTTGGCACTTTCTTGGATATGGTCCTCGGTCGTCCCAACCCCAAAAAGGAGAAAGAACCGAAACCCGTGGAAGATGTTCCGGAAGAGGATGCGATTGGCGCTCCTTCTCCGATTGTGGTTCACGACGATGAAATCATTCCGCCAACGAGTGGGGAAGATATCGACGCAGCATTAGGCCTCGATACTCCGATTTCGCGCAAAAGCCCAGAAACGGCTCCGACGCAAACTCCGCCCGCTCCCCCCGTTCCTCCTTCCCCCGCTTCTCCGATTTTTGCTGGAGGAGGCGGCGGAATTCAAGGACCCCTTCTCGTCCAATATATCAATACTTATTCTCCCAATGCCGGAGAAACGGTGTCCTCTCCTGCTTCCAAGCATCAAGGATCCGTCCCGGTTTCGGAGATCCAAGGCGCCATCTCCGGAGAAAAGCCGTTGTCTTTGGAAGATATCCGGAAGATCGTTCGCGAGGAAATCGCCCCTAAGGAAGAAGAACGCCAACCGGTTATTATTTCGGTTCCCTCTCCGGCGAAAGACGAATCCAAATCCTTGACTCCGGAAGACGTTCGCCGCATTTTCTCGGAAGAATTGGAACGAACCTTAGGAAAGGATAAAGGCGCGGAAGACGTGGTCGTGGAAGAAACCGTCCCCGCTCCGATGCCCTTGACGGTGGAAGATATTCGCGCGGTCATTTCGGAAGAAATCAAAGCTAGCCAGCCTAAGCCCGAACCAGTTCCCGAACCCGCTCCAGCCCCCGCACCTGCCCCGGCCATGAGCGAGAAAGATATTCGCGAAGCCATCGCGGAAGAACTCCGTGCTTATTTCGTCGCCCAAAAAGAGGCGAAGAAGCCAGAGCCCGCGGTTCCTCCGACTCCAACGATTTCCGCCTCGGAAATCCGTCAGATCATCAATGAAGAATTCGCCCGTCGCGAACCCAGGGAAGTCAAAAGCGAATTGACCCCCAATTTGATTCGCGAAATCATTCGTCAAGAAATGCTGACGGTTCCCCCAATTAAGGAAGAAAAAATCCAACCGGTGACGGTCGTCGTCAAAGCCCCCCAAGAAGAAAAACCCGTTGAGGAGCCTAAGCCCGAACCCGCTCCGGAACCAAAACCCGAACCCGCCCCCATGCCTGCTCCGGTCACCGTCGTCGTGCAAGCTCCGCCCGAAGCTCCAGTGCAAACCCCTGCCCCTTCGCCAAAGCCCAGGGTTGTGGGCGCCATCAATCCGGATTTGCCCCCGCACGATAAGATCATCCGCATCCCATTCCAAACTCGGATGGCGAGCGCGGATCCTGAAATGGTGGATAATTACAATTTGCTGAAATCCGAAATCATGTCTTATGGGGTTAAGAGCCGCATTTCCAATAAAGGGGATACCTTCCGCCTCCATAAAAAGACCTTCGTCAAAATCACCATCGCGGGAAAGAGCCTGAAACTCTATTTCGCTTTGGATCCGCGTGATTACGCGAATTCCCCGATTCCCGTTCAAGACGCGGGACACGTTGGGGTATATCGCGACATCCCCCTCATTTTCAAAGTCCGTTCCCCGCTTTCGGTGAACCGAGCGAAAGAATTGATCGCCGCCGTCATGGAAAAGAACGGTCTCGAGCAAGGGAAGGTCGTTTCCAAGAACTGGGCATCCGAAATTCCCCCGGCAAAAGAAGACGAATCCGACGAAGAATAATGCGAAACGCCACCTCAAGAAATTGGGGTGGTTTTCTTAAAATAGAGGGGACGTCTATTCGTTTTTGAATAGAAACGAGGCACTAAGAAGGCAGGTGACTGACAAGCGCGGAATTCTTTGCTATAATCCTCTTTGCATCGCACGCGGAAAGGAAGTGATTGGCATTGGACATCCCTGATTGGCTTACGTTCATTCTTTTGTTCCTTTGCCTTATCGGAAGCGCCTTCTTCAGCGCTTCGGAAACCGCGTTCTCTTGTCTCAACAAATACAAATTCCAAGTCGAAGCGGAAAACGGATCTAGGACCGCCTCGCTCGTCGATCGCCTGTATCGTTTTTACGATTCCACTTTGATTACCGCTTTAATTGGCAACAACATCGTGGCCATCGGGGTTTCTACGTTGGCAACGACGTTATTCATGGAATACTTCGGATCGAAGATGGACCATTCGGCCATCTCGGTCCTTTCTTCTTTGGTGGTCGCGGTCATTACCTTCTTGTTCGGCGATACGATTCCAAAGTTAATCGCGAAAAAGGCGCCCAACGCGATCGCCCGGAGCAACGTTTATCTCTTCGGTTTCTTTTTCCTACTTTTCTATCCCATTTCGTTAGTGTTCCGGGGATTCACTTTTTTGGTTCGGAAATGGTTCCGTTCTTCCCCCGATCCGGAAGTGGACACGGAAGACATCGCCGAAGAAATCGAACGCATGGAACGGTTCGGCGATATCGAAACCAACGAATCCAACATCATGGTAAATTCGCTTGATTTCACCGAAACTTCCGTGAAAGAAGTGCTTACCCCGCTCCGTCGCATGAAAATGGTGGATTCCGATGGCCTCGATACCCCCAAACTCATTGAATTCTTAAAAAATTGCCCTTATTCCCGCGTGCCCATTTATTACAAAACAAAAGATAAGATCGTCGGCGTTTTGGTGGTGAAGAACTTCCTTTCCGCGTATTTCCGGAATCCGAACGTCTCCTATTTGCCTTTTGTCCAAAAAGCTTATTTCGTGTCTCCCCGCGTCAAGATGGATGATTTGTTGGATGGATTCAAAGAACATCACACCCAAATCGCCATCGTGAGAAAAGAAGGCAAAGTCCTCGGCATGGTTACGACCGAAGACGTTTTGGAAGAACTCGTGGGGAAAATCGATGAGGTGGAGCTTGCTCCCGAGGCGGTGTCCCAATGACGATTCCGGCCATTATCTACCTCGTTTCTATGTGTTTGCTTGTCGGGGCTTCCGGTTTTTTCTCCGCGATGGACATGGCCTATAGCGCCGTGAATATCCGTCGGTTGAAGCGAGAATCTGCCAAAGGGAAGAAATCCGCGATTTTGGCCTGCCGATTCGCGCAGAATTACGACCGCACCATCACGACGATTCTCTTCGGGAATAATCTCGTGAACATCCTCGCATCCTCTTTGGGCGTGGCTCTAGCGTTAGAAGAACCGTTTGTTTCTTACCCGATGGCCTCCCCCATCATTAGCGCCGTTTTATTGCTTGCGATTCTGACCTTTGGGGAAATCATTCCCAAGGCCGTCGCCCGGGCTTATTCCTATACGTTCTGCGTTCTTTACGCATATCCCATCCGTTTCTTTGAACTCATCTTTTTCCCCATTTCGAAGTCCGTCACTTTTCTGGCGGGCTTGCTCACGCGCCCCTTTTTAAAGAAAGTAGAAGAAGTCGGACCGGTTTCGGACGAGGAACTTCAGGCGATGGTCGATGATATCGAAGACGAAGGAATCATCGATGAATCCCAAAGCGAAATCATTTCCAATTCAATTGATTTCAAAGATACCTGCGCTTACGAAGTCATGACCCCTCGAGTCAAAATTGAAGGGATTTCCATCGAAGAAAACCTCGAACGTTTCATTTTGAAAGAGGGCGCTTTCCGTCATTCTAGAATCCCCGTTTACAAGAAGAATTACGACCAAATTCTTGGCTACATTCCAGTGAAATCCTTGCAAAAAGCCATTCTAAATGGCAAAAAACTCGCAATTGAAGAGTTAATGCTGCCGGTTCTTAACGTCCCAAGAACCATGGAAATCTCTTCTATTCTTAAGGAGATGAAGAAGATTCATCACCATCTCGCGGTCGTGAAGGACGAATACGGGGGAACCGAAGGCATCGTGACTTTGGAAGACATTTTGGAAGAACTCGTCGGAGACATGTGGGATGAGAGCGAGCCCATCAGCGAGGACGTTACCAAAACTGACCGCCGTAACGTTTTCTTGGTGAAAGGCTCGATGAACATCAATGACTTCTTCGAACGCTTTAATCTTAATGAAGATTCGTTAGAAGGAGATTATCAAACTCTCTCCGGCTGGATCATCGACCGCCTGGGACGATTCGGGAGATCCGGAGACGTGATCGATTACCAACGCGTGACCATCCGCGTAAAAAAAGTCACTTCCTACACGGTGGCGTTAACGGAAGTGACCTATCATCCTAGACGGAAGATCTAACGACTCAGAACGAGGAGCCTTCTTCGATACAAAGAGAGGATCCTTTCGGCGAGAACCTCTAATTTGACCCCGGTATTCATGACGTAATAATCGGCTTGGTCTTTCGTGGTCTCGGGGAAGGCGACAATGTCGTTTTGAAGCCTCGAGGCAATCGCTTCCTCACTATCGCCGCGCATCTTCATATGCGCGACGCGCTCCTCTTCGGGGCAATCGATATAGAAGGTGATGATTCTGGGGTTTTTGAGCGCTTTGTAAGCTTCGAACCCGGGAACATCGACGATCAGGATGCGGTCATCGAGAATTTCGGCTTTGGAAGAGCCGTAATGGTATCCATTGAAGAGGGTCGTTTCCACGAACGCCCCCTCTTTTTCCAAATGAAGGAATTCGTCTTCGGACAAGAAATGGTAATCCACGTCTTTCGTTTCGCTTGGCCGAATGGGACGGGTCGTGTGGGTGATGACTTTTTTCATGCCGTAATCGCGGCAGATGATTTTGGCGATTTCGGTTTTTCCCGAAGCCGAGGGTCCTAAAAGCAGAATCATATGTTGCCATTCTACCCCATTCTCTCCCGTCGAGGCAGTATTTTTGTAACATTTGGCGATTTATATGCGGAAACGAAGAAATTGTTTTTGCAATAATTCGATGAGCTTTCTTCGAATTCTTCGCTGCTATTTTGGAAACTCCGCATTTTTCTTTTCGTTTTATCCTTCTTGGCGGCACTAATCTTTGTACCGATGGATTCGGCGTGGGGAAGAAAAAGAATACGGAGGATTACCCATGGCGATGAAACGAAGCGACGCGCGAATCATAGAGGACAACCCCATTGCATTGCGTTCGTTGTACCGAAAAAGCTTGTTGGCCCTTGGCAGAAGCGCCAATACGTCCATCGACAGTTTGACATTCGCTTATTTGGGGTCGCGCCCAAGCACCCCGGAAGTGAAGTTTCTCCTTTCCTGCAAGCGTCTGTATCGAAAGATGCAGCCGATTGAAAAAATCGCGATGAAAACGGAGATTCTCGAGCGCGGGCTTCATTACCGTTATTGGTACATTCCCGCCATCAGTGAAAGGGATTATCGGAAAATTCGGAAAAAGGTGAGCGCGGAAGTCTATCTCTGCGCCCAAAAGGAGGGCCTATTATGAACCATAGGAAAATCGTATCTCGCCTCCTCTTAGGAAGCGTCGCCTTGTTTGGCCTTGGCTATACCAAAGGAACATCCACATGTTTTTCCTATTATGCCTATACGACCGAAATCGCCAACAAAAACCGGTTCATGATGGGTTTGGAAGTGTGGAATGAAACCTCGTCGGTCATCACGGTGAACGCTTATGAATTCGCCGTGTATTCCGGCTCCGGGACTCTTCTAACCTCCCGAGGGGAAAACCGAACCAACGGGTATCCCCGAACTTTGGCCAAAGGGGATGCCCCGATTCAATTGAAATTCTATTTCACCCCAGGAGGGGAGTTCGAGATTCATGCCCACGTTTATGGGCAAGTGAAGACCCAATCTCAGATCATCAGCATGAACTTCAAAATTACCCCGGGGGCAAAATTCACGACCGAGTCTACCCCTTTGGTCATCACGGAAAGCACGGAATTCGCCCCTAAGCGAAGCGAATACGACTTTAACACCCATCCCAGAACCAAGACCTACAAATACCGATTCTATGGCGTGGAAGATCTCGGGCGCCCCTATATTGCTGCTTTCAACATCGACATCTACAAGCAATGGGAAGAGAGTCAGAAGTATTCCCTCCCCGCCATCTCGGACGCGCGCCTTGTCGTTCATTCCCATGCCAAAGAATACCGGAATGTAGCAGATTCTTTCGACGTGTCTTCCGGAGATTGCACCTTCCTTTTGAATCCGGTTCAAGAAAGCCGAAAAACGCGATTCGAATTGGCAAATCCCATTTACATGGATATGGGCACGGGAGTGGTTTCTCATGGTTCGATCCCTTCGGCGCGCCAAACCCGGACTTATCGTCTCCCTTTGCCCCACGGGGTGGAGGAATCGTCCACGGAATATTCTTGGGATTTGACGTTTAGGATGGACAACGACTACGTGCGCATCCCTTTGTCTCAGACCAATCGGCATGTCGGTTTGGGTAATCCGGATGCCAAATACGTGGTGGTGCTAGGTTGAATTATGGTTGAAATGCTTTTTGGAGGACTGCTCCTCGTGTCGTGCCTAGGAGGATTCGTTCATTCGTTCAACTGGTCGGGGTTTCATCGAGGTTACATGAACCTCTATGGAGGGGTGATCGAAGCCTGCATCGCGAATTTCAATAACCTTCGCCCTGACAATCCCCCGTATTTTGATCAGGACTTAATCGAGACCTATCTCCCAAAATACATCGACATCAACATGCGTCCTTACACGGTTTCCCTCCGTTGGTCGTATAAGGTCTCGGATTATTGGGGAAGTCTGGGAGCCCATCATCTCGAGATCTATTTCACGGCGAACTTGGGCCTGAAAGAAATCCGAAAATCCGCGATTTATTCCATTGTGGAGGTGTCTGCATCATGAATTCGATTGAAATCCGCGAACGCTTGAAAGATTACGTGGAATCCTCCTTTCTCGCCCCCTTGCTTCAAAACGATTCCGTCACCGACATCTCCTACAATGGACAGCGAATCTTCTATGAGGATTCCTTGCGCGGGAGGCTTCCGTTTGATTGCGAAGTGACCCCCGCGATTGTCGGGGGATTCCTCCGGCAGATCGCCAACTTTTCGGAAAAACAGTTTTCCTATATGTCCCCGATTCTCGACGTGTCTTTCTCCCGTTACCGATTGAACGCGACGTATCTGTCGTTGACTCGGGTAAAGGACGCGAAATCCTATTCGTTTTCCTTGCGAATCGGAAAAGAAGGAACGGCGATTTCCGAGGATGACGAGGGCTTTTTCGGGGGATCCAAAGACCTGCTTCTTGATGCGCTTCGTCGCAAAGAATCCATCGTCATCGCCGGAGAAACGAGTTCGGGAAAAACAGAGCTCCAAAAATTCCTCTTGATGCACCTTCCCTCCTATACTCGGGTCGTGGTCATCGATAACGTCGAAGAATTGGAATTAAGCCGGGGGAACGCAGATTTGGATTTGACGAGCTGGTTGGTGGACGATCGATTGCGCGAATCCTCATTTCCTTCGTTGATTCGAAACGCCCTGAGAAACAATCCCGATTACTTGCTGGTCGCCGAATCTCGGGGAGGGGAAATGCTCGAAGCCCTGCATTGCGTCATGTCCGGACACCCCATCATTACCACTCTGCACGCCCTGGATATCCATTCGATTCCCACCCGAATCGCCCGAATGGCGATGATGGCGGGAGAGCGGCTCTTTTTCGAGGAGACTCTCGCGGACGTCTATCACCATTTCTCAACCTTGGTTTACCTCAAAAAAGAGATGGTGGATGGGAGAATCCATCGATACGTTCAAAGCGTTGGAAGGCTGAACGAGAAAGAGCGGAAGGTGGATTTGCTCTTTGAAAGAAAGAGGAGAACCCCATGAACATGATGTTTCTTGCTTCGATCATCATTTCCGTCGTTTGCGCCGGAGCATGTTACCTCTCCACCTTGAATATCTTTCTTTCTCTCTTAGTCCTCGCGGCGTATGCGGTGGCTTTGATTGGGGTCTTGTCTCCCTTGCTTCGTTTGTATTCTATCCGAATGAGAAAAAGCCACGAATGTTATCGATTCGTGAATTCCTTCTTGATTTCCCTGTCGGCGACTTGCTCGTTGGAACGGGCGTTCTTAAGCGCCGGAGAAGGGAGCACGGGAAAACTAAGAACGACGATGGAATCGGTCGCCTCCATGGAAGCTTACGAAAAAACCCGGTTCCTGGGCCTCTATTTCGAAAGTGATCTTTACGCGATGTTCCTAAGCGTCCTGGAACTCTATTCGGAACAGGGCGGGGATGTGCTGAAACTGAGCGCTTCTTTGCTAGAAGAAGTGAATCGCGTAGAAGAATCGAACCGGAAACTAGAAAAAACGGGCATTCGAAACGCCTTCCAATACATCCTTCTTTGGGCGATGTCGCTTGGGATTCTCGTCTTCCTCCGGTTTGGACTTGGGAATTATTTCGATGCGATTCGAAAGTCCGCCATCTACCTCATATGCATCAGCGTGTTTTTCTTCTTTATGCTGGGTTCCATTCTTCTCTATGGCGGATTCTATGTCGGGGGATTTGGGAAAAAGAAGAAGTCATTCCGTAACGAGGAGGTCGACGATGTCGTGGAAACAAGCGGTCATTGAAGCGGGGTTAAACTCCAGGAAAGAACTGTTCTTCGGAATCTTGCTGATCGTCCCCTTCCTCTTGGGCGCGATGGCCATTTACTTCTTCCTCGGACCGTCGTTTTACCTGGTCCTCCCCTTCTTACTCTATCTCTTCTTTCTCTATTTGTATTTAGGGCGATACAAAAGCGTCTTGGCCAAAAGAGAGGGGGCGTTAACGGATGAATTCGTCAAACTCTTCACCTTTTTCGGGGTCTATATCGAGGATGGGTACAACGTCTACAGCGCCCTCCAAGCCATTCAAGGGTTCGCCTCTCCCTTGATGCACCGCTTCCTCGAAGACCTCCTAAATGACATCGAAGAAGACAAAGGAGTGACACCGTATGTGCGTTTTTCCTCTCATTTCAGCGAAATCGCCGTGAAGCAAGTCATGCTTTCCATCTACCAAATGGTGGATGAAGGGCAAGGCGGGGTATATATCCAACAATTCCAACGGCTCTTCGGGAAGTTGAGTGATCAAAAACACGCGTTGGCGGAAGAAAAATGGATCGGTCGACTCAGCAGTTTGTCCTTCCTCCCTTTGGCAGGAAGCGGCCTCACCATGATCGCCCTGTCCTTATCGCTTGTTTCCATCATGGAGGAAGCCTTGAATGTCTTATAAAATCGGTTTGCTTCTATCGACCGTCTTCTTGATGTCGGTCTTCCTCTTAGGCGGGGACCTTTGTCTGCTAAACGCCTCTTACCAACAACTGGACGCCGTTGCGATGGCGGCGATCAAAAACATCGAGATGGAAGGGTGCGTCAGCGATAAAACCATCGATTTCGTCAAATCGGAAGGGGCGACGTTCTCCTATTGGGTGGATTCCCCTTTCTCTCCGAAAATCGGGGATATGATTACCTTCGAAGTGAAGAAATCATACACCCCTCTCATTCTGCAGAACTCGACTATGAATCTCCGCGTTCGCCGGAGTTGCATTGTCGGCTTCTATATATTCAATCAGTAAAGGAGGTGATGCGAATTGTCCGAAATCAAAGGGCAACTCCTGGGGTTGCTGCTCGTCTTGGCCGTTTTCGGGGCCATTGGCGGGACTTTGATGGGGGTGTTCTCTCGAACGAGCGACGCGATTGCGGCCCGCGTGGACAGCCAGATCACGTTAACGTCGAGTTCTAATTGATTCTTAGGGGTTATTCCTTCATTCATCTTTATCCATGACATCATTAGCAAAGGAGTAACACAATGTCTGAAATTAAAGGTCAACTTCTGGGCTTGCTTGCCCTTCTTCTCGTCTTCGGCGCAACCGCCGCGACGGTTTCCGCGGCGGTGATCCGCGATTCCTCTTCCATCTCCCAAAAAGCGGAGCAGATTGAATCTTCGATTCTTCCCGCACGCTGAGGAATCATCGATAGGGCGCCGGCAAACACCGGCGCTTTTCCTTTGAAAAAGAATCTACCAAATAAATGCCTTTTTGATATAATCAGGGCCGAGGAAATTACTATGGCTACAGCAAAACTCGATGAAATCAAAAAACTTTTTGCCGAAAAGCTCGGCATGACTTCCGTGGACGAAACCAAATCGTTGAAGGACCTCGGCTTGGATTCCTTGGACGTCGTCGAACTCAGCTTTGACTTAGAAGACCGTTACGGAATCACTTTGGATCCCGAGAAATTGTCCGCGATTAAAACCGTCGCGGATCTTTACGCAGAAATCGGTTCGAAACTCGGAGAATAACCGAATTCTTGTCCTCTTCGTTCCCCGCGGCAATGTTTGCTTTTCTTCGAAAAAAATGGGAGAAAAAAATGCTTGCATTGCCTGCCCTGCCTGTATATGATTTTTAGGCGCGGAAATCCGCGTATGCGCTCAGCTAGCTCAATGGCAGAGCAATCGGCTGTTAACCGATCGGTTGTAGGTTCGAGCCCTATGCTGAGCGCCACCGTGGCCCGTTGGAGAAGCGGTTAACTCATATCCCTTTCAAGGATACATTCACGCGTTCGAACCGCGTACGGGTCACCAATTTCCAAAAGAAGGACGGCACGAAAAGTGTTGTCCTTTTTTCTTATTCCAACACTTTTTCCTTTTTGTGTTGTTCGTAGCATCGACTCTAGTTGATAAATTGTTTGCGTCAGCTCAAGGAGGAAAAAGAAATGAACACTGATAAAGCGTATGCAGAAAAAGTGGCAGCGGAATACGCGCCAAAAGAAACCAGCAAAGTTGTGGCCCTCAGGAAATTGGATAGGAAAGCCAAGATGGGCGCCAATATCTTTGGCTACGCATTCGGGATTGTGATGGCCTTATTATTTGGTGTCGGTATGTGCTTCTCTTTACAAGTTATCGGCAGTGGCGAATTATGGCAAAACATCTTAGGGTATGCCGTTGGAGTCATTGGCATTGTTGGAGTGTCAATCAACTATTTCATCTATCGGAAGATTCTTGCTGAAGGAAAACAAAAATACGGTAATGATATTATTGCTTTAGCAAACGAAATCGTAGAAGCATAAAGTAATAGCGATGAATAAAAACGAATCCAAATATGTCAACACCGCTTTATTAATGGACGAAGCCCTTCTTCAACTTTTAGAGAAGAAGGACTTTGCCTTTATATCCGTTAAAGAAATATGCCAAAAAGCGGGTGTTAATCGATCAACGTTTTATCTTCATTACGAAAACACCAATGAGTTATTAGAAGAAACGATTGAACGACTCAATGAAAGATTTGTTTCTTCCTTTCCCAAGGATTTAATTCGTTCTTTTAAAGGAAGAATATTAACTTCCCAAGAGTTCCTAACCCCCTATCTTAACTTTGTTAAGGAAAATAAAAGAGCGTATCAATTAATTCACCAAAAGCCAGAGCTGTTTTCTGCCGATAAAGCTTTTAGAAAAATGTATAAAGATATATTCGATCCAGCATTAGATACTTTTAATGTGGATGAAAAAGAAAAGAAATATGTTTTTGATTTTTACACAAAAGGATCATTGGCAATCATTCAAAGATGGCTCGAAGACGACTGCGAAGACGATATTGATTTTATTGTTAATCTAATCGCTAAACACACATGCGCCAATGAAAAAGATCATCAATAGGATTAGAGGCTTTTACAATAGAGGTGATGTAGCTTTTATCTATCGCTGCTTGGCCCTTTTGTTATGGGCACAATCCACCTTGTTTTTGTCCTCATCAGGTTTGATTGGATTTTGGTGAATTACTGTATCTTTTCTTATCTCATGTTTTTAT
>JAXDTZ010000018.1:0-75826 GCA_034089705.1 Candidatus Alloenteromonas sp. | reverse complement strand
CTCCTGGGCGTTGGGAAATAAGGATATATTAAATTTAAAGGAAGAAAAAATATCGTCAACGAAAAAATGAAAACCCTTTGTTTGTCGCAAGAATCTTTGATATACCGCGTCAATGATTGGAAAAGTTCAAGAGGAAATATTGTTCCAAATCGGAAAGCGGGAATAAAATCCCGATATATTCGGGATAATTGAGAGATTCCAAAACGATTATTTCTCTTCGGAAGGGGCAATTTGCTCGGAATTCGAGGATTTTTTGCTTTTCTTGGCGATTAAATAGTAGGTTCCCGCCCCGACGGCGAGGAAAAGCACCCCTCCTACGACGAATTGCCACCACTGCGACACCTCAGGGGTATGGTAAACCTCGTACATTTGGTTGTTCACGAACATGGAAACCAAGGAACCCAAGACGAACCCAAGCACCATGGAGAACGTTCCTCGGCGATGAGAGGCGAGCAAACCTTTCATGGCCTTGGAGACCAGAAGCAATCCAAGGAGCACCCCGATTAAAAGAGTCAAAGTCAAAAGCAATCCGGGGACTAAGAGAGATTGGTTATGGAAAATGGACTCGTGGTCTCCACTGGAAATATAAAGATTCACGACCGGTTGGTAGAGGCCGAAGATGAACAAAACCATCGATCCCGAGATGCCGGGAATCAAACAAGCGACCGCCGCGATGAAGCCGACGACCAAAACGAGGGGGAACACCCATGCGTTTTGGTAAGGCGCGTCAAACGCGGCTTGCAAATCGAGCCCGGGAATGATTCCCGCGGCGCTTAAATAAGAGAAGACCCCGATGAGCGCGGCCGCGACCAAACCGACCAATAGGCGAATGACGTCGGGCAAGGTCCAGGGAGCCCCTTTCATTTCCTGCCAAAGGAGGGGAATCCCTCCGATGACGAAACCCGCGAGGGCGGCGACGACGATGAAGGGGAAATAGAGGCTGGCGACTTTTTGCCAGAAGAACAATAAGATAAAGGCGGACGCAAGGCACCCGATCGCGATGGGGAGCAAGGTTAACAAGGAGGAAACGAACTTTTTCCGCAACCCGTCAATCGAACCGATGAGCTTGTCGTACACGTTGACGATGAGCCCCACCGTGCCAACGCTGACCCCGGGCAAAATGCCCGTTCCTAACGCCGCTCCTTTGGCGGCATCGATCCATGCGGTTTTCGCTTTGCCCATCGTTTTTGCCTCCTGACGGGAAAAGTTTAGGCTAACACTGGGGAGAAGTCCAATAAAAGGAAGAAACCTTTCCCCCACAAGGGGAAAGATGTGATAGCATTACTCTACTATGCGAACACTGATTCTTTACACCTCCAAAACGGGAGGGACCAAAAAATACGCGGAAGACATCGCTTCCGCGATCTCGGGAGAAGCGCTCCCGTTCAACAAACGGAAATTCAAAAAGATGGATCTTTCCCAATACGACACCATCGTGTATGGGGGATGGGTCTGCGGATCCAAAATCCAAGGAGCCGACGAGTTCTTGGCCCGTTACGACGATATGGCGGAGAAAAACGTCATCTTATTCTCTTCCGGCATGGGCTTTGTCTCCAAGGAAAGCCGGGACAACATGATCACCGGAAACCTCTTGGACCTCTACCATATCCGCTATTACCAACTCCGTGGGTCGTTTGATTATTCCAAACTCAAATTCCCGTATAACTGGATGATCAAACTCGGCATTTCGGGCGCGAAGAAAATGAATGACGGGAACACCGACGTTGCGTTCTTGGAACAAGTGATGGAAACCCCGTTTGAGTATTACGACCACGCCGGAATTGAGAAAATCATTTCCATCCTTCACCGCTTGGAGAACGAAAAGAAAGCATGAAACTCGTCGTGGGCCTGGGCAATCCGGGGAGAGAATACGAGAACACCCGTCACAACATGGGTTTTTTGGCGCTGGATGAATTCGCGGAAATGTGCGGCGTCGATTTCGACAAAGAGGGATTCAAAGGGACCCTCGCCATGGTGAAGCGGAGCGAATTCCCCGAGCCCGTGTTGCTGTTAAAACCCCTGACGTACATGAACTTATCCGGGGAATCCGTCGTCCAAGCGAAGAACTTCTACAAATTGGATCCCAGCGATATCTTGGTCGTGTATGACGACATGGCGATTCCAGAAGGCAGCATCCGTTTGAGGCCCGGGGGATCTTCCGGGGGGCACAATGGAATGAAAAGCATCATTCAATTGCTTGGGACCGACGCCTTTCCCCGCGTTCGCATCGGAATTGGGGAACCCCTGCATTCCGGGGTGGACCACGTGCTTGGGAAATTGACCGGGGAAAGCGCAATAAAAGCAAAAGAAGCGACCCATATGGCCGCGATCGCGATTCGGGACGCCTTAATGCACGGCTTCCCTTACGCGATGAATCATCACAACAAAAAATAATCAGGAGGGACGCGTGAGTCTCTTATTGGATCAAATTCGGGAACTTCCCATCGTCGACGCCTTAGAGAAGAAAAAGGGCACTTTCGTTGTGGAAGAGACTCTGGGGGTTGGTCTTTTAACGGCCACTTCGTTTTTGAAAAACCCCCGGGACATGATGATCGTGGGCACCAACCAATACGCCGCCCAACGGCTTTATGAGTTCCTTTTGAACTTCTTGGAGGAAGAGAACGTGGTTTTCTTCCCAAGCGATGAACTCTTGCGGGCCGAGGCCCTTTCATCTTCTCGCGAGTTGCTGTCTCAGAGACTGTACGCGCTTGGGCAATTGCAGGACCGTTCCAAGAAAAAGATATTGGTCACCCATCCCAGCGGGGCGCTTCGGTATTTGCCGACCCCAAAGGTGTTCGAGGAGAACACGTTGAGGCTTCGGGTTGGGGAAACGACCCCCATTCGGGAGTTGAAGGGCAAGCTTTTGGAGATGGGGTACCAAGCCGTCAACAAAGTGGAACGCTCCCTTCAATTCGCGAGTCGCGGGGACATCCTCGACGTCTATTCCGTTTCCTGCCTCGACCCCATTCGCATCGAGTTCTTCGACGATGAAATCGAGGGCATCCGTTTGTTCGACGTATCCACCCAAGAAAAGAAAAAAGAGGTGGATGAGGTCGTTATTTTGCCCGCGAGCGACTTGATTTTAAGCAAAGAAGAACGGGAACAATGCTTGGAAAAACTCGAGAAGGAACTAACCCGCCAAGCCAAGGATTTTTCGTTATACGCGCCGAAAAACGCCTCCCTCTTGCAAGAAGAGGTGGGACGGGTAAAAGAAGGGTTCGCCACGTTCGATTATCGCCCGGAATTCTATAAATATTTCGGATTCGCGAAAAAAGAAGTCAGTTCGGTGATCGATTATTTCTCCCCGTCCCTGGTTCTCGTCACTTCCAAGGACGGTTACGAAGAAGCCTCTTCCCGGCTAGAAGAAGAGGCGAGGGCTTATTATGGGGAACTCGCCGCGGAAGGAAGGGTTCTTTCGGGATTGAGCCCGTTCCGCAATCCCTCGGATTCGCTGGGGGTTTCTTCGAATCGCGTCTATTTTGAATCTTTCTCGGAAAAGGAAAGCGATTATCGGCTCGCGGTGCATCGCATCTCCTTATCATCCACTTCCCTTGTTTCTTTGTTGCCGAGCATCCAAAGTTACCTATCGATCGACAACAAAGTCGTGTTGTCGTTGCCGGACCCCCATCAACGGGACACCGTCATCGCTTTGTTAAATGAAGCGAAAATCGCTTATGAAATGGTCGATGGGGACGAGCTTCCTTCCGGCAAACTCGGAATCACGGAGAAAGCCTATTCGGAGGGCTTTGAAATCCCGAGTTTGGGGATTTGCTACCTTTCTAGCCGAGAGTTGTTCCGTCAAAAAGCCACCTCTTCCCGTTTTGTCGCGCGGTTCAAAGAGGCTACGGTTTTGCGTTCTTACGAGGATTTGAAACCCGGGGATTTCGTGGTGCACGAAGTCAACGGAATCGGGAAGTTCCTCGACATCCAAACCCTGTTGGTCGACGGGGTGCACCGCGATTACCTCCACATCGAATACGCGGACCATCAGTTCCTTTACGTCCCCCTCGAGCAATTCCGGTTGGTCCGGAAATACTCGGGAAGGGAAGGGGTGTCCCCCAAACTCAGTTCCCTATCGAAAAAGGACTGGGACAAGAAAAAAGCCAAAATCAAACAACGGATCAACGAACTCGCGGATCGTTTAATCGCTTTGTACGGCAGCCGCGCCCGCGGGGAAGGTTTTTGCTTTCCTAGCGATGACGAACTGCAAGCCCAATTCGAATCGCGCTTCCCCTATCCATTGACCCGCGATCAAGAAGAAGCGGTGGCCGCCATCAAAAAGGACATGGAGTCCCCCATCATCATGGACCGCCTCGTCTGCGGGGATGTCGGGTTTGGGAAAACCGAGGTGGCTTTCCGCGCGATTTTCAAAGCCATCCTGGGCGGGAAACAAGTGGCGCTTCTATGCCCCACGACCTTGCTTTGCCGTCAGCATTTCGAAGTCGCGAGCGAACGCTTCGCCGAATTTGGGATACGGATCGCCTCCTTTTCCCGTTTGGTTCCCGAAAAGATTCAGAAGGAAGGAATCGAAAAAATCGAAAAAGGAGAGATCGATTTGGCGATTGGCACCCATCGTTTGCTTTCCAAGGATTTCCATTTCAAGGACCTGGGCTTGCTCGTTATCGACGAGGAACAGCGTTTTGGGGTGGAACAAAAAGAAAAAATCAAGGAAATGAGCCAAGGGGTGGACGTGTTGACTTTGTCCGCGACCCCGATTCCCAGGACATTGCAGATGTCTCTCGTCGGCATCCGCCCGATCTCGGAAATCAACACCGCCCCGCGTTCCCGTATGCCGATCCAAACCTACGTCACCCCATTTCGAACCGACGTGGTGATCGAACTCGTGGAACGGGAATTGGCGCGTCATGGCCAAGTCTATTACGTGAATAATCGCGTGGAATCCTTGTATGGCATCGCCGCGCGCCTTTCTTCCGCGATTCCCGGAGCGGAAGTTGGGGTGGTCCATGGTCAAATGGAGAAAGACGAAATCGAGGAAGTCATGGAACGATTCTATGACGGGGCCATCAACGTTTTGGTCTGCACCTCCATCGTCGAAAACGGAATCGACGTTCCCAACGCGAACATGGTCATCGTGGAAAACGCGGATACGTTCGGCCTGTCCCAACTCTACCAAATCAAAGGCCGCGTGGGCCGGGGGAACCGAATCGCCTATGCCTATTTGACGTATCGCGAAAAGAAAAACATGAACGAGGACGCGGTCAAACGCCTCCAAGCCATTCAGGAATTCACGGAGCTGGGGTCGGGATACAAAATCGCCCAACGGGATTTGATGATCCGCGGGGCGGGGGACATGTTAGGCCCCGAACAAGCCGGATTCATCGACTCCGTCGGTTTGGATTTATACATCAAACTCCTCAATGAGGCGGTGGATGAAAGGCGGACCGGGGTGGCTTTGTTGCCCCCGAAAGAATCCCCCGTGTTCTCGGTGGACGCCTATATCCCGGGGAGTTACGCTTCCAAGGAAGACAAGATCGCCTTGTATCAGGAGCTCGAGGACGCGACGAGCGTTGCCCAAGTGGCCCGATTCCAGCAAAAGATGCGGGACATCTATGGGAAAATCCCCGAGGAAGTGCTCTTGCTCATCGCGAAAAAGAAGGTGGATTTGCTTGCCGAATTCGAAGAGTTCGACACGTTGAAGGAGTATCCGAATCGCCTGGATATTTTCATGGACGCATGCTTCTCTTCCGCCGCAGGCATCGCTTCCGCCCTCTTCGATTCCTTGGTCCCGTTCTTGAAAAGCGTCAAGGTCTCCTATTTGAAAAAACGCTTGATCATCTCGGTGAAAAAAGAAGGGGATTGGCTGCGCGTCGTTTATCAGGTGATGAAGGCAACGCACAAAACATATGTGTCTTTGACACAAACTCCAAAATAGGTGTGGTATCATTGGTGTATGAGAATCGACAAATTCTTAAAAGTCTCTCGGCTTGTGAAGCGCCGGGAGGTCGCCAAAGAACTCTGCGACGCCGGCAAAGTCGCTTTGAACGGGAAACCCGCCAAGCCTTCTTCCGAAGTGATGGCGGGGGATCGCCTCGCCTTGACCTTAGGGCGGAGGAGAATCACCGTCGAATTGCTGGAAATCAAACCGTATGCGAACAAAGAGACTGCCTCGTCCCTCTACCAAATCGTGGAGGACGTGGTGGAAGAAAGGACCGAAACATGCTGAATTACAAATTCAATCCCCAATCGACCTACCTCGTGGCGGTGACCTATGGGCCCGACTCGATGGCTCTTTTGGACATGCTTCAAAAAGAAGGGATTTCCCCCGTTGTTTGCTGCGTGAATTACCATGTTTCCCCCACTGCGGACGAAGATTACGGGAACCTTCGCGCGTATTGCCAAGAAAAAGGACTCGAATTCGAATATTTCGACACCCACAATTTGAAACCCGAAGACAAATTGAAAGAAGGCGAAGACTTCAAATTCTGGGCGAGGAAGGTCCGTTATGGCTTCTTCCATGAAGTGTATGTCCGCCGGGACGCGGAAGCGTTGTTTCTTGCCCATCAACTCGACGACATCATCGAGACTTACTTATTGGAAAAGGAAGGCAAGGAAATCCAAGGGAAATACGGCTTGGCCCCCGTCAACGAAATGGATGGGATGCTCGTCGTGCGCCCGTTGCTTTCTTGGACCCACCACGATTTGGTCTCTTACGTGGAAGAGCACCACATCCCGTATTCCAAACAAAGCGAAGTGTTTGAAATCGAGCACATCCGAAACGGAATTCGGAAGAACGTGATCGCCCACCTCAACGCGGTGGAGCGCGAGCAGATCCTCGAAGAAATGCGCGCCAAGAAAGAAGGGGAAATCCGTTTGGCCCATTCCCTCCAAACCGCGATCGACGAAGGGGAGGAACTCTCGATCCGTTCCCTCATCGCCCTTCCCAAAGACGAATTCGCTTCCACCCTCGTCCGCTTCGTTTCCAAGGCCGACGAGCCGGTGAAACTCCACGCGAGCGATTTCGACGCCATCCGCAAATTCATGCTGGGCCGGAAAACCAACGACGTGTATCGCTTGTCGGAGAATGTTTGTTTGGTGAAAACCTACGATTTGGTCTTCTTAAGCAAACAATTCGACACCCTCCCCTACACTTATGTTCTCGAAGCCCCCGGCAAAATGTCCAATGAGCATTTCGAACTCGATTTCTCCATGGGAGCGGAAGACCGCGGCATCACCGAAGCGGATTATCCGCTGACGATTCGGACGGCCATTCCTTCCGATACCTACGTGAGCCATGGCTTCTTGCAAAACGTCTACTCCGCCTACTCGGTTTGGAAGATGCCGGCCAAGCTTCGATACGTCTGGCCGGTCTTCTTAAACAAAGACGGAAAGATCATCTACGTCCCTCGTTACGCGATGAATTTCCGCGAAACCCACACCTCGGTGTTGCGCCTTCGCTTGCCAAGCGCGGATAAAATCGCATAATCATTGACAAAATTTACCCTACCATTAATGTTGTTCTGTTGCGCAAGTTGCGCACTCCAACTAGAAAGGATGTTTGAATGAACGACGGAAAGAAAAAACGCGGCTTATTCTCCTATATACTCCCCTATCTCCTCATCGGGGCCACGGTCGGCCTCTTCGTCTACCTGATCCTCAGCAACACGATGAACCGGGTGGACACTTGGCATCAATCCGAACTCGACACCAAATTGATGGTGGGAGTCACCGAGAACGCCCCAAACGAATACGAAATCTCCACCAAATCGACGCCCTATGACCAATACGCGAACGGGGAATATCGGATTTACACCTATACGGTTTCCGAAGGCTACAAAAGCGTTACCGTCAGCGGCAAATACTTGAGCAAGAACGATCGCTCCTCTTCGTTCTCGGTCCGCATCGAAGCCGAAAAATGGAACACCGACTTTTTGACCACCGTGGATTATGGCGGAACTGACGTGACGGCCACCCACATCTCCTATTCTTCGATTTTCGAAACCCGTCTCCGCCAAGGCGCGGAGAACGACACCGTCCACAAAGGATGGTACGTCGCGACCGTCAACGACGCCTTCGAAGTCAGCTGGTGGGACACCTGGGGACCGACCATCATCACCACCGGGGTCACCATCTTGCTCCTTCTCTTCCTCTTCTCGCGGCTCAATAGCGCCGTAGGAGGCGGACAGGGTGGTGTCATGAACTTCAACAAATCCCCGGCCCGCCGAGCCGACAACACCAAAGTGAGGTTCGACGACGTGGCGGGGTGCGACGAAGAAAAAGCCGAAATGGTGGAACTCGTCGAATATTTGAAAGACCCCAAGAAATTTACCAAATTGGGCGCCCGTTTGCCCAAAGGCGTCCTCTTGATCGGCCCCCCTGGCACCGGGAAGACCTTGCTGGCCAAAGCCGTGGCGGGCGAGGCGGGAGCCCCCTTCTACAGCATCTCCGGCTCGGACTTCGTCGAAATGTACGTCGGGGTTGGCGCTGGGCGCGTTCGCGACTTGTTCAAGCAAGCCAAAGCTTCGGCCCCCTGCTTGATTTTCATTGACGAAATCGACGCGGTCGGCCGTCAACGTGGAGCCGGTTTGGGCGGAGGCAACGACGAACGCGAGCAAACGTTGAACCAATTGCTCGTGGAAATGGACGGATTCGAGGCGAATTCCGGAATCCTTGTCATCGCGGCAACCAACCGCGACGACGTCTTGGACCCCGCTCTTCGCCGCGCGGGCCGTTTCGACCGCACCATCACCGTTTCCTTGCCGGACCGGGATGGGCGCGAAGCGATCTTCAAAGTCCACGCGAAAAACAAACACATCGACCCCTCCGTCGACTTCGCCGCGCTTGCCAAGCGCACGGTCGGCTTCTCTGGGGCGGACATTGACTCCGTGCTCAACGACGCCGCCATCCTCGCGGTCCGCCGGAACGCGGATCAGGTCACCATCGCCGATATCGACGAAGCCATCGACCGCCGCATCGCCGGCCCGGCCAAATCGAGCCATGGCATGTCCGAAGCCGAACGCCGCCAAGTGGCTTACCACGAAGCCGGCCACGCGGTGATCGGCCTCCACCTCCCGTTCTCCGACAAAGTGCAGAAGATCACCATCATTCCGCGCGGAAACACCGGAGGCCACGTCTTGATGACCCCGGAAGATGACCGCTTCTTGATGACCAAGAACCAATTAATCGCCCGCATCACGGGCCTTCTTGGGGGACGCACCTCCGAAGAAATCTTCTTCCAAGACGTGTCCACGGGAGCTTCCAACGACATTGAACAGGCGACCCATTTGGCTCGCTTGATGGTCACCGAATTCGGCATGTCCGACCTCGGTCCCATCCAATACGAACGCAACACGGGTTCGGTCTTCTTGGGCCGCGATTACGCCAACACCCAGAAGAACTTCTCCACCCAGGTGGCCTTCGAAATCGACAAGGAAGTCCGCCGCATCGTCGAAGAAGCCCACGAAAGCGCGAGAAAAGTCCTCGAAGAGCACAAGGACGAAGTGGTTCTCGTGGCGGAACGCCTCTTGAGCAAGGAAACCATCACCGCCGAGGAAATCCAATTCCTCTGCGAGCATGGTTACCTCCCGGGGGATCCCGAGAAACCCGCTGGGGAATAACGCTTTGCCGAGCCTGGAAACGGGCTCGGCATTTTCTATTCTCCGAATTTTGCTCTTTTCCCCTTTTTCCATAGGAAAAAAGCGCTACATCGGCAATCGACGTCTTGATATCGCGCACGCGTAAGACCTATAATGAAGCCCGATTAGAAAGAGGATTTTTCATGATTGCGAAAACCACAAGAATTGGCAAAGTCGACACTCTTCTTTCCCATCGGCCACTCGGGGAGGCCCCGCTTCCGAAAATCGTCTATTTGGCGGTGGAGCACACCCGTTGCCCGAAGGGGGACGTCTTTGTCAAAGAGGGCGACCATGTGAATTTCTGCCAAAAAGTTGGCGTGAGGCACGGGCCGTTCTTCGATCAACCGATTTATTCCACTTGCAGCGGAACGGTGGTCGGAATCGAAAAGCATTGCCTGTATTCGGGCAAACCGGTCAATTTCATCAAGATCGAGAATGACTTCCAAGACACTTTGGATCCAAACGCGAAAGAACGCACCAAAGAAGAAGTCGAAGCTTTGACCAAAGAGGAACTCATCGACCTCGCCAAGGAATTCGCCTTGGTCGGCCTTGGCGGATCCGGTTTCCCGACCTACATCAAATTGCAAACCAAATGCGAGATCAAAACCATTTTGATCAACGGCATTGAATGCGAGCCGTATCTGTCCGCGGACCAACTCTTCATGATGAATTTCGCGGCGGACATCATCCACGGCACCGCCCTTTTGATGAAGATGTACGGTTGCAAAGACGCCCGCATCTGCGTCAAGGACATCCACCCCGAGATCATCGAGCATTTGAACAAGGAAATCGAACGCCTCTATCCGGGCTCTGGATTAACGGTCGCCCCGATGAAGAATTTCTATCCGCAAGGATGGGAAATCGCGATGATCAAAACCGCGACCGGCATCGAAGTGCCTCCCGGCAAACTTCCCCCGGAATACGGCATCATGAACTTGAACGTCGCCACCGCCGCCGCTCTCTATTACGCGGCGCGCTACAACCGCCCGATCACCGAGCGTTACGTTTCGTTCAACGGAGACGGCATCGCCAAACCGACCGACTTCCTCGTTCGCCTGGGAACCCCGGTGACCGACCTCATCCCCTTGGTGGGCGGTTACACCCGGGAAGAAGGGCTTCGCTTGGTCGTCGGAGGGCCGATGATGGGAATCGCCGTTCCTAGTGACGACGTCATCATCACCGAAACCGTCACTTCCTTCTTGGTCATGACCGAAGGAATGCGCCCGGAAACCCCCTGCATTCGTTGCGGATCTTGCGTCCTTTCCTGCCCGCGCCATCTTGAGCCAGTCCTCATCATGGAAGCGGTGAAGAGCGGAAACCGCGACCGCATCAAAATGCTCAAACCCTTGGATTGCGTGGAATGCGGCCTCTGCACCTACAGCTGCACGTCCGGCATCCGCGTCACGGATTACATACGGAGGGCCAAGATCTTAGCCAAGCTTTGATCGGAATCGATTATGAATTTTATCAAAGAAACAGCTCCGCACCTTCAACGGCACGATTCGTTGAACCGCATGCTTCTGAACGTTCTCATCGCCCTTGCCCCGGTGTTTGTTTGCTCGGCGATCGCTTTCCCGATCCCTTCCCTGCAAATTTATCTCCCCGCGATGGCGACCTGCGTTCTTTGCGAATTCCTCTTTGTGCTCATTACCAAAAAGAGCGCCAAGGAATTCAAAATGGAAAACCTGCTTTCCTCCCTCATCACCGCCGTCTTGTTTGCCATGTGCTTGCCGACGGACATGGGATTTGGCAATGGAATGGGTTATGTTGCCGTGGTCATCGGCGCCGCTTCCGGCATCGTCCTTGGCAAACTCATCTTCGGCGGAATCGGCAGCAACATCTTCAACCCGGCTGCCTTGGGAGTCATCGTCGTCCGCGGGTTCTTGAAGCCGACCATGCTCAACGCGAGCAGCACCATGGATTGGGTCAATACCGGCGCCACTTCGATTGAAAATGCGAAAACGATGTCGAACATCGCTAACGCCAACTTCATGGATTTGCTGTTAGGCAAAGTCCCGGGATCCCTCGGGGAAATCTTCCGCCTTGCGATCCTTGTTGGGCTCATTTACCTCCTCATCACCCGCACCATCGATTGGCGCGTCGTCGTCTCCTACGCGGGAGCCTTCGTCGTCTTGATGTTGGCCGCCGGAATCGTCGTCAGCACCAAGATCGCCGTCAATCCCTTCCAATTCGTTCTTTACCACATCCTCTCGGGTGGCTTCCTGTTTGGTTTGACCTACATGATCACCGACCCGGTAACCTCTCCCGTGGGATCGAGTTCCCGTTTCCTCTTCGGGGCGTTTGGAGGAACCATCGTCGTGTTCTTCCGCCTCTTCATGGGAACCGAAGGGGTGGTCTATTCCATCCTTTTGGCCAACGTCATCGCCTGCGTTTTGGATTACCCCCAATGGAGCACTGCCCGTTGGAAGAAATGGCATACGATCGCTATTTCGGTTTGGGGCGTCCTCGCGCTTGCCGCGGTTGTGTTGGTCTTGCTGTTTAAGGAAGGAGCCATCCAATGAACAAATTATTCATCAAAGCACCGCTTGTGCTAGGCTCGATTTGCGTCGTGGCCGCCGGGCTTCTCGGCGGAGCCAACCTTTTGGCCAAAGAATACCAAAAAGCCCATCCGGTGGTGGGAGCCCCCAAAGACATCAAAGCTTTGGATGCCGCCGCCTCGTTTAGCAAAGTCGACGGGTTCGAACCGTACAAGAAATCCGGCATCCTCGTTCAAGATGCCTATTTGATGGCCAAGAACGGGAATGACCGATTCGGTTACGCCTTCACCGTGGACGCCGGCACCCCGATGTCGGAGCCCCTTGCCTTCACGGTTGCCTTCAGCGGAGACATCAGCGAAGAAACCGTTGCCAGCGTGAAGCCTTACGCGATCAACGTCACCACCAAAGGCGGATACACGAACAAAGCCGCCGATTACGCCGCCGCCGTCGTGAGCGGAAAAGTGGCGTTTGACGGAAGTAGGGATAGCTTCTCCGTCGGCGCCGGGGGAACGGTATCCACCTCCGCTTTGTACAAAGCTTTGACCATCGCCAGAGAATCCTATCTGGGCCTTTGGACCGGAGGAGGAACCGGGCCGGTCGATGATACCTTGCTTGCGATCCGGGAGATCTTCGAAACCGCGGACAGTTACGCCACTGCCGAAATGGATGTCAACTTCTCTTACAAAGACATGAACAAGCAGACGCAAAGCGGCTTGATTTCCAAGCGTTACGACGTTGTTTTGGGCGACAAATCCACCGCGGCGGTTTACTACGCCGAAACCGCGGATACGCCTTATTCGGAATACGGCGGCTCCGGAAAGATGGAATTCATGGTCGGGTTCTCCGGTTCCGTTACCGAAGGAAAGGCCGAAGAAGTCCGCCCATCGGGCTATCACGTCCTCTCCAATTCCTTCACTTACACGCAATGGACCGGGTTCGCGGATGGCCTCGTCTCGGGCAGTGCGAATTACGATGACACGATCAAAAACGGCGCGACCATCACCTCCTACGCGTTCCGCAGCGCGGTGATCGTGATGCGCGACGATTATTATGAACGCGCCCTCGCCGCCTAACAGGACTTCGCAGATCATGCGTGCTAAAGAATTGGGATACGGCTCCGCCCAGAGCTTGATCCAAAACCTCGTCAGCTGCCAAGGCTGGACCGGCGTGAAAGCGGAATAAGCTGCATTCCGGGGATGGCGTCCCCATAGACCACATCACGCCCCGAGGAGGAATTTACTCCCTGGGGCGTTTTTCCAAATGCCCCCTGTATTTTGTTGGCAAAGCAAAGTACTATATAGGCGCTTTCCATCTCGTATTAAAAACAAGATGCGAAATCCAAGAAACAGGAGGATGATCCCATGCCCGTGAAAGTCATAACCGATTCGGCGAGCAATCTCACCAAGGAGATGCTCGAAGCCTATGGCATCGATATGGTGAGCTTCACCTACCGAATCGGAGAAGAAGTCCATCTTTGCTACGATCCCACCCTCAGTTACGAAGAAGCCGGGAAAGGGTTTTACGACGCCTTGAGAAGCGGGGCGAACGTCAAAACCAGTTTGTGCACTCCCGGGGATTACGAAGCGATGTTCCGCCGATACCTCGAACAGGGATATGACATTTTCTATACCTCCATCTCTTCCAAATTAAGCGGGAGCCTCAATTCCGCTTCTACGGCGAAAGATATCCTCTTGGAGGAATTCCCCGACCGCAAGATCGCCTGCGTGGATTCCCTCTCCGCTTCCTTTGGGGAAGGGATCATCGCCATGGAAGCCGCGAAACTCGCCAAAGCAGGGAAAACCCTCGAGGAAATCGTGCAGGCCATCGAGCCGATCCGCTTGAACGTGCGCAACGAATTCACCGTCGACGACCTCGTCTATTTGATGCGGGGAGGGCGGATTTCCAAACTCTTGTTCGCATTAGGAAAAGTCCTAGACATCAAGCCGATGCTTCGCGCCTCCAAAGAGGCCGAGATCGAAAGCTGCGGCAAGATGATCGGCAGGAGGAGGGCCCTTGTCCGCCTCGCCCAAACCGTGGGGGAGAGCATCGTTTCCCCGGAAACCCAAACCTTATATGTCGCCCATTGCGATTGCAAGGAAGACGCGGAACGCGTCGCGGAGCTCATCCGGGCCAAAGTCCCGAATCTTAGAAACATCGAAATCGCGATGTACGATTTCTGCACGGGCGCCCACGTGGGCCCCGGGGCCATCGCCGTGTTTTATTTCGGTACTCCACGCCCGTAAAAAAAGTCGCGGGTTTCGCGACTTAAGAGATATCGAATTCCGTTTCGCCCAAGGAATAACGGTTCTTGGACTTCCCTTCGAGGTAGAAGGAAGCGACGTAATGCCCTTTCTCGAGGGTTTTGCTAGCAAAGAAATCGCGGTCCTTGGCTTTTAATTTGACCGTGATTGTCCCTTGGGGAGAGAGGATGTCCGCGTAAGCGGTATATTCTTCGTAAACGTTATGGGGACGGATGAGACGGAGGGTTGCCTCGTTGCCCTTTACCTCCGTTTCGATCCCCCGGGCTTCGGGGTAACGATGGGTCCGTTTCACTTCTTCGATGTCGCTGCAATCGTATTCCAAAAGGCTTTCTAAGACCTTGGAGGATTTTTGGATTTCGTCGTTGATCCCTTTTTCCCCGAGTTGCTCGGTCAAGGTGGGGAGAGAAGAGAACAAGTTGACCCCTAAGCCCAAGCGTTCCCCTTCGATGGAGTAGCCTAGAGCGGAGAGGATCGTGGGGAAGCTATCCAAGGAAGAATACCTCCGAGGGGCGAGGCTTTGCCTAGAAGCGAAGGCGTTGAAATAGGAGACGAAGGTATCCCTGCTATAACCCTCGGGAATCTCCGCCGGAGGGTTGTTGGTCATGGATTTGTGGTCCCCCAGAACCACCGTGACGGTGTTGCTCGTCGTTTCCTTGGGGAGTTCCCCCGAATCGTAGAACCAAGAGAGGAAATCGGTCACTTGGCGGGAAGAGCAGGAATAGACGTTCGCGTAAGGATGGGAATGCTCGGACTTGCATAAGGGGCAAGGGTTCCCCTCGGGGAAATGCGTGTCGACGGTCAACGTCGAAAAATGGAAAGGGGTTCCCTTGGCAATGTAATCGTCGGACATCCCCTTCAATATTTCCCTCGCGAAAGAGAAGAGGTTTTGGTCGTTAAAACCCCAGAACCCGTCGAAATCCATGTGGTGGGGGTCTTCTTTGGGGAAGGCGTTATAGTAATTCAAGTCGTAGAAATCGAAATCCCCGTGCGCGGAGAAATAGGCCTTCCGTCCCCCGAAGGCGGCGTCGCTTCCGCATAAGAAGGCTTGCGTGTACCCATCGACCTCGAGGATGTCCCCTAGGGCAGTGACCCCCGGGAAGTAGGTATGCTCGTCGCTTAAGGCGGCGGAAGTCAAGGGGACTTTCAAAGGGGTTGCGCTCGTGTTAGCGAACAAGGAGGCCGCGGTCCAGTTGGAGAATTCAAGGGGGATCGCCCCGTTCAACGAGGCCCCATCCCCGAAGTTCTCCCCATGGGCTAAAGAATACGAGGAAAGCTCGGGGATCAAATTGACTTCGCTCACCCCGCCGATGGAAGGGTCGCCCCAAGTGTTTTCCATGGATTCGAGGAAGAGCAGAATCAGGTTTTTCTTTTTAGCGGGACGCGATATTTCCACCGAATAGGGGTCGACGTAACTTTCGTCGATCACCTCGCTCGTATCGCTGACGAGGGCGATGTATTCGCTGATGCCCATGTAGTTCCAGGCGCTCGTTAAGGAAACGGATCCGAAGGCAAGGCCGAACACCCCAGCCCCGATGAGGGTCCAATGGATCGCGCGGATTCTCTTTTTCTTGCGGTAGAAGAAGTAGAGGAAACTGTAGATCCCTAGCACCAAAAGGGTCGGGACCACCGCGGCGGCGATATAGGCCCAAACGGTGCCTCCCGCCGCCCCTTGGAGGGTTTTGATCTGGGTGAAAAGCATCCCCAGGGAGCAAGCGTCATAAAACGCCATCAGGTAGATGGCGGAGAAGGCGAGGAAGGAGAAAAGGGCCAACACGAAAAGGATGACGATGTAGCGGACCATTCCGGGAATCGAACGGGGTTCGGGTTGATGCAATTCGGTATCGATGGTTTCTTCGTGCGCGTCCATGCCCATGTTCCTTTCGAGTGCATAATGTACCACAAATCGAAAACCCTGTCCAAAATCCCCGGGGTTAGCATCCTCCAAACTCTGGGTTTGGGTTGCCTCTTGCCCCGAAACGCCTTAGCGCGCGATAATTGGGCCATGAAACCACAACGATTTGTCCTGGCGATTCCCTTTTTGCTCGCCTCTTGTTCTTTGAGCCCGATTCGGGGCTCCTCTTCCTCCGATTCCCAAGGAATCGAATCCCCCTCCATTTCTTCTTCCATCCCCCAAGAGTCTTCCTCTTCCAGCGTAGAAGCCCCTGTGGAAGTCGACACCCCTTTCACCGAAGAAGCGCTGCGCTTTTTTGACGCGACCGACGTGAGCATGAACATCGCCTTCACCCCCGAAGCGCTGCGCTTCATGTCCGACTACCAAAGCGACCAAAAGAAATACGACGACGTCTATTTGCCCGCTGAAGTGAGTATTCGCTTTGAAGGCAAGGACTACGTTTATCCCGACGCCGGGGTCCGCATGAAAGGCAACACCTCGCGAAGGAAAATCTATAACGAAGATGGGGTGGTCGCGAACCTCGTCCACTTCAAAGTCACCTTCAAGGAAACCTTCGACGACGACATCTACTCCGATGAACTCCTCCAAGGCTTCGCCCGCGATTGGAGCGAGGACGCCGATGGCAGGAAAGCGAGGAAGAAACGCAACTTCCTCGGGCTATCCAAACTCGATTTGAAATACGTGACCCGCAACACCTCGACCGGAGGGGATTGCATTCTTCGCGAGATCTACGCCTATCGGGCTTTTGAAAAAGCCGGCGTCCCCACCCCCAAAGCCGGGCTCACGACCCTCACCTTCGGAGATGGGGTCACCTCTTTGACGAGCCATTACGAAACGGTGGAGACCATCGACAAGGATTTCTTGAAGCGCCGCTATTCCAAAGCGGAGGCCAAAGGGGACCTCTACAAATGCGTTTACGGCCCGATGGGGAAAGGGGACCTCTCCCGCAGCGGGGCCATCGATTACGTGATCGACGAGAACGGCTATTGCTCGGGCAAGGCCATCCTCCGGGGCAAGATCGGGGTCGAGAACAACTACGAGTATTACAATCCCTGCTACGACCTCAAAACCAACGACGACGGGGACAACAGCGATTTCTCGTCGATGGCGAACTTCATCGCGAACATGTGGAACCTCGTTTACGCGGGGGCCCCTGCAACGCTCTTAGAATCCACCCTCCACGTCGATGAATTCCTCCGTTATAGCGCCCTGGCCTACCTCATTGGCAATTTCGACGATGCACGGTTCAATTACAACAACTATTACGTCTATTTCTTGCCTTCTACCGGCCAAGCCATCTACATCCCCTATGATTATGACTGGTGTCTTGGCTTGGAAGTGTCCAGCTCCTCGGGAGTCGCCCAAAAAGACGTCAACCCCTTCTCCCCGATGACGTTCGACGGAGGAGAAGCCGCCTCGGTGTTCTACGCGACCTTCTTCGATCAGAATAAGTCCAATAGCAAACTATCTTACGACCGTAAACCCTACCAAGACGCCTATTCCGCCTACATTAAACAATACCTCGACTCGACCTTGAATCCCGCCGCATTCGAGGAATTGACCTCTAAATACGGTCGGGCAGAAGAACTTGGCAACGTCTCTTCCTACATGAACGCCAAGCGCGCCACGGTGAATCGGTTCTACGGCAAGTGATTGCCCCCCGGAGGCCACCAAAGGCCCCCAGGGAAGAAAATGCATATCCTAGGGACATTCCTCCCTTGCAAGCCCCCTTGGCCCTTCAGGGGGCTTTTTGACCCCGAAATAAGGAATGAAAACGCTTTCGAAGAAATAGATACAGCACATTTACTACTACGTAGTAAAGTTAGCAGTCACTCCCTATGAGTGCTTGATTCTCTCTCTCTCTCTCTATGATTTGCCTGATATGGGCGGGAGCGCGCTTCGCGAAATACGCGAACGTAACCTCCTAGACCAATTCTAGAGTTGTTCATGGCTGTTCGAAAGAACGGGAGGGAGAAAAGAATGAACGGATTCAAGAAGAAGATTTTTGGAGGAGCCTTGCTGCTAGGCTTATCTTTGTCCGCGGGGATTTCCGGTTTCGTATCGCGAATGCGCGAGGATGCCTCGATTGGGGTATCCGCGGCGGAGAGTACCGTATACACGTTGACTCCAGCCAAAGGAAGCAATAATAGCTACACTGGTAATTGTGACATTACGATTGGTGACATCACTTGGAACTTGACCGGAAACAGCACTGTGATTCCATGGCGAATTGGAGGGAAAAGCCTTACCAAAGTCGACCGCGCGGTTTATTCCAAAACGGCCATGAATCAGCAAGTTTCTAGGATTGAACTGGATGTCGGAGCCGCTGACAGCATCGCGGTGAATTCGTTGAGTTTGGTTGTGGCAAGCAACGCCGATTTTTCTACCGTGGTTGATACGGTTACCGCGAATTTTGCCGCTTCGAGCACCATTAGTTTTAGTCCAACTTCTGAAACCAGCTGGGCTCAAGGATCTTTCTATAAATTCTTGTTTAACGTGTCGGTGTCCAATTCGAAAAACAAATATGTTGAGTTCAAAGAGGCGAGATTCCTTTATTCCGCCCCAGAATCATCGACCTCCATCGGTTTGGCGAATGACGCTAAGAACTATATTCAAGTCGTGGGCGGCACCTATGCGTTGCCGGCTTCCATTCAAAACGCGACCGGAAGCGAAGGCCCACTTTCCTTCTCTTCCGATAACCCAAGTGTCGCCACGGTGGACTCCACTACCGGTCTTATTACCGCGGTTGGGGTCGGGGATGCCCAAATCACCATCTCTTGCGAAGGGCTGGATTCCTTTGTTTACCCCTTCCATGTTCTTTCCGCTCACAAAGGCACCCAAGACGATCCGTTAACCGGTTCGGAAGCGGAAAACATTTATCAGATTGCCAATGACACCACGAACACTTATTACGTCGCAGGTTACGTCAGCAAGGTCGTAACTTCAGGCTATCTCATCGATGACGGCTCGTTTGGACTTTACGGCATGACGGTTTCGAGCGATTATTCGAGCGAAACCATCGAAGTCGGCACTTATCTTCGCGGGTATGGCGTGCTTTCCGCCAGCGGCAATACCGTTGTCATCAATGGAGGCACGATCGATTTCGTCAATAATCCTGCCATGGATTCTATTTCTATCACGGGTGACATGACCACCACGACCTACAATTCCAGCGCGGAAGCCTGGGACGTATCCGGCCTTTCGGTGATCGCCCATTACGACGACTCCCACGAGGAAGTCTATTCCGGCGCGGTCGATTGGAGTTTCAGCCCTGCGTCTCCGAAAGCCGCGGGCACCAACGAAGCCACCCCCACTGTGACATTGGATTTGACCGTGACCGCCACGGTGGAAGGAAATCTTCACAGTTCCAAGACCGTCTCGGCTACCGTCAACTTCGACAAAGTGACCGCTTTGGTCATCAGCAACCAACAAACGGAGTTCGGCGTTGGGTCGGCTTTCACCCTTGGCTCGGGAACGCTGAAAGCCAACTATTCGAGCAATGCGAAAACCGACCTGACTTTGGACGATGTGACGGTTTATATCGGAGGAGTGAAAATCGACCCCAAAACGTATGTCCTGTCTGCCGAAGACAACGGAAAGATCGTGACTCTCGAATACGTTGAAGCAGGGGTGACCGCGACATTGGCCGAAGGTTACGCGATTGTCGTATCGCAAGACATCATTGCCAGTTTGAGCATTTCGGAATACGGCACAAACAACAAACTCCCGAGTGAATCCGTTTTGACCTCCGTTGTCGTGGATAATGTGGTAACGTTGAACGCCAAGAAAAACGGCGGAACCCACAATCCAAGTTATTACGAGGAATGGCGCCTTTATCAGAACGGGAAAACCGGCAACACGGTTTTGACGGTTCAACTCCCCACGGTGGGGTATGAACTGAAGAGCGTGAAATTCATCTACACGGTCAAAAGCTCCGGAACCTTGGTCCTCAATTCCGATACCACGACGAAACTTGCTTCCGGAACCGAGTACGAATGCTCCGGCACCTCGTTGGAATTGACGGTTGGCAACTCCGGAACTGCCACCAATGGCCAAGTTCGAATCACGGGCGTTGAAATCAAATACACCTACGATGCCTTCGGATCCTGGTGCAAGGACTTCGTTTCGTCTTACGTCTGCGACCCCACGGGAACCAATGCCCCGTCGGTGGATGATTGGGACACTCGCGGAATCGCGTTCCTCAATCTACCCCAAACCGTGATTGACTACGCGAAAGAAATCACCTCGAATCCCTTGGGGAACACGGTGGAACAAGCGTTCGCGAAATACGATTACATCGTTGCCAAATACAATACGGCGGAAACCGCGATTTACGATGATTTCGCCGGACGCGTTGCCGCGAACAAAATCGTTTTGTCCGCCACGAAGCAAATGATTGGGAATTCCTCCGCTTCCTCCATCGCCCTCGCCGCCTCCGCTTCCCTGGGCTTCCTCGCTTTAGGATCCTTCTTCTTGATCCGCAAGAAGAACGAACGGAATTAACCTTTAGGTGGTCCTCACCGCCCCTATCGGTGAGTTCATAAAGCAAGATTCCTTGCTGCACCAAACCCCGAAGTTCTCTCCCAAGAAATCCTTCGGGGTTTTTGTGTAAGCGATTACCAAATCCCATTTACTATTACATAGTAAGTGGCAAATCGTCCTTACTATGTGGTTGAAACCGATATAGGGCTAATCTATGATTACTTGCTGAAAGGATGGATCTATAGATCTCATCCCTGCAATGTCGATTTCTTCCTTTCGCGGAATAGGGCCAAGAAGGGGTTGATGGGAATCGAAATGCAGCATCCTCTTCGAATGCGTTAAGAGCGTGTTCGAAGAGAGTTTCGATCGTCGAAGTTCATAAGGGGCCGGGTGATTCCCATCGCCCCAATTCGCATGAAGGGAGAGAATGAGATTATGAACAAAAAATGGTCTTTAACCGCGTTGGGATTAGCCGCGTTGGCTTTTTCAGTTTGCGCGGCCGGCGTGAGCGCTGCGGCGGGATGGACACGAAGCCATGCCGGCGAGGTTATGCGCGTGAATGCAGCGGAAGAAAAAACGACAATTAACGCTGGAACTAATGCTTGGAAAATTAACGCCGCTTCCACTTCATTTAAGGATGAGAAAGACAATCCTTGGAATTGCAACGTGACTGGCACTACGTCATTTACCCAACAGCCTACTTATTCGCAGATTGGGTCTGGTAGCAAACCTGCAAAATCAATTACCATTGTCGGAACTTTGCCCGAGGCGACAACCGTGAGCGCCATTTCGGTGAAAATGGGCGGGTTTTCTGGCACTGCCGGGAAGGTCAGCATCAAGGTGGGGGAAACCGAATTCGCGTCAGGGGCATTAAATGCTGCTAATGATGTCACGATCTCCGCCACCGGTAAGAGCGTGGTTGGCAACAGCATCACCATTTCGGTCACCGGCATTGCCAGGGGAGTTAAACTCTATTGGATTGAGTACACCACGGTATCGAAATCTTCTTCCATTCAAGTCGAAGGCGTTGCTGTGAACGGCAATGGATCCATCAATGGGAATGGGGCGACTTCGGTCCAGGGGACGTACGAATATTGGGTGTCCTATACCGGCGAAGTGGGCAATAGTGGCGTCAATGTTAGCGTCAGTCCCTCGGCTTTTTGTTCCACTCCAAAGGATGGGCAGTTTACCGTGACCTTCCCCGCGAATGGAGACTACACCATTACGGTAACTTCGACGGAAGATGACACAAAGTACGCTTCGTTCACCACTACCGTCACCGGGCTAAAAGCCAAAATGTTCAGCAAGGTGACAGAGATGGCCGCTGGACAATACCTCATCATTGATTCCGCCGGAAAAAACTCGTTAAGCAACACCATTTCTTCTGGTAGGGCAGCGAACGGGGGTGTACCCCAGATTAGCGAAAGCGGAACTTTTGTCAACGACGCTTCGGCGACCGTTTGGACGATTTCCCCAGTCGAGAATTACTGGACAATTCAAGACGGCGCGGGTTCTTATTTGGCTGGAACTGGAGTGAATAATAAAGCCCAATTAACAAACACATTAAATGATTATGCAAAATGGGAGATTTCTTTTGACGGACAAGGCGTTGCAACCGTAGAGAACGTTGGGAATAAAGCAAAACCCGTCAACAGCTTCCTGAAAAACAACGGGGATAATGGTTGGGCGACTTATGCCAGTTCCACGGGTACCGAGCCTGTGTTTTACCGCGATGTTTCCAACGATACCGCCATCTCCGTTTCGGTTTCCGGCGAGACTAACCTGGGAGTCAACGGCAAAGCGACATTGACCGTCTCTCGCGTCAACGATCCTTCTGGCGATGTGGCTTGGGAGGTTGCCGGTGAAGCGGTTTCGATTTCCGCGGAGACGGGGGATTCGATCGTCGTGACCGCCGTGAAAGGCGGGTCCGCGACGGTTACTGCCACTTTGGCGGGATGCAAACCCGTTTCGATCGAATTCACCGTCACGAAGAAATTGACGGGTTTGGAAATCGTGACCCTTCCAACGAAAACGAGCTACAGCGACGAAGAACACTTCGATCCGACCGGGCTTGTCCTCCGCGCCAATTACGACGATAGCACCTATAAGACGTTGAATGAGAGCGAATACTCTTACGATAAAACGGGGGTTCTCACCGTTTTGGATACCGCCGTTACGTTCACCTACGAAGAAGGGGGAGTCAGCAAAACGGCTGAGGTGACGATTTCCGTTACCCACAAAGAGCTTGTTTCCATCGCGGTCGCGACTTCTCCGAACAAATCGAGTTATTTCGTCGGAGAAACATTTGACTCCACGGGTTTGGCCTTGACCGCAACCTACAACGACGGCACAACCGGCACGATTTTGGAAGGATTCACGTTGGACCTTGAAGAAGGCTATTCCTTCACTGAAGAAGATTTGGCCAACGGGCAAAAAGAGGTGCAGGTAACTTACAATGAAAAAAGCACGACCTTTGTTGTCGATGTGGTTGAGCCAAGCGGTTTAATTGAAAACGGTCGTTACTATATTGTGAATTCCGCTAAAACCTACGGATTGAATTCGGTCGCCGCGACCGATTCCGGACCGACCCAAGTGTCCCTTACCGCCGCCAACGAATTGATGCCATTCGACTTTAAAGCGGTTGCGGAAAACGCCTACGAGATTACGATTGAAATTGAGCAACAAAAGCATTACCTCACGGTTGGTGCTAAAACTAACAATGGGGTCCGCGTTATGACCTCAAACTCCTCTAGCCCTTGGATGGTTGCGCAAAGCGAGGATGTGAATGGCGCGTTCAATTTCTCTTCTGTTTATGAAGAGGAAACCCGTTACTTAACGACGTATATGACTCAAGATTGGCGTTCCTACACCAAGATTTATGAGACGGGTACCGGATTGCAAGACTCCAATGTTTTCGTGGTCAAAGAAGGGTCGTTCGCGGAGAATATCGCGAACATGATTCTCGATTCCGTCACTTGCGACAAGACGGGCGTCACCGCTCCCGCTTCCGAGCAATGGGCCGCGGTCAAAACGGAATTCAACAAAGCCTTGATCGGCAATGAAGTCCGCATGTTGAAAAACGGCTCCGCGAACCAATATTCGGACAACGTAATCGAGAAAGCCCTCGCCAAATACGATTTCATCGTGAATAAGTATGCGGGATTTGAGGATTTCCTCGGACGCGCGTCGGCTTCTTCTGGCTCCTTCACCTCGCTTTCGTCGAATCGTTCTTCAATCTGGACCATCGCCGGCATCTCCCTCGCCGGACTTAGCACCGTCGGGGCCTGCCTCATTCTTCACAAGAAGAAAGAAAACTGATCTCCCTTGAATAACGAAAATGGGGCTGTTGAAAAACCTATGGGTTATCGACAGCTCCTTTTTCTATGACTGCGGAGGTTTTGCAATATGCTGAGCATGTTCCTTCGGGAATCCGCTGGAGGAAACGCCATCGGTTTGGCACATTCATCGTCCAAGGCAAAACAAAAGCGCCAGTTTGCCGTAAGCCTGGCGCATTTGTTTTGGGGAGTTTTTCAACAGCCCCATTTTCCTTTGCAGGAACAGTGATTAAGGCAATCAATTCGAATTGACTTCGGTTTGTCGTTTCGCTTTCCGACGAAGGAAGAAGCATCCAAGCAAGGAAGAAATCCCTAAACCCGCGAATAAGGCGAGGGAAAGGCTTTCTTTGTTCGACGCGAAGAAGGAAGGGGCGTTCTTTTGGGAAAGGAACATTCCCCCGAGGAAGGATTCCCCGTTCGCTTTCGCCCACGCGGATAACCGGGCGCATTCGCTTTGGTAGGCGGAGTTGGAGGCAAACAGTTTCTTTTGAGTTTCGCTTAAGGAATCGAATGCCGTTTTGGCTTTTTGGTAATACCCATGTTCTTGGTCCGCGCAATAACCGAGGTTTTCGCCATAGTCGTCCATATGCAGGTATTGGTCGATGAAGGATTCGAGGGCCAACGCGTCGCTTTGCTTGCCGATGTCTTGGCTGCCCGAAACGGTGAAAGAGAAGGATTGGACGAAAAGCCGTTTGGCAGGCAACAGGGCGAATTCGTTCGTGGAGGGGTAATCCCCGTTGGCCTTGGAAACCGTAAAAGTGGAGAAGGTTTCGGTCGCGTCGAAGGATTTGCCGTTGATCGAGAAGGAAGATTCGGAGGGTGAATAATATTTCGCGGTGACCGAGATGGAATCAATGGACAAGCCCGGATCCACGGTGAGACGGATGAAACCGGCCAAACTCGCGGTGCTGAGCTTGAGGTATCCGTCGGTATCCCCTTTCGCGTTATAAACCTTGGAGATTTGGGTGGAAGAAAGAAGAACCGTCGAATCGAGGCGATAGCCATGGAAGACGCTTTCTTTCATTTCGGAATTGGAGTTCTTGTCCGAAGAAGAAAAGTCATATTCCACCGTTTCGTTTTCAATGTCTTGGAGGACGCTTCGCCACTTGATGATGGAGATAGCCACGGATCCTTCCGCGCGCACCCCTTCGTAGAATCCCACGAGGTATTTGCCATGATCCTGCAAGGTCAACTCATAACTTCCGTCGATGGGGGTTCCTTCTTCGGTCGGGGTTGAGGAATCGTAAATCCCCAGATGGACGTCGCTAGAAGAAAGGCCGATGGATGGGGTTTCCACATTCCCGCTGGTCCGGGAGAAGGAGAACTGGTACGAAGAGAGATCCGCGGCGTCTTGCAAGAGGGATCCGGAGAACGCCTCGATGGGGGATGCCCCAATCAATGTTCCGGAGACGACTTCGTCGACTCCGCTAGGCGGGGCGATGGTCAAAAGGAGGGTTTGGCTCACGTTTATTCCAGACTCGGAATAAGAGACGATCAACGGGACGTTTTCCCCCGCCGCATCCGCGGGAATGAGGTCGCCGTTTTGGATGGGGGTTCCATTCAAGGAGAAGGTAAGCCCTTGGGCGAGCAAGACGCGGGAACCGGAATCGTATACGGCTCTTGTTTTGGAAGAGAAAGCAAACGGAGTCCCCGCGGTCATCTCCATGGGCCCATCCTCCACTTGCAAGGAGGCCAAAGTCCCAAGGCTTGGAGAGAAATAACGGACGCGGTCCAGATGGATGTATCCGTTGCTGGCAACCGAGTCGTTGGTCTTCCATTCGAGTTTCGCGTATCCTCCCTTCATCCAGGATTCTTGTGGGACGAGGATGGTCACTTCCCCGGGAGCGGAGAAAGCGGGGATGAGGCTTGTTAAATCCAGGGAGGTTGGACTAGAGAAATCGCTGGATTCGTCCAAATACAAAGTGGCGCTTTCGACCGCATCGGGGCGATAGGCCGAGAGGTCCAATTTGATCGCGGATAAGGCGTTAGGAAGCGGGGTGGAATTCACGATGGAAGCGGTGTTGGAGGTACTCTTCGTCCCCATCGCGACGTAGGACCATTTGTTGCTGTTGTTATTGGCCCCGGATACGGTGAAGCCGATGCCGTTATTCGAACAGGTGAAGGAAGTGGTGTACCTGGTTACGCCCCTTTGATCCGCCACGGGGAAATCCAAATCCGCGAGGAGCGTCATGTTTGAGGTGGGATCGGGCTCGGGTTCGGGGGCGTCCACGTCGACCAAAGTGACCGACAAGGTGACGTCGCTAGAAGGCATGGGGAAGGAATAATGCCCTTCTTCGTTCACCTCGAGGGCGACGTCGTTGTAAGAAAGGGCAGAAACCTTCTTCAAAGGAGACAGCAAGGCGAGGTCAAACTTGACGGTATCCCCCGGCTGATACCCGTCGTAAGAAAGGCCCGTGATCAGGAAATTATCTTTGTCCACCGCGGGAGTCACGTGATAGGGATCATCGGGAGAAATCCCCGCGAGGATGTTCGCTTCCAAATTGTCCCATGGCACGAGTTCGCGCATGTTTTTGGCGATCGTGGCCAACGGGGTTCCCGCGTCTTTTCCTGTAATCGCGACCTCCTTGGCCGCCTCGACCGCGGTAGAATCCCCTCCGCAGGCTTCGAATAGCCATAAGAGCAACTCGGGGCAAAGGAAGCCCGAGTAGGTTCTGCCCTTCCCGCTTTCCTGCCACGTCAAAGTGCCATCGTCGATCGAACGGTAGAGCCAAGAGGAGAAGAAGTGCCATTTTTGGTCGGGCTCGCATTGTTCTTTGTCCACAGTTTTCCCGCATTGTTTCGCGTATTGGATGTATCCCCCGCTGGCTTGCTGGTGGGTTTTGATGAAATCATCCGATATGGGGTAATGGGCATCTTGCTTCGACAGGTAATTGGAAAGCTGCGACATGGTGATGGTGGTGCTTTCCACTCCGGAAAGCGAAACAGGCGTTTCCTGAACGGACGCGAAACGGAGCAGCCCTAATCCAAAAACCAAGGATAAGGCGATTCGGCGGATTCGGTGGGACATGGGAATTCCTCCAATGAGATTAAGAAATTTTAATCCAAACGCGATAAAAATGAAAAAGCCAAAAGGGCGAATTGTTGACAATTTTTACCAATTTGACGGAATTCTAAGGCATTTTGACCGGTTTCCCTTGCAAAATCCTTCGTTTGGCAACATGATTCCCATATTGCATTTGGGGTATGTTTATGAAACGTGTTCAATGGATGACTTCTCTCTCCGTGTTGGGGTTAGGCGCGGTCTTGGCCATGGGGGTCTTCTCTCGTGTGCCCAGTTTCCGTTTCTCGATTGCCTCCCCTTCGTCTTTTGCCTTGGTTTTGGATTCCTCTTCCCCCATGGAAGAAGGGAAGAAGAAAGGAATGGCCAAGACCTCTTCGGGGAGTCCGATTGAGTTTTATCTCGATGGCTACCATCCTCTTGACGGGGCTTTCGGATCCTTGGACCCCTTGGGGTCGATCAGCAACATCGATCCCCTTCATAAAATCACTTCCCTCTCCGTTTCCTTTACGGGGGAAGCCACCCTCGAATACGGCTTCGCCTGCTCTTTTGGCTACGAATACCGCGCCGCATTATCTTCCGGGGTCACCCATTCTTTCGAAGACGGGGTCACCCCCACCCACATCCGGATATCCGCGGGAGAGAACCCGTTAACCATCGACGCCATCCAGATCCAATACGATTGCGCCTCCGTCGATGACCCCAATTGGGACCGTTATTCTTTCTCCTGGGACGATCATTCTTCCGAAGGATCGGTCAAGGTGAAGGATTCTTCTATAAGCACCGCCTACATCCCCTTTGAAAAAGAGGGGAAGCCCGTGCACACCCTCGCCTACCAAGGCTGCTACAACAAATCGAACCTCTCGATGGTCTACCTTCCCGAAGGCCTCCAAACCATCGGGGATTACCAATTCGGGGGATCCAAGGTTACCATCGTCCAAGTCCCCGAATCGGTGACCTACCTCCATCCCGTGGGGGATAAGCGCCACGTCCTTTTCCGCGGCTCGACTTATGCAGGGACCAACAACCCGTTCTTCGACATCACCCCCAAAAGCGTCACCTATTCGGTCGCGAACCTAATCGACGAGGAATACGCCCTCGTGAACGATCTTCAAGAACGTTACCTCGTCTACCTCGGAACCGGGCAAGCCCCCGAATCCTACCGCGGCCTTCCGGTCCGTAGCCCCAGCAAATAAGGGCGTCGAAACGCTTTTTGAAACCCTCTGAGGTCAAAAAGCCCCGAGGGAAACCCTCCCCCCAATAGGGGGAATCGCCCAGTTGACCCCTAGAAAGATAGCGCGGAGCGCTTATAATGTAGCCTATGAGTTACGACCACAGGACCATTGAAACCAAATGGCGGGACGTTTATCAAACCAAGTCCCCCTTCTATTGCGACACGCGCGATTTCTCCAAACCCAAATACTACTGCATGGACATGTTCCCCTACCCTTCCGGGCAAGGCCTCCACGTGGGGCATCCCGAAGGCTACACGGCGAGCGACATCGTCTGCCGGATGAAACGGATGCAGGGATATAACGTCCTCCACCCGATGGGATGGGACGCTTTTGGATTGCCCGCGGAGCAATTCGCGATCAAGAACAACGTCCACCCCGAACCCTTCACCCGGGCCAACATCGCCCATTTCAAAGAGCAGATCAATAGCCTCGGCCTCTCCTACGATTGGACCAAGGAAATCGCGACCATCGACTCGGATTATTACAAGTGGACCCAATGGATCTTCCTAAAACTTTACGAGCACGATTTGGCTTACGTAGACGACATCCCCGTCAATTACTGCCCGGAGCTCGGCACCGTTTTGGCCAACGAAGAGGTGATCGACGGCAAATCCGAACGCGGGGGATTCCCCGTCATCCGGATGCCGATGCGCCAATGGATCCTCCGCATCACCGCTTACGCGGATGCCTTGGAACGCGATCTCGAATCCTTGAATTGGCCGAAATCCACTTTGGAGATGCAGAAGAACTGGATCGGCCGCAGCGAAGGGGTGTCCATCCGCTTCGACGTCGTCGGATCCCCCGATTCCTTTGAGGTATTCACCACCCGCGTCGACACCTTGTTCGGCTGCACTTATTGCTGCCTGGCCCCCGAGCACCCCTTGGTGAAAAAACTCGTGACCCCCGAGCAAAAAGAAGAAGTCGAGGCTTACGTGAAAGCCGCTTCGACCAAAAGCGATCTGGCCCGCACCGGCACCAACCAAGAAAAGACCGGGGTGTTCCTCGGCATCTACGCGACCAACCCCATCAACGGGGAATCCATCCCGGTGTACATCGCCGATTACGTCCTCGGGTCCTATGGGTCCGGCGCCGTGATGGCGGTCCCCGCCCACGACACCCGCGACTATGAATTCGCCAAAAAGCACGGCATCCCCATGATCCAAGTCATCGAAGGGGATATCTCTTCTTCCGCCTACGTGGGGGATGGCAAGCACATCCATTCCTCCTTCGCCGATGGGATGGACATCGCTTCGGCCAAAGTCGCGATTACCAAGGAACTCGAATCCATGGGCAAGGGGAAGCGCGTCATCCATTACAAGCTCCGCGATTGGATTTTCTCCCGTCAACGCTATTGGGGCGAGCCCATCCCGATGGTTTTGTTGCCGGATGGTTCGATGCTCCCCGTCCCCGAAGACCAACTCCCGGTTACCTTGCCCGAAATGGACCATTACGAACCCTCCAAAGGCGGCAAACCGCCCTTGGAGCACGCCCCCGCTTCTTGGTTAGAAGTACCCTTGGACGACGGGAGGGTCGGAAAACGGGAAACCAACACGATGCCCCAATGGGCCGGAAGCTGCTGGTATTACATCCGTTACATCGATCCCCACAACCCCAATGCCATCGCGGATAAGGAACTCCTCGACCACTGGCTTCCCGTCGACCTCTATATCGGCGGGGCCGAACACGCGGTCCTCCACCTCCTCTACGCCCGGTTTTGGCATAAATTCCTCCATGACATCGGGGTCGTTTCCTGCAAAGAGCCCTTCCTCCGCCTCTACCACCAAGGCATGATCCTCGGGGAGAACGGGGAGAAGATGTCCAAAAGCCGCGGGAACGTCGTCAATCCCGATGACATCGTCCTTTCCCATGGGGCGGATTCCCTGCGCCTCTTCGAGATGTTCGCCGGGCCGTTATGCGACACCAAACCCTGGTCCACGAAAGGGCTCGACGGGGCGAGGCGCTTCATCGAACGCGTCTACCGCCTCATCGACGAAGAGCCCTATGCCTCGATGATTTCCGACGAGAATTCCCACGAACTCGACGCGAGCTACGCCGCGATGGTCAAGAAGGTGGGCGAGGACTTCGAATCCCTTTCCTTCAACACGGCCATTTCGGCGATGATGATCTTCATCAACGACGTCTACAAAGCCAAATCGATCTACCGTCCTTACCTCGAAGGCTTCGTCAAAGTCTTCTCCTGCGTCTGCCCCTTCGTCGGGGAAGAGATGTGGGAACGCCTCGGCCATTCTTCCCTCATCGATTACGAGCCCTGGCCGACTTACGACCCCAAGGCCCTCGTCAAGGATTCCGTCAAGATCGCCGTCTCGGTGAATGGCAAGACCCGCGACGTCATTGCCCTTTCTCCGGACGCGACCCAAGAAGAAGCCCTAGAAATCGCCCTGGCTAGCGAAAAGGTCCGTTCCTTCGTCGGGGAGAAGCCTTTCCGGAAAGTCATTTACGTCAAGGGCCGAATCCTGAACCTCGTCGTATAACCCTCTTTTCCAAAGCTCATGAAGAAGATTACCCAAAAGAAGCAGAAACAAAGGCCATCCATTCTCTTATTGGCGGCGATTGTCGCTTCCGCGGGGATTTTCAATGGGTTCGTGGGCTATTTCGTGAACTCTTATTGGCTTGGGGATTATTGGCAAGAGAAGAAGGACCGCGAGGAGTTTCTGCGGGAGAAAAGCCCTTTGGAAGCCTTCGCTTCCCCTTCTCCCGTCACGGAGACCTTTTATTACCCTCTTTCCTGCCCCTTCCTTCCCGAAGGCAAACTCGATCCGTTTTTCTCTTTGTATGCCCGTCTCACTTCCCCGTTGACCCCCAAGGATTCCGGGGACGTGATCTACGGGAAAAGCGCTTTTGGGGTTTCTACCGATATCCCCTCCCCTTCTTCAACCGCGAACCAAGCCTTGTTCCGCGTGGATTCTTCCCTTCCCCAACTCACCTATTTGACGAGCGACGAGGACGGGGCGATTTACGCTTTTGATGCGGAAGAAACCTCCTATTCCCTTTCCTCCAACTTCGGAAACTGGTCGATGGGGGAAACTCCGACCTTCGGAAGGAAAATGACCCGCGAATTCGTTGACGAATCCGGCGTTTCCTTGCTCCCTTTTTGCGGACCCCTGCGCCTTAGCTTCCGAACCGATTTTTACCGCATCTCCCAAGAAGGGGAAGTGGACGCGAAGGAGACCTATTCGTATTCCGTTTCCTTTTCCGCGAACCCCATCTGTGGCATTTTCGCCCCAGAAGGGTACGAGGAAAGGGCGAAGGGACAGGGTTTTGTCTACCTCCCTTCTTACAAAAAAGAAGGAATCGTGAGTCCGAAAACGGTCATGAGGACTTCCCGAAACCCGTTTTTCTCCTACTATCTCCCCGATCATCCATCCTCGGTTCCCTATCGCCTCGCGCGGTTCATCTTAACCAAGGAAGGGACCGCCAAAGTGGATGCAAGCGTTGACCTCCGGACCTATTTCCCGGGGCATTCGATCCAATTCCCCGAATTAATGAAAAATGGCTCTTACGCCTTTGGTTTCGTGGACCGGCAAGGGAACCTCCTTTATCGAAGAAGCCAGTGGTATTCTTGGGAGGTGGAAGAATGAAACGCATCCCCCTCTTCGCGGCCATCCCTCTTTCCATTTTGGCTTTGTTCGTCGGGATGGTAGGGACCGCCTCTTGCCTTGCGAGTTTCTTTCCGTATTCCAAGAACAACCCCCTAGAAACTTCGAGGGAGACGCCTCCCCAATACACCGTGGATGTCGGGACTTTCGTCCACCTCCATTACCCCAAACGCTACGGCGTTGGCTATTCTTCCGACGCCCCCTTCGTGGAAACCCTCATTCCCGAGAACCAAACGTGGGGAATTTCGGATGCAGCGTTTTCTTATCTTACCTATGGCAAAACGATCCATATGGAGGAGCTGGGGCAAGAAACCGTTTCGATGTCCGTCGGATTCAAAGCCCCTGGCGTTTATCGCTTCTATAGCGTCAAAAACGGAACAAAACAGGTGGTTGCCACCTTCAACGCGCTATTTTCCCCAGAGGGAAAAGGGATCGATTTCGGGCTTCGCGAAGAGGGGGAAGACCGCTGGTTCGGCTTTTCTTCCGCTACCCCCGTCAAACTCTACACCCGTTATTCCTTGGTCTATAACGGAAACCCTTGGGACGAAGAGATCCTCCCCTACTCCGCATCTTTTTTGAACGCGAACAACCTCTACCGGTTCGAGGACGGTTCCTTCATGGTCGGGGCTCTCGAAGGTTCTTTCTCCATCCAAATCCGTTACAAGAATTCGGTGATCACAACCAAGAATTACGACTCTCCTTCGTCCGAATCCATGGGAGAAGTGGGGCTCGTCCTTTTATCTTCCCTCTCCTACATGAAAGGGGAGCAAGCCACGATGGAAGATTTCACCGAGGAAAACATGAAGCGCCTCGAAGACCTGCGTCCATTCGAGGCATGCACCCTCGATCAAGAGCCTTATCGTTATTTTGCTCCGAACGCCAAACGCATCGTTTGCACCCCGGGGAACACCTATTCCCTCGATGTCGTCGACATCTCTTCGTTTGATAACACCATCCATTGCATCAACTCTTCCGGTTCTTCCCTCCCGCAAGCGATCCAAATCGCTATCCTCAATACGGATAACCCTCATCCCTTGACCTTGTCCCTCGAAGGCGGAGTTTCCTTGTTCGCCACCAACCGGCCGGTGGTTATGGGAGGGGATGTGCGGATCGTCTCGAAGGAATCGACCTCGGCAAAGCCCAATTCGATCTGGATGCGCCGGGATTCCATATACGTCTCCTATTATTGGACGATCCGCGCAACGAACGTCGAAGTCGAAGCCTTGAGCCCCCTGAAAATCCTTGGCCCTTCTTCCTTAGACAGCGAAGTTCATCGAAGCGCCTTTTTGGCTAACCTCGGTTCGGTGGAGGGCGTGTCCGTGAATCTGGGCTCTTCCATTTCGGGAGGCTCCGCGATCTCCGCGGAATCGATTACCCTTTCTTGCCCGGAATCCTCCTCTCTTCACTTGTATGGCGGGAATGGGGGAAACGGGGCCCCGGGAGAAGAAAACCAAGAAGGCGGCGAAGGGGAAGCCGGATGGTTCGCCCTTATCGCGACCACCATCACGATTCAGGAAAGCCCCGGGACCATCTATTTCATCGGCGGGAAAGGCGGCGATGGAGGAAAAGGAGGCAAAGGGAACAATGGAAAATTCCTCGGCCCTTCCGCCCGTGATGGGGCAAAAGGAGGCGACGGGGGCGATTCCTATTATGGCTTCTCTTGCACGACCTTCGCCCATTACGGCACCCTCGTTTACGACTCCTGCGCCGGAACTTCTAGTGGGGGAGAAGGCGGAGATCCCGGCGTCACGATGTTCGGCGAATCCAAGAACCGCGGGCCGAACGGGAAAAACGGGAACCGGATCCCTTCGAAAGGCCAGCTTATCGGCCCTGGGGGAATCCGAATCTGATTTCGGGCGATTTCCCTGTTTTTCTGCCTAAAAAATCCCGAATAATCCGTGGCTTTTCGTCTTTCTGCGAACTATTTTCCCCGTTCTTTGCCTCATTGCCTTTATGGCAAGTTGCGCGAATTTCTTTCCCTCTTCTTCCTTGAGCAATCTCGAAAGCGAAACCCTCTCTTCGAGCCTAGCGTTATCCTCAAATGAAACGTCGAGTTCTCCCTTCACTGGAGAAATCGGAACGGTCTACCGCGCCTCTTCTTGGGACGAAAGCATCGAATATTTCTTGGAATGGGCCGCCCCAGGATCGTTCCCTTACCTCGTTGATCCGGGGTATTCCACCTACGAAGTCCTTGCCGATGTCCTCGTTCAAGAAGGGCAAAACGACCTTCCTTACGTCCAAATCGAAGCCTTCCCCGCGATTCCGAGTTGCGCCAGTTCGTACTTGAACGCGTTATCCGATAGTGGGATGGACCCTCTCTTCGAGCGCCCCATACGCCTACGCCTGCGCGGAAGCCTGGTATCGCGTCGACATCCAAGAGAACTCCTATTTTGATCCCGACACCTACCAACTCTATACCTTCACGGTCGCTTACGCGGATGCCCTCGTGGAACAAAACAAAGCCGTGGAGATCGCTTCGGTGGTCTCCACATATAAGAATCGGCCGTGCCTTGGCTTGTTCTGCATTACTTACCTCTATATTCCTCAAGACGTCTATCCCGCCCTCGCGGTAGAAGAAGTCACCCAAGGGAAAATCTCCCTTCCTGTCGTCGAAGGAGAGGGGTATACCTATTCCTTCTCTTTGTTTTTCGAGGAAACGTTTGGGAACCTCGCTTGCCAATTCGTCGTCTATGGGGGCGATTATTCGTTAGAAGAACAATATTTTGACCTCCTCCTCTTCAGTGACTTCGCCTTGTGCCGAGTCAATGAAGGCGATGATACCGTCGAAGAGAACCTATATGAATATCCGGGCATCGAATGGGGCTGCTATTATATGGCGTATCTGAGCCATTACGCGGTGGTGTTCTATTATTCCTTCGACGTCAATGGGCTCTCCGTGGAGGTATATAACCTCCAACCCCAGGACTGATTTCTCTTGATTCCTGTTCTTCAGGCTTTAGAATGGTTTCCGTTATGAAACGCGGCGCCATTCTTTTTTTATCTTCTTTCCTCCTTTTGGGGCTTACGGGATGCAATCCCTCTACCTCTTCCTTCGATAGTGAGGGATCCTCTTTCAATGAATCCTCTTCGTTTGTCCGCGATCCTAACCTCGTCTACGTGGAAGAAATCGCCGTTTCGAAAACGGAAGTGAACCTCACTCCCAAGAAAACCGCGTCCATTATCGCGACGGTATCTCCGAGCAACGCGACCAATCCCAAGGTGGGTTACCGAAGCGAAGATCCCCGCGTCGCGACCGTGGACCAATATGGCAAAATCACCGCGGTCCACGGGGGAAGCACCCGGGTCATCGTTTTCGCCTTAGACGAAGGAGGCGCATCCGCTTATGTCACGGTCAACGTGAATGAAATCGAAGTCGAGGAGATCATCCCTTCTTCCACGGACGTCCGTTTGTCTCCCGGAGAAAGCCAAACCATTTCCCATGAAATAATCCCGAGCAACGCGGACGACCAATTCGTCTCCTATTTGGTGGACGATGAAAGCATCGTTTCCTTCGATTCGGGGGTGGTCACCGCCCTTAACATCGGCACGACCAACGGATACATCATCGCCAACAACGGGGTGGAGGCCACCATCCGATTCACCGTCGCGGCCTTGCCCCTTTCCGATGTCTACTTTGAATCGTCCAATCTCGATTTGATCGTGGGGGAAACGTTTGCCCCATCTCCGGTTTTGGTTCCTTCCCAAGGGACGTACGATGGGATGACCTACGTTACGAGCGACCCTTCCGTCGTGGAAGTGGATGGCTTGACCTTGAAGGCCAAATCGAAGGGGCAAGCGACGATCACGTTGTCACTCCAAGGGAAAACGTCCCAGATGAACGTCCGCGTCTTGGAGAAAAACAGCCTCAAACGGACCCCGATGGCCCGCACTTACCAGGATTATTACGACAACAACCTTTATCCCCTCGATAGCGCCCCCTGCGAACACCAAGCCTCTTTCCTAGTGATCCCCGTGTGGTTCTCCGATTCGGATTCTTTCATCGACGAAACGAAGAAAGAAACGATCCGGGAAGATATCTCCCTTGCCTTCTTTGGCAGCGAAGAAGAGACGGGTTGGCATTCGGTGAAGAGCTTCTATGGCCATGAATCCCATGGGCGTTTCACCTTGAATGGAAAAGTGACCGATTGGCTTGCCGTTGGGGAATCCGCCTCTTCCTTTGGCCCCTCTTCTTCTGGAGGACTTGCCACCTACAACCTCGTTTCCACCGCGTTTGACTGGGCGAAAAAGAGATACGGGTTCGATCCCCAGGATTACGATTGGAACCGGGATGGGTATGTGGATGGGATCGTCCTCGTCTACGCCGCGCCGGATTACATCGAATGGGGGAATAACGAGGCCTCCAACCTTTGGGCTTATTCTTCTTCCTTGGGCGACACCAGCCAAAAGAACCTCGAATCCCCGGGGCCGAACGCCTATTTCTGGGGCAGTTACGATTTCATGTATTCTCCTTCCGACGCTTTGGAGAAAACGGGGAAGACCAGTTACGGAGGAGGGGACACCCGGTTTTCCAGCATCGACGCCCATACGTTCATCCACGAAACCGGCCACATGCTCGGACTCCCCGATTATTACGATTATTCCGGACAATTCAGCCCCCTAGGGGGATTCTCCATGCAAGACATGAACGTCGGGGGCCATGACCCTTATAGCATCCTCGCCTTTGGCTGGGCTTCGCCCTATATCCCGGAAGAATCTTGCGAAATCACCCTCCGTCCTTTTGAAGAAAGCGGGGATTGCGTCATCTTGTCCCCCAGCTGGAACGACGTCGATTCCCCATTTGACGAATATTTGTTGCTCACCTATTACACCCCGACGGGCATCAACGCCTTTGACCACGCCCATCGGTACAAATCCGGCTACCCCACGGGCCCGAGCTCCTCGGGAATCGCCTTGTATCACGTGGACGCCCGATTGCTTTATGGGTATTCCCCCTATTCCTTGAAGGCGAGCAAAGTGACTTCCGATCCCTTGACTTCCCAGGGCAAGGTTTACCATATGATGACGAACACCTATTTTAACGGGAGCAACGCGAACCGCATTTCCTTGCTGGGGGAGGCGTATGCGGATTACAACGTCATCCAACTCATCCGCAATAGCGCTTCGGCGACCTATGAGCCCACCGACGGATTCGACAATTCCGATCTCTTCATGGTGGGGGAATCCTTTGACGCCCAAACCTTCGCCCGCCAATTCAAGAACCCGGGCTTGCTCAACGATTCCGGATCGATTGGGTGGAATTTCCAAGTGGAGTCCGCGGGCGGCAATTCCATCACGGTCCGTTGCGAGAAGGAATAAGGCAAATATAATAGGGGACGACAATGAAATACGTACTGGCTTACCTCGAGGATTATTTCATCGCCATCTTCGCGATGTGCCTTTTGATGTTCGCCTTGTTTGGGCCTGGCAAACCCAAGGGGACGAAGAAGCGTTACCTCACGGCCGCCAACTTCCTTTGCCTCGCCCTTTCCTTGTCCGCCTTTTTGGAAAAGGTGGCCGCGACCGATCCGAAGCTCTACCTTCTCCGCTTGATCGCCTCCTTCTTTTCCTATTTGCTTCGCCCCGCCATCTGCATGTCCGTCGCCTTATGCCTTGCCCCGTTGAAGAAGAAGTGGTGGCTCTATCTTCCCGAAGTCTTCCAACTCGGCCTTCTGCAAACTTGCTTCTATTCCCCCATCGTGTTTGGCTTTGACGAGGAATACCGTTTCGTTCGCGGGCCGCTGGGGTATTTGGTTTTCCTTCCGACCATCTTTTACGGGATCTCCGTGATCTTCGCCGGGCTCCACCGCCACCGATACGGGAGAAGGGGCGAATTCTCCTTCTTCGTGGCCGTCGTCGTCGGGGTTACCGCCGCGATGGTGCTCGATATCGTCCAATCTTCCAAGGGGCTCGACTTGTCCACGACCACGATTGCCGTCGCGACCTTCTCCGTTTATTTCTTTTTGCTTCGTCAGGACGCGGACCGCGATTCCTTGACGGGCTTATACAACCGCCAAATCTTCTATTCCGATTCCAAACGGATTGGGAAAAGCGCGATCGCTTTCGCCTCCATCGATTTGAACCGGCTCAAATACGTCAACGACACGAAAGGCCATCCCGCGGGGGACGACCTCATCCAAGAGGCCGCTTCCCTCCTCACTTCCTTCCGCTATCCCGGGGTTTTCCTTTATCGCCTCGGGGGAGACGAATTCGCCGTCTTGTTCGCCAAAGGCAGCAAAGAGCAAGCCGAAAATTACCTTGCCGCGATCCAAGGGGAAGCCAAGAACCATTCCATCTCCCTTTCCGCGGGCATTGCCTTCAACATGGGGGATGATGACGTGGAGGAACTCTACCGCCGGGCGGACATCATGATGTACAGCGAGAAGAACAAATTCTACCAAGCCACCGGAGAAGAACGCCGCCGCCATTCCGGGTCCTGATGCCATTTTCAAAAGCCCTTTCCTTCTTATTCCATCCTGGGATTCGACGAAACCAAAGATTCCGTCGAATCTTTTTATTACCAAAATTCAAGAAAGAAAAACCGGAATCGGGTGTCCGATTCCGGGGATAAGGGGATCGTTCTTGGCTATCGCTAAAACGCAAGAAAGCCAAGGAGATGTTATTGGGGGAGGGAGGTCGCGTTTTGGACGGAGATGGGGAAACTGAAGGTGCCATCAGGCCCGGAGATGACGATTTTGCCCACGTTGCGCTTCTTGGTTTTGACGCTTCGGAGGTAGATGACGCCCACCCCTCCATTGAGGGAGAAGGATTGCGGGGAAAGGATGCAGAAGGGGAAAGACACGTTAACCGAGATGATGTCGTTGGCGTACGAACAGAGGTTCCCATATTGGTCCACGCGTTTGACGAGGATGGGAATCACGTCGTATTCGTCCCCGTTGACCAAATAGTCGCGTTCGATTTCTAGGGCGAGTCTTGTCTTTTGGGAATTCCCGAATTTCTTTTCGCAGAAGCACTTGCCGCTTAAGAACGCCCGGATGGTCACCACGCGTTCCTCTTTGCAACCCCAGAATCCGACGTATTTGTAATAGAGGTCGTAAACGTATTGGGGAGGGAGGTGGTGGCGTTTTAGCAAAGCGAGCATTTTGATCTTGGTCCCCAAAGACATCCCCTCGACCCCGCGTTCGGGATGACCTTGGAGGAATTGGACCATAAAGCGGGATTCGCTTTCGCTGAGGATGGGCTCGCTAAAATTGTCGCCCACCAAATTCTTGATGAAGACGGGAGGATGGAGCAAGTTCGGGTAGGTTTCCTTGTCCGGGTACAAGCGGTGGACGAGGACGTCGTCGAGATAGACTTCGATGTAGTCCGCGTTGGTGAATACCGGAATGGTGGGAAGGACGCCCCCTTCGTATTCGGAGGCGAGGAAGGAAGAAGCGACCCCAAGGAAGGGTTCCTCCCCTTGGGAAGCGTAGAAATACCCGGCCCATTTGGGATTGCGGAAGATATCGCACACCCCATGGTAGCAGATTTTGTCCCCCGAGCCGAATTGGCGGTGGGTCGCGTAATCGAAGGCGCACCAACCGATGACGCCCGCGCAATCCTTGTCCCCGCGGGCTTGATCGACGATCAACGCGTGGCGAAGGGCTTGGGTGACTCGAACGGATGGGGGATCGAAGGATTTCGTGGGATAGGTATGGCCGCTGTGCTCGGTGATGAGCTTGGCTTTGCCTTTCGCCCCGCTCCAAGAGGAGACTTTGTCCACCCCATGGCGCGGGTAGATGCAGGAGAAATCGTTATACCCGTACACGTCTTCGAGGCATTCGCTGTCTTTGAAATTCCTCACTCCGATCGTCGCGCGTTCGGGATCGAGGAGTTTGGCGAGGTGATTCGTTTCGCCATAGAGTTCGGAATCGTCTTGGGATTCGTCGATCCGAACCCCATAGGCGATGACTCCGGGATGGCGCCGATCCTTGATGACCATGGCCTCGGTCAAAGCGAGGCAGCGTTCCCTCCACAAGGGATCTTTGGAGACGTGTTGCCATCCGGGGATTTCGTCGATGATGAATATGCCCAGACGTTCGCATTCGCTCAAGAACGCCTCGCTTTGGGGGTAATGGGACGTCCGAACCACGTTGATGCCGAGTTTCTTGAGTTTTCGCGCATCCTCTTTTTGAAGGGATTCGGCGGCGGCCCCTCCGATGTAAGGGTAGGTTTGATGGCGGTTTAAGCCAAATAAGAAGAGTTTCTCGTCATTCAGGTAGAATCCATCTTCCCGCCAATCCGCGTCAAAGAAGGCCAAAGAAGAAGTGACCTCGTCGGTGGATGTGCGGGTGATGAGGTTGTAGAGCTTTGGATGGGAGGGGGAATAGAGTTCGTAGTTCTCAATCTTTCCCCGGCTGCCTTGGAATTTCCCGACGAGTTGATCCCCGTCGTAAACGAAGTTGGTGATTTCCGCCCCCGCTTCGACTTCGGCGAACACGTCGATTTCCCCGTTTGCGCGCCCACGGGCATAGACGTCGTCGATGGCGTTCTTCAACGGCTTGTCAATTAAATAGATGGGACGGTAGATTCCCCCGAAGGTTTGGTAATCCACGACTCCGCCGAAAGGGGGTACCAAGGGATCCTCTTTGGTGTTGACGTGGATGACCAAGAAATTCTTCCCGTTGACAAGAAAATTGGTCACGTCGATTTCCACGGGAGCATAACCCGAGACAAAATGGCCGACTTCGCGGCCGTTGAGGTAGACGTCCATTTGGAGCATCACCCCTTCGAAGCGAAGGAAAAACCGCCGCTTTGTTAGTTCGACGTGGAAATCTTTGATGTACGTGTAATCCCCTTGGATATCGGTTTCGTCGAAATAGTGAAGGGGAAGAGGCTTGATCTCGTGAGGAATGTCCACGCAAGAAAACTCATTCGATGGTTTGGTGACCCATTTCGGATCCCAACCAACTCGGAATTGAAATTGATAATTTAATGCTCTTTTCATGATGACTAATTGTAATCGAAAACCGTTTCAAATGGGATGAAAAACGATTTTTGGCGTTAATCTTGCGGCATCGTCGAATTGAAATGGATGTTGGCTTGCAACAAATCTTCGTTTTCGTCGTCGATTTGGATCGCGTTCCATTGCTCCTCGGTTCCGGTGAAATAGACGTCGGTAAGGGAACCAGTGAAGAGAAATGCGCCATATCTAACCGTGGTGACGGAGAAAGGTATCTCGATGGCGCGCAATGAAGAGGCTCCCGAGAATGCGTATTCATCGATTGAAACGACGGAATCCGGGATGGCGATAGAAGTGAGGGAGTCGCAATAAGCGAATGCTTCGAAACCAATTGAAGTGACGGAATCCGGGATGGTGATGGAAGTGAGGGAAGCGCATTCTCTGAATGCATAAGAACCGATTGAAGCGACGGAACTCGGTATTATTGTCGATTTGCAGCCCGAAACCAATTCGTTGTCCTCGGTCCTGATGACCGCGTTGCAATCCTCTCTGGAATCGTAAACGGGGTTGGCCGGGTCCACGGCGATGGAAGAAAGGGTTGTGCAACCCTCAAACGGGTTGCCCATAATCGAGGTCACCGAACAGGGAATGGCGATAGAAGTGAGGGAGTCGCAATCAGAGAATGCGCAATCGCCAATCGAAGTGACGGAATCCGGGATGGTAATAGAAGAAAGGGAATAGCAATTAGCGAATGCTTCGGAACCAATTGAAACGACGGAATCCGGGATGGCGATAGAAGTGAGGGTGTAGCACCGTTTGAATGCACTAGAACCAATTGAAGCGACGGAATCCGGAATCGTTGTCGATTTGCATCCCAAAACCAATTCGTTGTCCTCGGTTCTGATGATCGCGCTGCAATTGTCCCTGGAATCGTAAACGGGGTTGGCCGGGTCCACGGCGATGGAAGAAAGGGTTGCGCAACTCTCAAATGGGTTGCCCATAATCGAGGTCACCGAACAGGGAATGGCGATAGAAGTGAGGGAGTCGCAATCAGAGAATGCGCGATCACCAATCGAAGTGACGGAATCCGGGATGGCGATAGAAGCAAGGGAGTCGCAATAAGCGAATGCTTCGGAACCAATTGAAACGACGGAATCCGGGATGGCGATAGAAGTGAGGGAGTCGCAATTAGAGAATGCGCCATCACCAATTGAAGCGACGGAATACGGGATGGCGATAGAAGTGAGGGAAGTGCAACCAATGAATGCGCCATCACCAATCGAAACGACGGAATCCGGGATGGCGATAGAAGTGAGGGAACGGCAACCATAGAACGCCTCAGAACCGATTGAAGTGACGGAATTTGGAATCGTTGTCGATTGGCATCCCGCGACCAATTCGTTGCCCGCGGTTTTGATGATCGCGTTGCAATTGCCCCTGGAATCGTAAACGGGGTTGGTCGCTTCAACGCTGATTGAGATTAGGTTTTGGCAATAGCGAAAGGCGCCAGAGGATACGGACGTGACGGAATCCGGGATTTCGATGCTGTCGATCCCGCAGCCTTCGAATGCGTACGACTCTATAGTGTGCAACGAATCGGGCAAATGGACGAAATGAATATTCGAATAGGTGATTGACCACCTTCCTATAACGGTCACGCCCGAAGGCACGAACACCCAATTATCCCGGAAATCGTGATAGTGCTCTTGGTACCCCACGACTTTGACGTCGTCCCCGTCTTCCTCAATGGTGAGGTTATTCAAACTGTGGGTTTCCGGGCAGAAGGTTTCCGCGCTCGCGGCTCCGCAAACGCACGAATAATAGTATGTCGCCGGGTTCCCGGCGCTTTCCGGGGTGGCCAAGAACTGCGGGTCCGTGAGCATTTGGTCGAATGTGTGGGATCTGTCTCCGGCTTCGAACGTTTCGCTCCCCTGTTTTCCGCAACGGGCGCAGGAATAGTAGAAAAGGTCCCCGTGTTCGCAGTTCGCCGCTTCGAAAAGATAATCGCGGGTTTGCGCGGTGAAGTCGTGACCTAGGGGCGATCCGAACTCGAAGGTCTTGGTCCCCCGCTCGACGCAACGGCTGCACGAATAATAGTAACGCGCCGGATGGGTGCAATCGGCTGGGGAGGCGAGGTATTCCGAACTTGCCGCTTCTTTGGTGAAATCGTGGCCTAAGGGCGACCCGGAGTCGAAAGTCTCGCTGCCCTTCTCCCCGCATTCGCAGGAGTAGTAATACTTGGCCGGATGGGTGCAGTCCGCCGATTGGGCGAGGTATTCCTCTCTCGCGATCGTCTGGGTGTATTCGTGGTCCAGCGCCGTCCCGGTTTCGAACGTTTCGCTCCCCTGCTTTCCGCAGTGGGCGCAGGAATAGTAGAAAAGGTCCCCGTGCTTGCAGTTCGCGGGTTCGGCGAGGTAATCGCTGGTTCGCGCGGAGAAGTCGTGGCCTAAGGGCGACCCGGTTTCGAAAGGGTGTCCGCTCTTTTCCCCGCATTCGCAGACGAAAACGTGCTTCGCGGGGTGCTCGCAGTCGGCCGGGGAGACCTCGATCTCCCGGTCGAAAGCGTGGGTGTGTTCTGATGTGGACTTCTCGGGAATGTTTTGAGAACTCGATTCGAGGCTGCTTTGAGAACTCGATTCAAGACTGGTCTGAGAGCTCGAGCCAGGACTGCTCTGAGAACTTGATTCGAGGCTGCTCGGATGGTTCAATGTCGGCAACAGCTGGCAAGAGGAAAGGCAAAGGCCCATCGCCGAAGCGATGAGGAAAATGAGTTTTCGCGAGGTTCGGTCCATAAGTACCCCTTTAGGTTTCGAATTGATTTTAGCGCAGGCGCGCGATCAACACAATTGAGGAAAAGGGCGGATCTTGGGCGTCAATCTAGCGGCATTGTCGAATTGAAATGGATGTTGGCTTGCAACAATTTTTCGTTTTCGTCGTCGATTTGGATCGCGTTCCATTGCTCCTCGGTTCCGGTGAAATAGACATCGGTTAAGGCCCAATTGCCCCAAAATGCCAGTCTTCCAATCGTGGTGACGGAGGAAGGTATCTCGATGGCGCGCAATGAAGTGGCTCCATTGAATGCGCCACCACTAATTGAAGTGACGGAATCCGGGATGGTAATGGAAGTGAGGGAAGTGCATTGAAAGAAGGCGTTCCGGCCAATTGAAGTGACGGAATCCGGGATGGTAATAGAAGTGAGGGAACGGCAACCATCGAAGGCACTATCACCAATTGAAGAGACGGAATCCGGAATCGTTGTCGATTGGCAGCCCGCGACCAATTCGTTGTCCGCGGTCCTGATGATCGCGTTGCAATTGCCCCTGGAATCGTAAACGGGGTTCGCCGGGTCCACGGCGATGGAAGAAAGGGCTGCGCAACCCCAAACCGGGTTGCCCATAATCGAGGTCACCGAGCGGGGAATAGCGATAGAAGTAAGGGAGTCGCAATCATAGAATGCGCCATCACCAATCGAAGTGACGGAATCCGGGATGACAATAGAAGTGAGGGAAGTGCAACTGGAGAATGCGCGTTCGCCGATCGAAACGACGGAATCTGGGATGGCAATAGAAGTGAGGGAAGCGCAACCCAAGAATGCACTGCCACCAATCGAAGTGACGGAATCCGGAATCGTTGTCGATTTGCATCCCGCGACCAATTCGTTGTCCGCGGTTTTGATGATCGCGTTGCAATTGCCCCTGGAATCGTAAACGGGGTTCGCCGGGTCCACGGCGATGGAAGAAAGGGCTGGGCAATATGGAAACGGGTGATCCGCAATCGAGGTCACCGAAGAGGGAATGGCGATAGAAGTGAGGGAAGTGCAATCAGAGAATGCGCCATCACCAATCGAAGTGACGGAGTTCGGGATGGCGATAGAAGTGAGAGAGGTGCAAACAACGAATGCATAAGAACCAATCGAAGTGACGGAATCCGGGATGGCGATAGAAGTGAGGGAGGTGCAACTGGAGAATGCACAGGAACCAATCGAAACGACGGAATCCGGGATGGCGATAGAAGTGAGGTAAGTACAATCAGAGAATGCGCCATCACCAATCGAAGTGACGGAATCGGGAATCGTTGTCGATTTGCATCCCGCGACCAATTCGTTGTCCTCGGTCCTGATGATCGCGTTGCAATTGCCCCTGGAATCGTAAACGGGGTTGGCCGGATCGACGTTGACTGAGATTATGTTGGGGCAATAGGAAAAGACGCCAGAGGATATGAACGTGACGGAGGCCGGGATTTCGATGCTGTCGATATCGCTACCGTTGAATGCGCTCTGCTCTATAGTCCGCAACGAATCGGGCAAATGGACAAAACGAATAATCGAATGGTTGATTGAATAACTTCCGATAGCAGTCACGCCCGAGGGCACGAACACCCAATTATCGCGAAAATCCTGATAATAGGGGCCATATCCAGTTACTTTGACGTCATCGCCATCTTGCACAATGGTGAGGTTGTTCAAACTGTGGGTTTCCGGGCAGAAGGTTTCCGCGCTCATGGCTCCGCAAACGCAGGAATAATGGTACGTGGCCGGGTTCCCTTCGCTTTCCGGGGTGGCCAAGAACTGCGGGTCCGTGAGCATTTGGTTGAACGCATGGGATCTTTCTCCGGTTTCAAAAAAAACGTTCCCCTTTTGGCCGCAACGTATGCAGGAGTAGTAGTAAATGTCCCCGTGCTGGCAGTTCGCCGCTTCGAAAAGGTAATCGCGGGTTTGCGCGGTGAAGTCGTGGCCGAGGGGCGATCCGGACTCGAAGGTTTCGGTCCCCCGGTCGCCACAATGGGTGCATGAATAATAGTATCGTGCCGGCCGAACGCAGTCCGCTTGGGATGCGAGGTACCTTTCGCTCGCGACCATCCGCGTATATTCGTGGTTTAACGTCGATCCATATTCGAACGTCTCGGTCCCCTGTTTTCCACAACGTATGCAGGAGTAGTAGTAAATGTCCCCGTGCTGGCAGTTCGCTCTTTCGGCGAGGTAATCGCGGGTTCGCGCGGTGAAGTCGTGGCCGAGGGGCGAGCCGGTTTCGAAGGTCTCGGTCCCCCGCTCTCCGCAATGACAGGAGTAATAGTACCGCGTCCCGTGGGTGCAATCCGCGGTGTAGGCGAGGTATTCGTCGCTGGCAATCGCCTGGGTGTATTCATGGTCTAATGCCGGCCCGGTTTCGAACGTTTCGCTACCCTGCTTTCCGCAACGGCTGCAGGAATAGTAGAAGAGGTCCCCGTGCTTGCAGTTCGCCGCTTCGAAAAGGTAATCGCGGGTTTGCGCGGTGAAGTCGTGGCCGAGGGGCGAGCCGGACTCGAAGGTCTCATTGCCCTTCGCTCCACATTCGCAAACGAAAACGTGCTTCGCGGGGTGCTCGCAGTCGGCCGGGGAGACTTCGATTTCCTGGTTGAAAACGTGGGTGTGATGCGGAGTGAACTCTTCGGAACTGCTTTGAGAACTTGATTCGAGGCTGCTCGGATGGTTCAAAGTCGGCAACAGCTGGCAAGAGGAAAGGCAAAGGCCCATCGTCGAAGCGATGAGGAAAGCGAGTTTTCGCGCGGTTCGGTTCATAAGTACCCCCTTAAACGTCGAATTGATTTTAACGCATGCACGCGCCAGCCACAATCAAGGAAAAGGGAGCCGGATCCGCCGATTATGCGCCCGACCTTCGGGAAGGGCGATTGGATGTTGGGCGTCAATCTTGTGGCATCGTCGAATTGAAATGGATGTTGGCTTGCGACAATAATTCGTTTTCGTCGCCGATATGGATTGCATTCCATTGCTCCACGGTTCCGGTGAAATAGACGTCGGTGAGGGAACCAATGCCAGAAAATGCACCATTTCCGATCGTGGTGACGGAGCAAGGTATCTCGATGGCGCGCAATGGATAGGCGTCCATGAATGCGCGTTCACCGATTGAAACGACGGAATCCGGGATGGCAATGGAAGCGAGGGCATAGCAACCAGAGAACGCATGGGAACCAATTGAAGTGATGGAATCCGGGATCGTTGTCGATTGGCACCCCGAAACCAATTCGTTGTCCGCGGTTTTGATGATCGCGTTGCAATTGCCCCTGGAATCGTAAACGGGGTTGGCCGGGTCCACGGCGATGGAAGAAAGGGCTGCACAGTCCCAAACCGGGTTGCCCATAATCGACGTCACTGAGCGGGGAATGGCGATCGAAGCAAGGGATTCACATTGGGCAAAGGCGCCCCAGCCAATCGAAACGACGGAATCCGGGATGGTAATAGAAGAAAGAGAACGACAAGCTTGGAATGCGAATTCGCCGATCGAAACGACGGAATCCGGGATGGCAATAGAAGTGAAGGAGCAGCAACCAAGGAATGCGGCATAACCAATTGAAGTGACGGAATCCGGAATCGTTGTCGATTTGCACGTTATAACCAATTCGTTTTCCGCGGTCCTGATGATCGCGTTGCAATTGCCCCTGGAATCGTAAACGGGGTTGGCCGGGTCCACGACGATGGAAGAAAGGGCAGTGCAACCCTGAAACGGGTTGCCCACAATCGAGGTCACCGAACGGGGAATAATGATGGAATCAAGGGATTCACAATCATAAAAGGTGTACTCTTCGATCGAAACGACGGAATCCGAGATGGTAACAGAAGAAAGGGAATGGCAACCAAAGAATGCATAGGAACCAATTGAAGTGACGGAGTCCGGGATGGAAATGGAAGTGAGGGAAGCGCAATTAGTGAATGCGCATTGACCGATTGAAACGACGGAATCCGGAATCGTTGTCGATTGGCATCCCGCGACCAATTCGTTGCCCTCGGTCCTGATGACCGCGTTGCAATTGCCCCTGGAATCGTAAACGGGGTTGGCCGGATCGATCCTGATCGAGATTAAGTTTTGGCAATCGGAAAAGACGCCAGAGGATATGGACGTGACGGAGGCCGGAATTTCGATGCTGTCGACCCCGCAACCTTCGAATGCATATGACTCTATAGTTCGCAACGAATCGGGCAAATGGACGAAATGAACAGTCGAATAGGTGATTGACCAACTTCCTATCACGGTCACGCCCGAAGGCACGAATACCCAATTATCGCGGAAATCGTGATAGTGTGGTTGGTACCTCTCGACTTTGACGTCGTCCCCGTCTTCCACGATGGTGAGGTTATTCAAACTGTGGGTTTCCGGGCAGAAGGTTTCAGCGCTCATGGCTCCGCAAACGCACGAATAATGGTATATGGCTGGGTTTCCGCCGTTTTCCGGAGTGACCAAGAACTGCGGGTCCGTGAACATTTGGTTGAAAACGTGGATGTGATCCGGGGTGGACTCTTCGAGAACGCTTTGAGAACTTGATTCGATACTGCTCTGAGAACTCGAGCCGGAGATGCTCTGGGTGTTTAAAGTCGGCAGCAGCTGGCAAGAGGAAAGGCAAAGGCCCATCGCCGCAGCGATGAGGAAAACGAGTTTTCGCGAGGTTCGGTTCATAAGTGCCCCCTTAGGCGTCGAATTGATTTTAGCGCGTGCATGCGCTTAATAATAGGGAAAAATCGAGTTTTCGGCCTTGCCAAATCCCCCGCTTCGCTATAGCATGCAAACGATATGATTGAATACATTCCATCGACCCGGCAGTTTCATCTCGCCACTTCGCGGTTCTCTTACCTCCTTCGCATCAACGACCTCGGGGTCCCCGTCCTCGATTATTTCGGCCCCGCATTGCCCAAGGGCCAAGATTTCGCCGTTTTCATTCCCAAAAAGGCCCCGCGGGGAGGGAGGTACCTCATTGCGGACGAAGCCAACCATCCCGGGGAATCGTTGACCTTCGAGGCTTTGGAGTGCAGCACCCCGTTCACCGGGTTACTCGAATCCCCATCCCTGGAACTCTCCCTGCGCGGGGAAAAGACGTTTGAGTTCCGTTACGTCGACTATCGGATCGAAGAGGGGATTCGCTTAGCGTCCTTGCCGAGTCCCCGGGGAGGGGAAGGGCTGATCCTGCGCTTGCGTGATGAACCCCGAAAGGTCGAACTCGAACTCCTTTACGGGGTCTATCCCGAAGGGGTGTTGACCCGCGCGATCCGCATCATCCACCATAACGAAGAACCGCTCATCCTCCATAAAGCCAGTTCCTACGAAATCTCGTTCCCGACCCGCGATTTCCTTTTGACCGCCTACGTTTCCGCCTGGGGGGACGAATACCAAAAAGAAGAATTCCCCTTGGCCCGCATGGGCTATTTCTTCGGGTCCGAAAGCGGGGCAAGCGGGGATTCTTACGCCCCATTCTTCACCCTTCGGAGGCAAGATTCGGGGTGGAATCATGGCGACGTCTACGCCTTTTCCTTGATGTATTCGGGATCCCATCGCGAGGAAATCGCGGTGAATCCCTATGGCTATACCCGCGTGCAAGCGGGGATATCCTCTTTGGGATTGTCCCTAGAAATCCCTCCCAATGAAGCGTTTGAATCCCCTTGGGGAGTGCTCACCTACTCTTCGGAAGGGATCAACGGCATTCCCGAGGCCTTCCACCCTTTTGTTCTGGGGCACATCCTTCCCTCCTTCCACAAGGATGACCTCCGCCCCATCGTCTACAACAACTGGGAAGGAACCTATTTCGATTTCACCGAAGCCAAATTGCTTTCCTTGGCCCGCAGAGCCAAACGCCTTGGCATCGAATGCTTCGTCCTCGACGATGGCTGGTTTGGGCACCGCGACGACGACACTTCTTCCCTTGGGGATTATTCCTGCGACAAGAAGAAATTGCCCCGGGGCTTGTCCCATTTCGGGAAGAAGATCCACAAAATGGGGATGTTGTTCGGCTTATGGGTGGAGCCCGAATCCGTGAACGAGGACTCCCTCCTCTATTCCCTCCATCCGGATTGGGCGATCCAAGACGGCGTCCACGCGCCCAAAAAGCAACGCCACCAACTCCTGCTCGACCTCACCAAAAAAGAAGTCCGCGATTACGTCTTCTCCATGCTCTGCGCGACCATCGAGGAAGCGTCCCCCGATTTCATCAAATGGGATTTCAACCGTTGCATGTCCGACATGAAGGAAGGATCGGGATACGTCTACCGTTATTACCTATCCTTATATTCTTTATTAAAGGATCTCCGTGAGAAATTCCCCCATCTATGGATGGAGAACTGCGCTTCGGGAGGGAGCCGGAACGATTACGCGATGATGTCGTTTTTCGACCATTGCTGGGTCAGCGACAACACGGACCATTATTCCCGCGCCTTCATCCAGGCCAACATGTCGCTGTTCTTTCCCCTTCGTTGCCTTTCCAACCACGTGGCCGCGAAAACGTCCCATAAGATGCTCCGGAAAGCGAGCTTAGAAACCAAATTCGACGTCGCGAGCTTTGGGGTTCTTGGCTTTGAGCTCGACATCTCCCGCCTCGAACCGATCGAAGTCAAGGAAATCCGCCGGCAAATCGAATATTACCAAGAGAAGAAATCCCTCTTCCAACAAGGGAGATTCGCGGTCGTCTCAAAGAAGGAAGATTCCTTGTTCCTTTCCGTTTCGAAAGACAAAGAAGCCGCGTTGCTCGAAGTTCACGGACTCCAATTAGGGTATCCTGACCACGAATACCTGATTTGCCCTGGTCTAGAACCCGGGGCGATTTACCATTACGAAGTCCGCAAAGAAGACATCCCTTATTCCCGCTTCGGGGCCCTCGTCAACCAAGTGAGCCCGATCTCCCTTAAGGAAGAAGGGTATCTCCTCCACGCGATCTCTCGCCGCTTCGCCTTTACCAGCGAAACCTTCTCCGGCGAAGCCCTGGGGGAAGTCCTTTCTGGCCCTGGCATCCTCTTACCGACCGAGTGGAGCGGAGGGGGAATCGGGGAGAACCTCGCCGTGCTTGGCGATTTCGGGGCAAGGCTATACCATATCCGGAAAATCGAAGAAGACGCGTCAACAAAAAAGCCGTGAGGATTGTTGCCCTCACGGCTTTCGTTTATTGGAGTTCGCTGTCGAAGACGAAGAGGTCGATCTGGGCGTCCGTCGCGTAGGTGATCCGGATGTGCCATTCCCCTTTCGCGTAGGCGGGCAAGCCCCAGGCATTGTCCGAAGAGACGACGAATCCTAAGCTTTCTAAGTACGAGGCGTAGGATTCCGCGTAGGTCTTGTAGAAGCCCTCCGTGTATTCTTCGGGGCAATCTTCTTTAAAGGAGAAGATGTGGATGCGGTGATACCCTTCGGGGGTGTCGTCGGTCAATTGCCAGCTGCCTTCGATCTCCGGGGCGTAAAGGAAGGGGAGGCCTTCCATGAAGGAGGCGCCGAACATGTCGGTGAGGATTTGGTATTGGTCGCTTCGAAGCTCCTCTTCCCAACTGGCGGGGGCGTTCCATACCCCGATCGAGGAGAAATCGATGGATTCCGGCAAAGAAGCGGTGCCCCAGGAAGAGAAGAGGACCTTTTCTTTGCCAACGTAATACCCTTCTCCCATTTGGAATTCGTAGGAGAGGCTCGCCGGCTGGCCCTTGGAATCGAGGGACAAGGAGAAGGAAGAGGGGATGATATAGTCTTCGAACCTTCCTCCGAAGATCCCTTGCCCAAGGCCGTCGACGGTCGGGCGGACCGCGATGTTCCCGTTCGCGTCTTCATAGAACACGTTGGGGGAGGCCACGAATCCGATGATGTCGTTCATCTTCACCCCAGTTATGGTGTCCTTGCAGGCTTTCGCGGTGCCTTGGACGCGGTTCCCCTTTTCATCGAGAGTCCAATCGACGGAGAAGGGGACGGCCCCCGCGGAGGTGACTTGGAATCCGGAATAGAAATCCACGTATTCCCCTCCCGCTCCAATGGAGGTGTCGTGGCCCGTTTCTTTTTCGAGGAAGATATCGCCTTTCACCACGTAGGATTTGGCGTAGGTCAAATTGCCGTTGAGGAGGGACGTCGCCGCGAAAGAAGTCGATCCGTCGAATAACGACAGGACGTTTGCGATGTGCTCGGTTTCGGACAAAGCGGGCAAGGAAGAGAGGCTCGGCGCGCTTTCGTAGGCCAAGAAATCGACGTTCGCGGACGTGTAGAAGGGGTTACCAAAGGAATCGTAATACGTGGGCGTACGGGCGGAGAGGGAAGCGACTTTGCCGTCTTTGATTTTCACTTCCACGGATTCGAGCACCCCGAGGTCGTATTGGACGAGGGATTTCACGAGGTAACGGGATTGGTAGCCGACATACCGGTAACCATCGGCTTTTTCGCTTTTCCGGAAGGCGTCCCCTTCAAAATAGGAGACGGGGTTTTTGAGATAATCGTCGTAGGATTGGCCCAAAGAAACGCGGGTCACTTCGTTCTGGGGGTTCACGTAACTCCAAAGGGCGTCCCCGCTTTCGCCTTTTTCGATCAAGCGCTTTTCCCAAGAGCTCGTCCCCGCGTAACGCTTCTCGATGAGGGTGGACTCCACCCCCCGAAGCAGGCGCGATTCTTCTAATAGCAACGTTTCTTTCCCGATGTAGGTTCGGCTGACGACCCCTTTGACGGAGAAGGAATTGTTGCTTACGGCGCTAGAGACAAGGCTTCCCGAAGGCTCGTTCCAAGAAAAGGATTCGAGGAACGCTTCGAGCGCGGGTTCTACCGAGGTGCCGATATGGTGGAAGAGCCCGGTGATGCCGTCGACCACCTCATACCCTTCCCCAAAGGTGGGGTAGAAGGTGAAACGAAGGCCCTCTTTTTCGAGTTGGAAGGTGATTTTGGCAATCAAATCCTGGTAAGCGGACACCCCCATCATGGAAGCGAAGACGGTGATCGCGTCCCTAGAAGAGGTCACGTAGCATTTTTGGGCCTCCTCGATGTCGTCGATCCCAAAGGAAGAAAGGTCGCTGATGAGGAGGGCAATCGGATCGGCTTCTTCGGCGGTTTTGACGGGAACGTAATCGCCCCCCGCCTCGGGCTGGTAGGCCAAAGCCTGTTTGATGTCCGGGGATCCGTCGGAGTTGTTCGTGACGTATTTGTAGAAAATCTTCCCTTGCCCGTCGTAGCTTGGCAAGGCGATGTATCCCATCCCCGTGTATTCGCTGGAAGAATAATCGACGGTGTGGATTTCTTGGTAATATTGGTCCCCCGTTTCGAATTCGAGGGTGTAGTTCAAGCCGTTAGAAATCTTTTCCAGGGCGTCGTAGACGTCTTGTTTTGAATAATCCACCTTGTAAGGATCGGAGAATGATCCCTCCGAAAGGGAGGAATCCAAAGAGGAATCGCCGGAAAGAAGAGAATCCTTAGAAGGATGTTCCACGGAAGGCTTGAGTCCGCAGGAAGCAAGAAGGAGCAAGGCTCCGCAGCAAAGGGGAAGGAATTTGTGTTTCATAAATTATCCTATTCTTGGAAATTCGCGTAATATTGGCGGCTGGTGCTGGGATTGGAACTAATGGAGAATCGCTTGGTTTGCCCTTCTAACGTCACTTCGTAAGAAGACCCGGAAGAAGTGCCGCTCCCTAAGACCTCCACGTCGAAATGCGCGGTTTCGGTAGTGAAGTCGTAATAGCAATACCGCGTTTCACTGCCATCATTTAAGACAAGCAAGGTCGCGAGGTATTTGCTTTCGTCGGAAGCGGAAGGATCGAGGATCATGACTCCATAAGAAGAAGACGAATCGAAGGCGCCTCCTTCTTTCTTCATGGCGACCAAGGCCGTCTTTTTGGTGGATTCGGTGGTCCCAAACGATGTGGTGGCGGAGAGTTCGCGGGAGAGGAGGATCTCTTGGTCTTCGCTTAGGAAGAAGCGGGTTTGGTAGGCGTAGTCGTAGCCATACAAGACGCCAGAAGCGTCCACGAGGATGGATCCGGAGGCTTCTTGGGTCAAGGTGACGTTATCGAGTCCGCGGTAGGAATAGCTCCCGTCCTGCGAAAGGAAAGAGATGGAAGTAGAGGCGCTCCCCATCGCGAAGCCATGGTAGGAAGAAGGGATGCTCACGGGGATGACTTCTTTTTCATAGACGCGGATTTGGAGGTATTGATTGAGCGGGGTTTCGAAGCGGTCGAACTTCTCCCCGGGGATGACTTCCACCCCCGAGGGGCGGTAGTCTTCGCTTTCCTTGTCTTTCACGTAGACTTCGATATGGTCGTAGACGAAGTTCCCAACTTCCCCTTTGGCAATGGGCTTCACGTGGAGAGTTTGGTTCGACACGACGTTCGAATCGTTCACGGGCACCCATTCGTTTTGCACGAAGGTCGTGACCGAAACCCCGTAATGCTCGCTTTCGGAAACTTCGATCACCTTGTGCTTTTGGGCGGTTTCTATAGAGAGTTCCACCGGGGATGCGGGCATCAAGAAGGAATAGAATCCCCCGCTAGGCTCCAGGAGTTCCTCCCCGATTTTCACCGATAGGATCGAAACGTCGCTGCTAGCGGGAAGAACCGAGAAAAGGACCGCGTCTTCGTATTCGAAGTAGGACCCGGAAGCAAACGAAACTTCGTAGGAAGAGCTCGCCGGATAGGTGACGGGGTAATGGTTCTTGTAGTAGGTCCCCGAGAGTCCGACTTCGCTTTCGCCCATCCTAAAGGAATAGAGGTCCCCCTTCTTTTGGAGTTCCACGTCCCCGTAAACCACTTGGACCGAGGTCAAGGTATACCCGGGGATCGACCCCGCCTTGAAGACGACCTCTTCCCCTTGGGCGAAGTAGGGATCCCCGAGTTCTCCTAAGACGAGCCTAGGATCGAGGGATTTCACTTCCTTGACTTCGACGACCTTCGCTTCGATTTTTGGCGAGGCGTTTTTCAAAAGAAAGGAATAGATCTTCGTGTTTTCTTGGTCGCTAGGAAGGGGATCGATGGGGTCATTGTCCACCGTGAAGGAGGATATCCGGAGGGAAGATGGGGTTAAGGAAAGCGCGGAAATCTCCACGTTTTCCCCAACGACCGGGTTTTCCGTGAGCAGGCGGAAGGAAAAACCGTCAACGGCGGGAAGAGCGATTTCGACGGTTTCCCCAATCGAGGATTCGTTTAAGGAAGGAATGCTTGCGGAAACGTCCGATTCCCAAGAATCGCTGCTAGACGGGGTACCGCAAGAAGAACAGAGGAGCCCGATGGCAATCGGGAAGAATATCAAGAGGGGTTTCTTCATAATGGGCCTTTCCCATGAAAGATAATATCTCGCCGTTTTTTGTCAATTCATTCCGCCTTTGGCTGGAGGATTCTATTTTGAGAAAGCGCTTTCTTCGACGGGATTTCTATAGAAGGATTTGTGTTGTCATTCCCATAGAGAAAGGGTAAGGTATCCTCGAACCCATGCAAACCCTTTACCCGATTCTCGAAGTCATCAATTACGTCGTCATCGGCGTCTGCACCCTCTCGATGGCCTTCCAAATGATCATGATCCTGTTCTTTTGGCTGCCCGAGAAGCATTTCCCCCAGGCGGAGAAACTCCATAAGATCGCCCTCATCATCTGCGCCAGGAACGAATCCTCCGTCATTTTCGAAACCGTCCAAAACATCTTCGAGCATCAGGATTACCCCAAGGACCTCTACGACGTCTACGTGGTCGCCGACAATTGCGACGACGACACGGCCGCGTTAGCCAAAAAGGCCGGGGCCACCGTCTTGGAACACTTCGACGAGAACCCCGCCCACCACAAAGTGGCCTACCCCCTCGCCTATGGCTTGGCCCATATTCTGGAAACCAAGAAATACGATTTCGTGATCCGCATCGACGCGGACAACCTCCTGAAGGAGGATTATTTCCGTCGCATGAACGACGCCTTCGCTGCGGGAGTGGAAATCGCCCGCCCCTTTGAGGCTTCCCGCAACCCCACCCAGAACACCTGGGCCACCGTATCCGCCACCTACTACATGCGCGATTCGTTCATCGCCTGCAATTTCCGCGAATTCTTCCACCTCGATTCCATGTTGACCGGCGCCGGGATGATGGTCGCGACCAAAACCTTGGAGGAAATCGGGGGATGGGATGCCTTCTCCGCTTCCGAAGACGCGGAATTCACCTGCAAGCGCCTGTGCGAGAAACGCCGCGTCCATTACGTCGCCGACGCGGTGGTCTACGAAGACATGCCCTCCACTTTGAAAGACACCCACGCCCGAAACGCCCGCATGGGCAATGGGCTCACCCGCGTGTTTTGGAAAGACGGATGGAAGATGCTCGGCCATTTCTTCGTCTCGGGAAGGTGGTCCAACGTCGATTTGTTCGTCCAACTGCTGGTGGTCCCCGTCGCGGTCTTATGCGTCCTTTGGTTCCCGCTTTATTACGCTTTCTACGCGATTGCCCATCTCATCAACGCGGTGGGGCCGGAATGGCTGGCTAACGTCGCCGCGCTGGATGGAGGGATGCTCACCGCCGCCAAATCCGCGTCCTTGCTCCTTGATATGCTGCTCCCCATGATTGGAATCGTCTTAGGTTCCTATCTCGTCCTTTATCCCTTCCAAACCCTCATCGCCGTCGTCCGTTCCAAAAAGAAATTGGGGTTAAAGAACCTCAAGGGGTACAAGCGCGGCATTTTGCTCTCCCCATTGCTGATGATCCTCAACGCCATTTCCATCACCGTCGGGGTTCTGGGCAACGCCGGATGGAAATCCGTCTCGCGCAATTCGGAGAAATCGGATCAAAAATAAGGGAACCCTCTTTAAAAAGTGACAAACCGAAAAGCCGTCAGGAAACCCGTCGGTCTTTTTGTATGTTCTTCCGTTTATTTCACGGCGATTTCGATGAGCTTGGTTTCGAGGGGCGCCAAGGTGAAATCCAAGGTGAATTCCCCGTTTCGGGATTCCTTGGTCTCCTTGAAGAAGCGCATTTCGCTTAGCCCCTTGAGGGTCTCCGCCTCTTCGAAAGATAGGTCTTCGGGAGCCCCTAGGGCGATGTAGGTGTCAAAACTCGATCCGGAATCCCTCCCTAACGATGTGGTGCGGACGGAGATTTTTCGGCATGGGAGGTTTTTTAGGCGCAGGTAATAATGGAAGACGTTGCCGCTGGGGAAGCAACGGTAACGCTCGGTCCTCGAAAGCTCGTAATAGGCTTCTTTCGCGTAAAGGTCGCTATAAGGGAGGAAGTTCGTGAGAAGGATCGCGTACCCTTTGCTCGTCCTCGTGATGATTCCTTCTTTCGCAAATCGGTGGAATTCCTTGCCGAGGCGCGAAGACAAGGCGATCGCGTGGTAGGAGGCTTTCTTCCATCCCCGTTCGATCGGGGAAGGGTCTCCGCAGAACAAGGCGCGCCCCTTCTCCCATAGGTGCCCCCCGAAATAGAAGGGGCTCGTGAAGGCGTAGAGCTTGCCATAACTCTCGAGTTCTAGTTGAGAGAAGAAAGAAGAGGCGAACACGGTGTCGTTCAGGAGGTTTCCAAACCCCTTGGAGTAGTTCGCGTCTTCTAAAATCAGCCCCACGCCTCTCCCTTTCGAGGCTTTGCTTGCCTCCTCAATCCCTTTTTGATAGAGGTTCTCGCTTAAGGGGAGGCGGTCCCCGGAATAGAGGACGCGGAAGGAGAGGAAATCGACGTTGAGAGTCGGATGAAACGAAGAATAACGCCCCCCATCCCGAAGATCGTCGACCGAAAACAAAGGGGACACCACCTTGATTTTGCAGTTTCGTTTGGTAAAAGAGATGAGGGCATCGACCGCCTCGAAGAACTCTTCGTCTAGGGCATCCGCGGTGAATTGGACCTTCCAGTGATGGAGTTTTTCTTTCTCGTAACGTTCGAACAAGAAGGTAATCACCTCTTCGGTGAGACGGCGGTAGGAAGAAAGGTCCCACAGGGAGGGGTCGTAATGGAAGGAGAGGTAAGGGTAAAGCCCCGTCCCGAGAATCGTGCCGATCAAGGTTTGGAACACCCCTTTGTTCATGTGGATTTCCCCGTTTTCCCCGCGGATCAAAAACGGCATTTGGTTCGCGTAAACCCCATCCACGTGCAGGATGGTGTAGCCTAGCTCCTCCTTGAGGCGGCGGATTTCGGGGAGGATGTTGTTGAAAAACAAAGGGGCGGGCCCATGGATCGTCAAAATCTTGTTCCCCGGGTTGTTCGCGGCTTTTTGGAAGCGCCGAGAAAGGTCGATGTCGATGCTTAACGAACTCGCGCGGGTCAAGTTCTCGGATTTGCTCGAGGAATCGAGTTCCCCCAGGATGATGTCGAGGGCCTTCTTTTGGTACCCTTCCTCGAATTTCGCCTTGCCCGTGGAGGTTTTCCGCATGGCACTGGGGTTCTTGCCGTAGATTTTTTGGAAGGCGCGGACGTAACTCCGGGGGCTAGGATACCCCGAAAGGGAGGCGATCTCTTCAATCGGGGTTTGGGTGTTGAGCAGCAAGTCCATTGAAAAGGAGACGCGGAGTTCGTCGTAATAATCGAGGAAACTCTTGCCCGTCTCTTCTTTGAAGCGCCTTGCGATGTAGGGAAGGGCGTACCCGAACTTCTCGGAGAGCATCCCCAAGGTCAAATTCTCCGCGTAATGCTCGTCGAGATAGGACACCAAGGTGGGGATGATGCCGACCTTCCGCCTCCCCTCTTCCCCTTTGACCTCGAAATCGTTGACGAGCTGGGAGAAGAAGGAGAAGGCGATCGCCCGGTTGGTGAAAAGGGAATTCACGTTCTCCATCGTGTTGTATTTGACCATGGAGAAGAGGGTGTTTCGGAGTTTCGCGTAACGGGGATTCCCCGGTTCCGCCATCGAATTGAGGCGAAACCGCATCATGTCGGTGGCCCCAAATCCCTTGAGGTCGAGCAAGAGGGACAAGAGGACCATGTCCCCTTCCAAGGCGTGGAATTCCTTCGCGTTGATCAGCACCAAATCCAAAGGGCGCATCGTGTAAATCGCCCCTTCAATCGATATTTTCCCTTTTCCTGAGAGCAAAATCAGCAACTGGGGAAAGGGATGGGAATGGGAAGCGACCTCATCGCAGGCAATGAGAGAGAATTCCGTGGGGATCTTTTCTTCGAACCGCACGATTTTGGTTTCGGTTTTCATATTCCAATGATAGGGAAAACCCCGATTCTTTTCTAGAGGCAATCTACGTATTTTTAACCTATTTTCAATTCGGTAAATAAGTACAGGTTCGAAAAAAGTTAAATATCTGCAGTATTTAGGGAAAGCAACTGCAATTGGAAGCGCTTACACGCCCCCGTAAAATGGGAGTATGTGAGGTCATACTGCATGAAAGAACCCATTTTTAAGGCGACTCACATCGTCAAGCAATTCGGCCCAACGATTGCCCTCAATGACGTCGACATCGAAATTTATCCCGGGGAAATCCGCGGATTCATCGGTGAGAACGGCTCGGGCAAATCCACCATGTCCGCCATCATGACGGGGATTTACGAGGCTAGTAGCGGCACGATGGAGTTCCACGGGAAGGAATGGCATCCTTCCTCGATGATCGACGCCTTGTCCAAAGGCATCGGCATCATCGTCCAAGAAAACGGCACCATCTCGGAGATTTCCGTCGCGGAGAACATCTTCCTCGGCGAGCTTTCCAAGTTTTCGGGCGCCCATTATTTCGAAGAGAGGAAAGTCGATAACTTCTCTCCGCTTTTCCCGCTCGACCTCGGGGAATTCGACGCCTACGTCGCTTCTTCGATCGCCGCGCTCCAAAAGGAAGGGGGCTCCCGCGCGAACTTCTTAGCCAAGCGCAAGGAAATCCTCGAAACCCTCAAGGGACGTTACCTTTTGCTCGCGAAAGATTATTCGTCCAAAAAAGCCAGTTTGTTCGAAGGGATCAAGAACGAATTCAACCAGAAAGCCAAAGAACTCTTCGATTCCTTCCAAGCCGAACTCTCCGCGATAGAGGCCAAATACCAAGAGAACGCGATGGGGTACGACGAAGTTTACAAAGAACGCAACCGCAAAGCTGAAATCGAGCAAGCCAAGAAGGCGTATCGGGCTTCCGTTTCCCGCCTCGACGACCTCTGCTACCGCAAGCGCACCTTCGTGATCGAGGACGAAACCGCCCTTAAGAACCATTACAAGAACGCGGTCTCCGACATCAAGGACATCGGTTCGTCCCCCACTCTCAAGAAGATCAAAAACGCCCTGCTCACCGTCGTCTTCGGTTTGTTCGTCAATGGCCGCAAACTCAAAAAGCACGCCGCGGTGGCCCTTTCCAAAATCGGGGTGAACGACATCGCTCCCGGAGCCCCCACTTTCCTCTACGACATGCAGGCGAGGAAACTCATCGAAATCGCCAAATGCCTGAACAAAAACCCCGAGATCTTCATCGTCGACGAAACCACGACCGCCCTTTCGGAAACCGGGCGCAACCTCTTATATAAGAAGATGAAGGAACTCCGCGACCAAGGGAAATCCGTCCTCTTCATCTCCCATGACCTCGAAGAGCTCATGGAGAAATGCGACACCTTGACGGTTCTCCGCGATGGCAACATCGTCGCCTCCTTGAGCAAAGAAAAAGGCGAATTCGACCCCGAAGCCATCAAGAAATACATGATTGGCCGCGAACTCAAAGGCGATTATTACCGTTCCGATTACGACGGAAGTTACGGGGAAGAAGTGGTCCTCAAGATGGTGGACGGCATCCAAGGCCGCGACCTCCGCCACGTCTCCCTCGAACTCCATAAAGGCGAGATCCTCGGCATCGGGGGCCTCTCCGAATGCGGGATGCACACCTTGGGCAAAGCCCTCTTCGGCAACATCAAGATGGAAGGGGGCTTCGTCTATTGCGGGGAACGCCTCGACCAGTTGGTCCATAGCGAATCCTTCGCGATGGCCCACCGCATCGGCTATCTTTCCAAAAACCGCGACGTGGAAGCCTTGGCCCTAAAAGCCTCCATCTTCGACAACATCGCGATCGCCTCGATCAACAACATCGCCAAGGCGAACTTCTTGGTGTTCAAGAAGGACGAGACGAAACTCGTCAACGAGCAAATCCGCTCCCTCTCCATCAAGTGCAACTCCGCCGAACAGCTCGTTGCCACCTTATCCGGGGGCAACAAGCAGAAGGTGAGCCTCGCCAAATGGATCGCCAACGATTCGGAAATCTTGATCCTCGATTGCCCGACCCGCGGGGTCGACATCGGGGTCAAGCAATTCATCTACCAATTGCTCTACGCGATGAAGAAAGAAGGGAAGTCCATCCTGATGATCTCGGAAGAACTCCCCGAACTCATCGGGATGTCTGACCGCATCCTCATCATGAAAGACGGGCAGATCCAAAAGGAATTCACTCGTTCCCCGGATTTGACCCAAGAAGAGATCATCCAATACATGATTTAAGGAGGCGACCATGGAAAACGAATTCTCTTTGTTCGGAAGTGTCGCCATGAAGGTCACTTCCTTCCCCCAAGCGATGGTGGAACAAGCCATCGCCTTGGGCAAATCGAGCACCAAAGAATCGCGGACTGCTTTCCTCGCCTCGGTGAAACAAGAATACGCTTCTTTGGACCATGCCGCCAAAGAGGCGGTCAAAGAAGCGATATCCAAAGCCAAGGCGGAACGCCTCGCGGCCCTAGAAGCCATCGAAGAAACCAAAAAAGAGGGCTTGGCCAAGGAAAACGCCGCCTACGCGGAAATCGCTAGTCCCTCGAAAAAGGAAACGAAGAACCACCGCGACGCGATCGCCGGGGTGGAAATCGTGGCCAGAAGGGCGCAGAAAAAGGCCTGGAATGACTACGAAGAAGCCCTCAAAGCCGCCAAACTCATCCGTTACGACCTCCACGAGGAATACGTGGCGTTGGTGAAAGAGGCGACGGGCAGAACCCCCGCGTCTGCTTCCTTCCGCACTTCGATTCTGGAATGGTACGCGAATTTCTCCTTCCGCCGCACCTTCTCCAGCAAGAAGTTCTGGGTGAACCTGATCCCCGCCTTCATGCTCCTGCTCATCGTCATCGCCTACGCGATCGCGAGGAACGCGGTCCATTACACGGGCGACCTCGGGACCATCATCAACAACGCGATCTTCGTCGCGGTCGTGGCCACCGGGGCGGTGTTCATCTATTCCCAAGGCGGCTTCGACATGTCCCTTGGCAACGCCTCCCTCATGTGCGCCGCCATCGCGGCGATCATGTGGAACTCCACCCACAACATCCCCCTCTCGCTCCTAGTTTCCATCGTCTTGGGGGCGGCCCTAGGGGTCGTTAACGCCATCTTGGCCACCATGCTTGGCTTGCCCGTCATGGTCATGACCCTCACGATGATGAACATATTAAGCGCGGTGGCCGACGCCATCTTCGCCAATTACGGGGGCCTCATCGAAGTGGTTGAGGGCTTCCTCTTCACCAACGAAACCCCCGCGGGGGAGAAAGCGTTCGTCTTCGCGGCCTTCCTGATCGTCTATTTCCTGCTTTGCTGGTTCCTCTTCAACTGGACCAAGATCGGAAGAAGGAACAAGTTCATCGGCTCGAACAAAGTCGCGGCCCGCTTCAACGGCATCTCGCTCATGAAGGCCGGCATCATCTCCTTCGCCATCTCCGGCATCGGCCTTGGCCTCGCCGGGTTCCTCTACGCGAGTTCGCGTTCGGGATCGCAGGTGCAAAACGGGGGCATCCTTTCCACGGTCGGCCTCAACGTCGTCATCGCCATCGTATTCGGGGGCATGACCACGAGCGGCGGCCCCAAATCCAAAGTCAGCTGCGCGATCTTCGGCGCCTTCTTCTGCGTCTTCCTCGACGAACTGTTCGCGGCCCTCAACATGGTCGCCCCGATTGAGGATTTCCGTTTCATCGCCAAAGGCGCGATCTTCTTGCTCGTCTCCCTGGGGAACATGTGGGACACCCGCACGAAGATGCTTGCCTCGGGAGGTTCCATCCAATGAATTATTCCGTTCCCGTTTCCTATAACGACAACCCGATCACGAGCTCCCGCAAACTCAAGAAGTTCGGCAAGAATCTCTTCTGGTCGCTTCTTTGCCCCGCGGTCATGCTCGTCCTCGCCCTCATCCTTTCTTATTCTAACGGCACCGGGCTCTTCCTCGCCGGCACCACGATGGATACGCTTTCGAAGACCTTCTCCATCCTCAAGATGATGGTGATGACCTTGATCGCCGCCCTCGCCCTCAACGCGAACTTGAACTCCGGGCGCATGGACTTCGCCCTCGGGGCCACGGGGATGCTCGCCTGCGTCTTCTCCTTCCTTTGCATCGGATGCGACCTTTCTACCATCCACAGCATCTTCGTCTTCGTCTTGCTCTCCATCGTGTTCGGGATGCTGCTTGGCCTCTTCCATTCGATCGTGCTGATCCTCCTCAAACTCCCGCCCATCGTCGTTTCCCTCGGGATGTGCCTCATTTACGAAGGCATCGCCAAGGTCAGCGTCAACGCCTATAACGAAGCCGGCACCTTGACCTTGAAGGTGGGCCAATACACGGGCACCTTCTTCCAAGAGCCGATCATCCTGCTGCCCCTTTTGGCCATCGTCATGCTCTTCATGTCCGCGGCCCTCTGCTACACCCGGTTCGGCTACAACAAGCTCGCCTTGGTCTACAACCAAAAGATTTCGGTGGAGACCGGCATCAACGAGATCTCCCACTGCATCGCTTCCTTTATCATCGCGGGGGCCCTCATCGCCATCTACCAGGCCATGGAATACACGACCCGCACCAACGTTTCGATCTCCACGAACCTCACCTCCTCTTCCGCGGTGTTCAAGAACTTCCTCCCGATCTTCATCGGGGGCATCCTCGCCAAATACTCGAACCAGACGGTCGGGTTGCTTCTGGGGGTCTTCGCGACCACGGTCCTCTATTCCAACGGCTTCAACAACGCCGGGATGGCCGCGGTGGTCTCGAGCCTCCTCAACGGCTTCTCCGTCTTCGCCGTCTTGGTCTACATGGTCGACAAGAACCGCTTCCTCAATTGGGTGAAGATGAAGCGTTACCTCGCCAAGGAAAAATACCTCACCCCCAAAACCTCGGAGGACCGCAAATGAACAAAACCTCATGGAAAGGCTTAAGCCTCCTCTCCTTAGGCGCCGCCTTGGCCCTCGGGGGATGCAAACTCTTCATCTTCGGAGGGGAGATGGTCGTCGCCGAAGCCGAAACCTTCGATAATTGCTACAATTCCGTCTTCTTCGCCCTCTATAACTACTACGGCTACGAAGGGCAGCACTTCACCAATAAGTGGCTGGGGATGAACGATTCCTTGGCCGCCCATGGGATCGAAGTGAGCAATTACGCGGGGCAAAAAGACGCCCGGCGATTCAAGCAAACCCGGACCGCGGATTGCGACCTCCCCGAAGACGCGACGATTTATTTCGTCAACAACCAGAACTGGGACGCCTCCATCCAATTCTCCCAGCCGATCGCCAACTACCACCCAATGGCCATCCTCTCCACCTGCAACGGAGTCGAATTCGCCTCCCCCATCATCCTCGCTTCCGGGATGGGGATCGCCAACGCGACGATGGGCGGGTTCTCCGAAGCCTACCGCGCGGCGTTCGTGGACGGGTCGGCGCGTTACGTCTGCGCCAAATACACCGCCCACATCCTCCCCATCTTCGCCGCCGGGGTCCAGGCCGCCACCGGGGGAACCCTCCTCCGTAACGCCGATGGGTCGGCCCTAAAACTCTCCATCACCAACTGGGCCATCCAGAACTTAAGCGAATACGACGAACTCGCCCGCGTGGACTTCATCGACACGGTGGAGCATACCCTCGGGGAAGTCGACGCTTCTTCCCTTTCTTCCACCGATGAAGGAATCCGAATCGAAGTGACAAGCGACCCCCAAGAAGGGCTCCTTAATGTCGGCTACGAAGGCACCTCCATCGATCTGCGCGCCTCTTTCTCCGAGGAAACCCTGGAAGGAGAAGTCCGTTTCGAATCCTCCAACCCCGGGATCGTCAAGGTCACCCAAGGGGAGGAACTCGAGGCCACCGCCCACCTCCTCGCCCCCGGCGCCGCGACGGTCTTCGCCAAAATCGGGGAAGAGGTGAAGGGGAGCATCGACCTGGGGGTCGGGGCCCTCTCCCACCATCCGACGATGCGGAAGATCAACGTCGATTCCTTCCTTTCTTCGGGGGACGTCGAAGGCCTTTCCGCCTTCGTCTCCGATTCGAGCGAATCCAAAATCAAGGAGATGTACGCCTCCAACGCGAATAACGAAGCAGAAGACCGCGCCTCCTTCCGCAAAGGGGAACGCCTCAAAGTCGGGGTCATCGTCCCCTCGTCCTTGAACGATCAGGTGTCCAAATACGTCAAATACATCCAAGGGTACCTCGCGGAAGCCTATAACTGCGAAATCCTGACCTTGGGCCGCGTGGACAACCAAAACACCCAGGACATGGTCGCGACCACCCTCATCAACCAAGGGGCGAAGTTCATCGTCTCCCTGCAAGATGACACCGACCGCAACAAAGCGGCCCAAATCTGCAATCAAAAGGGCGTTTATTTCGCGATCGGGGGTTCTTGCCAAAACGACGTCGACTACCAAGTGATCAAGGATCTTCCTTATTACGTCGGATCGATTGGAACCTCCCCGGAAGAAGAACGCCGCGCCGCCTACTACATGACCGAATACTACCTCGAATCGATGATTCAAAGGGAAAAAGGCTCGTTGAAGGATTGGCAAAACGAATACTTCACCGCGAAAAAAGAAGGCAGGAACATCCTCAAACCCTGGGTCAAATCCCCCAATTCGGAGACGCGATAAGATGGCCAGCTTCGATTGCGAATTCTACGCCAAAAGCCTCGGAAGAAGGGTCCACCTGAGTTTGGAAATCCCTAGCCTCGATTTGCGCGGCACCCTCCAAAACGAGAATCCGGCCTATTACCAACAGCGCCGCGAAACGTACCCTCTTCTCCTATGCCTCCATGGCTTTGGGGACAACAAGGAGGCGTGGGCGAAGAACACTTCCCTTTCTCGCCTTGCCTCGCGGCACGGCTTCGCCTTCGCCTGTATCGAAGGGGAGAATTCCTGGTACCGGGACCTCGGACCCCTCCAAAACCACGAGACCTTCCTCGAAACGGACGTCTTGGACTTCCTTTACGGGAATTTTTCAAACCTCTCCTCTACCGCCCCTTTGGCCATCATGGGGGTGTCGATGGGGGGATACGGGGCCTTGTTCCATTATCTCCGCCACAAGGACAAATACCTCGGCGCGATCGCCCTCTCCCCCGCCATCCACAGCGACATCCCCGAACGCCCGGGAGAAAGCCTCCAAGAGCTCTTCGCTGCCTCCCCTTCCCATAACCGCATCTACCTCTCCGTGGGGAAAAAGGACTTCATCCTCCCCCAAAGCGAGGAATTCGACGCGTGGCTCACTTCCCATACGGACGTCTCCTACCGTTACGTCCCCTCCGCCGACCACTCCTGGGCGACTTGGGATCAGGAATTGCCCCGCGCGATCTTCTTCCTCCAATCCATCGGTTTCATTGGCGAAACGCCAACAACAAATACACGTCAATCCAGAAAGGAACCAACAAAATGAAACGCAAATCCTCCCTCCTCTTGCTTTCCTCCCTCATCCTCGCGGGCCTCGCTTCCTGCGGGCCCAAGGCCTCCTCGGAACCCCTCCCTTCCGAGAAACCCTCGGAAGAGTCTTCTTCCAGCGTAGAAGCCCCCAAATCCCCCCTCTCCAAGGCGAGCTTCACCTACGAAGCGGATTTCCAAGTCGACATCAACGCCAACGGGGGATCCACCAACATGGATGGCTTCAAACGCCACCAATCTTGGCGCGTGGTCGGGGAACTCGACCTCACCCCGGGAGACCTCTACCTCTCCGTCGCCGCGAAAGGCTATGACCTCCGCAACGACAAAGTCGAAGAGAAATCCGCCGTTTTGTACGCCGAAGGAGGCAAGTATTACTATCAAACCTCTTCCGAAGCCAAGACGGAAATCGCCGATGAAGCCTCCGCTTACGCCAAACTCGGCGAATTGCTGAAGAAGACCACCAACAACCAAACCGGCGCCATCGACCTCGGCACCTTCTACTACGAAGACGCGGACGTCTACCAATGGGCCAACTTCGGCAACTACTCCACCACGATCGGCCCCCGCTTAGGCTACGAATACGACGAAATCCCCTTTGACCTTGCCAACGAGCAAGTCAAACCCGACGTCGAAAAAGAGAAAAACGGCGTCGTGAGCGTCACCCGTTCCCCGAAATACATCGGGTACCAAACCGACGCCGGCATCAGCGATTTCACCAACGCCCTCGGGGAAGAGGCCGCGACCATCGAAGTGAAGTACGCCAAAGACAGCAAACTCGTCGCTTCTTATGCGGAAACCTTGAACGCTCCGCGCCTCGACATGCCCATCATGACCCCGGCCCCCACCGTCATGTTGAGCGGAACCCGCGCCTTCTCCGCGACCTATCCCGAAACGATCGCCCACTCTTCCGCCCTTAAGGCCCTCGACACCGAAGGCAAGGCCCCGATCACCAAGAAACTCTCCAACCACGCGAGCGGCATGACCCTCGGATGGATCAGCTATGGCCAATTCAGCCAAGACCACCTCATCCACGAAATCCCGATGGAAGGCATCACTCCGGGCGCGGACATCTTCCTCATCGCCCAAACGAGCGCCATGTCCTTTGAAACCGGCTACGAATTCGGCTCGGTTCTCGCCAATGGGGCCGCCATGTCCCAATTCGGGCCGGGGGTGTATGGCTTCTCGGTGAAGACCGCCACCCCGATCACCGTGGAACTCGTTGGGCGCAAAACCCCCGCGAACAACGAAGTCGACGTCTCCGTCTCGGTGGATTCGGGCATCCTCGATTACGAACTCAAGGTCCTCGACGGCACGGATTACGCGGGAATGGTCGACATCAAACTCGATAAGTCCTGCGAAGCCAAAGCCGGCCGCTTCGTTTGCTTCAAGCCGACGAAGTTCGCCGAAGGGAAGGAAATCGCCTCCGTCAAAGCCGGGGAAACCGACCTCCCCAATTACGGCGGGTATTACTGCGCCAAAGCCGACGTCGCCGGCAAGATCGCGATCGTCGCTTTGACCCAAAACAAATCCCAAGAAAAGGCCACCTTCGTTTTCCAAACCGATGAGCACGTGACCGCCACCAAATTCGGCTGGACGATTTCCGGAGACTTCTCCTGGAAAGAACTCCCCGAAGAAGGCATCGAGCCCGGGGCGACCATCTTCCTCGTGGCCAACACCGCCCTCTTCACCTACGCGGAAGGCTACACCTTGGATACCATCACGATGGATGGAACGGCCCTGAAAGCCCTCCAAGGCCCCATCTACGGCATCGCCGTCCCCACCGCCGGGGAACACCAAGTCGTCGTCTCCGCCAAACTCGCCGCCTAATCCCGGACTCCCCCCGGGCCCAAACCCCGGGGGGAGGAGGAGATGTTATGCCCCACATCCTGTCATTGCCCCCATTTTCCTTGTCCCCCGAATCGATCAAGCGCGTGGAAGAAACCCTATCCCGTTTCTCCCTCGAAGAGAAGATCCGTTCCCTTTTCATCCTGCTTTCTAACGGAAGCGACGAAGGGGCGATCCGCGAAATCAGCGATTTTGGACCGAGTGGGATCCGTTATAACCCCATGGGGGGAGAAGCCCTCCATTCCTTTCTTTCTTCGCTCCAATCGAAGGCCAAGATTCCGTATCTGGTGGCCGCCAACGCCGAAGAAGGCGGAAACGGGGCTTTCTTGGGCGGAACGTATGTCGCTAGCCCGGCGAAACTCGGTTCCACCGGCGACCCAAGCCTCGCTTACGAAGCCGGGAAACTCGTCGGGAAAGAAGCCAAAAGCGTCGGGGTCAACACGGTTTTCGCCCCCGTGAGCGACATCCTCTACGAGTTCCGCAACCCCGTCATCCCCACGCGGTGCTATGGAAGCGATCCCCGTCGCGTCGCGGAATTCGCGACTTCCTACCTCAAGGGCATCCTCGAAGAGGGAGTCATCCCCTGCCCCAAGCATTTCCCCGGGGACGGGGTCGACGAACGCGACCAGCACCTATCCCCCAGTTGCAACACCTTCTCCAAAAAGCGGTGGGACGATTCCTATGGGCGCGTCTATTCTTCCTTGATCCAAAACGGGGCCCCCATGGTGATGGTGGGCCACATCGCCCTCCCTTCTTACCAGACGGAAAACGAACCCATCCTCCCCGCCACCTTGAGCGCCGATTTGCTCCAAGGCTTGCTTCGGGGGCGCCTCGGCTTCAACGGGGTCATCGTCTCTGACGCCACCCACATGGTCGGCCTCACGAGCTTTGGAAAGAGAAGGTCCTTGTTGCCTCGCATGCTGAACGCGGGGATCGACTTGATTCTCTTCGCCAACGACATCGAGGAAGACGTCGCCTTCTTACGGGAAGCCGTCTTGGCGGGGGAACTCCCGATTTCCCGAATCGAAGAAGCCCTTCTCCGGGTCTTGGGCCTCAAGGAGGCGTTTGGATTGCTGGGTAGCCCACAACTCCCCGCTTCCTTCATTCCCCCTGCCCCAAGCCCCCTGCCCGGCATCTGCGCGAGTAAGGGGATCGTCCTCGTGAAAGAAGAACCGGGGGTCTTGCCCTTATCCCCCAAGAAGGCCAAACGGGTGTTGCTCGTGGAAGAATCCACCGAAAACCCCTTCGCCTTCCTTTATCCCCCTCGCCCATCCTTGGCCCAGCGCTTCGCCGCTTTGCTCCAAAAGGAAGGGTTTGAAGTCGAAATCTTCGCTTCGGTCATGGACCAAGCCCTCAAGGCCCCCCAAGAAGAAGCGAGGAAGATGATCGGGAACATCTACAACCAGAAAACCCCGATCTCCCATTTGACTTCCCGTTTTGACCTCGTGATCCACCTCGCCCAAATCGACACCCACAACACGACTTCCCGCATTTCTTGGAAGATGTCGAAAGGGACCGCGGACATCCCTTGGTACGTCGAAGAAATCCCCACGATCCTCGTGTCGTTTAAAAACCCCTTCCACCTCTTCGACGCCCCCCAAATCAAAACGTACGTCAATTGTTTTGACGCGAATCCTATCACCTTCCGCGCTTTGCTTGATAAACTTATGGGCAGGGAACCCTTCTTCGGAGAAGACGTCTTCTCCGCGGGAGCGCTCGACCCATTCACCCAACCATCCCGATTCAAGGAGGAAAGAAAATGAAACTGCCGTTTTCCATCGATTTGCACGATAAAGTCGTCGTCATCACCGGCGCCGGGGGAGTCCTCTGCTCCCACCTCGCCAAAGCCATCGCCGCCTGCGGGGCGAAAGTCGCCATGCTCGACTTGCGCCTCGAAGCCGCCGAAGCGAAAGCCAAAGAAGTGGTCGAAGAGACCGGAGGCATCGCCAAAGGCTACTGCGCCAACGTCTTGGACAAGGAGTCCCTCATCGCCTGCCACCTTGGCATTTTGAACGATTTCGGCCCCTGCGACATCCTCATCAATGGGGCGGGGGGCAACCATCCCCGCGCCACGACGGACAACGAATACGCCGAACTCGGCGACGAGGCCAAGAGAATCAAAACCTTCTTCGACCTCGACAAAGATGGGGTGGAATTCGTCTTTAACCTCAATTTCCTCGGCACCTTGCTCCCCAGCCAAGTATTCGCCGCGGACATGGTCGGGAAAGAAGGCTGCTCCATCCTCAACGTCTCGTCGATGAACGCCTACACCCCCTTGACCAAGATCCCGGCCTATTCGGGGGCCAAAGCCGCGGTGACCAACTTCACCCAATGGCTCGCCGTCCATTTCTCCCGCCTCGGCATCCGCGTCAACGCGATCGCCCCGGGATTCTTCTCCACCGCCCAGAACGCAAAACTTTTGTTCAACGAAGACGGCACCCCAACCCCGAGAACCGGCAAAATCCTCGCCGCCACCCCCATGGGGCGGTTCGGGGAAGTCGATGACCTGATCGGGGCCACCCTCTTCCTTCTTGACGCAAAAGGCGCCGCCTTCGTCACTGGAATCACCATCCCCATCGACGGGGGATTCTCGTCCTATTCGGGAGTCTAACCGTGAAGAAAACCCATCCGTTCTTGCTTTGCTTCGACAGCGATGGGACCGTCATGGACACCATGGGGGTCAAGCACGAACGCTGCTTCGGCCCCGCCTTCCTCGACGTCTTTGGAATCGATGACCCGGACGGGAAGATCCTTTCCCATTGGCTCGAAGTGAACCTCTATCGCCCTACCCGCGGCATCAACCGCTTCCAGGGCCTCGCCGAAATCCTCGAATTCCTCGCCACAAGGGGAATGGTCGTCCCCGGCTACCAAGATTTCGTGGCCTGGACCAAGTCCACCCCGCGCTTTTCCCAAGACCTGTTGGCCCTAGAAGCCAAAAAGACGAACGCCCCCATCTTTTCCCTCGCCCTTTCTTGGAGCGAGGAAGTCAACGCCCGGATCGCGTCCTTGCCCCCGTCTAGGCCTTTCCCCTCCGCGAAAAGAATCATCCCAACCCTCGCTTCCGCGGATCTGGTGGGGGTGAGCAGCGCCAACGCCAAAGCCGTCCTCGAAGAATGGGGACGCGTGGGATTATCCCCTTATTTCGCCTCAATTTTCGCCCAAGAAGACGGAACCAAGGAACAAATTCTCCGAAATGCGTTGTCGTTAGGATACGAACGCGCCTTGATGCTGGGGGACGCTCTTGGGGACTACGAAGCCGCGAAAAAAGCGGGCATCCCCTTTTACCCCATCCTCCCCAAGAAGGAAGACGAATCTTGGGAAACCTTCCAGAAGGTCGCTTATCCCCGTTTCTTAGCCGGGGAATACGACGAAACCCCCTACGTCGAGGCTTTTATTGCCTCATTACGAGAACCCTGAGGAGACACCATGAAATTATTAGAACCCATCCAAGTCGGCCCATTGACCCTCAAAAACCGCATCATGTTCCCGCCCCTTAGCACGGGATACGAAGAGAAAGACGGTTCGATCGGGGAGCAATCTCGCGCCTTCTATACCCGCCTCGCCAAAGGTGGGGTCGGCTACATCGTCTTAGGCGACGTATCCCCCGTCCCCACCGTATCCCCCACCCCCAAACTCTACCAAGATTCCCAAATCCCCTCGTTTGCTCGGCTCGCGGACTCCCTCCACGAGCATGGGGCGAAACTCGGGATCCAAATCTTCCATCCCGAATACGATTCCGCGATGGTCGCCCAACTCGTGGGAGAGACTTTCGCCTTGCTAGGCAAATCCAAAGCCCTGCTCGCCCAAGGGAAGGAAGAAGAGGCCAAAGCCATTCAAGCGGAGGGGGAAGCCAAACGGAAAGAGGCCTTCGCCTTCCTCCATCATTCGATGATGCATTTCGCGAACTCCGCGGACAAAGCCGCTTTGGAACAAATCAAAGAAGCCATGGTCCAAACCGCGATCCGCGCCCAAAAAGCCGGCGTGGACGCCATAGAAATCCATGGGGACCGCATCGTGGGCAGCCTTTGCTCCATCCGCTTGAACCGCCGCAATGACGAATACGGGGGAAGTTTTGAAAACCGCATCCGTTACGCGTTAGAAGTCACCAAAGCCATCATAGCAGCCGTTCCGGGCATGATGGTCGAATACAAGTTGCCGGTCATCACCCTCGATAAAGAAGGCGCCCCCGTTGGCAAAGGAGGACTATTCCTCGAAGAAGCCGTGGAACTCGCTAGGCGCCTCCAAGAACTCGGAGTCCACGCGATCCACGTGGGCCAAGCCAACCACACGGGCAACAACAACGACACCATCCCCTCCATGGGAAGCCGGGATTACGCCTTCATGCTGCAGGCCACCAAAAAGGTGAAAGAAGCGGTGAATATCCCCGTATCCGCGGTGGGGCGCATCATCTCCTCCCAAAACGGGGAGATGCTCCTCCAAAGCGGGGTCGCCGACATCATCGCCTATGGCAGGTCCTTGCTTTGCGACCCCGACATCCCCGTCAAACTCGCTTCCGGGGAGCCCATCCGGGAATGCATGAGCTGCAACAAGGGCTGCACCGACGCCATCGCGGGGAAAGGGACTTTCCGGTTCGTTTCCTGCGTGCTGAACCCCGAGAACGGGTTCGAGGCCACCAAATCGATCAGGAAAACGGCCCATCCCGAGAAAGTGGGTATCGTCGGAGGAGGCATCGCGGGGTTGGAAGCCGCTCGGGTGGCCGCGCTAAAAGGCCACCATGTTGACCTATTTGAATCCACCTATTCCCTGGGAGGGCAAATCCGCATCGCCTCGATCCCCCCGAGGAAAGAGGAGATGGTCCGTTCCATCGCTTATTACGAGAAAATCCTTCCTCGACTCGGAGTCCGTATCCACATGGGCCATGCGTTTAATAAAGAAGACGCGAAGGGATTTGACCACCTCATCTTGGCTACCGGGGCCAAACCTCTCGTCCCGAACATCCCGGGAATCCGCGGCATCAACGTCGCTTCCGCTTGGGACGTTTTATCCGGCAAGGCCTTGCCCTTTGGCAGGGTCTTGGTTCTAGGAGGCGGTTTGGTGGGGGCCGAAACCGCGGAATACCTAGCTTGCAAAGGCTTGTCCGTCGGGATCGTCGAGATGACCCCGAATGTCGCCGCCCAAGAATCCCCGACCATCCTCCCCATCATGATGAAGGACTTCGCCGACCATGGGGTGGACCTCTACATGTCCTGCAAAGTCAAGGAAATCCGGGAAAAGGATGTCCTCGTGGACGTTCTCGACGCCCAAAAGAACCCAGCGGAGGAGAAATCCCTCCCCTGCGATTTCGTGGTGAATGCTCTAGCAAGCGTCAAAAACCCGATCGACCTTTCGGGGCTAGAAATCCCCGTCTCCCTATGCGGGGACGTCGCAGGAGATGCCCCCAGCAACATTGACCACGCCTTGCTTACCGCGTACGATTGTGCGAACGCGATTGAATAAAGGAGATCCCATGAAATTAACCTTCCGTTGGTATGGGCCAAGCGATTCCATCCCCCTGGCTTACCTCCGTCAAATCCCCAATCTCTCTGGGGTCGTGACGGCCTGTTATTCGGTGCCCGTGGGGGAAATCTGGCCCAAAGAAGCCCTTTTATCCCTCAAAAAAGAAGCGAATTCCCATGGACTTGCGATGGAAGTCATCGAATCCATCCCGGTCCACGAGGACATCAAGCTCGGCCGCCCGACCCGCGACCATTACATCGACGTCTACGCCGAAAACCTCCGCGCGGTGGCTTCCGTCGGGGTCAAGGTGGTGTGCTACAACTTCATGCCCGTGTTCGATTGGCTGCGCACCGAAATGCGCCACCAGAACCCGGACGGGTCGAATTCCCTCGCCTATTCGCGGGAAGATTTCGAGAAAATCGATCCCAAACACCTCCATCTCCCCGGATGGGACGAATCGTACGGGGAAGCCGAACTCCAATCCCTTTTACAAGAATATTCCTCGGTTTCCCACGAACAATTGTTTCAAAACCTCGTGTATTTCCTCAAACGCGTCATCCCCGTCTGCGAGGAAGTCGGAATCAAGATGGCGATCCATCCCGACGATCCTCCCTGGGACGTGTTCGGATTGCCCCGCATCGTTTCGTGTGAAGCCGACCTCGACAAGATCTTCGAAGCGGTCCCAAGCCTCGCCAACGGGCTCACCCTCTGCACCGGCAGCTTCGGGGCGGGAAGGGGGAACGACATCGTCGCCATGGTGGGCAAATACTGCGCCCAAGGACGTGTCCACTTCCTGCATCTTCGCAACATCCTCTACACGGATGACCTCGATTCCTTCTGCGAGGTGGGCCATTGCAGCAAAGACGGGAGCCTCGACATGGCCGCCATCGTCCTTGCGGCGGTCCAAAACGGATTCGACGGCTACGTCCGCCCCGACCATGGCCGCAACATCTTCGGGGAGGATGGAAAACCCGGATACGGGCTTTATGACCGGGCCTTAGGCTGCGCCTACATCAACGGCCTCTTCGAAATGGCCGAGAAATGCCGAAAATAACGCGTTGACTAGATTTCATCATTGGAGGAGCTGTTCGAAACCCATCGGGGAATAGAAGGCTCCTTTTATTATGGAAAATGACGAGATTTCTTACTTTTTGGATCATTCAGGTGTTGAAGAAACCATTGACCAATGCATCGAAAATCAATCGAGAAGTGATGGAGAGAATGGACCAAGCAAAAGAAAGGGGTGCTGCTCGCCATTTCGGTTTTCGAACAGCCCCTTTTTCGATTCCTAAATCGATGTAAAATAACGTCGAGGTATTTTTATGAAAATGAAAAAAGCACCTATTGTTTTACTAGCGATTTTTCCCCTTGCTGCGTGCCTCCAAATTGGTGGTGTCATCAAACCTTTAGAAGAAGGGAAGATTTATCACGGAAACGGGGCTCCTTCCGACAGTTTAGGAAGAGATTTTTCCCATTATTATGACGAAAATAGCCGTTATGTTTACGAGAAAAAAGACGGAAAGTGGATGAATCGATTCACCATTGGTTCCAGTGCTTTATACGAAAGCGAGAAATCATCGAAAGCACCTGGATTATTGGGTTCGGATGCATCGATTCAAGAATTGAAAGACGCTTTAATGATGTCCTTTTATAGCACGAACACCACTTGCTTCGTCAATGGATACATGGATGGATCGGATCCTAATGAGGGAAGTTACGCGAACGCCAAAATCGATGGAGGAAACATTGAAACATTGGAAAGAGACGGTAGCCACTCTGCCTATATAAAAATAGATGAGGACGGGGTTCCGTTATATTATGAAAACGGAGAATATGTCAAAGATGTATTTTACGCACTGGTAGCGCCCCATCCCACATATGACAATTTCTTGTACGAGTTAACGCTAATTTACGATGATGAACTCGGAGAGCAGACTTCTATCATATGCGGCAATATGGATAAAGTGACATATCATTCCGAAACGGGATATTACATGATTGAAAACATTAATATCCATCACGATGCGAGAACCACGCATTATTTTACCGACCCAATCGAAGACAATATGACTCTAAACTTCAAGTTTAAATTATCCAATGATAGAACATATGCTGAATACGCAGAACTGAACGTGGTGAGATCCGACACTGGCTTTTTCGATGGCTTAATAACGAGTTTCCGCTTCTTTGATATGCATACCACTTCATTGGAAATGCCGGAATGAAACGATAAAGCAATGGAAACCATGCCGTCCTCATTGAGTTTGGAGGTTTTTTGCAAAGCAACCCCTGACGGCTAGAAGAAAACGGCTTCCCATCGGATAATTTGGTGGAATCTGCCCAGATTCATCAAATTATTCCGGAAGGGAGCCGTTTTCATGGTCAATTTTAGCTATGCCGTACGCGTT
>JAXDTZ010000030.1:0-28111 GCA_034089705.1 Candidatus Alloenteromonas sp. | reverse complement strand
CTTTGTAATCGTCCTTTTCTATTCGTTCAAAAACCTGGTTGCGACGTCCACGTTTGATGTGTGGAGCGTTGGACAAATCCCCATTTCGATTGTTTCTGGCGTCATTTTGGGTATCGGAGTAGGCTTCTTGATGGTTTTAGCCATCCGATATATGAAGCTGAGCAGAATCGTCCATGTCATTTTGATGCTTGGTCTCTCCTTCGGGATGCTCGCCCTCGAGAATGCCTTGAAACCGTATTTCAGCGTTTCGTCTCTATTAGCCATCATCGTCATGGCATTTGTGGTTGGCGTCTTTAAAAATGAAGAAGCGAAGGAGATACAGAAATCCTATAACGGCTTATGGCAAGGTTTTGAAATCCTATTGTTCACTCTCGTCGGCATTGCGGTTGATGTTCGTTACGCTTTTTCAAAAGAAGGGGCAATCATCGTTGGGCTGGTTTTCATTGCGCTGGCATTTAGAAGTTTAGGCGTATTTTGCAGCATAATGGTAACGAAATTCACTTGGAAGGAAAAACTATATATCGTCATTTCTTATCTCCCTAAGGCGACTGTTCAAGCATCGATTGGAGCGATTGCTTTGTCCGAAGGTCTTGCTTGCGGCACGTTGGTGCTAACCGCAGCGGTGGTGGCAATATTGATAACTGCTCCATTGGGCGCAATATTGATGGATAGCCTGAAAAACAAATTGCTGATGAAGGAGGGGTAATTTGTCCTTTTTCGGAGAATTGGCGTCGTCATGGGACAATTGTTGTCGCAGGACGAAACCTATTCTCTTCAATGAGACAAAAGGCACTCTCCTAGCACGACAATCAAGTCCAACATATGGGTCTCCCCTCACTTTGCCCATGACAGCTTTTGCTCAAATGTCCATTTCATAAAAAATACCCTCCAGCCTTAGACTGATTTCAGTCCAGACTTTTGGGTACATTTCAAAACCGCCCTTTATTTGAGATGAGACCCTCCAGTTGGAAGCTCAACATATGGGGCTCACCTCAAAAAGGTTATGCTGGATTTTGATTTGGCCAGAATCTATGGTTACGAAACCGGATATTTTAATAGGCAGGTCAAAAACAACGTCGACAGATTTGACAATGATTTTATGTTTCAACTAACGAGAGAAGAATGGGCAGAAATCTTGAAGTGCAAAAATTTCACATCAAATTGGGGAGGCAATAGGAAGCTTCCGTTCGCCTTCACCGAACAAGGCCTCTACATGCTTATGCCTGTGTTGCGTGGAGATTTTGCCATCAGGCAAAGCAAGACGCTCATCCGCCTTGGCAGGATGCCGTTGGTCACGAAAGGGCGGGATTATGCCGTGGAGCGAAAAAAAGCTTTGTCATTCTTGGGCTTCAAGGAGTGCAAAGATCCGCTGATCGGCCACGAAAACGAGTCGTTTCAACACTACTGGTTGGCCCCGAACAAAGACGCGTGATTCGTAATCTAATGCTCTGAGCGCGGGCCTCGTCGGAGAGAAGCGATTTCGTTCTTAAAGAACGCAGGTGAATAGATTCAAAAAATATGATAGCATATGTACGATAGGAGTTAATATGGCATTTAATCAGAAACAATATATCAATGAGTTTAATAAAGAGACATATCAGATGTTTCCGCTTCGAATCAGAAAAGATAACTCCATCGTTATCCAAAAACTGAAGAATACGAGAAACAAAAATCGTTACATAGTCACACTGATTGAAAAAGATGTTTGTCCTGATGTTTTGACAATCAAGCAAATCAAGGAACGCACTTTTCCGGTTTTTAAAAAGCACCATATAAATGAAATTTATTTATTTGGTAGTTATGCAAGAGGAGAAGCTAATAACAATAGCGATGTCGACATTTATTGTGAGCGTGGTGAGGCCCAATCCTTCTTTGATCAAGCCAATTTGAAAGAAGAACTCGTGCAAGCACTGGGAAAGGATGTTGACCTAGTTTTTATTGGCTCTCAGATGGATGAATATTTTGAAGAACAATTAAGGAAGGATCTTATTAAATTATGCTAACAGTAAAAGAAAGGGGCTTATTGCTTAGTATTATTAAACATTGTGAAAGAATCGGCTTAACGGTAGCCGGATTATCAAAACAAGAATTCGATTCAAGCGAACTAATCAAAGACGTCCTGTGCTTTAATCTTTTGCAGATAGGGGAGCTTGCCAAAAGATTTGAACCAAATTTTATAAAGGAGTACGGAAGCGTCCCTTGGAAAAGCATTAAAGGAATGAGGGATAGAATTGTACACGGATATGGGACAATTCTTTTTGATGAAGTATGGAATACGGCAATTAATGATATTTTGCCACTGAAAGATTATTGCAAGAAAATAATCGAAGAAAACAAGCAAACGAACCAGTGGTAAACATATGATAGCATATGTAATTATACTTATGCTCAATTGTTGTTGTTTTATAAACTAATTGCCTAAGATAGATATGGTCGCTGAATGAATAAAAAATAAAGATTTGCAGCCTCCCCCAACTATATATTTCCAAAGAAAAGCTGGATGCTGTCATGAGTTTGTTTGATCCGAATATTTAACTAACTTTGAACTGGTGCCAATTAAACTTTTAGATGGCGAAATCATCATAACAGATGGGCATACCCGCTTAGTCGCCGCTTGAGGTCAAAAAAATTGACCGCAAACGCAAATTCCAAGCGCAGGTATTTTCCTTTCGTTTTTACGGAACGGGGAATTTATATGATTATGACCGTCCCTCGTTGGATGGTTTTGTTTTGCTTGTATTTTGGAGACAACGAAAAACGCGCCGTTGGAGGATTTCTAACTCATCTAGGATGGAGAGATTGCTCGCAATAACGCGTCCGAAAGGCTTTATATTATTTTCAATTTATAGTAGAGGCGGAGTCGAAACGATTACCAAGTCTTTTTGCTGATGACTGTGCCGTTCTTGTAATCCTTTTTGAATCCATGGGCGCCATTATGATGCGTGGACGTGACGCTGATTATTCTGCCAGATCTATCGTGCGTACAGGAGTATGTCCCGTGGGAATTGGTCCAGGTTCTGGAACCGTCGCTATTTGTTTTGAATGGCATGATGTGCCCTCCCTTGGCAATATCATTATGAGTCGTTCTTGGCGCTCGTTCAATTGCCCTTCATTCCCACGCGGGATGATGAAGGCATTCGCCCTGAACTGCAAAAGAAAACTTGCAAGTTTTTTCATTTGCCACAATAGTATTGCCGGGAAGATTGCCCTTTCTTATTGGAGATCATTTTGGAAAAAGAGATTTTCGAATGTGACGAATTCGAAAAAGGACAAGAGGTCCAATCTTTTCCTGCGGAAGATTATCGGGGAATCGAAATCGAGCCTAGCGGCCAAGAATCCTTTTCCAGCGAGGAAACATCCACTTCCTCCGCAGCAAAGAAAGAAACAAAGGACGCCTACGCGAAAGCGCAACGCGCAGCATTAAAAGGGACATCCACCGGCTCGGGCTCTTCAAGCGCCGCCTCCGCCGGGGCAACAAGCGCCTCTGCCGGGGCATCCGTGGCTTCGGGGATTACGGGCGTCGTGGTTTCGGCGACCGTGGTCACCGTCGCGGCGGTCACCGGGGTGGTCGTCCTCCCCGGGGTTTCCGACAACCCTTTGTTTGGGGGAGAAGTCACCACTTCCGAAGTCGTGAAACCCGCTCTCCCCGAAATCGGCACCTTTGGTTTTCAACGGTATCGCGTTCAGTATTATCCTAACGGCGACGGAGACGACGTAAACGCGACCGCGACCTTCTTTTTCGCGGGAGAAAAGAACCCTGTCTGCCAATATTCCCTCGTGGATCTTGGTCAAGACATAGCATATTTCATTGAAAAAACGGAAGTCGAAGCCCCCATCGCCAATCGCCAGGATGCGCGGTTTGAATATCGGGTAGAGTTCGAAAACCAACTCCTATATTCCTTTCCCATCACCGTCGAAGACCATTATTTGCCAAGCTCCACCCCCTTCGATTATTCCTCGAGGATCACGTATAACGACGATGGAACCACGAACGCCTATGTGTATTTCAAACCTTCCGTCGAAGGGGAATTCTCCACGAGGATTCAAATCGATTCCCCCTATCCCTCCTCCGATTACGAATGCTTCCAGTCCGGGGACGTTTATTCGATCACGAACATCGCCGAACCGGAATACGCGGTTCGCTTGGTTTCGGATTACGTCGTGGAGGGAAACCTATATTCCTTCATGACGTTGGAGCCCACCTTCTATGGCGACCGTTCGTTAGAATGGGCCGCGGAAGCTTCCAATCAACACCTCACCCTTAGCTTTGGTTCCCCCATCCAAGGGGAAGTCAACGCGACCATCCTTTATGACGATGACGCTTCCGAATCGTTCTCGTTCCGCGCCGAAGATCTCGTGGACGGGGAATACCATTACGCCTGTTCCCGCATCGCCGAACATTTCTCGTTGACGTTCCTCGCCCGAGCAGACCTTTATTTCGATGACCCTAGTGGCTGGATCACCGACACCGTCGGGGAACCCGCTTGCCCCTTTGAAATCACGACGGACGTGAACCCCGCCATTTCTTCCTTGAAACTAGAAAAATTGGAAGTGTTCGATGAATCCTATGGAGAAAACACGGGCGATGGCGCGCTGGTCCCCGTCAATCTCCGCTTTCAGGGCTCCTTGTTGCCCGGGGATACCTACTCCGTGCGCGTCTTCAACGAAGATGGAACCGAGGTGGATTCGTTATTGGACCAAACCGAAATACGGAACCCAGTCACCTTTAAAGGCCTTTCTTTTGGGTCGACCTACACCTTCCGTTATTCTCTGTTCTCCGAAGGGACGGAACTCTTCGTCGACGAAGTGACCCAAACCCTTTCCATCCCCACCTTCGAGGGATTGCCTAGCTATTATTGCGTCACCCCTAGCCCGTCGGATGCCTACGTGACCTACCACGACGACGGCACGTCCGACGTTTATTTCTACATGGACGTCCAAGAAACGACGTTAGACATGTATTACATCATCAAGTTGGTCGCCGCCGATTCGGGGGACGACCCCCTGTATTACGAAGTCGCCGGCACCGACCCCGTCGCTGTGTTTGAGAACCTCGTAAGCGCCATGTATTCCATCCAAGTCGCCACGATGGTCAACCAAAACGGCGTCGCTTATTCCGTCGTCCCCCTCCAATGGTATTCCGGCACGGTAGTCGTGGGTCAGGACGCGGAAGGGTATTATCCCGATCCCAATGCGATTTCGTTATCCTTCGACGACCAATCCCAAACCTTGATGGTGAACCTATACGGGCGCCTTGACACCGACCTCACCGTCCACATCACCCCCACTTCGGGAGACCCCGCATCCCTGAACGTCCCTTTAAGCGAGGTTACGGTCTCGGATTCGCATTCCTTCGTGGAAGTGGATTTATCCGCTTACGCCCTTTCTCCCTTCGTCGCTTCCGTGGAAGGGCAGGCCGCTTTTGGCCTCGGCAGGAAGAGCGATATCATTCCTTATGTTGTTCCATCGGGCAATGAAAGCTGTCCGTTTAAAAAGGAAATCAATATTGAAACAGGAGTATCTTCATGAACACCATCGACAAAAAACGTTTGACCCATTGGATATTGCTTGGCTTATCCGCCCTGTATCTGCTCGTCTACCTCACGATGCTCATCCTGAAATCCGCCTTGCCGGAATCCGCGTTTACGACCGAGTTCCTCAATCGGTACGTTTGGATCGTGAAGGAGACCATCCAAGACGATCAAGGGAATCTGGTCACCGTGGCCCCCCATCTCGGCCAAGTGGCCCTGAGCTCGTTATTCACGATTCTGTTGATCCTTTCGATCATGGAAGTCCTCCGCAGCCTCTTCCGTCTCCGCTTCCGGAAATCCGATCGGGCCAAGACGGTATTCAGCTTGCTCGATGGAATCGTCAAATACGGTTCGGCCATCGCGGTCATCATCTACATTTTGAAGGCGTGCGGGGTGAACACGGAAGCCTTGCTTGCCTCCGTTGGTATTTTGACTCTTATCGTCGGTCTTGGCGCCCAATCCCTCATTGCTGACATCATCGCCGGCATGTTCATTATCTTCGAGAACGAATTCAACACCGGCGAAATCATTTCCATCGATGGGTTCCGCGGCGAAGTCATCGAAATCGGAATCCGCACCACCAAACTCCTCGACGCGGCGGGGAACATCAAAATCATGAACCACAGTGACATCAAGAACGTCGTCAACCTTTCCCGCGAACCCTCTTTGGCGGTGGTCGACGTCGATTTTCCCTATGACGTCCCCCTCGAATTCATCGAAAAACTATTCGACGAGAAATTCGCCGGCATCAAAGCCAAGATCCCCGCGATTATCTCCGGCCCCTTCTACAAAGGCGTCACCGAGTACAAGGATTCCAACGTCACGGTGAAAATCGTCGCGACCTGCAAGGAAGTGGATCGCTTCCAGGTCCAACGCGACTTGCTCCGGGAATACCGCGCGATCATCACCGCGGAAGGAATCGACATCTCCTATCCCCGCGTGGTTCTTAGTAAAGAAGAAAAAGCGGATATCCGAGTCACCAAGAAAGACGCCAGAGCCGCCGCAGCGTTCGTGGAAGAGCAAAAAGAGATGTCCAAAGACCTCGAAGACGAACATTCCTGATTCTTATTCTTCCCCTTTCAATGACCAGCTTTTCCCGGCTGGTCTTTTCTTGTTTGGCAACAGGCGAAAAATAAGTATCAAAGAGAAACTACCCCTCTGTTTTCTCATTCAAAGAAACCTCTGAAAATGGATGAATTTTATGACTTTTCTTGGCCCCTAAATGGGGTGAAAAAAGGAAATCATGATATTTATCATGTAATGATATTTACATATTTTGATTTCACCACGAACCTTACTTTTCCCACGGTTTTGGACAATAAATTAAGGTAAAGAACGGAAACGCATTGAGAAATCGTTCGGAGGGGGTATTATCCGTAAAGCTTCTCAAATTGTTTTAGAGGTTATTATGAGAAAAGAACTGAATTCAAAATCCAAACGCAAATGGATTGCTGGCGGAATTGCCGCCTTTGCTTCCGTTGCCTTGTTGACGACCGGTCTTGCCACCTACATCGTCGGCGTGAGCAACACCAGCGTTTCCCTTGACGGGGTGAAAGTCAACGTCGACACGGCGAAGAACGCGACCTTGACACTCGCGGCCGCACTCCAACCGAATTCCACTATCGTTTTGGCGGAGACCGAAATTCCCGCTAACAACGAGGAGAATTTCTTCCGCGTGGAAGTGGACAAAGGGCAATTGGTCACCACTGGCAACCTCAACATCACTTTCACGACCTTGGAAGTCCGTTATGGTGCCGATTCGGGATTTAACAAAAGCGACTACCGAATCGATTTCGCGATCACCAAAGTCAATGGGGTGGAAGGCAACCTGGTTTATAACTACACCTCCGATCCATTCGGCAGAGAAGGGGAGAAGACTTACATCGAAGCTCCGGAATCTATCGATTTGGCCACCGCGGACTCTTCCCTCAACGAAACGGGGACCATCAAAACCTTGAGCCTCACGAACAAAGTCCTTTCTTTCCGTTGGGGCAGCGCGTTTGAGGGAAATTCCCCCGCGACTTTCTTCAATTCGAAGTTCAATGGGGACTCGACTCTCAAAACCGATGACAACGCCAACGCATGCGTCGCGGAACTCAAACGGATGCGCGATGCCTTCATGGTGGATGAAGATTCTTCAAAAACCAACGGCCAAATCATTCTCACCGCCAAACTCACTCAAAAATCCGCTGCCTAACATAACAAAGGAGAACCTCTTTTATGAAAACCAAAACCTTAGGAATCCTCATCGCCTCCATGGCTTCCGTGGCCCTCATGGGCGCTGGCTTTTCCACCTGGGTGGTCAGCGGAACCATCGATAAAGCGGATGCCGCTCCCGTGACCGTCGCGGTCGGAGCCGTCGAAGATTCGCGCCTTACGATCGCCGCCCAATTGATGGCGGAGGATAAACTTACCTTCGACTGTGGAGGAGTGCCAGCCAATGAACGGGGCGGCCTCATCGGGGTTAAAGACGGATCCGCCACAGAAGATTTGTCGGTCACGGTCGATGTTACCGTAACCGCCGGCGCTTCTTATACTGGAGGAGCCATCAATATTGGTTGGAACGTGACGTTGCCTGAAGTCGTCACTACCAACCACCTCGCCGTGCTCTCCGAAGTCACATCTTCGGGATCCTCGGTCATCGGAGACAAAATCAGTATTACTCCGACGCCGGGCGGCAACGTCCAAGCTTCCTTGACGTTCACGTTTGGATGGGGGAGCGCGTTCCTCGGCAAGAACCCCGCGAAAATCGCGGCAAACGAATTGACCGAATCGGTCACCTTGGAAACGATCCTTAGGGACCTTGGGAAACTGAAAAGCGCAATGGAAGTTTCCTCGGCAGTCACCATCAACATCAATCCCATCGCCTAATTTGCCTTTGAGGGCGCCGTATGACTTCGACAGAGATTATCACCCTAGTCGTTACGGTCGTTTGCCTTCTTAGTTTCTGCACGGTTTTTACCATTCTTTATGGGCATTATTGCAAATCGAACATCGAAGCGGTGTCTCAGGGAAAACGGGACATCGCTTTGATCGATGACGCGGTCGAAGAGGAAAAAGACAAAAGAAGTAAAGCCAAGAAGGCTTGGAAACGGACCCGTAAAATCGCCTCCTATCTATTGCTCGGGGCGGTTTTTGCTATCTTCGCGTGCGCGCTCGTGGCGAAATTCAACAACGACGTGATGCCCTTTGGGGACACCAGCGTCGTGGCGATCGCTTCCGGATCCATGAGCGAGCGGAACTCCGAAACGGTCCTCACCCATCCCGAATTGACCAACCAATTCGACAAATACGACATTATCGGCCTCACGAAATACCAATCGGAAGACGACGTGAAGCTCTATGACGTAATCGCTTTCCGAAGCGACAAAGGACTCACCATCATCCATCGGGTGGTGGACATCCAAACCACCGCGTCGGGGCAAAAGCGCTTCATTACCCAAGGGGATTCCAACGAAGTCAACGACGAAGGGATCCAATACAAAGGGGATCTCACCTTCGAACGGGTGGTGGGGCATTATAACGGCTTCCGCCTCCGGGGACTTGGGGTCATGGTCTTCTTCCTGCAATCCCCCTCTGGCATTGTCTCCGTCATCTCCGTCATCTACTGCCTGTTCATGTTCGACCATTTCACGGGGAAATACGATGAGGCGGTCGTCCGAAGGACCAACATGTTGGTGGAACTCATTGATTATGACTTAGAGGGTGAGAACCCCCTGGAATCCAAATACCGGGAAACCCTCGTTTACCGGGGAGCCACCTACACGTTCGAAGACGGGAAATACCTTGGGAAGGTGGGGGATGGCATCCGCGAAGACGTCCTCGACCATTACATGGTGTTCACCAAAACCGACGAATCCGGCGTGCACGTCACCGTCACGGACACCGAAACCAACGCCTCGAAAACTTATGAATTGCATCCCGGGGAAAACGTAGCCCCGATGGAAGAATACATTGCGATGTTCCAAGAAGGAGAATCCCATGAAGAATAAGACCCATTTGACGAGAAAGAACCTCATCGCCATTGCCCTGGTCTTCTTTTACGCCTTTGCGATCTTGCTCGCCGCGTTGGCGATCGACGGCAACAACCCGTTGTTCGCGAAAAACAACCCCATCCAAGAGCTGGCCCGTTCCCTATTTGTCTTGAAGACGTTGGACGGGCGCATCGTCAATGGCGTTCCCCTGGGCAGTTTCCCAGCCTACGCGCTCATCCTGCTGTTTGGAATCTATTTGGTGGTCGCCGTAAGCGCCGTCCTCTTTGAATACCGCTTGGCCGTCTATTACGACGAAAAGCCGAACTCCAAGAAATGGATCATCACCTACATCGTCACGATTTTGGTGTCCGGGGGTCTTTGGATCGGCATCTCCATGGTCTCCCAAATCGGGGACCAGCCCTTCACCTATTACATTGGCACCTCGTTCCTCTTCCTCGCCGAATCCATCGTCATCGGGGCCATCATCTATCTCGTCCTTGGCTCGATCATCTTCAACATCGCCGTTTTGCTCGTGAACCTCAAGAACATCGACCAGCCCTATCGCTTCTTCGATAATTCCACCGCCGAAACCAAAGCGGAAATCAAAGCCCTCGAAGAAGAAAAGCGCGCCCTCCAGCAAGGCGAACTCGCCGCCTCTTTCGGGGAAAGGGACGCTTCCGCGACCGGAAACGGAGGGAATGGAGGCGGAGGACCCGCCACCCTCTCCACCGAAGAAAACGGATCGCCGTTAAAGGAAAAGGCCCGCGTTTTCCCCGGCCTCGTGTCCATCGACGACGAATGCGCCATCCCCGAACGGTCCGTTCCTTGCGACGAACTCTCGCTTCGCGAAATCGCCGAGCGCTTCCGTTCTTATTTAGCCGCCCAAGAAGGGCTCTATTTCTCGCTTCGCATCGTCCGGGAATTCATCGCCGGATTGGCTGCTTCCCGCCTCATCATCTTGGAAGGCCTCTCCGGCACCGGGAAATCCTCCCTTGCCCGTTATTTCTCTGAGTTCATTTCCGAGAAATCCTATTTTGAGGCGGTCCAAGCCACTTGGCGGGATCGCACTTCCCTCCTTGGCTACTACAACGACTTCTCCAAGTCCTACAGCGAAACCGAATTCTTGAAACGCTTGTACAAAGCCTCTTACCGGAAAGACGCGATCAACGTCATGGTTCTCGACGAAATCAACATTTCCCGCGTGGAATACTATTTCGCCGACTTCCTCTCCATCCTCGAATACCCCGAGGACGAATGGAAGATTAAAATCATGCAGTTCCCCTACGACTTCGATCCCCCTCTCCATTTGGAAGACGGCGTCCTCCAAATCCCGAGCAACACCTATTTCATCGGAACCGCCAACAAGGACGAGTCCACCTTCGTCATCACCGACAAGGTCTACGACCGGGCCATCAGCATCGATTTCGACAACCGGAACGAACCCTTCGTCCCCGAAGGCGAATCCGACAAGATCACCCTCACCTATTCTCGCCTTCAGGAACTCTTCGCCGAGGCTTACGAGAACGAAGAGAATCTCTTCCTCGACAAGGACGCCAAGAAATTCCAAGCCCTCACGGATTTCACCTACGAAGTCTTCGACCTCACCTTCGGTAACCGCATCTACCGGCAAATCCAACGATTCGTCCCGGTTTTCGTCGCCTTGGGAGGAACGAAAGAAGAGGCCCTCGATTTCTTGTTTGCCCGCAAAGTCATCGCTAAACTCGAAGGGAGGTTCGAGGATTATATCCGCCAAGGCTTGCTGGACCTCAAGTCCCTCATCGTGACCACCTATGGGGAGGGTTCCTTCGCCGAATCCTGCCACCTCATCGATAAACTCGTGAAGAAACTGTAAGATGGCAAAGAACGGGAGATTCTTGGAAAACTTCGCCGCGGCTTATCTGGCGAAACTCACGGAACGGCCCGCTTCTTTTCTTTCGGCCCACAAAGGCTTGTCCTTCCTGGACGAATCCCCCTACGAAGACGCGCTTCGCGAACTTCAATCCATCAAACAAGTCTTGGACAAGATCCTTTCGATCTGTTACCGCCCCCACATCGAGGCTTCGGTCTTGGAAGTCGTCAAACGGAGCGAACTCGCTGGGAAACTTTCGGCCGAATCGACCGAGAGGACCCTTCGCGATCCCAAACTTTGGAAGGAAAAAGAAGGGAGGATGTCCCCCGAATACGTCCATTCGGTCGAAACCGTCGACAGCCTCCTCACTTACGAAAACCGCTTCCTCGCCTTCTACATTGACTTGCTGGAAGGGGATTTGGAAGCGATTCTCTTCGAAATCAATCCCTTGATGGATTCCTTCTTGGAACGATACGGCCAAACCGGCTTATCCTTCGGGGAATTCTCCTTCGCCCGCGACATCCGCCGCCAAAAGGAGAAGCGCCTTCGTTATCCCCTCGTTCGCCTCCGCGGCCGCGACGAAGCCTTCGGGCTTGCCAAGCGGTTGCTTCGGAAGGTCAAACACCTCCAAGAAACGGAACTCTACGCCGCCGGATCCTCCCATCCCCTCACCCTGCCGATCGTCCCCAACAACGTCTTGCTCCACGACCCGAAATACGGGTATTGCTACAAATCCTACGCCTCGCGGAAGAACGATCCTTCCCTAGGACACGAAGAGGCGTTCTACGTTTACGCCGTGGCCTCTTTGTTGAAGGTCCTCCCCTCCCCGAAATGCTCGGGCAAGGCCCAAAAAACCAAGGACGGCTGGTCCTTCCCCGAAGTGACCTTCTCCATCCCCCCGTTCCGTTATTCCTTATCCTTCGACGTTCCCGGACGAACCATCGAGTTCGATTGCCGTTTCCTAAACGGCGAACAAACTCTCGAGGAAAGGAAAGCCCTCCTCCTTCCGGTCCGGAAATTGGAGATGCAAGGGTATTTGCAAAAGAAGAACTCCTATGCTTCTTACCCCGGGGAAACGATCTTCCTCACCCTCGACAACCGAGTATGCTCCGCTTCCCGCATCGCCATGCTCAGTTGCTTCAAAAAAGGGAACGATGACATCCTCCTCGACCTCATTTATTCCCTTGGGATGGCGATGGAAGTGGACCAAGAGGCCTTCTCTTCCCGTTGCCCCTTATGCGGGTCCGACCAGATTCGCTTTGACGGCAAGCATTACCATTGCCTCGCCTGCGAAGGCGAATACGGCCTCCACCCCTACCAAGAATCGAACGTTCTCTGTATCACCCGTTACGGAAAGGAGGGTTCATGAGCGATCTCATCCATAAACCCTTCGTGAAGAAGGCCGAAACCAAGAAAGAAGAAACGGAAGCCAAAGTGGTCCTCTCCGTCCAACAACTTCGGAAATCCTATGGAAAGAAAACCGTTTTGAAAGGGGTCGATTTTTCCTTGTTGGAAGGAGAAGTGTTCGGCTTGATTGGCAAAAACGGCGCGGGCAAGTCCACGACCATCGACTGCATCGTCGGATTGAAGGACTTCGATTCGGGCGAAATCCTCATCCAAGGGCATAACGTGAAAGACAACCCGATTGACGCCAAAATGGAGATTGGTTACGTCCCCAGCGAACCTTCCGCCTACGAAGTCATGACCGGAACCGAATATTTGGAATTCGTCGCTTCTTCGTATGGGATGTACCAAGAGATGTTCGAAAGGAACTTTGCCTTCTTGAAGCAAAAATTCGACATCGGGGAAGAGGACTTATCCCGCCGAATCGGGGAATACAGCCATGGTATGAAGCAAAAAGTCTGTTTGATGGCCTCTTTGATCCACAATCCCAGCGTTTGGATTCTCGACGAACCGACCGTCGGGCTCGACATCATGGTCTACGAAACCCTCATGAACATGCTTCGGGATTTCGCCCTTAACGGCAAAACCGTGTTGATCACCTCCCATAACATCGACCTCGTCACCCGCGTGTGCCACCGCGTCGGCATCATCCACGACGGGAAGGTCGCCGAACTCATCGATTTCAAGAAAGAGCCGATCAAGCGTCGGAGCCTTTCGAAGATTTTCTTCTCCACGTACGGGAAAGAGGAAGGAAAGGAAGGGTAAACGGTGTTTTTCGAGCTTCTGCGCAAAGAGTTCCTCCTCCGCTACCCCATCAAGGAGGAGAAAGCCTGGGTCAAAGCCCTGCGGCTTTTCTTGCGCTTTGCTCTTCTTGCCGCTTTCGCCTTTATCCTTGGCCTCCTTTTCTCCGGGATCGATGGCAAGATCGAAGCCTATTCCATTTACGGATCCTTCGATTTCCTCGCCGTCTACCTTTTCCTCGCCTTGATCGGGATTTCGATTTTGCTCGCCATGGAAGCGAAGAAGTCCCTGTTCGCCAAAGAAGACAGCCGCGTATCCCTTCCTCTTCCGATCCCCCCGAGCACCCAGGTTCTCGCCAAGGTCGCGTTCTTGTTCTTCGAAGAGCTGTTCTATTCCTATTTGCTTTCTTTGCCCGCGTTATTGGTTTATGGGATAAACCGCGGCAACGAGTCCACCTATTACGTCTTCGTCGCTTTCTTCCCTTTATTGACCTCGATTTTCGCGGTGGGGCTTTCCTTGCTGCTATCTTTGCTGTTCGAACGCGTGGGCCGATGGATCAAGAAATCCCTCATCTCCCAAGTGGTTCTCGCAAGCGCCCTCGTCCTTGTCCTTTGTTACGTCTATTCTTACGTCCTGAATCTATTTTGGAATTCCTTAAGTGACGCCTCCATCGGGGGAATTCTGCCCATGGAGATGCTCGAATTCCTGCATAAATCCCGTTATTTCCTCTTGCCCGGGCATCCGCTTTTAGAAGCCTTCATCGTCCAAAAGAACATTCTCCCCAACATCCTCATTTTCGCGGGGGTGTCCTTCTTGGTTTTGATTTTGGGCCTCGCGGCCTCTTCCGTGGCGTATTTCCGTTATTCCAAGAACCCGGTCGCCTACCAAGGAGGGAAGCACCGGGAACGCCCCGCGAAGGTCGCCTCGCGCTTCCAAAGCCTGTTGAAGAAGGAGTTCCTGCTCCTCTTTGTCGACGAAGGGAATCTGTTCTCCTATACCGCCCTCCTTGTCATGTATCCCTTCCTTACCTTAAGCGTCCTCAACGTCCTCAACAACGTCTTCCGGGACAACCTTTCCTTCTATTCGACCTATTTCCCCGATTTGGAAGGGGGCATCGCCCTAATGATGATTCTGCTCTTCGGAGGGGTGATCAACGCTTCCGCCTCCTCTTCCGTCTCCCGGGAGAAGAAAGGCATCGCGAATTTCAAATCCCTCCCCTTCCCCGTGAAGGATCAATTGGCCGCGAAGCTCATGATTCCCTTCTTCACTTCGGAAACTTCCCTCCTCATCACCATCGTTTTGCTCGTTTCCCTCCAAGAAATCTCTTTACCTGTGTTCTTCACTTCCCTCTTCCTAGGAACCGTATTGTTCTTGTTCTCGGATGTCTTTGGGCTATATGGGGACATGAAAGGTCTCTCGGAGAAGAAAAGCGCCTGGATGAGGGGCCTCAATGAGGTTCTCGCCATCTTGATTCCCCTTTTGGCCTTCGCTTATTTCTTCCTCTTTGGGGTCGTCGTCCGCATCCCCTCCGCGGCCATCTACGGGTCGATCAACGCGGTGATCGCGGGCATTCTCATCCCAACCATCGTTTTGCTTTGGAGGAATTCCCCCAAAGCCTTCTTCCGAATCGGGGAGGTACCATCATGAAAAACAAAACCCTCCCGATTTTGCTCTTGCTCCCCTTCGTGGTCTCCCTCGTGACCTTCGCTTCCATCGAGATTTTGGAGAACAACGTCGCCTCCGACATCTCGGGAATCGAATGGGATTACGAGGAGAACGAAGGATTCCTCGTCTCCGACACGAAAGAATACGAGCTGAAGGCGACCCCTATCGCCCAAGACAACGTCATCCTCGCGAAAGGGAACAACCTCGTTTGGATGACGCGGAAACTCAACGAAACCGACCCCGAATCCCTGGTCATCCGAAAATCCGGTTCGAAGTATTTCCTCCAAGCCGTCGCGGAAGGCCAAATGGAAATCGTCTGCTCCAACGAACGGGGAACGGTATCCCGAAGTTTCATCGGGGTGGGCTTTGAAAACGGGGCCATGGTCATCAACCCCCTCCGCAAGGGAAGCGGGGTCTCCATCACGGGAACCCCGACGTACGGGCTATACGATTTGGAGTACCGTTCTTTGGAAATCGACGCTTATTCCAAGGTCAAATCCACGTTTGAAGTCCGTTCCACCGCCTTCACCCCCGATGGGACGAGCTTCGTCAACGTCCTCGCGGATTGCTCCCCGAACGTGACCTATGACAAAGGGGTGGTGACCCTTCTTGCCCCCGGAGATTCCTACATCACTTTGAGGGAACCCTCCCTCAACGTCTATTCGACCTACCGCTTTCAAGTTGTCGACGGGGTGAACGTTTACCGTTACGACGACCTGTTGATGGCCACGAATTTCTCTTCCCAAGGGGAGAACGTCGTCCTCCGCACCTCGTTAAATTCCCTCCGCGACCTCTATACCCCCATCAAAGAAGGGGATAAGATCCTAGGATATTCGAACGTCTACCTCCCCGGGAAAGAAGGAGGGGAGATGTTCGGCCATTACAATTTCGCTTCCCAATCCTTCTCCTTCCTCCAGGAAGTCTATTCCTTCGAAACCACCTACGATACTTCCTTCATCGATTTCTACAATTCCCGTGAGGAGAGGAAAGCGAACCCCTCCCAAATGGTGTCCAAAACCCTCGTCGCGGGCATCCGCCTCCAAGGGGACCTTTACGGGAATGGATATTCCATCAACATGGACTCCCTTTGCTTCCCCCATTACGGGACCTATTCCAAAGAGGGGAAAGGGAAACGGATCCCCACGAAAGGAAAGGACCTCTTCTTGGGCCCCCTCCCTTTGTACGCGATTGGGCAACCCGGCCTCCAATCCCTCGTTTCGTCCTTGGGGCAAGATAACGCCGGAATCCTCGTCGACAAAGATGGGGTCACCATCTCGGACGTCTATCTTTCCAACACGAACAACCTCAGCAATTTCTACGACCTTTCTTACTCCGGAACCGTCGTGGAGGTGAACGCGGATAACGTCACCATCACCAGTTCGGTGCTTTCTAATGGCAAGGTCGCTTGTCGGGCTTTCTCCGCGGACAATCTCCGCATATCCAATTCCATCCTCAAGAATTCCGGGGAATTCAACCTGATGCTCGGCAGCAACCGAACCAACCCCTTCCATCCCAATCAGAAGGTGGAAGCCCATTACTACGATGGCGCGTCCCAAACTTCCCTCGCGGGAGATTTCGTGAAAGGGGAAGGGCCAAACGACGCGAACGCCCGCCTCAATGCCTTCCTTGGCCAATCCGTCGCGGGGAACGCGAACAAAAAAGACGAGAACGGGGACTTGGTCTACGACTACATTCACGACGTGAAAGAAATCCAAAAGGCCCTCGATAACACGGAAGGGATCCAAGACGGGCAAGAGATCGTTTATGACTCCCACGTCACTTTGGAAAACGTCCTCTTCGGCCATAGCGGAGTCTTCTCCATCGCCCTCGAATCCTTCTTCAATGGGCCCATCCTGCAAGGGGATTGCCCCTCCAGCCTCACGAGCTATTTAAGCACATTCGGGGACATCCCCAAGAACATGGGAAGGACTTCCTATCCCGTCGAATTGACCTTCCGGGGCAACAACCGATTCTACGATTGGAAACCCGTGGATTCGATCGACGCCTCGAGCCTCATCGAAGAAAACATTTCCTCGCTGTTAAGTGCGATAGGATATGGGGGAAAGAACTTCACCGTCGATGACATCTTCCCCATGAAGCTCGCCTTGAAACAGGCCGCGAAAAAATCCTCGTTGCTCCATGAAGAAGGCGGGAATTCCTACCTGAATACCGCGGTTGCCCATTACGGGGGAGGGGTCAACCTCTCTTCCGTGCAAGGGCTAACCCCATCGGAAGAGAATTCCTTCTCCGAGGAGCTCGAAGTCGATCTGCTTCGATATCTGGTGGAGACGAGCCCCGGAGGCAATTCGTTGTTGTTAAAAGAAGCGGTGCCCCTCGTCATCGGGTCCCATCCGTTCCGCTTCATCGTGAACGGGAAAGAAGAGGCGGGCAATCCCCATATCGACGTAAGCAGCGGGCCCAAAATCGAAACGTTAAAGCAAACCGCCCAAGGAGGTAAGGCATGAAAAGAATGAACTGGATGAAGAAAGGAGCGTTGCTCCTATTGACCGCGTCGTTGATGTCATGCGGAGGCAAATTCTTCGGAGGAGAAGATGAAGTGGCGATATCCGACGTCGCCGCCTACGTGGACAACATGACCGGGGCGACCATCATCACCATCACCTTCACCGACGAAGAGAAAGCCCCGTTAGTGTTCACCATCCCCCAAGGGGTCGCGGGACGGGATGGGGTGTCCATTTCCGAAGTCACTTCCACCGTCTCGGAAGATGGCAAATCGGTGACCCTCCACATCGTTTTTTCCGATACAAACTATCCTCCCGTTGATATCCAAATCCCCATCATCGAAGGAAAGGGAATCTCCGACATCCAGGTTGGGGAGAACGAGCAAGGGGACGTCACGATGGATATCCATTACACGGACGGCACCTCCACCGGCCCCATACCCATCCCTTCGGGAAAAGACGGGAAGGACGGAAATGGGATCGACCACATCGAGGCTACCGCCCCCGACCATGACGGGGTCATCACCGTGACGGTCTATTTCACCAACGGGACCTCCGAGTCGTTTGAAATTCAAAACGGGAAGGACGGATCCTCCATCTCTTCATTGTCCGTCAACAAAGAGAAGAGCACCGGGAAGGATTACGTCATTGAGGTGAAATTGACCGACGGATCGATCGTGACCCTCCGTCTCGAAAAGCCCCAAGCGACGATTTGGTTCGCCGGTTTGGGGGAGCCAAAAGAGAGCAACACGAAAGGGGCGAAGGCCGGGGACTTCTATCTCGACAAACTCTCGGGGAACGTCTACCAATATAACGGCACGACTTGGGAATTCGTCTTCTGCATGAAATCCTCCGGTTCGGCTTCGGAAGCGGTTCACCATATGGTCACATTTGACGCGGGGGATGGCTACGCCCTCGTCGAGGAAAAACAAGTCAAGTATTGGTATATGGAGGTGAAAGAAGGCCAAACCGTGGACCTCTCTTCCATCGAGATCCCCACATTGGAAGGATATGTCTTTGACGGTTGGTTCACCGACCCCACCAACGTGAATTCCGGCCAATTCACCGACATGACCATCGTAACCAAGAAGTTGAATCTCAAAGCCAAGTACCACCCGGTCGCGTAAACGAGGAAACCATGGGAAGATACCGCAGGAAAAGGAACGTGGCGATGCCTTTGAGCGCCACCATGCTTGCGCTAGGCACAGCGTCCCTTTTCGGCGTCGGATTTTCTTCCTACATTCTCCAAACGGATCTCTCCCCCCGGGTCAATGAAATCGACGCCAGCGTCGGGGGACTGCAATCCCTCCCGATCGTGAGCATCGACAGCAAATTCGTCTCGGTTACCTTAGGCCCAAACGGGGTCATGTCCTATAACATCGCCGTCGCGGTGGATTTCGATTTGGCGAAAACCCATGGATACGCCTCCCCTTCCGCTCCGCTAACGGTCAAATTCGTTTTGGCGGTCACCGACGTCGCCAACGCGAACTTCCCGCGGTACAACATCGAAACCCCCACCATCACTTGGGCCGGGGCATCCTCCAATAGAAGCCACGAAACGTATGCCGTGGTGGACGTCTTTTCCTTGCCTCCGGTCTATGGGTCCGTGCAGACCATGACGATTTCTTATTTCGTGACGGATTCTGAGGAATCCCCGTTAGAAGGGTATTTGAATAAGGAACTGGGAATGAACTTTCTCGCCATTCCCTTGAAGGAGGGCGCATGAAGTTCAAGCGTTGGCTAATTGCCCTTTTGGGAGTATTCGCGATGGCCCTGACCGGGGTTGGCCTTTCGACGTTCACTTACGCGAAGGATTCCTTTGGATTCGTCACCAACTTGGAACCGGTTTGCTACATCAAGGAGACCGGCGTCCGTTATCCCAGCGTCGAAAGCGCCATCCGCGCGGCCTCCACGAACACCGCGGAACGAAACTCGAAAGACCTCCAAGACACGATTTACGTGATTCCGGGCGCCCATCCCACGATGTACAAAAGCGCCACCCTGCTCGCCAAAGACCAATTGATCCTCCCTTATCAAGATGAGACTTACGAAGACACAGGAAGGACGGCCACGTTAAGCACGTTCGCGGACGTCAATCCCGGGAACGAAAGGGACCCCAAACTCCTCGTGAGCCGGTTGACCTTGGCTCCCGGGGTTAGCTTAACGATTTCGAAAGGGGCGGACCTCTTCATCGGGGGAATGCTAGGGACCGGTCCCCAATCTCCCACAGGACACGTCGCGGGGTCCTATACCGAGATTTTGATGTCCGCGAACTCGCGAATCGAGAATTACGGGATCATCAAGAATTACGGGTATATCAAAACCACCGGAAACGACAACGGGGCTTACGTCCGGGAGCATTCCGGAGCGGAAATCTACCTGCCCATGGTGATCTACGATTACCGAGGCGGCACATACACCAACGAAGCCAACAGCAAAAACGTCATGCCGTTTACCCAGTTTGACATCCCCACGATCCAGGTGTTCCACCGCGTGGATTTCGAAGCGCGGTTAAAGGGCTTCGTCACCATGCAGGCTTCCAGTACCGTCTTCAGCAGCGAGCCAATCGTCATCGGGTATGGGAACGACACGTGTTTGTTCTGTCTTTCCTCCGGTTACCTCTCGATGCATTACCGGCCGAAGAACACGAAATACTACACGAAGGATACCGGAGACCAAATCAAGTCCATGGACTCGGTCAACAAAACGGAAGTCCGTATCTCTGGCGATATTGCGCTGAAGTCCCTCCAAGTCTCCATCAAGGTGATTATTTCGGTGACGGTCGACACGGCTAAAATGGACTGTTCCTTCTGCCATAAATTCGACATTCACATCGATTCCGGGAAGACGATCCTCGGGAAGCCCCTCAAATTCCTTCCCGGATCCATGGTTTACGTTCACGAGGGGGCGATCCTTGAGGTGAAAAACCGCGTCTCTTTTTATAAGTCGTATTATCCAAATAACGCGTACGTCCCCGCCTATTCCACCAAAATCGAAGGGGCTTCCTCGACCTTGAAGGTTGATGGAACCGCCCATCTCAATTCCGCGTTTGGAGGCACCATTTTGGCCAACGCTGAGAAGGGCAGGATTATCACGGGAAAGGACTTCAAGGCAACCAACACCACCATGGAAGCAATCAACTTAACCTCAAACAACGCATTGTCGCATACGTTGGACACGGAAAACCACGACGAGCCAGCCTTGATCTTCAGGGTCCAAAAGGAAGCGGACGCCACGGATACGGGCTTTACCTACGTCAATTTCGACGAAGTGTCTCCCGCGGCAAGCTCAACGTATTGCTCCACTTCCCTTGGCCAAGGGGCGGGGTATGGATGGTGCTTACTAGGGGACTTGAGATATGGGGTGCGTTTCGTATTAAACGACGCGGAGCTTCCTGGCACCGTGACGAACCCCAATACCGGCCTCACGTCGTTCACCCTCGCTTCCGAGAACACCGTTCTCACCCCTTTGGTGTGCTCCGATGCTCGGTATAAATGCACCGGTTTCTATTACGATGCGGAATGCACGGTCCCCTTACTATCCAATGATGGTGGAAAAACCTACGAGTTCTCCCCCACGACCGCGGTGGATCACGTGGGGAATTACAATCATGTGAAAATCTATGCGACATGGCTTCGTTCCGAAGTCGGATTCTATACCGTTATGAAATCCTATCTGACCAAGGAAGGCAACGAGGCGAAGACCACCACCGAGAAGTATGATGGCACTGTTGGAGAAGATTACGATTTGCGTGGTCCAACTGAGCCGTTCTTCATTTACAGTGCGAGTGGTGCCACTGCTACGATTACGGATTATTTGTTCGACAGCTATACCGTCCAGGTGAACGACGGGACGCCAATTACGGTCGGTACCGACGGGAATTCCGCGGAAGGCGAAGTCAAAAACTGGGTGCTGGATAGCTCCAAATTTGTTAATGGGACAGTCGTTACAATCAAAGCAAAACAACCAAAAACGCCTACGAATTTGACCATGAGCGTATCTTTGTCAAGAAAAAAATTAGATCGAGATACCTATAATGCCAACGATAACAAAGCAACTGTTACTATCTCTAACGGATCGTCTTCTCGCTTTGCATTCGATTATGATTGGTCGGGCACTGAGAGTTTTCCCGTAACCCAAGTTACGGGTTCCCCGAACCAGGCGACTTATAAATTCACTGGGAATGTTTCAAGGTGGGATATGTCCACTACGGATGGACCCGTCGCATGTAAAATAACCGTTATGGTCGACGGAGAAACCCAAAATCCGGCAGTGCAGTCGTCTAGTTCAGTCTCTTACCAATATTATGGCTGGTGAACCAAGCGGTTGTTCTGCTCAATTCCGATTCGGAAACCGCCCCTTGCTTTGTTTCGAAATACAAAAATCTTCCATACTGATAATGCATGGTGCAATTTTGCATAAGTGGAAAATCATTGCGCATTTTTCATTTCGCGTTTAGATTCGAGAATAAGGGTGCAACAGGAGAACAACCATGAAACCGAACAGGCTTTTCTTACTCAGCGCCGGTTTGCTCACGCTTTTGGCAACCGGATGCGCGAATTCGTATTCCCCTTCCGAAGACGAGGTCAACCCCACCCCAAGCGGGGAGGGAGAAGTTTCCGCCCCCATCCAAAAGAGCGAGTTGGAAACGATCTTGGAGAAATACGACAAAGCCGGCGCGGTTTACGAATACGATGGGGAGGAATGCACCATCGGCATCACCCATTGGGATTCCGCAGGCACGGAAGTCGAGCGGTCCATTTTAAACGCGATGCTCAAAGGATTCTCCGCCCGTTATCCCAATATCCATGTCAAAGTCACGATTCTTGGGGATTACGAAGCCAACTACGGCAATAACATCGCCACCGGGAACGTCACCGATGTCTACATGGTTCCCGACGGCGCATTCACCGCTTGGGCGAAATTCAACAAATTGATGAATTTGACCCCGTACGTCAATTCCAGCGACCTCATCGATGAAAGCATGATTTTCTCTTCGGTCATGACTCGTTACCAATATGATTCCAAGAGCCTGACCGCGGGACGCACGAGCTTTCACACTCCAACGCCATTCCCTTTTCGCCTTTTGTCTGGGCATTTTATGGTGGGAGGCTATATGCAGCGGATGGGGAAGGCGAAGGTGTTCGGGGCGATGCGGTAAGGTTCCTCGCAGAGGCAGATGATGCACGAGCCGCCAAGCTCGAATGAGGTCTGCGACACCTGGGCAAACCCCTTGATGTCCTTTGAGGTGAATGACTTGCCCGACTTGCACTCGATGCGCTCCAGCGCCCCATCGTGAAGCAATATCAAGTCGATCTCGTTCTGGTTGTTGTCGCGGTAGTAGAACATGTTCCGGTCGTCGAGCCCGAAGTTGACGTAGCTCTTCCGAATCTCATTATGGATATACGTCTCGACCAGTCTTCCGCGGAAGGCGGACAGGCGCAGCGTCTTGGGCGTGTCGATCCCGATGAGGTAACACGCGAACCCGGTGTCGTTGAAATAGATCTTTTTCCGCTTCACGATCCGCTTGTTCATCGACTCCTCGTAATAAGGGGACAGAAGCGTGACGATCCCGCTGGCCTGAAGGACTCCAGTCCACGAGGAGACGGTGTTCTTGTCGACGCCGACGGTTTTGGCGACGTTGTCCGCGACGAACTCCTCCCCTGTAAGCGAGGCGAGGACGCGCAGCAGGTTCTCGAACTTGCTCAGGTCGCGGACGTTGACGAGCTTTGAGACGTCCCTTTCCAAATAGGTTTTCAGATAGTTGGCGAAGTAATTTCTTATCGGCTTCCCCTCGATCTCCCACCTCGCCGGGTAGAAGCCCCGCACTATGGAAAGGTAAAGGTCGTTGTCGGAGAGCGAGCGGGAGTCGGACTTCGCGGACATTGCCTCGTTGTCCACCAAAAACGCTGAGGACCCCCACCCTCTGATTTCCGCTTGACTGAGGGGCGGTATCTCGACAATCCCGACCCTGCCCGACATGGATTCGCTGACGCCCTGCATCAGGACGAATTTCTGCGAGCCCGTCAGGATGTACATGCCGTTGGAGGCCGCCGACCCCTTCTCCAGCTTGGCCTTGTTGACGGCCGCCTCGATCTCGGGGAAGATTTCGACCGCCCGCTGGGCCTCGTCGATGATGATAGGGGCGGGGTGCTCCTCCACGAACTTCTTGGGCTTGCTCTTCGCCTCTTCCAACAGGTCCGTGTCGTCGAACGTCACGTAGGAATAGCCGCGCTGGCGGAAAAGACTGACGAGGGTCGTCTTCCCGACCTGCCTCGCTCCCGTGACCAAGGTAATCGAATATTCCTCGACGGTTTGCTCCAGAATCGGCAGGATATGTCTTTGGATCATCATGGCATCGTATCCTCCGAGGACATCATACTCCGGAATTCCCATTTCTACTAGATTTATACAAAATGTGAATTTCCTTGCCTTGTGCGCATATAAATCTACACGAAAAACCGCCCGGACAAGATCCTCTCAATCGCTTATTCGCCCAAGCCCAGCTGGCTCTAAGGAAGGTCAAGGACAAAGGCGTTACCGACGACATCTGGGCAGCCCTCATCAAGAAGATCGAAGGAGAGCAGTAAGTGGTCAAACTGGCGAATGCGAAATACGATTCCTTCGGCGTCCTTGTAATCCATAACGAAGACCTCGAGGCTTTCGCATACCGCCAGCTTTCGGATTATAAGAAGAGTTTTTTAATTCTCCTGACCTGTTATATTGCTTTTGCGAATTCTCCAAAAATCATAACTCCAGAAGGAAATCCGCAATGCCCACCACATAGGTTCCGTCTTGATTCCGGGTTTCGGGAATCGGGTCGCCGATCACAAGGACGTTTTTCGCTTCTCCGCGCACAAAATCAAATGGCCTGAGTTCTTTCTTCAGTACATTCGGGTCGGCGACGCTTTGACAAATTTGAACGTAAAGAACTTCGTACCCTTTCCTCGCCACGAAATCGATTTCGTAATTCTTGCGCACGCTCTTCCCGTCTTTATCCTTCCCTACCGTTGGAACCATGCCAACGCTTACCTGGTACCCATTGTATAGAAGTTCGTTATAGACGGCGTTTTCCATCAACTGCCCAATGTCGGGGAATCCGAAGTTCAGTCTTGCGTTTCTTAACCCAGTATCGGTGAAATAGTGCTTTCGCCCCGCCCCAATCAAAGATCTGCCTTTCACGTCATAGCGGGAGGCTTCCGAAAGGAGGAAAGCGTCGACGAAGGAAATCGTCTGGGCGTCCCCCTTCTTGGCTAGGACGATCTGTCCACCGGTCAGTTCGGGGTTGACGATTTCAAAGACTCGCTGGATTTCATCTAGGACAACATAAAGAGTGTCTTGCATCCCTTTTGCCTTTTCCCTGACAAAGGCACTGAGGGCTAAGGGGTTGCGCAGATTCGCATCGGCGTCGTCGTCCAGTTCGACAAGAAGGAATTGCTCTTCTTTCACGCCCAAAGAGATCAGATGGCTTTTAAAGATTTCCTTAAGCAAATAGGATTTGCCGCAGTGACGAATGCCAGTAACGATCTTTGGGGAATCCATTCCCCATGCCCATTATTAATTGACCTAAATACTTATCTCGGGGAATCATAGCTTTACCCTTTTTTGTAGAATTCTACATTTTTCAGGAAAACTATAATGCCGTATCCAGGCTGGCGCAACGCAGCGCATCACTTGCCTTATAAGTGGTCTTTTTAATTGCGTTCATTGCATTTAATTGGCAATTTTTAGATAGTCCTCTATAAGAAAAAAGTCTCGACAGCGCCGAGACAATTTCGTTTGGTGGAACATGATGCTGGTTTTGCTTCTACGTTTATTTTCAGCCGTTTAGACCTTTTTTATCAGTTCACGGCGTTTTATAATTCGACCTCCGCCGTTATTGTTTGCCTAAAGGTTTCATGCTATAATCCGCCGTGAAATAGATTTTTATCTGTTCAAGGCGATTTATAGGAGAAAAATATGATTGGGAGAATCGCGGAAATCAAAAAACTCGAAACCGCTTATCGCAGCAATAGGGCCGAATTCGTCGGCGTCTATGGAAGGCGGCGCGTTGGGAAAACGTATTTGGTCAACGAAACGTTCGCTGATCGATTCGTCTTCCGTCACAACGGGCTCTCTCCTATCGAGGAGGAGCAAAACGAAGGGACTTCCATCCGTTCCGACGAAAGCTCAATGAAAAAGCAGCTCGCGCATTTCCATACCTCTTTATTACGGGAAGGCGAAAGCGGGACATTGCCTCCGAAAACCTGGGAAGAGGCCTTCTTCCGGATGGAGCGAATCATCGACGGTAAAAAAGTCAGAAAGGGCAAGAAAGTCGTTTTCATCGACGAGCTTCCATGGATGGATACGCCGAAGTCCGGATTCATTACGGCGTTGGAGGGTTTCTGGAACGGCTGGGGCTGTCGCCAGAAGGACTTGCTTTTCATCGTCGCCGGGTCCTCCACATCATGGATGACGAACAAACTCATCAACAACCATGGTGGCCTATATGGAAGGCTCACGAGGGAAATACGGCTCAGCCCACTTACGCTTGGTGAATGCAAAGCCCTTTTCCATGGAAATGGGGTTGTCCTGTCTGATTACGATATCGCTCAGGCCTACATGGTCTTCGGCGGCATTCCGTTCTACCTGAACCCCATGGAAGCAGGCCAGAGCCTCGCCCAATACGTCGACGATTGTTTCTTTGGCGAAAAAGCGGCCCTGCGAAGGGAGTTCGACCGCTTATTCGGGTCCGTTTTCAATAACCCCGAGACGATGAAAGCGATTGTGCGGGCCTTGTCCGAAAGGAGGATGGGACTTACGCGGAAGGAAATCGAGGAATCGACCAAAATCACCGGCGGAGGTGCTATGACCGATTATCTGCGCGCTTTGGCGGACAGCGATTTTATCGTCGAGTATTATCCGTTCGGCATGGGGCGTCGGGAACCGTATTACCGCCTGAGCGACCCCTTCTGCTGGTTCTATCTGCGCTTCGTCGACGGGCAGGAATCGCTCAACGCCGATTTCTGGATGAATAACCTCGACAATCAGCGCATCGTCTCCTGGCGCGGCCTCGCGTTTGAGAACCTATGCTTCCTCCACGTGCCCCAAATCAAGCGCGCCCTGGGAATCTCTGGCGTCCGCAGCGAGGAAAGCGCCTATACCAAACGTGGCGGCGATGAATCCGAGGGCGCCCAGATTGACTTATTGATCGTCCGTGCCGACAACGTAGCCGACCTTTGCGAGGCCAAGTTCGTTTCAGACGACTATCGGCTCGATTCGCAGGAGGAAAGGAAACTGACCCGGCGCGAAATCGCCGTGTCGGAACTTCTTCCAAAGAAATGCGTGGTCCACAAGGTTCTTATCACGACATTCGGCATCGCCAAGCACGAATACATGTGGTCCTATCAAAACATAGTTACCCTAAAGGACTTGATGGCGTGAGGGAGAGGGCCATAATGATTGGGATTCGAGTTATTCAAGAAAGGGATTGCCCCGAAAGGGCACGCATTTGGCGCGATGTCCTCGACATACCCATATCGGATGAATGCTTGGCGGAAACCTATGGCAGAATGGGCAAGGACGACGCTACGCCACTTTCGTCGCGGAAGAGTCGTCGGACTCGTTACGACAGTCGTTTGCCTTGCGATTGGCCACCCTCCTAGGGGGTACGCCAAAACCAACGGGCTCGGCGTGCTGCCTGAGTATCGGGGAAAAGGAATCGGCAGGATGCTCTTAGAAAGGGCGATGATCCCCTGTTCGGCGTAGACGTAGGGCAAGTATCGGCGGCCACCCCACGAACTTGAGGTAACAAATTGTGACTTCAAGATTTCCCAAGGCATAGTGACTTTTTACCTTTTTTTGCGGTAAATAAATAGAAATTTATAAAAAGCAAAGCCAATTGATTGGGTTTTTGAGGAACCTTTATGAGTGAGAAACAATATAAATGGAGATAAATATTACGGGGTTATTTGATAGGTTTAAGAAAAAAGAAACGCAACAATTAAATACACATAATCTGGGAGGATGCATCATCACGAGATCTTTGTATGAAGGCACTTCTAAATTGAAGTGGATATTCAGAGAAGAAGGTGTAAATCCTGCAGATAATGGCTGGAGAGCTATTGGAGATACTGACACTGAGGAGTATATCAATACTCTGGGTAACAACGTGGTCGTTGATTTTGATCGCTTGGTTGAAATAGAACCAGCTGTACTTGCAATATATGATATGCCAATAGGTACGGATCTAGAACTCCGTCAGGATGAAAACGGTAGATACTTCGTTGATAGCAATACTGGAAAGCGATTATCTTAGCTAATAAATCGAGGCTTCTTGTCTTCTTCAAGGGCAGGGATGCAGATGTGATGGAGGCAGCCTTCAAGGAGTACATGGCGAAGAATCTCCAAAAGGAGAAAAAGCCCATTTTCTTCTAAAAACTTACTATCACGGCTTCCGCTGATAGAAATATTGGCCTAAGTCAGCAGAAGAGTATTTTGAAAAGA
>JAXDTZ010000027.1:0-51206 GCA_034089705.1 Candidatus Alloenteromonas sp. | reverse complement strand
TGCCGGGAGAATAGATGAACGCCGAGGTCCCTCCGTCGTGGGCGGCATAAAGGGTCGTCTCCTTGCCCGAGGTGCGATTATCCCAAAGGTTCAATCCGAACCAAATGTAGTTGCCGTAGTTCGGGCTGCTCGGGTTGCGGTTCTGAATCGTCACGTACCAAACGAGTTGGGCGGCGTGAAGATTTGGGTTCGCCTGCCCATTCATGTGATCCTCGAATTTTTTCACCTCGTAGGTCGTTTCCATGACGATGGATTGGCTTTTGGACACGTAAACGAGGTCGTTCCCGAATTCCTGGGAGAACAGCAAATGGGTCCAACCTTCACCCGATTGGCGGGGGGCGTCATATTCAATTTGGGAATTGCATTCCAAGTAAATGGACCCGGATTCCGAGTCGACGGCGAACACTTTCGCGGGGACGAATTCCTCGCCGATGGTTTCCCCTTTCGACACGATCCGGTGCCCGAGGCCGTCGTTATAAACCTCGTGAGAGAAGCCTTTCACGAAGATGTTGTAATGGCTCCACCACTGGGCGACTTGCCAAGAAGGGGACGACAAAGAGGAATAGAAACGAAGGGGATTCGGGTAGAAGGGCCCGCCTTCTTCGTCCGTGGTCGTCCTGCTCACAGAAAAACCATTCTTGAAGTTGGGGTCTTTGAACAAAGGGTGATAACCATCCGCGAGAAACCGATCCCTTTGGGCGGTGGAATTGCAGTCATAGATGCTTTTGCCGGAAGAAGAGGAGGAGGGTTCCGAGTCGCTACTTTCTTCTTCGCTTGATGACGGGGCAGGCTCGCTCGACGAGGAGGACTCTTCCGAGGAAGAAGAGGGTTCCTGCTCGCTTGAGGTCTCTTCTGAAGGCGTTTCGGGAGAGTCGCTCGAAACGGGGTTTTCCTCGGAGCTTTCCGAAGGCGAAATGGGAAGGGAGCACGCGGTCATGGAAAGAAGGGAAGAGGCAAAAAGAAGGATTCGTTGCGTTTTGATCATGACCCCATTTTACAAAAGAAATCCCGCGGATAAACGGGAGAACAGGATATTGAAACGCGATTTGAGCGATAAACACAAAAGAGGTCCGAAACGCTCAAGGAATGAGGGCAAGAGCAAAAAACACCATGAACTCGCCGTGGGATTCTGAAAATTCTTCGTTACAAAAATTGCGGTTAATAGTAGTAGTCGTCCAACATGTAACCGTAGGAGTACTCGGCGTCGCTCGCGCTATAATGGTACATAGTGGCCGATTGGCAATCTGCTTTGAACGACGTTTTTTTGGTTTGCGTACTACCCGACGCAGTTTTGAAAGTGAAAGTAATATTCACCTCGTAGTCGCAAACGGGCGCGCCCATAACGGGAGAGGAGTACACAGCGCTGATTTGACGCACTTCCACCTCGGTTTCCGTGTGATAGTAGTGTTTGTAGTACTCGCGAGACTCTTCTTCGCGTCTACGCTCTTCTTGACGCGCTTCTTCGGAGGCCCGATCGGCTTCTTCTCGTTTTCGTCTACGCTCTTTTTCCTCGTCGCTTTCCGAGTTGGAACTTCCCGACGAATACGAATTACTGCCGCTAGAATAACCGGTGCTAGAATGCAGTTCCGACATCGAATACGAAAAGCTGTTATCCCAGAACCAACGATTGCAAAAGGAAAACAACGCAAAACCAGCCGACATTATCAGCCAACCGTCAACCAAATTTTGCCAAACGTTTACGTGCGAAGCCGCGCTTACGTTAGACCACACTATTGCCACAACTGCAAAAATTTGACCGACGCTTGCAACAACCGTCGAAGCGGTGCTTGCCATTTCCCAATCGGCATCTGGAATGCTTTTTACGCAATAAAACGCCAAAAAACCGCCGAAGAGGCCCGTTGCCACAAGATACAAAATAAACGCGAACAATTTCCCCCAAAAATCGCTTTCTGAAGCGGAGGACATTCCTAAAATAAGAATAAGCAAATACGACAAACCAACCAAAACCAACATGGCAACGTTGACGTAATGCGTAACCTTTTTGTACGTAAACATACCTTTCCTCCTTTGTAGAAAGCGAATCAAAAACAACCCGACCGAAGCGCTTGCAAATGTAAAAGAAACTTGTTCGCAGCACCTCATGCCGCGTTAGTGAGATTTTCGGTTTTGATACAATGGTAATAAACCCTTTTTTCTTCGAATAAAGGAATTTCTTTACTTTTTGTAAGCGAATGTCAGGGCCTTATAGAAATATCAAACGGTTCTTTTGCATCGCGAAGCGTCATGCACAAAAAAGGGGGTTGTTCCGCAAAAGGGCGGGTTTAGTTGAAAAAGACTTGAGATTGCGGCCAATTCCAAGTCTTTTTGGGCAAAGACGAACCATTTTGATGCAAAATGAAAATACACCGTGTTTTGATACTAAAAGGGTTCAATGTCTTAATTTCATTGCGCCAACCCATTATTTCAATTTGGTGGAGTCGCGGGGAGTCGAACCCCGGTCCGAAGGACATCCATCCCTGACGTCTACAGCTTAGCCTTGGTCGAATCGTCGCCGGGCTGGACCAAGACGAGTGGACCCGACGACTCAACGTGAGGTTTTCGTGACTCGCTTCCGTTAGAGCGAGCCCTTATCGCCTTTTGTTGCGCCCTATCCCCGCCAAGGCGCGAACGCGGGGTAGGACGTGCTCGTCCGCATCAAGCGGAACCTTGTTTCAGGTGCGAATTAGGCGCGAGCGAGGACGCGGTTGTTGTTACCGAGCATCCAAGGTTTGACAGTGTTGTCAGTTATTGTTTTTTGGCGGTAAGTCGCCACCTTGCTGCAATCTAAGCTAGACATTCCCCCGTCAAAACCAGTACGGCCCCACGGTTGATGGCCCGGCAACACTTCCGAGCGGGATTATTATATCGAACAAAATTAGCGGCGCAACGAAAAGAATGCACCGCTCGATAAAAGGGGTTCCTGGATGGAATCTTAAGAGGAAGGCCACGTTCGATGGGATTGAAACCATTCCGAATCTTTCAAAATGACGTTGGAATGGGAACATTGGATTTCCAAATCATCGATTCCAAGCCCCGCGATGGAAGAGCAGGTGATCGTTCCATTGAACGGTTGATACCCTTTCTCCGAGGTTTCGTCCACCAAGCTTGTGACAAAGACATTTTCAGTGTATTTCGCGATGCGGGTAATGGCGTCTTGGGCGGGGAATGTGTTCAATGGGTTTTTGGTGTATTCCGTCGATCCAGCGCAGCAGCAAATGCAGACCGTTTTGGGTTTAATGACCGACAAAAGGGCATCCGTGTTGGCGGTATAGGAACCATGGTGCCCGCCTTTGAACAACTCCACTTCCGGGAGCTGGTTCATTTCCACAAGCGATGCCTCGCCTTGCTTCTCCAAATCCCCCGTGAACAGGTAATGGTTTTCCCCGTGGGTGAAAAGGGTGCAGACGGAGTAATTGTTCTCGTCGTTCGTTTCTTCCACGTAAAACTTTTGATTCAGGATTTCCATGCTTAAACCTGTCCCAAGGGGATACACCTTCTTTGCCCCGGGGAGAGCCTCATCAACGCAGTCTTTGGCGGTGAAGTGCTTGGTTCCGTTATTCACGAGCGTTTCCCTTTTCGAAGCGTAACTTTGGAACACTTGGGTGGATTTGCCCGTCTTGGGGAAATCAATCAAGGTGTCGATTTGGAATTGCTCGAAAATCCCGGGATTGGAATTATCCCCGACAAAGCCGGCGATATGGTCTTTGTGCGCGTGGGTGGCAATCACGAATTCGAGTTTGCCATCTTCCACGTTGCCCGGTTTTCTCAAAAAGTCCCCGATGGCCTTCGCGGAAGAGGAACGGCTTCCCGCGTCAATCAGGATGTCAACGTCCCCGGCTTTGATGTAAACGGAGTCCCCCGTGTATTGATTTCCCAAATCCAAGAACGAAGCGGAGAACATCGCGGTCTCCGTATTGAGGACGGTTACCGATCGGGAGAGGTGCTCCTTCATCTTCTCATAGGAGATTTCGTAATGGACCCGATAATTCCCGGGAACCGAGGTATCCACCCCTTCGACTTCGGTTTGGGCATCTCCGAAATAGTAGGTGATTTCCGTTTTATCCGAGACATCGACCCCGTTGTAGGTGGCGGTGACGCCTCTTTCGGTATAGCGTCCATTCAATGGAACGTTTTGGACGTTTGGCCCGTTGAGGACAAAGGTGGTTTCGGGGTTTTGTTGCCGGTAATACCGGTACCCAAAATATCCGCCCACCGCGCAGACAACCAGGAGCAAAATCAGGAAAATAGCGACCCCAGGGTGCTTCTTTGCCGCTTTCGCCGCTTCCTTAACGACTCGTTTCGACGTTTTCTTTTTGGCCATACGCCCTCATTTACATTCCCTTTTGCGACAAGGAAGCGACGTCCTTCCAAGAAGAGACGATCGCGCGCACTTCTTCTTTGGCTTCTTCGCTTCCGATTTGGTTCGACAAGACGCGGAAAATCAAGACGCCGATCCGTTTTGCCTCTTCCTTGGTGCAGCCTCGCGTCGTCGCGGCGGCGAACCCGATTCGTAATCCAGAGCATTCGCTGGGTTTGGTGGTATCCCCATGGATCATGTTCTTGTTTGTCGTGATTCCGACTTCTTCGAGCTTGCTCTGGGCTTCTTTCCCCGTGATGCCGAAGGAAGAGAGCACGTCGAGCAAGAACAGATGGTTTTCCGATCCCGAAGTCACGCAGCCAAGTTCCCGAAGGGTTTGGTCGCAAACGGAGGTATTTTCCAACACCCCTTTCATGTATTCGCGGAATTCCGTTTGGAGGGCCTCCCCGAAACAAGCGGCTTTCGCGGCGATGATATGTTCCAATGGTCCCCCTTGGGTATAAGGGAACACGCTGCTTTTGATTTTCTTCACGAGGTCGGGGTTGTTGGTCAAAATCAAGCCGCCTCGAGGGCCTCGCAAGGTCTTATGGGTCGTGGAGGTGACGATATCCGCGTATTGGCAAGGATTTTGGCAAAGTCCCGCGGCGACGATGCCGGCGATATGGGCCATATCCACCATGAAATAGCAATGCACGTCCGAATGTTCATTGTGCCGATCGATGATTTCGCGCATTTTGGCGAAGTCGATGTCGTAGGGATAGGCCGAAAAGCCCGCGAGGAAAAGATTGGGTTTCTCGTTTTCGATGGCTTTGGCGATGATGTCATAATCCAACCGCCCGTCTTTCCCTAACGGATAATGGACAAAACGGTACATCTGCGAAGAGAACGAAACGGGGGAACCGTGGGTTAAGTGTCCTCCGTCATTGAGAATCAAAGAGAGAACTTTGTCCCCGGGGTTCAAAATCGCGTGGTAAGCGGCGAAGTTGGCTTGCGATCCACTGTGGGGTTGGACGTTGGCGTAGCAACAATGAAACAACGCTTGCGCCCGTTCCATGGCGATGTTTTCCACTTCGTCCACGTAGACGCAGCCTCCATAGTATCGATGGGCGGGGTATCCTTCCGCGTATTTGGCCATCAAAATGGATCCGCTGGCCTCCATGACGTCCATCGAGGGGTAGTTCTCGCTGGCGATGAGTTCGATTCCGCCGTTTTGCCGCGCTTCTTCTTTCAAAAACAAAGCTTCCAGTTGTTTGTCGTTCATCCGGTTTCCTCCGATTTCGAATACCGTTCTCGCTTATTTGGAATCATCCAACTTCAATAACGGGGAATACAAATCCACTCGGCGGTCCCGGAAAACGCCCCAATCGCGACGTTCTTCCTTCACCAGATCCAAATCGAATTCTTGCACCAAAACCCCTTCTTCGGTTCTTCCAAGCTCTTGGACTCGGATTCCGAATTCGTTGCTGATGAAACTGGAACCGAAGAAAGTCATGGAGGAGCCATCCATGCTTTCCGTTCCGATGCGGTTCGATGCCACAAGAGGCATGATGTTAGCAGCCGCATGGCCTTGCATGACGTGCTGCCAATGGTCTTTGGAATCTTTGGATAACACCGGTTCACTGCCGATCGCCGTGGGGAACAAGAGGACTTCCGCCCCTTTTAACGCCAAGATCCGAGCCGTTTCGGGGAACCATTGATCCCAGCAAATGCCGACGCCGATCTTCCCAAATTTCGTGGGGAATACGCGGAATCCGGTATCCCCGGGGCAGAAATAAAACTTCTCTTCGTAGCATTCCCCAGTGGGGATGTGGGATTTCCGGTACTGCCCAAGGACCGTCCCGTCCGCGTCGATGATGGCGATGGAATTGAAATAGCAATTCCCCGACTTTTCAAAATAGGAAATCGGGAGGACGACCCCGAGTTCCTTGGCCAAGGCCGAAAACATCTGGATGGTTTGGGAGGATTCGAATTCTTCCGCGAAATCAAAACGGGAATAATCTTCCGTTTGGCAGAAATAAAGGTTTTCGAACAATTCGGGGAGCAAGATGATGTTCGCGCCTTCTTTCGCGGCCTTGCGAACCATCTCTTTGGCTTTTTCGATGTTTTCCTCGATGTTCGAGGTCATGGCAAACTGGGTTGCCGCGAGTTTGACGTTTCTCATTCTTCGTCTCCTTTCGGGTTCGGGACATTCATGGTGATGCAATGGATGTTTCCTCCGCCCAACAAGATTTCCCGGGTATTGATTTGATGGATTTTACGGGTGGGGAATAGTTTTTGGAATAACGCGTAGGCCAATTTATCTTCCTTTACCCCGAATGCGGGGAGGATGACGAATTCCTTGCCCAAATAGAAATTCACGTAGGACGCCGCCAAACGACGGCCCACCAGGCGTTCGTCTTTCGTATCTTGGCTCAGGGTCAATCCCTTGGCTTCCTCCGCCTTCATCGTTAATGCGGGGGATGGGACGAGGCATCGATGGATGGTGAAGTGACGGCCTTTCGCATCGGTTGCCTTCTTTAACGCTTCATAGGTCGCGCGGGAATATTCGTATTGGGGGTCACTAGGATCCTCGCTCCAGGCAAGAACCACTTCCCCGGGCGAAACGAAGGCGACCATGTTGTCGATGTGTTCGTTGGTTTCGTCTTCGAAAATGCCATGGGGCACCCAAACGATTTTCTCCATTCCGAGGTATTCCTTGAGAACGTCCTCGATTTCCTCTTTCGAGCAATGGGGATTCCTTCCTTTGGATAAGAGGCAGGCTTCGGTGGTAATCAACGTTCCTTCTCCATCCGAGATGATCGATCCGCCTTCGAGGACGAAAGAGGCGTGACGATATGAGGCCATGCGTAGGCGCTTGGCAATCAACGAGGAAATCTTGTCGTCGTCCGCGTAATCGGAATAGAGCCCATCGACTTCCCCTCCCCAAGCATTGAACCGGAAATCCATCGCGCGGACATCGTTTCCCTTCACCAAGAACAAAGGAAGGGTGTCCCTGGCCCAGGCGTCGTTATATCGAATGGACATCGGATGGGCGTTGGGGATGCTCCGCACCAAAGCGGATACCCGGGAGTACATGTTCGGATGGATTCCCACGTAAACCGGTTCGTGCTCGGCGATCGCCCGAATCACTTCCAAATAATTCTCCGTCGCGGGTTTGGCCCTTTCCCTCCAAGTGTCCCTCCGATACGGCATCAGGAGGAAGGTGCAACGATGGGAATTGCCTTCAAAGGGAAGAGTGTACCCGTCATTTAAGGGGTACGTCTTCCTCTTTTCCAAATAATCGGTCAGTTTCTTTTCGTAAACGTGATACCGTTTCCATAAGGCGCGGTCGATGACTTCAAACCCTTCTTCATGGGAGCAAATGAGTTTCCCTCCCGAAGATTGGATTCGTTTGACTTCCCGAATCACCGGCTTGGTCCAAATCTCCCCGGGGACGACCAAAGGGATTCCCGGGGGATACATCATCACTTGTTCGCGGGACACCTCCCCGTCCAATTGGTCGATCGGAACTACCTTTGCCGGGGCGTTGAAGGCCACGCGGGGGCGAGTCAAAGGGAAGGGGTATCCCGTGGATATGGGTCGTTCTTGGTAAGTAATCGAATCGTCGTAATACTTCTCCGATAAGATTTTGAGCCCTTCCACGAGGTGGTCGATGTGCTCTTTTTTCGTCCCGACCGTCAAAACCCCCATCACCGCGTAAGGCTCGGCGAGTTCCATCTGGACGTTCGCGATTTGTTTGAGTTCCCGATAGATGCGAAACCCATCCACGGTTAACTTGTCCAAGGCGATGACCAACTTGGTTTTGTCAAAAGCAAAGGACCCATGTGCTTGAAAATGGGCTTCATCGACCACGGAGAAACCGGGGATTCGGTCGATCTGTTCCTTCGCGTAATCCACCAAGGCGTAAACGCCCTTCATCGCGGTTCTCCCTTCTTCCGAACCGATGTATGACGCAGCGGCTTCCAAGGAACCGATCAGCAAAGAAGAAGGGGAGGTGGTGTTGATGATGTTGAGGGAGGCTTGCACGTCGTCTTTGGAAAAGCGGTTCCCTTTTAAAAGCAAAACCGAACTTTGGGTAAGGCTTCCTCCGGTTTTGTGGAACGAGGCTGCGCTCATATCGGCGCCGGCGTCCATCGCGCTCACAGGGGCTCCGGGAACCCGGAAATAATAATGGGCGCCATGGGCTTCGTCGACCAAGACGGCGACGTTGTGATCGTGAGCGAATTGCACGAGGGATTTCAAATCGCCCACCGAGCCAAAATAAGTGGGATTGATCACGAATATCGCTTTGCAGGAGCTGTTCCGGACAATCGCCTTTTTCCAAGTTTCGAGTTTGGGTTGGTTGGCGATTTCCAAGTCATCGTCGATTTCGGGGGCCACGTAGACCGGAACGGCGCCGCAGAGAATCAAGGCGTTGATGACCGATTTATGGACGTTTCGGGGCAGCAACACCTTTTCCCCGGCTTTCACCGCGGTGAGGAACATCGCGATGATTCCGCTGGAAGTGCCGTTGATCAGATAAAAGGCGTGATCCGCTCCGCAGACTCTCGCGCACATCGCTTCCGATTCGGCGATGACTCCGCTTGGATGGGCCAAATTATCCAAACCGATGGGCGCGTTTACGTCGCATCGATAGGCTCTTTCTCCCAAAACCCGGTTCCCCCGAGTTGATAAATTGCCCATGTGATGACCGGGTACGTCGAAGGGCGAAACGCTTGCGGAAACATAGGTTTCCAGCGCGTCAAGGAAGGGGGTTTCCTGCTCCAAAAATTTTTCCATGGCGCAAGTATATAGCAACTCGATTTCAAGAGGGTAGGACTTCGTTAACGAATGCGCTTCTTTTTCCAAAAAGACCACGAAAGGCGATGGAGGACGCACAAGGAAATCAAGCTGACAAACAAGAGGCCGATCACGATCAACGCCCCATAGCCGTAGACGCATTCTTTCGGGTCGATTCCCGGGTTCATCCAAGATACGAGCACGGGAACCAAGAGAGTTCCCACGATGGACAGGGCAACGAGGATGATGGCGATCATCAGGTTCCTTGGGTGGTTCCGTCCAAAGAAAGAAGCCAAGGAAGCCAAAATGATCAATTGGCCCACGACGAGAATCCCGTAATTCAAAGCGAATCCCATCGAAAAGGGATACCCATCGACGACGGTTTCGTACAAACCACCGAATATCAATTGGGGGGAAGAAAAGAGTACGAGGGTTCCTTCGGGACTACGAGTTCCTAGAAGGGGCAAAAAGAGGCATCCGAGGGCGCCAAGGAGCAAAAATCCCACGAGAATCGCGGGCCAGCCCATGGTTCGCAAACGAAATTCCTTCCTGTCCATAGCCACATAATTATGGGGCAAGCAAAGAGATAATGCCAATTTTGTTTCCCATTTGACTCGTTCTCGTGTATTGTTTATTTTGCTTTAAGCAAAAGAGAACCAAAATGTCGAAAAAGAAAAAACCAATCAAAGCGGCTCCCGTGAAATCAAAGAAGCCGAAAAAGAAAATGAAACCCGAAACGAAAGAAGCGATCAAAACTTCTTTCCTTACCCTCGTCAACAACGACGCCTGCATTAAAATGGCTCGCGAACACCACGGATTTGGATGGGCCGCCCTCGCCATTGGGCTCGCGCTCGTCTCCGTCATGGTCGCGGAAGTTCCTTCCATCGTCACCAACGCCAAAACCGATTATGGCCAAAACCTCCTTGGGACTCCGAATTATTCGCTAGATCAAGGACTGGCCAACTTCTCCAAAGAACTCGCCGAGAAAGGCGTCATCTTGGAAATCGCCAATTCCACCGTTCACGTCGAACACTGGGAAAACATCGAATACGCGGCTACCCCATCCGCTCCGAAAAGCCCGTGGTACACGGATTTCTCCACCTCCCAGAACAAAGCGATGTTCGAAGCTTTCGTGAACTCCGACTCCGTCTTGGGAACCAGCATCCAAGACAGTACCTTCTTTGACCGGATTTCCAAAGGGCTCGACCTCGCCACCGGGGCGACCCGTCCTGGATACGACGCCGGATACACCGTCAATTACATCGCCTTCGGAAAAGAATCCTTCTGCGTCTCCCGCTTCAACTCCGCGGGAACGGGAGGACAAATCAAAGGGCGTTACCAAGAAATCGAAGGGGTCAAATTCCATCAATTCGCTTTGGCGGGAGATGGCAATACCACTTTGGAAGGCACGCCTTTGCTTGAGAAGACGACGGACGCTTATTATAGCGTCATCAACCGCGCAACCCATCACACCAAAGTCCTTGCCGTGTGGCAAAACATCGGAATCCTCTCCGCGGTCTACATCGGGCTGGAATTTCTCTTTGGCCTCGTTCTCTTCTTGCTCACCCGCGGCAAACGCAACCCCTTCCGCATTTATACGTTCTGGGAAACCCAAAAGATGTCCTATTGGGCCGGGTTTGCCCCTGGGGTTCTCTCGTTGATCATGGGCTTCATCATGCCGACCTTCGGGATGATGGGATTCATCATGTTCTTCGGCATGCGTTTGATGTGGATGTCCATGAAGAACATGCGTCCCGCCGCATAATCGTCGCTTCGAAGATTGCGTTCCATTCAAAAGGATGCCCGCGAAATGGGCATCCTTTTTCGTCTTTGCTTTTTGAAAAAGCCTGTCGTGGAATTCACGGCAGCCTCAGTAATGTCTTTCGAGATTTTTATTTGGCAGGGGAAGGATCCACCTCTTCTCGATAGGTGTCCGAGGTGGCGGGATCGTAGATCTCGCTGATCCACATCAACGTCCTGCTATCGCACTCGCCGATGTTGGTGATCTCATGGGTGTATCCGGGAAGGATGTCCACGGGGCAGGGGTGTTCCCCATCCACGACGACTTCGAGCATCTCATTGGTTTCGATGTTCCGTTGACGGATGCGGCATTTCCCTTTCACCGTGTAGAAGATTTCCTTCTTGTACGTGTGGTAATGCCCGCCTTTGGTGATGTGGGGGAAAGAGACGTTCTCGCTGATTTGGCCCCAGGTTTTGGATTTGTACAACTCTTCGAAGAAGCCTCTGGAATCTTCCGCGAACCGGAAGTCATAACCTTCTTCCGCGTTATAGGAGCAGAAGGTAATGAAGAGTTTCCGTTCGAATTCGTCATGAATCAACGGGAGATGCCGAGGAGATTCGATTTCTTGCTTAAAATAGGCGAGAAGGTCCGCCAAACGGCCAAGCGAGCAATCGTGGACCACGGGGATGGATAATGGAGTCGAGGAACCCGCGTGTTCTTGGGAAAGAATCACGCGAAGGAATTCTTCCACGATGTCGCCGATGTAGTTGTAATGGACGACATAGTCCCGATCGCGAATCGTAATCGGGAGTCCACGAGCGATGTTGTGGCAGAAGGTGGCGCAGGCGGAATTGTAGTTGGGGCGGCACCATTTTCCGAACGCGTTGGCGATGCGGTAAACATAAACCGGCAAACCGGAAGCGAAGAGGAAATCTTCCCCCATCTTTTTGGATTTCCCATAGTCGTTATCGAGTTCCGCCTGAATGGAACTCGACAAGAGAATCGGGGTCTTTTTGCCACATTCCAAGATAAGGTCGACGACCTTTTTGGTGAAGTTGGCGTTCCCGTCGTAGAACTCTTCGACCGTCATGGGGCGGTTGATCCCCGCGAGATGGGCCACGAAGTCGGCGCGAGAAATATACCGGCGAAGGTCTTCTTCGTTCGAATCGATGTCATATCGGTCTACGGCAACGCCACGGCGTTCCAAAGCGAGGCAAAGGTGCTTCCCGATGAAACCGTTAGCCCCCGTGACGAGGACGTTCACGCTTTCTTCCTCCAAACCATTTTGTTGACGACCCCAACGTAAGATTGGATAAGTTTGACCACTTTGTCCGAAACGTTGGTATCCACGTAATCATCCACGGGTTTGCAGCCCCCTTTGTCTTGGACGGCGACTTCGACGGCTTGGAGAAGACTGTCCGTTTGGATACCCGCCAAAACGAAGCAGGCCGCGTCGAGGGCTTCTGGACGTTCGGTGGAGGTGCGGATGCAAACCGCAGCGATCGGGGAGCCAATCGAAGCGTAGAAGCTGCTTTCTTCCGGGAGAGTTCCCGAGTCCGAAACGACGCAATACGCGTTCATTTGCAAGCAGTTGTAGTCATGGAATCCTAGCGGTTCGTGCATTATCACGCGGGGGTCGAGCACAAAGCCCGTGGATTGGAGTTTCTTTTTGCTGCGGGGATGGCAGGAATAGAGAATTGGCATGTCGTATTTCTCCGCCAACGCGTTGATTGCCTGAAATAAACTGAAGAAATTCTCGTCGGTGTCGATGTTTTCTTCCCGGTGGGCGCTTAGCAGGATGTATTTGCCTTTTTCCAAGTTCAAACGGGTCAAGATATCGCTGTTTTGGATGGAAGTGAGATTGTTCGTCAAGACTTCCGCCATCGGGGATCCGGTGACGTAGGTCCTCTCTTTTGGCAACCCGCAGTCGGCGAGGTATCTTCTAGCATGTTCGCTATAAGCGAGGTTGACGTCGGAAATAATGTCGACGATGCGGCGGTTGGTTTCTTCCGGCAAGCATTCGTCCTTGCACCGGTTTCCGGCTTCCATGTGGAAAATCGGGAGGTGAAGGCGTTTGGCGCCGATCACGGACAAGCAGCTGTTGGTGTCCCCAAGAACCAACACCGCATCCGGTTTGTTTTCCACCATCGCTTCGTAAGAACGGGCGATGATGTTGCCCATGGTTTGGCCAAGGTTATCCCCCACGGCGTTCAAATAAATATCCGGGTCTTGGATTCCGAGGTCCTTGAAGAAGACCCCGTTCAGGTTGTAATCGTAGTTTTGGCCGGTATGGACGAGCAAGGTATCGAAAAACCGACGGCATTTGTTGATCACGGCGGCCAAGCGGATGATTTCCGGACGGGTGCCGACGATGATCATGAGTTTGATTTTTCCGTTGTTGGCAAAGGGCATGGGGGCCTCCTATCGTTGGGTTATTCGTGTTGCCGGACCGGGCCGCCGAAGAGTTCGAGCTTCTTCAAGAGCTCTATCATTCCGTCGACGTCGAGGCGTCCGGTGTTGTGGGAAGTGTAGGGTTCCCCGATGTTGAGGCGGGCGTTTCCTTCGGTGAAGTATTTGTCGTAGTTCAAATCGCGGTTATCGGCTTTGACGCAGAAGAAGTTGCCCATGTCGATGGATTTGAGCATTTCTTCTTGGGTAACCAAGGTTTCGTAGAGTTTCTCCCCGTGACGCGTTCCGATGTAGGTGATTCCGGTGGTGGAGCCGGTGAGTTTGATCACGGCTTGGGCCAAGGTTTCGATGGTCGCAGCGGGGGCTTTTTGAACGAAGAGGTCCCCTTGTTCCCCGTGTTCGAAGGCGTACAACACCAAATCGACCGCATCGTCGAGGGTCATCATGAAACGGGTCATGTCCGGATTGGTGATGGTGATGGGCTTGCCTTCGTGGATTTGATTCAAGAAAAGAGGGATGACCGATCCGCGGCTGGCCATGACGTTGCCATAACGGGTCAAACAGAGAACAGTGTCTCCCGGGAGGAGTTGACGGCTTCTGGCGATGACGTTCTTCTCCATCAAGGCCTTGGAAATGCCCATCGCGTTGATGGGATAGGCCGCTTTGTCGGTGGACAAGAAGATAGCTTTCTTGACGTGGTTGCGGACGCAGGCGGTGATGACGTTGTCGCTGCCGATCACATTGGTGCGAACCGCTTCCATCGGATAGAATTCGCAAGACGGGACCTGCTTCAAGGCGGCCGCGGAGAAAACGTAGTCAACGCCTTTGAAGGCATCGATGATCGAATCGAGGTTTCTGACGTCGCCGATATAGAATTTCAGCTTTTCGTTGTTGTAGGCCTTCCGCATGTCGTCTTGCTTCTTTTCATCGCGGGAGAGGATGCGGATTTCCTTGACGTCCGTGTCCAAGAAACGGTCCACCACCGCATGGCCAAACGAACCCGTGCCACCGGTGATGAGCAATACTTTGTCTTTTAAAATCGAAGTGTCTTTTGCCGCGTATTCCATTAAGATTTCCTTCATTCTTTCGAGTTTTAGCGGATTAGCGCCCTCCTCATCCTTTTCATATTCCACGTACGTACGCAAAGGGACTTCCACGATTTCAGAAGCTCTTTTTTGCGTGAGATGGGCGGATTTTCGAATGCTTTTCAAAGTCATGGGGCACTCCTCCTGTCGCAAGGTTAGTTTACTCGCCTATTATTGGAATGAAAAGTGCAATTTTTGCTTAATTGAACTCGAATAAACTGGAAAATTGAACTAATTTTTGGGAAATAGATTGCAAAATATGCATATTGTCTCTTGGCTGGAAGGCATCAAAAAAACCGATGTTGCCACCGGTTTATTCGTTGGATTCGCCTTCTTCGCGTTGGGGTTCTTCCCAGGGAAGGGGGAAGAGATCCCAGGCGGGATGCATTTTGGCGACGAATTGCTTGTCGTATTGGACCAAGGCCTTTTCCGAGTCAAGGAACAAAGGTTCTTCCTTTCCCAAGGTCGAGAGGACTTTTTCCACTTTATCGAGGGCGAAGTTCGCTTCGGCTTCGCTGTCTTCCACGCAGGAAGAGATGAGGAGATAACTCCGGAGAGCGGGCATCGTGGGAAGGTTGGCGATGTATTTCTTTTGCTCGTCGGTGAATTCGTTGTAATAGGAAACCCCAATGGAGGTTTTGGAAGAGGCGAGGAGCAACGTGAGTTTGAAGCAAGCGGCGTCGTATTTCGCGGCGTGCCCGATTCCCCGTTCGACCTGGATGATTTTGTCTAATAACGCGACGGCTTGGTCGAATTCGCCTTTGCTGACATGATCATAGATGGCGAAATAATTGAGGTAAGCGGTGAACTCCGTGATTTGGTCAAACGTCCGAATCGGAGGCATGGCTACGCCCAAGAACTTGGATTTTTCCTTCAAGAGGTAATAGTTGTAGGCCACGCGGTTTTCGTTATGCGAGAGAATCGTGAAGAGGTATCCGTCGTTGTTGCTGTCCATGCGGAAGGGGAAGATGTCGTAAAGGAAAATCATCCCTCCGACGCTTAAGATCGTGATGGAGAAAACTTGGAGCCAGGCCAAAGAAGGGGTTTCCTTCAATTGGCTGCCCGTGACCGCGTTGACGACCATCAACACCACGGCTTCCACGATGTATAGGAAGATGGGAAGGAAGGCGTACGCCCCAAGGGAGGATTTTTCGACGTCTTTGGGGGCCACCTTGGTTTCCCCGGTCAATCCATCGTAAGAATGGAGCCCGAACGCGAATTTCCCGTCCTTCTTTTTCACTCCGATCATGAAAACGACGCAGGAAAGGACTTCGTATCCGCCGATCTTAGCTCCGAGCAAGTGCCCGCCTTCGAGCAACAGGCCATTTAAGACGATTCCCACGATCAAAGACAAGACCACGAGAACCACAAAATTGATGGGGAAAGACGCCCCATAATCGCTCATGATGGGTCGGATGACGAGCAACCCGACCAACAACGCGACTGCGAACATGCAGACGTAAGCCATGAAAACGGCGAAATCGTTTCGTTTCATAATTCCTCCTTCGGCAGCAAACTCGAGTAGATGGCCTCGATATCCTGCTTGGCAAGTGGTTTGGGGAAAACGACCAACCACACGTGTACCGTTCCCCATGGCCAATGCGACCAATGCCGGAATGTCTTCCGAAGCGATGCCGACTTCCGTCAAAGAAGAGGGCATTCCGAGCGAAACGAAGTACTCCTTCATCCGCTGAATACCCATTATAGCGACTTCCCTTCGATTTGTCTCGATAACCCGAATAGTTCTTGCCCATGCGCGCCAATTTTTCCACGCCAAGGTCCAAGTCATGGTTGACTCACGTGGGGAAGAGAAAAGCGACCCCCGCCCCATGGACAATTTCGGGGCGATATGCGGACAAGACGTGCTCCAAGGGATGGAACACGAAGGACTGGTCCTTGTCGATGGAAGTTAGGCCATTATGGAGCAAAGAAGAAAGAAGCATCATTTCGCCTCGAGCCTCTTCTTCTTGGGGTTGGCTTTGAGGGTTTGGCAGACGTTCATACCACCTTCGAAAGGTAAAAAGGTGGTGCGGTTTATCCCATCAAGCTCGGGTCAAGAAGGAAATCGAATACTGAGCAAAACAGGATTCCCGTTTCGTCTACATAAGGTTTTGGTGTTGATCGATCAATGACGATTTTTCTACGGAAATCGCTTAGCCCTCGGAAGGGGCGGACTTCCCGATCCCTCTTTTCCGGGTCGGAAACGTCGAGAGCGCTTTGAATGTATATTCTTCCAAAGGGCGCGTTGATGATAAAGTCGATTTCCGTGTCGATGCGAAGGGTTTTCCCACTCTCGTCCTTAGTGAAGAACTCCACAACCCCGACATCCGGCTTGAACCCACGGGCGCAGAGCTCGTTGAAGATGATGTTCTCCATGATGTGGGTTTCTTCCTGCTGGCGGAGATTGAGCCAACAATTTCGCAACCCGACATCGGCGCAGTAATATTTGCTCGGATATTTGAAATACCGCTTCCCTTTCACGTCGTAACGAAGCGCTTCCGTGAAAAGAAAGGAATCGACCGCCCCACGAAGATAGGAGGCGATCGTGTCGTCCGTTATGCTGATGCCTTTGACCGATTTCATCGTGTTGACGATCTTTGTAGGATTGGTCAAGCTCCCGATGGAAGAACAAAGATCGAGAATCAGTTCGCGCAGCACATCGTCACGCTCGGCGGACACATGTTCCTTTATGTCCTTCAAATACGTTTCCTCGAATAGCCCAGCGAGGTATTTCCTTTTCTCCTCATCGGTATCACACCACGCAACGGCATAAGGCATACCACCATAGGTGAAAAATTCGTTCCAGTCGCTGTGAATATCTCTGTTTTTGTATTCGTGGAATTCGCGGAAGGTCAAAGGGGCCATCTCGACGATGTCGCCACGATCGCGAAACACGGTCGCGATATCTTTGGAGAGCATATAGGAATTGCTGCCCGTGACGTAAACGTCGAAATCCGGTTCGTCGCAATAATCGCTCAGGACGTCGTTGAACGTAATTTCGCCACCAGCCAAATCCGGGTTCGGAACAGGAAGGCAAAGACCGATTTCATCGATGAAAAGGTATTTTTTGCCCAAGATTCGCGCGGCTCTTTTCTCGATTTCCTCCCCAAGTTTGATCGGATTGCGGTATTTGGCGTCCTTCTTTTTGTTCAAAGAAAACGAGATGATGGATTCGGGGGCAACGCCGCTAGCGAGCAGATCGTCACGGTAGATCTTGTTCAGCAAATAGGATTTGCCCGACCTTCTAAGCCCGGTGATGACCTTGATTTTTCCATTTCCGGCTTTCCGTTTTAATTGTTCCAGATAATGATCTCTTTTGATTTCCATAGTCGATACTTTTGTGTATTTACACGAAACTTTCGACTAAATGATACTCTTTTGCTTCGCAAATAGAAATAGGCCCCTCCAAGGAAAATGGAGGGTTTGGCAACGGCGCAAAGTATGGTCAAGCCACGATATCCTCTTTATTTCGTCGCCGCACACCTTCTTTTGAGCGGTAAGCCGCAGTAGGCAAATGAAAAGAAACGAGTTAGGAGCACGGTGTGGGGTACGCTTCGCAATTTAGCCTCGCCACCTTATACTTATCTAGCCCGACCGAGTTTATTTACGCCTAGATAGGTTTCGAGTGGGCGGCGCTTTCTGGGTTCGGTCTGGCGACTAATCTCCTCGGCGCCGGCCACCCGAAACGGCTACGTCGTCACCTACTACAAGCCGTCAAAAGGGTACGCCTATTACAAAAAGCAAGAAATCAAATATGGGGGAAAGAAAAAATGAAGAAATTCAAATCCATGGACTGCCCCGTCTGCGGCCAGTTCTACTTCTCCGGGCCCAACAAATACCTCAGTCCAGAGGAAATCGAAGAAGAACTTCAGGATTTCGCCGAAGGGCGCGTCCAATGCACCCACTGCGGTTGGATCTACGACCTCGGCCAGACCGAGAACCCCGATTCCCATGAGGGGCACAACCCAAAAAGCCTCAACGAGCATCGGAAATGGTTCAAGGCGAAGGTGGAGGAAAACCCCGACTATGATTGGTGGGAGGAGAACAAACCCGCCCCGACGCCCCACAAATGCCCCGTCTGCGGCGAATTCGAATTCGAAGACGAAGGAAGCCACGAAATCTGCCCGATTTGCGGATGGCAAGACGATGGCATGGATGAGATTGATCCCGACTCTTGGTCCGCGTGCGGCATGAGTTACAACGAGGCCCTCGCCAACTTCAAAGCGAAACGGGCAGCCGATCCCAACTACCGACGGGACAAATCGAAACGATAAATGAATGCGCCGATCCATCGGCAAACAAACAGATGGAACTCGGCGTTTTCTTTTTGCAAATTCGCGGCGCCCTCTTGAGTGCGAAAGTCTCGACGGGTTCCCGACAACTGGTCGGACACGGGGATACCGCAAAGATTCCACTATTTCACCGTGGGCAACGCCCTAGTTGCCGGGTTAATCAAGACGATAGGCGATTCCATCCTCGAAATTTTCCACGCCGAAAACTAAGTTGTCCAAAAAACATTTGCTTCTTCGAGAGCTTTCAGTAACCAAAAGCAAATCAAAATCCGCACCCGTTCGGCATTATCAAAAACCATCCGCTCCAAGGATATTGATCCACCGGAAAAGGTGACTGCGCAGACCAATGGTACGAACGCGCACGACCTAAAAACCACGTCACGCCTCATACCCATGCACCACATCCCCAACTCCAGAATCGTCCAGCGAGACGATCAAGGTAACGTTGTCAGAATTCGCCACTACGACGAAAACAGGGACGCTTACAAGAATGTTGACTACACCGACCACGGACGACTTGACATGGACAAAGTCCCCACACACATATTATTGAGATAGGCAACAAAATCGGCAGAAAGAAAGGGGCAAGACCATATGCGCATTGGCGATTTCCTTGATTTGGTCATCTCTGGGTTCGACGTATCGTTCAACCACGGCGACGTCTTCTACACAATCTCCCTCATCAAAGACGACGAGGAGAACGGAAGGGTTTACGGCATAGGAGGGGACAACGGCTTCACGGCCGACTTCGCCTCCCCCGACTCCATCCCCGACTTTCAATTGGAGGGCACGCCCATAAAGGACATCGTCGAAGCCCTCCCCGAAGACGAGGTATTTTACTGATCCGACTTCGCTGGCACCTCGGAAGATAAAATCACCAAAATCGCAAGGAGGCCCAGTTTTTTGAGCCTCCTTTCGTTTGCATTTCGGAAGCATGAATCGAAGGAGCCCGTGGCGCTGGCGTCGCCAAAATCGCCTCGCGTCATTCGACGACCTCCCAATGCCCATTCTTCGTCTCGCCGACTCTCCGCAACACGCCTTTGGCCTTAAGCCGGGTGATTTCGCGGTACACGGTGGACTCGGACACGCCAAGGAGGGAAGAAAGCTTGCTTCTAGTGATGCCGGGATTGCGCCGGATCGTTTCAAGAACGCTTGTCGGGGCCACCCCGGCATCGTCTTTTTTCACCTCCCCTTCTTTCGCGAAAGGTACGCTGACCCGCAAGAAGGATGGCGAAAAGGAGAATATTTCCTTGGGATAGAACCGCAAGACGCGTCGGATGCCCGTGCCGAGTCTCTCAGCGAATCCCAAATCGCGGAAGACGCGGATGAGCTCGGGGTTCACCGGTAGTGAATAGCCGTTTAGGAAATCCTCCTTGGTGAAACCTTCCGGAAGCCCACCGAAAGAAGAAATCTCAAAGCGGGATGGGAATTCCTCAAAAGAAGGCATCCCCTCCCCTCGGTAATCGTTATGGACAATCGCGTTGACGATGAGTTCCCTCATTGCAATGGGATTAAACCTCGGTTCGTCTTCCCTGCCCGTCGGTGTGATTTTGGTATATGTGGTGTTCCTGGATTGAATGTAGTCGAGTATCTCTAAAGCGCTTTTCAAGACGGATTGTCTCTCGAACGCCTTATGTTCCGCGAGGTCGAACACGTCGTCGCCCCGATACCGCGCGTATTGAAAAGGGGAAGCGAATTGGTCCGATAAGAGGTAGGCAAGCCTGTTGTATTGCCCTTCCGGAGTGAAGAGCTCAAGCTGAGTGAGAAAATTGTCCCCCACTTCATATCCTTTCTTCTCATACGCCTCTTTTAGATAGGAAAAAGTGAGGTCTTGCCTTTCGGAGAGGATGGTCCGCAGCGTGCGCTTATCCCTTTTTTGGAACAGGGTAAGAATCATCTCCTCGCTCATTTTCTCTACCGAGGTTCCGACGCGAACGTAACATCCCTCGGGACACATGCCATATTTCTTTATGTAATAGGGGCGTTGGTTCCCGCCGGAGACGATGATTTGGATGTGGTCGTTCGAAGGCGGGGTTACGATTTCGAATAGGCCCAAAGCCGAAGGGGAGATGTTGTTCTTGATGCGGTCTTTGATCTGCAACTCCACGGCATCGATGTCGTCTACCCCAACGGGCTTCCCGTCATCGTCGACCCCAATGTAGAGGGTCCCGCCCCGGGCCGTGTTGAGAAAACCGACGATCTCCTTCTCAAATTTATCGTTCAATCTTTCTTTAAATTCTGTGGTTTCGGTTTCGTTCATGTTCGAATCCTCCACCGTAATGATAGGATGAAGCAGGAAATGAAGCAAGAAATGAAGCAAGAAATGAAGCAGGAAATGAAGCAGGAAACGATGATTGCATCATGCAAGCCTAATGAAGGCTAAGAAAGATGTCACAATAAATGTCACTATTTGCCCCGTGGTGGATATACCGCCATGGGCAGATGAAGGCACTGATGCGGCGGAAGCGGGCTCGGGTTATCCTTCAAAGACTCTTCCCTGAACTGCTTCGGCGTTAGGTGGTCAAGGCAGCACATGGGCCTCTCCTCGTTGAAGAAGCGGACGCAATCAGTTGCGACGCATTGCAGCACCCTTCCCTTTCGTCGATAACAGCCTTTCGTAGGATTGGCTATGGATGGCGCGCCGAACTTGCCTGACACTCCACCCGGATATGTTGGCTTCTTTCTCGTAATAGGAGCGGGCAAGGCTGCTATCAACCCCTAAAAGAACTCTGTAATGAGACCATGACAACAAAGATTGTTGATACGCTGTGTCAAAAATCTCTGGGAACGATTGGTAAAAACGAACAAATAAATATAACGAGGACTTTTCGAAACCGCCGCCATATTTTTCCGTCAAAAACGTCGATAGCTTCGAGATAATCTCCGCGCCGTAATCAGCCCTTCCACCCTTGAGGATCTCCTCGGAAATGCGCTTTCCAAGAAGGTGGTTCCGGCGTAGCAATGTTACATTGACCGCACGTATCGCGGCACTTCTGGACTCTTCGACGATCGAGGCAAGGTCGTCGAATACGTTTGCTCCTTCAAGCGGGAGCATGATGCGAGTTGGGGAATAAAACTCAAATTCCTTTTTCGCGGGCAGCGACCTCTTTTCGGGAGATTTCAAACACCGCGGGGAGCAAGATGCTCTCGGCTAATTCGATGAACGAAGACATGGAGGCGCGGAAAGTGGAAGGGGTTAATTTGGGGTCTTTGAAGCAGAACCCGAACTCGTCCGCGACCAAATGGGCAAAGCGCCGGGAGGCGTTGCGGATCATCGGGAGGCTTAACGTAATCTTGGGGTCGCTGTTCCAAACTTCCAAGAGGACCGCCATGAGTTTTCCGAAGATGAAATCGTCGGTCAAATCCCTCGCGGCGCTGTTGTAGGTGGAACGCAAAAAAGTGAAATTCCGATAGACGTATGTCGTGAATCGGGTCAACACCGCATGGGTGTCCTTCGGCTTTTTCCCCAAACTCAAGTCTTCGTTAAGGAAAATCGCGGCAATCAAATCGTAGATATCCGTGTAATGGTAGTAGAAGGTTTGGCGATGGACGTTGCATTTCTTGCAAAGGCTCGTGACGTTGATCTCCTCGAGTTTCTTCGTCTTCATCATCTCCTTCAAGGTGGTTTTCAGTTTCGCTTCGGTAACCATGGTTTATTGCTCCAATTTCGCGAGTTCCACGGCGATTTTCGCACCAACGGCTGCGTTATTTTGAATGAGGTGGATGTTCGAATCGAGGGATTTTCCTCCCGAAAGTTCCACGATTCGCTTTAGCAAGAATGGGGTGGAATCCTTCCCGGTAATCCCTTGTTCCTCGCATTCCCTGACGGCTTGGTCCACGATGGAATCGATGTAAGAATGCGGCAAGGCGAATTCTTCTGGAATCGGATTGGAAATCAAGATGCCCCCGGTTAAACCCATTTCCCGCTTGGCATGGATGATTTCCGCGGCTTCTTTTGGGGTGGAGAAAACGGCGTCCACCGCCCCTTGGGTGGAAACGCTGTAGAAATTCGCGAAATTCGGGGCTTTGTGGGAAAGGATGGTGACGCCTTCGGTTTCCAAATATTCCAAAGTCTTGGGAATGTCGAGGATCGCTTTGGCTCCTGAGCAAACCACCGCGACTTCCACTTCCCCGAGTTCTTTCAAATCACGAGAAACGTCAAAAGTGCGTTCCGCGCCGCGATGAACCCCACCGATGCCTCCGGTGACAAACAAGGGGATGCCCGCCATCTTGGCGATCAGCATCGTCGCGGAAACAGTGGTGGCGCCCCATCGTTTTTGGGCGACCACGACCGGCAAATCCCGCTTGGAGACTTTGGCGATTCCTTTTTCTTTTCCGAACCGTTCAATCTCTTCCGGGCTCATCCCGACGACGATTTCCCCATCGATGATGCCGATGGTCGCGGGGATGGCTCCGTTTTCTTCCACGGTCTTTTCCACGAGCATCGCGGTCTCCACGTTCCGGGGATAGGGCATGCCATGGGAAATGATCGTGGATTCGAGGGCCACGACCGCTTGTTTTTGCTTCAACGCGCATTCGACGCGCTTACCAAGACGTAATTTCATGTTTTGTTTTCCTTTTCCCCGTTCGGGCTTCGAGAACGACGCCCAAATAGTCCAGCAAGATATAGAGGCCGGTAGATACGGCCGAAGAAATCAAGACGACGATGGGAAATCCCCAAGTCATCCCCGAATACGAGACCCCGAAATTGAAATAGACGTATTCGAACAGATGGAAGAAATCCCCGATGAAGGCCAATATGGCGCCCCCCACCGAAATCGAGAACACGATCGCGCGGTAGCGATTAAACGGCAAGCACACGCGGAAGAGGGTGATCGCGCTTAGCAAGGTAAACGAGAGGACCGCCATCGTTTTCGCCAACTCGTAAATGTCGGCGGGATCCGTCAAATAGGTGAAGGTCTTCGGAATCGTGATGCAGACGAATAACGGAATCAAAGCCGCGAAGCTTTCGGCAATGCCCGCGGGCACCGCCCGCGAGACGATGTTCTTCAAGAAGGAACCTTTCAAGCGTTCGTTCGATGGCTGGAGAGCTAAGAAGAAGGCGGGGAAGGCGATGAGGAAGCTTTCCCAAACAAAGAGGTTCTGCACGACGAAGGGATAGGCGTATTCCGGTCCTTTGGTGGTTTGCAAGATGAAGAAGAGGATGGAAAGCGTCACCGCGAAGAAGGTTTTGTTCAAGAACAAGGAGCAGGTACGTTGCAAGTTATTGATGACACGCCTCCCCTGTTTTACGACTTCGGGAAGTTGGGAGAAGTCGTTGTTGAGGGCCACAAGGTGCGCCACGGATTTCGCGGCGTCGGCTCCCGAAGCCATCGCGATTGAGCAATCAGCGACCTTCAAGGCCAGGATGTCGTTGACCCCGTCCCCCGTCATCGCCACTTTGTCGCCCCGTTCTTGGAGGGCGCTGACCAAGGCGGCTTTTTGTTCGGGGGTGACTCGGCCAAACACGGCGTATTCATCGATCAGTTTCGCGCATTCTTCGAGGCTCTTGCCTTCTAAGGAGACGTAACGGTCCGCGCCGCGAACCCCAACGCGCTTTGCGATGGATGCCACCGTCGCGGGGTCGTCCCCGGATATGATTCTCACCGTGACGTCGTTGCTTTGGAACCAAGCGATGTTGTCAGCCGCGTCTTCTTTGATGTGGTCGGCCAAAACGACGATTCCCAAGGCACTTAACGAAGAAACCGGGTTGTTGTTCCGCATGGCCCGTTTGATTTGCCCCACGACGAGAACCCGATTTCCTTCGCTCGTGTATCGGGAGATCAAGCGATCAAGTTCTTTGCTTTTGGGGACGGGCAAGAAGCCATAAGCCCCGAATCCATACGTGACCCCATTCACCGTGGCCATTGAGAACTTCACGGAAGAATCGAAGGGGAACGCCCCTTGAATTTGGCCGGTAACTTCCCTTCCAAAGGAATCCGCCAAGGCGTTCGCGGTCGCGTTGTTATCTTGCGTCGCGCCCAACACGTTTTTGATCGCGGTGGAAACCTCTTCTTCGGAATGTCGAGGCAAAGGGAGAGTGCCGACAACGACCATCTTCCCATCGGTCAAGGTGCCCGTTTTATCAAAGCAGATGGCGTTCACGCGGGCGAGCATCTCGATGCAATAGAGTTGCTGGACGAGCATCTTTTTCTTGCCCAAGGCGATAACCCCGACGGCAAGGGAAGTGGAGGTGAGCAAAAACATCCCCGTGGGGAGCATCGCGACCATCGATCCCGAAACGGATTTGACCATTTCCTTGTTGGTGAAAAACCCTAGCCAGTCCCCGCTGTAGAGGCCATAAGACACATACATCGCAATTCCCGTGACGAGGGCGAAGGTCCCCGTGACGGCGATGAAAGCCCCAACCGAGCGGCGGATTTCGCTTTTTGGCTGAACGAACACGGAAGCGGACCCTTGCAAGGTTTCCGCGTAATTGGCGTTTCCCACCTTGGCGACTTCCGCGCGAACCGTGCCTTTGACGATATAAGTTCCCGAAAGCAAGGTGTCCCCGGGCCCTTTTTTCACTGGACGGGATTCGCCGGTCAATAGCGATTCGTCCACCGAGCAATGGCCTTCGCGGACGACGGCGTCGCAAACGATTTGGTCCCCCGCTTCGAACACCACGATATCGGAAAGAACGATTTCCGCGGCGGGAATCTCTACTTTTTTCCCTTCGCGGATGACTCTGCCCTTAGGGTCGGAAACCACTTTCAAGCGATCGATGAGGCGGCGGGCACGGATGTCTTGGAACAAACCGATCGCCGTGTTGGCCCCGAGGATGAACATGAAGAAATAATGGGAGATCTCCAGTTTGGCGATCATCATGATCACGAATACGAAAAGAAGGACGATGTTGATGTAATTGAAAACGTTATCCAAGATGATTTGGGCATAGGTCTTGGTCGGGTGTTTGGCCACTTTGTTGACCAAACCTTCCCCTTCCCTTTGTTTCACCTGTTCCGCGGTTAATCCATATGCGGGATCAACCTCCATCGGAAGGGAATGAAGGATTTTCGTTTCTGTCTTTTCGCTGTTCATCATTCGCTCCTCAAACACGCCACCGGGTCTTTCCTCGCGGCAATCAGCGCGGGAATCAAGCCACTCAACAAACCGAGCACCACCGATCCGGCGATTAACATCACCCCATAGAAGGGAGTTAAATGGGCAATATCCGTCATGACATAGGTCGGGAATGCCGTCTTCAAGAACGAATTGAGAGGAGAGCAAAGCATCAACGTCAGAAGCACCCCGACGATCCCGGAACTAATGCCGATGAAGAACGTTTCGGATTCAAATAAGAACGCCACGTCGAGTTTTCTGCCTCCGCACGACCTCAAGATTCCGATTTCCTCTTTCCGTTCCATGACGCTGATGTAGGTGACGATCGCGGTCAAAGCGGCCCCGATTACCAAAGAGATGGAGGCAAACAGAATCAAGACCACGGAAATGACCTTGATCAAGCCGTTCAATCCTCCGGTCACATCCGTCATGATGTCCGCGTAGGTGACTTGGTCCGCGTCGGCTTTCCCTTCGTTCCAAGCATTCAAATAGGAACGGAGGGTGTCCTTGGTCGTCAAGGACGAGGGGAACACCAAGATGTTCGAGATGACCGAATAAGCATTCATGTAAGCGAGGCATTCCACGATGTTCGGGGCACCGTCGAGTTCGAATAAATCCCGAGAAAAGAGGGTAGACACCCATGCGCCAATGGATTCTTCGCTTAACGACATCGAAGGAACTTCTTCCGTATCAAATTCGGTTCCAAACGTTCGGCACCACGAAAGATACGTGGACACGGAAGTGGTGAACCCCGGGTAATAACGATTCCCGAGAGAATCCTGTCTGCCGGAAGCCCCCGCGAACACGACGGCCCCTTCTAGGGCGCTCGTTAAATACTTCGAAGTGAGGATCGAAGTGAGTTCGCTTACGTTCTTGTTCGATAGATCTTGAATCAAAGGAAGCACCTTCGTATTCAATATCTCAAGCCCGTCGCTGGCGCTTTTGGTAACCCCGTCGCTTTCGTAAAGACGGGGGACGTACCAGCTTTTTTCTTCCGTGGAGGCGAGGATTTGGCCTTTCCCGCCTTCTTCGTAATCGCGGTACATGAGTTCGGTTAATGCAGGGGTGTAACCGATCGAAGAGGGCATGAGCTGCAAATAACTCTCCTCGGTGGGGCGAATCACCCCGACGATCTTGCATTCGATGGGGGAATAGGATTCGTCTTGGTACACGCGGTCATAGGGGTTGTTTTCGTTCGCGTATTCCGCGTTCACGTAGCATTGGAATTCCTTTTCGTCTTCCTCCCCCACGAATCGTTGAAGGGGGATGCTGAAATGAACGTCAGAATAGCATTTCCTCTGGTAAACCGTGGGAGCGACTTTCCCCACTTGGAAATAGTCGGAGTTCCGGTAGCAACGGTATGTCTTGCAATCCGGATCCCCTGGAAAATCCTCCACGATTTCGGAAAAATCGAAACGGGTTTTGCCCGAGGAAGACAAGTCCGCGTATTGAGTGGATTGGGGGATGATGCCGACGGTGCGCAAGGTGGAGAACTCCACGCGGTTGAATCGATCGACGATAAGGACCATTTCGCTAGCTTCCGTCGGGAAACGGCCGTAAATCACGTCATATAAAGAAGATAATTCATTTTCTTTCCCGTAAAGTTCGTGCATGACGTACGTGGGGAGTTGGGTGTAGTTGTTGACCGAATAGGCGGAGGCGGAGGCCCAACTGTATTGGGAAACTTTTTTGATGTGCTCCCCCGTCAAGCCGTCGCTTGTCAAGAAATGAAAATCCAAATTGGCCCGGTTGAACATGACCGACATGGCGGACCCATAAGCGGGGCAACTGGGGTCGTTTTCGATGCGACGGAGGTATTCGATGTATTCGGGGGTGAATTTGTTTTGGTGGTAGACGTAGGTGTCGGACGTCGTGTCGTAGACGCGGAGTTCGTCGTCATCGGGGAAAAGTTCTTTGTCCGAAGGGTTGATCGCGCTGCTGCGGACGGAATAGATCCAAGGGGCAATCGAAATGGGGACGGAACTCGCGATGGAAGATTCCACCTGGTGGACGTAAGAGGAAAAGCCATCGGTAACCCCGAGGACCATGCCGACCCCCATTACCCCGATGGAACACGCAAGCGAAGTGATCGCGGTTCTGCCCTTCTTGTTCGCGATGTTGCGGAAGGAAGAAGAAAGCCCCGCTCCAAAAGAGAGGAAACGCATCTTGGCACGGCTTGGTTGCGAAGGAATTTCCGGGACATCTCCTTCCATCGGCGAAGAATCGGAAATGACGCTTCCGTCCTTGAGTTCGATGGTACGGGTCGCGTATTTTTGGGCCAAAGCCCGGTTATGGGTCACCATCACGACCAAGGTGGAAGAAGAAAGTTCGCGGAGCAAATCCATGATCTGGAGCGAGGTTTCCGAGTCGAGGGCTCCGGTGGGCTCGTCGGCGAAAATCACGGAAGGGGAAGAAACGATAGCTCGGGCGATGGCCACGCGCTGAGCTTGACCTCCCGAAAGTTCGGCGGGTTTTTTCTTCGCGATGTCGCCTAGCCCTAGAGATGTCAGGACGCGAGTCGCTTTTTCTTTCGCTTCTTTTTTGGAAGAGCCAGACAAACGAAGGCGAAGCATGACGTTGCCAAGCACCGTCTCGTGGGGAATCAGATGATAGGATTGGAAAACGAAGCCAACCGAGCGGTTGCGATAACAGTCAAGTTCGCGGGAAGAGGCGGCCGTTAAGTCCCGGCCATGAAAATACAGTTGCCCGGAAGTCGGTTTATCGAGGCCTCCCATCAAATTGAGCAAGGTGGTTTTCCCCGACCCGGATTCGCCAAGAATCGCGACGAATCCCGTTTTGGGCAAGCAAAGGGAAACGTCCTTCAACGCCAAAAAAGCCCGGTTTTTCCGTCCATAGGTTTTGGAAACCCCCTTCAATACGAACATCGGGGCTTCGGGATTAGGCTTCTCGATTTGGTCCATCGAGAAAATCATACCATATATAAAAGGAAAATAGTGCGTTTTTTGCAATTTTTTTATACATTGTCTAAACGCTAGATTTTCCGACGTTTTCGTTAAGGAAATTATACTCAGAAACGGGATTATGTCCTAGAAGAAGCTTCATCGAATTTGTCGCGTTGCGGTTCCGTTTGCCAAACAAGCAACCCCAACGATTTGTTTCACTCGGTTCGAAGTTTCTCGAAAAAACCTTTGAGCAACGCTTCGGCCTCTTCTTTCCCTTCCCCGCGGTAAACGAGTTGGAATGAAGGAGGATTCATGTGGTAAGCGGAGAACGCCCCTTCTTGGAGGTCGTCCGCCCCAAAAACGATAGAGGAGAGGCGACTTTGCTTGCAAGCGGCGAAGCACATGAGGCAGGGTTCTAAGGTTACGTAGAGGGAGCACCCCTTCAAATTCCAGGTCCCTTTCGCTTTGGCAGCCTCTTCTAACGCCTCGATCTCCGCGTGGGAAGATACGCGAAAAGTGGCTTCGCGGCGATTGTGCCCGCGCCCGATGATGACCCCGTTTTCGACCACGACGGCCCCAACGGGGATCTCTTCTTCGCCTGCGGCGAGCCTTGCTTCGGCAAGGGCTTCTTCCATGTACGGGTTCATAACCAAAAATACCACCGCACAAGGGATTGCGACTTAAGGCTGCTAGGTTCCCCTCCTGACCTGGTTCGCCGCCTTCCCTTCGCGATGGCGTAGTAATCATAGGACAAATCCGCGGGTTTGGGTAGGAAAAAGAAAAAAGAAGCGAGAACGGGGGTCGAAAAAAGAAAAAGGAGTCTCGTTAAGAAACTCCTAGTTTCGTTGTTTTTTACTTCTTGATGGGCTTCAAGACTTCGATGCCCCCGAGGTATTTCCGAAGCGGAAGGGGAACCACGACCGACCCGTCGGCTTGTTGGAATTGCTCCAAGATCGCCGGGAAGACGCGGGAAGTGGCAAGTCCCGAACCGTTCAACGTGTGGCAATATTTGGTCTTTCCGTTTTCGTCGCGATAACGGATCATGCCGCGGCGGGCTTGGTATTCCCTGGCGTTGGAAACGGAAGAGACTTCTTTGTAAATCCCCATGGAGGGAATCCAGACCTCGATGTCGTAGGTACGGGCCATGGAATGGCTGCAATCCCCGGCGGCGAGTTTGTCGACTTGGTAGGTGAGGCCAAGCCCTTCCACGAGGGCTTTGGCTTTGTTCACCATTTCTTCGAAGGCCGCGTCGCTTCCTTCTTGGGTGGTGTATTGGACCATTTCCACTTTGTCGAATTGATAACCGCGGATCATGCCGCGTTCTTCGGTGCGGTAGGAACCGGCTTCTTTGCGATAGCAAGGGGTGTAAGCAAAGTATTTGCGGGGCAATTCGTTTAAGGGGAGGATTTCGTTGCGGTGGAGGTTCACCAAAGCGGTTTCGGCCGTCGGGAGGATGAATTTCCGGGGTTCGCTGCCTTCGAGCCAGAAGACGTCGTCCTCGAATTTCGGGAATTGTCCGGCGGTGTAGCCCGAATCGTAATTGAGGATATGGGGAGGGAGGATCATCTCATACCCGTCGGCGAGGTGGGCATCGATGAAATAATTCAAAAGGGCCCATTCGAGGCGCGCTCCCAAATTGGTGTAAATCCAAGTGCCCGATCCGCTGATTTTGGCGGCGCGCTTGTAATCGATGAGACCAAGGGATTCGGCGAGTTCAACGTGGTTTTTCATCGGGAAATCGAAGACGCGCTCTTCCCCGAAATGGTAGAAGGGGACGTTGTCTTCTTTTCCCCCGGGTTCCAAATCGTCGTCGGGAAGGTTCGGAAGGACTTCGACGAGGGCCTTGATCTTCGCCTCGACGTCTTTCAATTCGTCTTCGTCTTCCTTGGTTTTGGAAACGAGGGCCTTGATCTCCGCCATGACGGGGGCGATGTCGCCTCCGCTTTTCTTGATTTGGGGGATCGATTTGGTCAAGCGATTGTGCTCCGCTTTGATGGTTTCGACCTTTTGGAGGAGTTCGAGTCTCCGCTTAGAAAGTTCGATGATGGGCTCCGGATCGAAATCCCAGAGTTTCTTCTTCAAAGCAGCGACCACGTAATCGGGTTTTTCGAGAATGAGTTTGATGTCCACCATAGTATGGATACTCCTTAATTCGTTTTCGTTCTTCCGAGGAGTTCTTCGTAAATGGAGAGCAACTCCTTGGAAGCAATGTCGATGCTGCGGCTTTTGGCAAGCTGCCACCCCGCGATTATAGTGCTTTTTTGGTGAGGCGAGTAGAGGGAGCGCAAATAAGACACGACCTCTTCGAGGTGCATGGCGACCCATGCGGTTTCCTTGTCCTTGATGAGCGGCTCGTAAAAATGGTTGTAAAGGGCGATGATTTGGGTTTTCGACGCCATCGCTTCCAAAAGGGCCATGGATTCGCATCGCAAGGAATTGAGCGACAGATACGCTCCGGCGCAGATGAGGGCGCTCCGGTAAACGTCGTCTTGAACGATCGGTTTGAAATGGAGGTTTTTCGGAGCGGATTTTTGCCCCCAGGCGAGGCGAACCGACAAGGCGGGGCGGGAGGAAGAACCGAAGAAATAGAATTGGATGTCGGGGCAGGCTTTCGCCGCCACCAAAAGGATCTTCATCGTGTTCTTGTCGTCGTATTCCCCGGTGGAGACCACGATTTTGTCCCCGGGGCGAACCCCGTAATACCGAGGAAATATCCCCGCTTCCGGGGAAGAAAGGGAGAACCGATCCAAACGAATCGAGGCCGGATGGACTCGAATCGGGGAAGTCACCCCGGAAGAAAGGCACACGTTCCGCATCATTTCGTTGGGGACGAGAACCAAATCCGCGCGGTTGAGGAATTTCACGCCGCGCTCGGAGACCTTCGGGGTGCCGTTCGTTTCCTTTTCCAGGAACGCCCCCTTCTCTTCGTTTTCGCTATAGAAGGCGGAAACGACGCAGGGGATCCTACGCCATTTGGCGTCGATCAAAAGCATTTCTTCTTCCAAAGAAGTGAGGTGGGCGATATCGGGTCTTTCGAGCAGGGAATCCACCCAGCGCAAGCCCGCGAGTTCGCATTCGCCCTTCAAGGTTTTCCGCAAACGCGCCCCTTCGTAACGGACGGCGTCGCGCTTGCGCTCGTAAGGAATGAAAACCTCCATTATTCAATCGTGTCGGGAGTCGCCGGATTCTCCTCGACGAGGGTTTCGTCGATGGTTTCGGCTTCTTCTGCCTCGAGCTCTTCTTCTTCCGCGTGGGGGACGATGGCGAGGGAAGCGACGGTGTCGCGATCATCGAGGTTGATGATCTTGACCCCTTGGGTCGCGCGCCCGGCGATCTTGATTTCCGCTAACGGAGTGCGGATGATGACCCCTTTCTTGGTGACGACGAGCAAATCGTCTTCCACGGAGACTCCTTTGGCGCAGACGAGGTTTCCAATCTTGTCGTTCATGACGATCGTGTTGACCCCTTTCGCCCCACGGCTCGTGAGGCGGTAGCCGTCGTAATGGCGGGTGGTTCCGTCTTCGAGGAGGATGTCGGTGTCTTTCGCGTAGCTCATCTTGCCATAGCCCTTGGAGGTGAGGACGAGGATCAATTGGCCTTCGAAGGATCCGGTGACGCCGATGATCTCCGATCCGTCGGAGAGATCCATGCCACGAACCCCAACCGCGGTGCGGCCCATCACGCGGACGTCGCCCTCTTCAAAGGAGCAGATTTTGCCATTGCTCGAAGCGAGGGCCACGATGGATTTCCCATCCGTCCGTTTGACGTCGAAGAGACCATCCCCTTCGTCTAAGCCGGTGGCTTTCTTGCCGTTGGTGTGGATCGAGGCGAATTCCTTCAAGGAAGTGCGTTTGACTTTGCCAAGGCGCGAAACGAAGAGGAGGTAGTTGTCTTCGGGGTAATCGTCGCAAGGAACGATGGAGACGACCTTTTCGTCTTTGTCTAGCGCCAAGAAGTTTTGGGCGGGCATGCCTTTTCCGGTGCGTCCGGAATCGGGGATTTGGTAGCCGCGGAGGCGGTAAACCTTCCCGAGCGTCGTGAAGAAAAGGATGTCGGTGTGGGTGAACGTGTGCTTGACGAGGCTCACCACGTCGCCGGAATTGGTTTTCATTCCGGTGATGCCGCGTCCGCCGCGGTGTTGGGCGGAGAAGGTATCGTCGTCCATGCGTTTGATGTATCCGTTCTTGGTGAGCATGACCAGGATATGCTTCTGCGGGATAAGGTCTTCGTTTTCGATGTCGGCCGCATCGTCGGTGATTTCGGTCAAGCGATCGTCGCCGAACTTGCGTTGGATCTCGTGGAGTTCTTCGATCATGAGCTCGATGATGTTGTCGCGGCTCGAAAGGAGGCGTTCGTATTCGGCGATCGCGGCGACGAGCTCGCTCTTTTCGGCTTGGAGTTTGTCTTGCTCGATGCCTTGGAGGCGGCGGAGGGTCATCGCCAAAATGGCGGCGCATTGCTTTTCGGAGAGGCCGAAGCGCTCAAACAAGCGGGCGGTGGATTCTTCGTCGTTGCGGGAAGAACGGATGATGTGGATGACCTCATCGATGTTGTCGTGGGCCAAAATCAAGCCTTCGACGACGTGGAGGCGGTCCTTGTCGCGCTTCAAGAAGAAACGGGTGCGACGGGTGAGGACGTCCACTTGGAAGTTGATGTAGTTTTGAATGAGGGGGATGATGCCAAGCGTCTTAGGCGCCCCGTCTTCCAAGCAGAGGTTGATGATGCCGAAATTGGTTTGGAGGGAGGTGTGCTTCAACAGGTTGTTGACCACGACTTCGGGAATCACGTCCTTGCGGACTTCGATCACGACGCGCATGCCCTCTTTGTTGCTCTCATCGCGGACGTCGGTGATGCCGTCGATGACTTTGTTGCGAACGAGATCGGCAATCGAGGCGATCAAGTTCGCCTTGTTCACTTGGTAGGGGATTTCGGTGACGATGATGCGGGCCTTGCCGTTATCCATTTCCTCGATGTTGTAACGGGAACGGATGGTGATGGTGCCGATGCCGTTGGTATAGGCATCCAAGATTCCTTGGCGGCCCAAAATGACGCCTCCGGAGGGGAAATCCGGACCGAAAAGGTAGTTTTGCATGATTTCGGTCGGGGTGATCTCGGGGTTGTGGGCGACCGCGACCACCGCGTCGATCGTTTCGCGGAGGTTGTGGGGAGCCATGTTGGTGGCCATGCCGACCGCGATGCCTTGGGAACCGTTGACGATGAGATTCGGGAAACGGGAGGGAAGGACTTCCGGCTCGAGTTCGGTGCCATCGTAGTTGCCCATCATATTGACGGTGTCGCAGTCGATGTCGCGGACCATCTCGAGGGCGAGGCGGTTCATGCGAGCTTCGGTGTAACGCATGGCGGCGGGTTCGTCTCCGTCGATGGATCCGAAGTTCCCGTGCCCGTCCACCAAGGTGTAACGGAGAGAGAAGGGTTGGGCCATGCGGACGAGGGTGAGATAAAGCGCGGAGTCGCCGTGGGGGTGGTATTTACCCATGACGTCTCCGACGATGCGGGCGCATTTCTTATATGGTTTGTTGGGATACATGCCCATCTCGTTCATGCCGTAGATGATGCGGCGTTGAACGGGTTTCAAGCCATCGCGGACGTCGGGGATCGCGCGGGAGACGATGACCGACATCGAGTAGTCGAGGAAGGCGGTTTGGACTTCCGAGGCGACATCGCGGTCGGTGAGACCCGGGATGATGCCCGAACGGGCGGCTTCCGCCCCGAAGGTGGCTTCGGCGCTTTGAACCCCTTCGTGGGAAGGGGTAACGGGAGAGGAGGAGGATTCCTCTTCGGGGGAGACGGATTCTTCTCCGTCTACGATTTTCTTTTCGTCATTGTCCATAAGTATTCCTCATCAGATATCGAGGTTCTTGACGAACTTCGCGTGTTCCTCGATGTATTTGCGGCGCGGTTCGACTTCGTCTCCCATCAAATCGGAGAAGGCCTTCTCGGCGAGGGCGGCGTCTTCGATGGTGATGCGGATCATCTTGCGCGCGGCGGGGTCCATGGTGGTTTCCCAAAGCTGTTGGGCGTCCATTTCGCCTAATCCTTTGTAGCGTTGGAAGGGGTAACCCGGTTTTAAGCCGAGTTCTTTCTTGAGCACTTCGAGTTGGGCGTCGTTGTAAGCGTAATAGGGCGAGCCTTTGTAATCGATCTTGTAGAGAGGGGGTTGGGCGATGTAGACGTATCCGCCTTCTAGCAAGGGACGCATAAAGCGGTAGAAGAAGGTGAGGAGCAAGATCCGGATGTGGTCGCCGTCAACGTCGGCATCGGTCATGATGACGATCTTGTGGTAACGGATCTTGGTGACGTCGAAATTCTCGCGGATGCCTGCTCCGATCGCGGTGATCATGTTTCCGATTTCGGCGTTAGCCCAGATGCGCTCTTCGCGGGCTTTTTCCACGTTCAAAATCTTCCCGCGGAGGGGGAGGATCGCTTGGAATTCGCGGCTGCGGCCGTTTTTGGCGGAACCGCCGGCGGAATTCCCCTCGACGATGTAGAGTTCGCAACGTTCCGGGTCGCGGCAAGAGCAGTCGGCGAGTTTGCCGGGAAGGGTCGTGATGTCCAAAGCGGTCTTGCGGACCTTTTCGCGGGCGATGCGGGCCGCGTCGCGGGCTTTGGAAGCCAAACGGATCTTTTCGACGATGGCTTTGGCTTCGTTGGGGTTCTCCCGGAGCCAGCGGGCCAAATCCTCCCCGACGATGGTGGAGACGATTTTGCGGACTTCGCTGTTCCCGAGTTTCGTTTTGGTTTGTCCTTCGTATTGGGGGTTCGGGTGTTTGATGGAAACGACCGCGGTCAAGCCTTCGCGGCAATCTTCGGAAGTGAAGTTCTTTTCATCTTCTTTCAAAAGCTTGAAGGAGCGGGCGTATTCGTTGATGACGCGCCCCACCGCGAGGTTCAAGCCTTCGACGTGGGTGCCGCCTTCCTTGGTGGAAATATTGTTGCAGAAGGAATAAATGCCGTCGTTGGAATAGGAATCGGTCCATTGCAAGGCGACTTCCCCGTAAATCCGAATGCGGGTGGATCCGTCGGCGAGGACGACTTCTTCCGCGCCTTGGCAATAAATCGGGGCAGGGTTGACGGCCACTTTGTTCTGGTCGATGTAGGAAACGTACTCGCGGATGCCGCCGTCGTATTTGAACGTTTCGCGGCGGATTTCTTCCCCGCGCTCATCGATGAGGGTGATGGCGATTCCCCCGTTGAGGAAGGCCATTTGGCGGAGGTGGTTGCGAATGGTTTCGTAATTGTAAACGGTGGTCTCGGTGAAAATGGTCGGATCGGGTTGGAAGGTGACGAGGGTGCCGATGCCTTCTTGGTCGCCGATGCGGGCCAAGCGGGCGACGGGGTGTCCGCCGTTTTCGAAGCGGATGAAGTATTTTCCGCCATCGCGGTTAACCACGACTTCCATCCAAGAGGAAAGGGCGTTGACGACCGAGGCGCCGACGCCGTGCAAGCCGCCGGAAACCTTATACCCGGATTCCCCGCCGAACTTTCCGCCCGCGTGTAGGACGGTAAAGACGGTTTCCACCCCGGAAAGCCCGGATTTGGAAACGATGTCGACCGGGACGCCACGTCCGTCGTCTTGGACGGAGATGGATTCGCCCTTGTGGATGGTGACGACGATGTTGCGGCAATAGCCGGCCAAGGCTTCGTCGATCGAGTTGTCGACGATTTCCCAGACGAGGTGGTGGAGACCCGCGGCCGCGGTGGTCGCGATGTACATGCCGGGGCGTTTGCGGACGGCTTCGAGGCCCTCTAAGACCTGGAGGTCGCTTGCGCTATAGTCGGCTTTGGCGCGTTCGAGTTCTTTTTCGTTGGTGACGTCTTCCTTGATGTATTGGAAGCGGTCTTCTTCGTGAAACTCTTCGGACGGGGTTTGTCCCGCGGTTTTGGTTTCATCTGCCATTGTAATTCCTCCTTATGGCTGTATCGTTGGCGACATCGAAGTAGGTGGCGCCGGGGATGTGGATGTCGGTGGTGGTGAGGAAGGTTTGGGCGAAGTCCCTTAATAGGGAGATGAGGTTCGCCGTTCTTCCCTCGTCGAGTTCGCTCGTGACGTCGTCCAGGACGACCATCGGTTTCTTGGACTCGTCTTCGATGAGGTAGTAGGGGCTGAGCTTGAGGGCAAGGGCGGCCAGGCGGTTTTCGCCTTGGGATCCGTAGAGGGAGATGTCCTTACCGCTCAGCCGGAGGGAGAAATCCTCCCGATGGACCCCCGCGCTCGTTGAGCGGTGGAGAATGTCGCCTTCCCTCGTGCTGTCGTAGAGTTCCTTTCCTCGAAGGAAGAAATCCTCCAGGGGAAGGAAGGGGCGATACACCAGGGTGGCCTCCACCTCCTCCCCTCGCAAGCGCCGAAGCAACTCGGGGAGGACTTTGTTGAGGGATGCGACGTAGAAGGCTCGGTACCGAACGATGGGTTCTTGCACTTCCAGCATCTGCTTGGTGAGGATGTCGAGCAATTCGTTTTCGACTTTCGGGGCCTTCAGCAAGGCGTTGCGCTCCTTGAGCAAGGCGCTGTAACGCGATATCAGGCGGAAGTAGTCGACGGATTGCTTGGACAAGCTCGCGTTGAGGAAGCTCCTCCGATCGGCGGGGCTCCCGGTGAAGAGGGTGACGTCGCTTGGGGAGAAGAGGACGACGTTGACCAAATGGGTGAGTTCGCTGAACTTCCTAAGGGGCTTGCCGTTGGCCAAGACGCGCTTCCCCTCTTTCGAGAGTTCGATGCGGATGGTCCGCGAGAGCGCCCCTTCCTTGAGGGAAGCCTCTATCACCGCGACTTTGCGCCCTTCTTTGATGAGAGGGGCCTCTTCCGCGGTGCGAAAGCTTCTGGCGAACGACAGGAATTGAATGGCCTCCGCGATATTCGTCTTCCCCGACCCGTTGGGGCCGAGGATGGCGTTGACCCCCGGTTCAAAGCAGAGGTCGAGGTCGGAATAGCAACGGAAGTCCTTCAATCGAAGTCTGGTCAAGATCATGCGATCTCGAACCTTTTCCCTCCGATGGAGATTTGGTTCCCCGGGCGGAGTTTTCGCCCCCGTCGGTTTTCCTCCGCCCCGTCCACGAGAACGAGATGGGTGGCGAGGAAGGCTTTCGCCTCTCCCCCTTCGTGGATGATGTCCGCGAATTTCAGGAATTGGCCGAGGGTGATGTATTCGGTCGTGATGGAAATGATCTTGATTTCGTCCATAAAAAATACCGGATTTTAATCCAAGGATAGTTTACTACTACGTAGTAAAAAATAGAAGGCTTTTTCGCCTTCTATTTTGGGTATTTTTTGGAATTTTTCCGCTTAGTAGGTCCGCATCGGGGTGATGAGTTCCACGGTGGTCCCATCCTTGGGGTTGCGGATGACGAACGGCTTCATTTCGTTTTGGAAGCAAAGGGTGACGTCCTCGGCTTTGAGGGCTTTGACCGCGTCGATGATGAAGGCGGGGTTGAAGGAAACGGTGAGGCTCCCTTCGGTGAAGGAGAAGGTTTGGATCTTCTCGGTGGCGGAACCCGACATTTCGTTCTTCGCGTAAACTTCCACCTCGTCGTCTTTCATCGAGAGTTTGACGGCGCTGTCTTTCTCGGTGGAAAGGATCGAGACGCGGGACATCGCGTTCAAGAGTTCTTGGGAATTGACTTCCAGGAAATATTTGAAGGAAGAGGGGATGATGTCTTTGGTGACGGGGTAGGTGCCCGGGATTAAGCGGGTGGTGACGATGGTCGTCCCGAAATGGAAGAGGGCTTTCTTATCGTCGATCGCCACTTTGACCGTCGAAGCGTTCTCAAAAAGGTGAATCACGTCCAAGAGGGCCTTAGAAGGCACGTTGGCGCGGAAAGCGACGTCGCTTTGGATCTGGATGCTCTTGCGGGCCAAACGCGCGGCATCGGTCGCGGTAGCCACGAGCAAGCCTTCGCCATTGCAGTCGAGGTTGACCGCGGCGAGGACCGGTTTTGCCTCTTTGGTCGAAGCGGCGAAAGCGCTCTGCTCCACGAGGTCGGTGATGTCGCTGGTGCGGGCTTCAAAATAGTGCCCGGTTTCTTCGAGGTCGAGGTCCGGGTATTCTTCGGCGTTGGCGCAGACGAGTTTGAACGAGGTACGTCCGTCGTCGATTTTGGCAAGGGAGTTGTCGACAACTTCAAAACTGATTTCGTTCCCTTCCATCCGACGAATGGTTTCGGTGATGTAGTGGGCGGAAACGAGGGTTTTGCCGATGTTAGCGTTCCGAATGATTTCTTGTTCCCCGATCATGTAGGGGACGGTGACGTTGATCACGAGGTCGCCGTTGGAGCCGGTGAGCTCCAATCCTTTTTCGTTCAAATCAAGTTTGATGTTGGAAAAAGCGGGGATCGCCGATTTGACGGGAGCGGCTTTTGCGGCTGTATTCAAGGCTTTGAGGAAGTGGTCTTTTTTAATCGTGAAGCGCATGGGAGATTCTCCTTAATGAAACAAACAATTAATGAAGAATAAATTAATAATAATTATTAAGGCTGCGAGTTGTGTGGATAAGTGGATAACTCCTCTTTCCATCGCGATAGAAATTCTATCATATCGCCGAATTGATTAGTACTCTTATTTATAAATAAATAACATTCAGCTTTCAAACCGAGACAGAAGGTCATCGAGGGCTCGCTTCATGAGCGGGTCAGTTTTCCCCATGTTTTCCACTTTGTCGCAAGCGTTCATCACTGATGTGTGGTCCTTGTCGAACGCTTTTCCGATCTCGGAGAAGTTCATTCCGAGCAACAAACGGCAGAGATGCATGGAGATGTGGCGGGCAAGGGCGATTTGGGCTACGCGCGTCTTTCCCATAATCTGGGATGGGGTCAGATTGTAGTAATCCGCGACCACGGAGACGATGCGGTTGACGGAAGGTTTCGTCACTTCCTTTTTGGCGTTGCGGAGATCGGTCAAGGCTTCCATCGCGATGTCGACCGTGATGCGTTTGCAGGGACCGGCGAGGATCGTGCAGAAAAGCAGACGGTTCAACGCCCCTTCGAGCTCGCGGACGTTGTCGCCGAATTGCTCGGAAATGAGGTCGATGACCTCTTCTTCGATGTCGCAGTTCTTCAGTTCCGTAAATTGGATTTTGGAGCGGAGGATTCTGCGGGTGGTATCGAAGTCCGGTTTCTTGATTTTCACCGCTAAACCCTGGGAAAAACGGGTTTTGAGGCGTTCGTCGAGCCCGTCGAGCAAACGAGGATCTTGGTCACTCGTGAGGACAATCTGCTTCTTGGCGTTCGCGAGGATCTGGAAGACGTTGAAGAAATTCTCCATCGTCTTTTCCTTGGTGCGGAGGTATTGGACGTCGTCAAGGAGCAAAACGTCGACTTCATCGCGGAAATAGGCGTTGAAGGATTGATCGGTTTGGTGCCCCGTGACGTAGGAAACGAATTCCTCGACGAACTCCGAAGCCGAGATGTAGAGGACTTTGGCCCGCGGCTCCCGACGGTGGATTTCGTTGCCGATGGCTTGAAGCAAATGGGTTTTCCCAAGCCCGGAGTCCCCATAGATGAGCAAGGGGTTGAACGAGGCACCCGGAGCGGCGGCGATCAAGGTGGCCGCTTGACGGGCTTCCATGTCGCTTTCCCCGACGATGAAGGTGTCGAAGGTGAGGCGTTCGTTCAGCTTGGAATTCTTGAAAAGCGCCGGTTTGTTCGATGCTTTTTTGGCGGGCTCTTCCGCGGTGCCGGCGGAGGGGAAAGAGAAGGACAATTCGTAATTCGTGCCGGTGATGCGGTGAACCGCATGGGAAATGGTGTCATAGAAATTGCTTTGGAACACCGATGCGGCGAGTTGGCTGCTCGCGGCGATGTTCATGACGTTTCCGTCGACCGACCGGATGGAGGTGCCGCGGAAAAAGGAATCGAAAACCTGATCGCTCCCGAGTTCCCTTTTGATTTCTTCTAGAATCTGCGCCCAGAGCGACTGAAGTTGTGTGATCATAACCTACTTACCCGAGGCAAATTATAGGAGTTTTCCACAATAATGGAACACTGAATCGAATCGATTTTGAGTTTTCCACACCCGATTTAACAAGAAACTCTAGATAACGACGAAAGAAACGAGAGTTATCCACTTTTGGAAAATGTGGAAAACGTGTGGAAAATTATTTTGGCCTTTTTCGCTGTGGAAAACCGCTTGGAAAAATAGGGTTATCCACAGAAAAATCCTTCGAAAAAGAAAGAAACAACCGAAGGAATCCGGATTTATCCACAAAAAAGTGGAAAACTTATCCACAGGGGTGGGGATAACTGGAAACTCAGTGCGAAAACCGAATTTTGAACAATACCCATCCTGCGCGCATGCCCCAGCGAAAAAGGTTGTCATGGTCCCTTCTCGCCCCTATAATGGCATTTGCTTTAGCAAAGGAGTTACAAAATGGCTAGCAAAAAGACCTACCAACCTTCCAAAATCAAACACGCCCACCGCGCCGGATTCCGCGCCCGTATGAAAACCCACGGCGGACGTAACGTCCTCGCCCGTCGCCGCGCCAAAGGCCGCGCCCGCCTCGCCGCCTAATTCGGGAGAGGCTCGCCGTGAAGAAAATCAACACCATCAAACCCCATCGCGAGTTTGACCGAATCATTCATGGCGGGGTCAAGGTTAAGTCGACCCACTTTTCCCTATTTGGCGAGAAATCCGATGCTGGTTATGCCCGGGTCGGAGTTGCCGTTGGGAAAAGCAACGGAAAGGCAGTCGTCCGCGTTCGGATCAAGCGACAAGTACGAGCCATGATCGCGAAAGCAATGGATTGGACGGCGCCCGTTAACCTCATCATCGTGGTTCGCCCAACTTACCAATTGGGCGAATTCACGACCAATGAGACGGAGCTTCTCGCTCTGCTCGCCCGAATAAAGGAATCATTACTTTGAAAAAGAAATCGCAAAAATTACTTCTTGCCGGAGCCGTATTCGGACTCGGCGCGATTTTGCTTTCCAGCTGCACCGCCAGCTTCTGCTCGTCGATGGACCAAGCCGCGATGGCTTATCCTTACGACCAAGGCGTGACGGTTTACCTTTCGAAAGCGGAATTCGACGCCCTGCAAGCGGACCCGGAATCCGAGACCGCGATGGTCATCGCCCAAGAACTCACTTGGTCGAATCAGGCCGCGGCCCTCGGACTCCCCGCGATCGCCGGGCCGGCGTTCGGCAATAACGACGACCAAGTTTACAAATACATCCCTTTTGCCCCGAAGATCGTCACGTCGAAAGACGAGCAGGGGACAACTATCACGAGTTACGCTCGAAGCGGCGACGGCTCTCTCATCGTGGACGCCTACACCGCCAAAAAATTCTCGGGATCGGTTCTTTCGACCACGCTTGCCAGCGCGGCCAGCAACGGAATCTACACCCCGAGCATCTACTATTTCGGATTGATCGACGACTTCGCTTTGAAGGCCGCCATCGTGGAATTCGATAACGGAACGGAAGGATTCGGATACGGCAAGTACCGATCCGTCGAAACCTGGGATGCGTACTACGCGACCCAATCCGGAAAGGATTTCGTGAAGAATTTGGTGGCCACTTCCCAAGTGGACGGCCAAGTTCCCTGCGTGAATCCCTATGACCAAAGCGACACTTCCGGGAATGACGCGAACCAAATCAACCCCGCCTACTCGGTTCTCCGCCAAGCCGGACACATCAAATTCTCCGGAATCCAAACGGTCAATTCCAAAGGCGTCGAGGAACGCGCGATGTATCAAAACCTCGACGGTTGGGAAAACTACATCCGCGAGGAATACTCGAATCTCGGATTCTCCATGTTGGATTCCTACGCCCTTCCGACCAAAGGATTCAACTCCACCTACCGCGCGAACGTGAATTCCAAAGTCAATGCCATCCGTTCCTGCATCGCGACTCGCCCCGGATATTACGGCCATTACGGCCCGAATGCCGACTGGCGCGTTCCGATGCAAGAGAAATCCTGGGGATATGCCTGGAGCAAAGGCTTCCTCGAAGGATTGCTCGTCTACCCGGTTTCCTGGTTGACCGACACCTTCGCTTTGGGAATGGATCCGAACCTCACCGGCATCGGACAGATTTGGGCGATTGTCTTCGTTACCCTCATCGTCCGTTTGATTTTGGCCCTCGTGAGCTTGCGCTCGACCATCGATAGCCAAAAGATGCAAGCCCTCCAACCGGAACTTGCCAAAATCCAGGCCAAATACCCCAACGCGAATACCAACCAAGCCCAAAAGCAACGCGTTGCCCAGGAACAGGCGGCCCTTTACAAACGGCACGGCGTCAAGCCATTCCGCCAAATCTTGGTCCTCATCGTGCAATTCCCGGTGTTCATCTGCGTTTGGTCTGGCCTCCAAGGATCTTCCGCCCTTGCGACGGGTGAGTTCCTGAGCCTCTCCCTCTCAGACACCATCCAACAAACCCTCTTCAACGTGAGCGGGGCGTGGTATGCGAACGCGCACGGCTGGTGGACCGCTTTGGTCTTGTTCGTGCTTATGTCCGGGGTCCAGATCATGGCGATGTTGACGCCGCGCATCATCCAAAAGATCCAAACCAAGAACTTGCCGAAGTTAGGCCGCAACGCCGCCCAAGAACAGCAAAACAAAACGATGAAATGGATGACCATTATCATGACGGGCATGACCATCTTCATGGGATTCATGCTTCCTTCCGCGATGGGAATCTACTGGTTGATCGGCGGTTTGATCCAAATCATCCAAACCGTCATTGTTCAACTTGTTTTGGCGAAAAAGAAAAGGAAATAAACATTCATGAAAGAATACACTGCGAAAACGGTGGATGAAGCCGTCGCCCTCGCCGCGAGCGAGCTTGGCGTGGACTCCAACCGTCTGGTCTACGAAGTTAAAGAAGAGAGAAAGAGCCTCTTCGTGAAAAAAGCCGTCATCGCCGTTTACGAGGATGACGACGCCGCCCTTTACGCGGAAAAATACCTCCATGACGCGATTGCCGCCCTCGGGGTCGAGGTCACCACTTCTTCCGTGGTGGAGGAATCCATCATCAAAGTCACGATCGATTCCGATCGCAATTCCGTCTTGATCGGCCGCAGCGGGAAAACCCTCCAAGCCCTCAACGAATTGGCTAAACTCGCCGTTTCCAACCGCTTCAAAAAGCGCTTCCGCGTCTTGTTGGACGTCGGGGGTTACAAAGAAGAGAAATACGGCAAAGTCGCTTCGATCGCCCGTCGGGAAGCCGAACGCGTCGTCCGCACCCAAGTCGATTGCAAACTCGATCCGATGACTCCGGATGAACGCCGCATCGTCCATAACGCCCTTTCGGGAATGGAACACATCAAGACCGAATCCATCGGCCAAGGACCCAACCGCGCCGTCGTCATCAAATACGTCGATTAATGAACGAACCCGCCTGGAATTCTCCCGACGGGTTTTCTTTTATGCAAGAAAGGTGGAATTCCTTCTTCTTATATATATAATGTCCGCGCGATGATACACGAACCGATTATTGCTTTGGCAACTCCTCCTCTGAAAAGCGCCCTCGCGGTGATTCGACTCACCGGGGATGGTGTTTTGGAAATCACCGATTCTTTGTTTTCGAAGCCCGTTTCTTCGTTGACTCAGCGGAGCATCCTCGTCGGAACGATGTCTTGGGAGGGAAAACCCATCGATGAGGTGGTGTTGTTGGTCTACCCCAAACCCCATTCCATGACGGGGGAAGACGTCGTGGAGATCTGTTGTCACGGCTCCATGGTAATCGTGAACGAAATCCTGGAAGCTTATGGTTCGAAAGGGGTTCGTTACGCGACCGCGGGGGAATTCTCGTCCCGGGCTTTTTTCCATGGGAAAATGGATTTGATCGAAGCAGAGGCGGTCAACGACTTGATTAACGCGACGACCAAAGAAGCCAAGAACATGGCCTTCCTTTCGTTAAGCGGCAAAACAAGCGAACTCGTGGTGCCCTTAAAAGAAGAAATCGCTTCTTTGCTCGCCCTCGTGGAAGTGGGGATTGATTTCCCGGAATACGACGAAGAAGAAACCGCGAGCACGGAGATCATCCTTGCTTCCTGCAGGAAGATTCGCGCGCGATTGGCCAAATTGATTGACGAAGGGGAGCAAGGTAGGGTTTTCCAAGACGGCGTCACCATCGCCATCGTCGGGGAGCCAAACGTGGGGAAATCCTCGATTTTGAATGCGCTTATTGAACAAGACAAAGCCATCGTGTCTTCGATTCCCGGCACCACGCGAGATGTCGTAGAAGGGCAAATATCCATCCATGGCATCCCGGTGCATCTATGGGATACCGCCGGAATCAGGGAAAGCGATGACGCATTAGAACAACTCGGGGTGGAGCGAAGCAAAAAATCCATCGAAGAGGCGGATTTGATTCTTTTCGTCACCGTCGCGGGCGTCCCAATGAGCCAAGAAGAACGTCAATTGCTTGATTCTTTAGAAGGAAAACTCGTTTTGCGGGTCTATAACAAGTCGGATTTGGCTTCTCCAAATATCCAAGACGGGGTGCTTCTTTCCGCGAAAAGCGGGGAGGTGTCGGATTTGAAAGAGGCGATTTTCTCTATGTTAGGGATTTCTCCTTCCGCTTCCAAAATCCCATCGCTGAATAACGCGCGGGAATTGTCCCTCCTTCGCCAAATCGATGACGATATCGCGCTAGTCGAAGCTTCCGCGCAGGAAGGGGCGGCAATCGATTTGCTGTCCGTGTATCTCCAAAGCGCCTACAACAAAACGCGGCAGCTGCTGGGAGAAGACGCCACCCATGATTTGACGGACGAGATTTTCTCTCGGTTCTGCGTAGGAAAATGACCATGCGATTCGTAGACACCCACATGCATTTGAACGATTCCGCGTTTCAAGGAATCGAAGAAGAAATCATCCAGAACGCGAAACAAGCGGGAGTCGATGTGATTTTCGTCTCCGGTTACGACTTGCCTTCCTCGATTTTGGCCGTGCAATACGCGGAACGATATGACGGAGTTTACGCCTTCGTGGGATTTCACCCCGAAAACCTCGAAGGAATCTCCGAGGATGCGTTAAAGGAGATCGAATCCCTCGCTTCTTCGGACAAAGTGATTGCAATCGGGGAAATCGGTTTGGATTACCATTGGTTCAAAGACCCCAAGGACCACGAGAACCAAAAACGATGGTTCATCGCCCAAATCGAGCTGGCGAACCGTTTGGGTTTGCCGGTCTGCATCCATTCTCGAGATGCTTATGGGGATATGTTGGAGATATTGACGGCCCATCCAGTGGAAAGAAAAGGGGTGCTCCATTGCTATTCCGGAAGCGCGGAAATGATGGAGCGGTTTGCCAAACTCGGGATGTATTTCGGCTTTGACGGGCCGGTTACCTACAAGAATGCGGTGGAACCTAAGAAGTGCGCCACGCTTTGCCCGCTAGATCGCTTGCTCGTGGAAACGGATTCCCCATATCTTTCCCCGGTTCCGTTTCGGGGGAAGCGGAACGAGCCCGCGAACATCCCTTGGATCGCCAAACAAATCGCTGCCTTGCGGGGCATCGAACCCATTCAACTCGCGGAGGCGATGGACGCAAACGTCGAATGTTTGTTCCACGTGAAACATGGACAAGATTAAGTTTTCCCCGGTGATTGTGGTGGAAGGTGCCTCGGATGTGGCACTTCTGTCCTCTTTTCTCGATTGTGACATCGTTACGACCAATGGATCAGATGTTCCACGTGAAACAATTGAATACCTAAAAGAGTTGTCCAAAACCCGTCAGATCGTCGTTTTGACCGATCCCGACGCCCCCGGGAAACGGATTCGGGATTTGCTCAACGAGCACATTCCCGGGCTTCTCCACGCGTTTGTTCCCAAAGCTCGTTGCATCAAACGCCATAAAGTCGGAATCGCCGAAAGTTCGAGGGAAGATGTGCTAGAAGCCTTGTCTCATATCGTCCCGACTCCCGTGAAGCGCGGGGAATTGGCCATGAGCGATCTCATGGATTTGGGTTTGATGGGCACTCCGGGATCGGAAGAAAAAAGACGTTATTTAGAAGAAGCGCTTCATTTGGGGCACGGGAACGCCAAAACATTGCTAAAACGGCTCAATGCCTGCAATATCAGCAAAGAAACCATCGCGGAGGTCCTGCGGCATGATTAGCGAAACGAAATTTTACGAGAATATCGCGACATTGAAATTCCTGGCGAAAAAGGAAGTCGGACAGAATTTTTTGGTGGATTCCGAAGTTTGCCATCGGATCGTGGAATCGTTGGATCCAAGCGAAGGATCCATCCTAGAAATCGGATGCGGCCCGGGTTCTTTGACCTACGCTTTATCTTCGTTGCCTAACTCAATCGATGCGATCGACATCGACGAAGGGATGCTCGCCAAGGTGACGCAGGATTTCGCGGATTGCCCCAACGTCCATCCTCAATACGGGAACGCCGCGGATTTCGATTATTCTTCCTACGAGTACATCGTGGGAAACCTCCCTTATTACATCACGTCCTTGATTCTCGAGAAGGTTCTTTTGGGCGGGAAAAACTGCAAACGAATGGTCTTCATGGTCCAAAAAGAAGCGGAAAGCCGGATTTTATCGAAGTCTGGGAACAAAGAGTACGGGCCGTTAAGCATCCTTCTTTCCTTAAGCGGGAAAGCGAAACATTTGTTCAAAGTCTCTCGTCACTCTTTCGTTCCTATCCCCCACGTCGATTCCAGCGTGTTCGCCGTCGAAATCGACCCAACCGCGGATAAAACCGCTATCGGGGAGGCGTATGCCTTGGCATGCAAGCTCTTTTTGACTCGCCGAAAAACCATTTGGAACGGATTAAAACCCTTGGTTTCCAGCGAGGAGAAGGCTCGGAAAGTCTTGGAAGAAACCAACTTGTCCCCCTCCCTTCGCCCCGAGGAATGCACCCCAGAACAATTTCTTCGTCTTGCAATCGCCATCAAACGAGTAAAATAGGAACAGCCCATGAACATTAAATCATACGCGAAGATTAACCTTTCGCTTAAAGTCGTCGGAATTTTGCCCAATGGCTATCACGAACTCGAGATGGTGAATTTGCCCCTCGACCTCCATGACATTATCACCATCGATCCCCTTCCTATCGCGGGGGACACCTATATTACCTGCAACGACCTCCGTTTGGTCAGCTTGAAGGGGAATTTGTGCACGAGAGCCCTTGAGGCCATGCGCCGACGTTATGGATTCAAGGACAATTTCCGCATCAGCATCCATAAATGCATCCCTTTCGCCGCGGGGCTTGGGGGAGGATCGAGCAACGCCGCCTGCGTTATGTTGGCGATCAATAAGATGCTTCGTTTGGGCGCCACGAACGAGGAACTCGCGGAGATTGGGCTTAGCCTTGGAGCGGACGTTCCTTATTTTTTGAATCCCGTCCCCGCGATTGTCCGCGGAATCGGGGAAATCATCGAGCCAACTTCCATGCGGGATGACTGTTTTTGCCTCGTCGTCAAACCCGAAGAAGGGCTCTCCACCCAAGACGTGTATTCCCATTGCGATGATTTCGAGAAAGAGCCTATCCATACGGAGGAAGTCGTCCTCGGTTTGGCGGATGGGGATTTCCACAAAATCGCCGCAAACCGCGGGAACGATCTTTATCCCGCCGCGAAAGCTCTCCTTCCGAAGGTGGAAACCATCGTGAACGAATTGAAGGCGGAAGGATTTGAGATCGCCGCGATGTCAGGATCCGGAAGCGCGTGCTTCGGATTGACCAAAGACCATCGTTTGGCCATGAAAGCGGAACGCCATTTCATCAAAGAAGGGCACATCGTCCGCCTTTGTAAAATACTTCGCACCAAATAAATAAAGGAAACAGCTTATGAACCATTACGCCATCCTCCTTGCCGCGGGCAAGGGAACGAGAATGAAGAGCAAACGGAACGACGTTTGCAAATCCGCCATGCCGATCTTGGGGGTTCCCATGGTGCAATGGGTCATCGATGCCGCGAAGCCCTTGGGGATTGACCGCTTTGTCACGGTGGTGGGATTCGCCGGGGAATCGGTTGCCAAAATCGTGGAAAACGAATCGGAAATCGTCTGGCAAACCGAACAAAAAGGAACGGCCCACGCGGTGAAATCCGCCTCCGCGTTGCTCGAAGGGGAAGAAGGGGTTACCTTCTTGCTCCCGGGGGATCGCCCGTTATTAACGAGCAAAACGTTGATGGCTATGCGAAACGCCCATGAGGCCAACCATAACGATTTGACTTTGTTGACCGCGACGGTCGAAGATCCCCGCGGATATGGGAGAATCATCCGCGATCAAAACGGTTTGGTGGACATCAAACCCGAATCGGACTGCTCGTTGGAAGAAAAAGCCAAAAAAGAAGTGTCCATCGGAGTCTATCTCGTGGATAACATCGAATTGTTCCGGGCGATGAAAGAGATTCGCTGCGGAGCCTTGGAAGAATACCATCTCTCGGATTTGGTTCGGTATTTCTTGCAAAACGGCAAAAAGGTGTCGACGTTCGCCATCTCGGATTCCAGCGAAGCCATGGGAGTGAACGACCGAGTGGAACTCTCCGTCGCATCGAGGGTTCTGCAAAAGAGAATCGCGACCCGTCACATGCTTGCCGGGGTTACGGTGGAAGACCCGCTTTCCGTCTTCATTTCCCCTTACGCGGAGATCGGATGCGACACCGTGATTCGCCCCAACACCCACATTCTTGGCAGAAGCGTCATTGGGGAAAACAACGTCATCGGGCCGGATACGTATCTCCAGGACGTGGAGATTGGGAATGACAACGTCATCGAATATTGCCACTTCGCCGAAACCAAAGTCGGGAACCGCACGACCTTAGGCCCTTATCTGCGCGCCAGAAAGAACGCGGTCATCGGGGATGAAGCCCATATCGGGAACTTCAACGAATTGAAAAACGTCACCTTCGGCAAAGGAAGCAAATGCGCCCACTTGTCTTATTTAGGCGACGCCTCCATCGGAGAAGGGGTCAATGTCGGCTGCGGATCCATCATCGCCAATTACGACGGGGTCAACAAATTCCATAGCGAAATCGGAGACCACGCCTTCATCGGGTCGGGCAGCATCTTGGTGTCCCCGGTCCACGTTGAGGATTATGGGTTCACCGCCGCGGGGAGCACCATTTGCCAAGACGTTCCTTCCCACGGGATGGCCATCGCCAGGGCGAGGCAAGTCAACAAAGAGGGCTACGCGGACGTGTTCCACGAGAAAGCCCTCGCAAAGAAACGATCCAAGAAATAAAGAAAACCCACCAAATCGAAGCGTACCCCAAATCCTGGACAACCAGGAGGAGGGGTATTTTCATTCCTTCTTTTGATGGGTTTTCGTTCTAGCAAAAATGGGAAATGCAAATGTAAGGGGGTGCTTCGCATTTCCCGTGAATACAATAGGCTAAAATGTCAATTATTGCAAGAAATATTCACCAATTTACATGTAATAAAATGACAAATGGAAGTTAATCTTTCCTGTTTTTTTCGAAAAACATAAGATTTTATGCTTCTTTTTCTTCATTCATTCAAATCAATTGTAATAAATATGGAAAATCGTTATTTGGTAATTTTGAAAATCTAAATTTTGATTGATAATGTCAATTTATCTTCGAATTCTGGCTTCTGAAGACGGTTTTTCCTTCTTTTTTTGTTAGGATGTCCAATCCGAATCGATGATTGTAAAACAAATGCCGAAAATTTTGCCGGTCCTCCAAAAGAAAAAGCAGCCCCCTTTTGGGAGAGGGCTGCTAGAAGCTCGAAGAACGATTACTTCTTGTGGGCGATCGCGGCTTGAGCAGCGGCGAGGCGGGCAAGAGGCACGCGGAACGGCGAGCAGGAGACGTAGTCGAGGCCGACTTCATCATAGAACATGATGGAGGCGGGGTCGCCACCGGTTTCGCCGCAGACGCCGATCAAGAGGTCCGGACGGGTGGCACGGCCACGTTCGACGGCAATCTTCACGAGTTCGCCGACACCTTCCACGTCAATGGTTTGGAACGGATCGAATTCGTAAATCTTGCGATCGTAGTAGTAGGGGAGGAATTGACCGGAGTCATCACGGGAGAAGCCCATGGTGAGCTGGGTGAGGTCGTTGGTGCCGAAGCTGAAGAATTCAGCGTCTTTGGCGAGATCCCCGGCGCGGAGGGCTCCCCGCGGGATTTCGATCATGGTGCCAACGTGGTAGACGAGTTTCTTGCCTTCGGCGGCCATCTCTTTTTCAACGGCGTCGACGACAACTTTCTTCGCCCAGAGGTATTCCTTGGATTCGCCAGCGAGAGGAATCATGATTTCGGGTTCGACGTCATGGCCGAGTTCCTTGGACGCCTTGATGGCGGCTTGGATGATGGCCTTGGCGAGAACCGCGTAGATTTCCGGATAGGCGACGCAGAGACGGACGCCGCGGAAACCCATCATCGGGTTGGCTTGTTGGAGTTGGTTGATGCGATCCTTGACCTTTTGCTCGGAGATGGAGAGCTTGGCGGCGAGATCCTTGATGGTCTTTTCGTCGTCGATGGTCGGGAGGAATTCGTGCAGAGGCGGATCGAGGAGACGGATGTTAACCATCGAATCGGGGTTCGCCATGTACATTTCGTAGAAGTCGGAGGCGAGGAACGGACGGATGCGCTCCAAGGCGGCTTCGCGTTGTTCGGTGGTATCGGAGAGAATCATCGAACGCATATTGAGGATGCGGTCATCCGCGAAGAACATACGTTCGGT
>JAXDTZ010000008.1:0-10936 GCA_034089705.1 Candidatus Alloenteromonas sp. | reverse complement strand
GGATAGGTAGAAGTCGATCTCCTTGGGCGACGGGGCCGGGGCGAAGAGGGATGATTCCATGTCGGGCTTGATGACGAATCGGTGATTGTTACCGGCCATGAACTCGGGCAGATAGGCATTGGCTTCGTCGATCGTGGTTATGCTCCTCAGCCTAAACTCCAAGATCGGCCTCAGCTGAAAGGTCACCCAAAGCCTCTCAACCCTTCCCTTCGCCTGGGAGATCGATGTGGTGATGAACTCGATGCCGAGCTGCTGGCACATGCGTTTGGAGTTTATGTGCACATCGCGGTCGATCGTCTGGTTCTTCTCCGACAGCCTCCTGAACTCGAATATCCTCCTGTTGTCCCCGTAGAAGGCCTCTGGGATCCCGTATTTGCTCAGGATCTGCCACATCATCTCGTAGTAACCCTTAAGGGTTTCCTCTTTCTCGAAGCGGAGGCCCATCACGGTGCCGGCGGCGTCGTCGACGGCCCCGTCGTGAGTTTTCCCTCGTTCGCCTTCCTGATAACCGATTCCACGTATGCTGGGTTCAATCCGTTCATAGTCCCGTTCCTCCGTCCTAATCATCCCAGCCCGGGGGATTAGGTGGAAACAAGTAACCCAATAATTGGATCCCCCTAGGGGGATGTTTGGTAGAAACGAATAACCCAATAAATGCCTAGAAACAAATAACCCAATAACTACACAATGAGGAATCGCAACTGTCATTATCCAGTGATTTGTTTCTACCCCATTTATTCCAATTCCACCGATGTCGCAGAGCCTCGGCCCCTTGGGACCCCAAACAATCGTTCGTGCCCGCTTCGAGGCGAATTCGTCCGATGCTTTCGATGATAACCAAGGGGATCCCTCGCACCATCGGTTTTTCTCGGCATAAAAGGGGTCTGGAGTAAGGTGGAAACGAATTACCGGATAATTGTCTAGAAACAAATCACTGGATAACTACACAATGAGGAATCGCAACTTGATTCTCTCTCTCTCTCTCTAGAATATTTTTATGCAAAGAAAATGGGGGCACGTTATTAATGTAATTGGCGCAATTGCGTCGTTTTCGCTTTTGGCCTTTTTATTTTGCCCAAATTCTTTATTCGCTTCTCGTGTGCCGGCACAAGAGACTCTAATTGCTCTAGCGATATATGTCGCTTTTACCTTCTTTATTAAGGCGATAATCGTTTGCTTTATTTCTGCATCAACTTTGAAAAAAGTTCGTGGCTTAAGGGAATGGATTAATTTCCTTTGCTATTTGGTCGTTAGCCCCGATTTTGCTATCACCGGTTTAATTAAAGATAATGGCAGGGAGTTGAATCACGATGAGACGCTCGATAAGGAGATTGTTTCTTTTAATCTATCTAATTTAGTTATTTCTTTTCTTTTTTCTTTGACAATTGCATTAATGCATGAGTCATTTTTCGAATATCCTATTTTGCTTGCGTTATTCATAGTCCGTTTCTTATCTCGATTTTTTGAGATAGTCTTCAGCTTCTTTTTCGATGTCATTATCCCTTCGCAAAGAAGAACCAGGCTTAATAGGGGCGTGAGAGTTTTCCTGGCGTTAATGAGCTTGCTGGAAACGCTTCTGTTGGGCTGGGGCTATTTTCAGTCTCGCTCCAATGACTTCTTCGAAGCGCTTTTCATTACCGCCTCTACTGTAGGAGGATTCGGCGAAACCTCGATGCCCTATTGTTTAAACAGCATATTTATCATGTTGCTCCGCTTCGTGAGCGTATACGTTTTATCTTTTGTTGTCGTTACTTATTTATCCCGCCGTTCGTTTTACGAAAGTGGCCCAGTCTTGATTGCGTCGCTTGACGATGAATACTTCGAGGTGGCAATGAAGAGAATTCAACCAGGTGTCTACGCATTAGATGTTTCTAAACTAAACGGGGCCGTGTGCAAAGTGTTTTATCACTCGGCTTATTACGGATATTCGGATTTTGGCAACCGCGATTCGGTTAGAGGCGAAATGCCCATGGATAATTTTTCCATTTGCGTCGAGAAAGGGTATTTGTTATTCGATGCAAAAGCATGCGAAAAGCCTTTGGCCGTTTCTGAAAGCTCTGCGTTAGCAAGGGCGATTGGAATAATCGAACATTAGGAGGATTAATATGTCATTGATTACATGCCCTCACTGCGGGCAAAAAGTGTCGTCTACGAGGACGACGTGCCATAAATGCGGTGGCATTCTAAAAAGGATTGTTTGCCCGGAATGCGGCTATGAAACGGATGACGGCGCGTCCGAGTGCCCGGAATGCGGATTCGAGTTTGTGGAGAAGAGGGATCCGGTATTTCCTGTGGAAAACTTTGAAGATTTCGTTTATGCCTGCGAACGCCTTGGCGATGAAGACAATTTTGTCGATATCTATTTTATGAAACCTTACGTTGTCGACCAAGAAACCAAATGCTGGAAATTGGGTTACGAGTCCAAGAATGTTAGGGGTAATGGCAGCCCTGAGGATCAATGCTGGGACAATCTTGACACTTCGAAGATAAAAGTGAGAGTTTTTGTTTTTGCGCAATCCCGAACAAAAAGAGTTTGTACTCTTACGGTTCGTAGCTGGTTTGATGATCATTTTAGTCCTTATGATTACTCTTTGAGTAACTACGGTGGTGATATAGTCTTTAAAGAGGAGCACCGCTTAAAAACTTTCGAAATTAGAGAGTTCGAAATTAAAAAGGATAGACCTTGGTTCCAAGAATATCTCTATATGCAGCCAAGGCTTTCGATAGGCAATTTTAGAGATCATGTTGAGACGTGGATATTCGAGTGTGATTGGGACGGAAAACGCCGCGTCGACCTTGACTTCCGTACCAAGAAGCTTGAATGCGTAAAGCGGACGAAGTGACTTATGGTGAAGAGGAATAAAGCATGGGCCTAATTGATAGATTGCTAGAAAGCACGAAGAACGGTGTTTTCAACTCCATTAACGGAATCGAGTATTCGCTTGACATTGATAAAAAAATCGACGTTGACCAATTCAGAAAAAAGCTGATTGTACTTTTGGATTTCAAGGTCGATTCTAGGAAAGATATTGTTTTGGACGAAGGCGAGACGATTGTTGTTGAAGCAAAGACCAAAACGACTAAGACTAAGCCATTCCGCTTCGAACTCAGCGGCCGCATTTCCGGGAATAATCAGTTCAAACTTCTATGCAGCGAAGAGGATTTCAATAACGACGAGCTCAAAATCAGCACTCGCGTTTCATTTTGCCGTTATGAAGAAGGCGATGAGGAAACCGTTACCATTATCAATCCGGATGGAACTAGAGAAATGCAATTTGATACCGAAAAGGAAGTGCAGACCATTGTTGAATCCAAGATTTCAACGTTGACTCGTTCCTTTGCTGATTCATCAAGTGATGCAGGCGATTGGTGATAAACTATGAAAGTTCATGCCGAATACATAATTTTTGAAAAGGAGCCAACGCTGCAAGCCTTCAACGAGCCCTGTTTCAATGAAGTCTTCACAGATCTCGTGGAAAAGGCGCGCAAGCATACTTCGCAATTCTATTTGCAGCTTCAGACTTTCTTTACGAAACTTTCTCTTGCGATTATCGCGGGTTTGAAGCAACCACAATATACCGCTAAGCGTGCCGATGGGACTTACGAAGGCAATTTTCGAAAACTGCTAGAATTCATTTGCAAGGATGTTTTGAAGAACCAAAGCTTGATGTATGGACTTCGCAAAGAGAATGTAAATGAATATGCTAACAGGACCAAACATAGTTTGAAGTCATTTAAAGGCGACATCGAATCGACCATTTTCTATTACAACCGCATCATTGACGACCTTTCCGAAAAACTTGATTTGCCGGAAATTGAACCATTCAAGATAGAAACCGATGACTCTTGGGATTTAGATGCTTGGCCCGAATTCGGCGATAACGCGACATTTCATTCAAGCGTCGATGAATTCGTTGATATACCCGAATTGGTTTCTTCAGCACTAGGCATGGATGCTGCGGAGGCTGAAATTGAAGGCGAAGACGGCGTTGTGGCCAAGGCCTGTGTTGCTTGCTCTTTGCTATCAAAAGAAAGGGATGCTGATGATAGGGGCGGATCGATTCGTAAGGAATGCTATTACGGCATCAAGGACCTCGTGGTCTTATTCTGGCCGAAGAAGGGCTTTTTAAGCGAAGTCGCGAACGCTACTTTATCCATCGAAATCACCAATGCTCGAGGATTCAATGCTTTCAAAACGCATGGTGAGGATGGCGTGTTTTCCGCGCCTATCGAAGGCGCTGTGCTTTTGGATTTGCGTGGCTTAGATTCGCAGACCATTTTAAAAGGGCAAAACGAGGCTCTTTTCGAGCTTCATTTGGTGGTAGAGAGGGATGGAGAGGCTGTTTTAGAGAATACGACAAAATTTGCGGTTTCTTCGGATTCCCCTTGCTACATTGTCGAAGAGTGAACGTCAGTAAATCGAGGATTTCAAGGCATTGTCATTGCGGAAAAAAAGTTTAAAAACCTTGGATGCGGATGTGATGAACTTATAAGGCCGTGGGTTGTCCCGCCGCCTTTTTTCGTCCTCGTAAAGTCCGATTTCACTTGAAGCTTTGCTTATTTGACGAAAAATAAGTATTCTATTTCGGCATGAAAAAGAACATTTGGATCCTTCTAATTGGCATCGGCTTCTTGATGGGCTGCGCGAGCCCCTCCCTTTCTTTCGTGGAAAAGAAAGGGGCTTACCAAACGACTTCCCTTTCTTCGACCGCGGTCATCGACCTCAATCCGGTCGGGGAAGAGGACATCCGTTCCTATTATTCCTCTCTTAATTCCCTCTCCGCGGAAGAACGGCAAGGGACCAACCTCTTGAAAAACCTCAAGCCCATCTTGAAAGAAGGCCAAAAGTATTTCAGTTACGATACTTCGGGAGATAACATCTGGAAAGCTTACGAAATCACCGACCGCGATTGGGCCAAATCCCCTGCGAATGAGATTTTGACCTACGACCCCGAGACCAACACGTTGAAGGGGTATACCTATGGGAAGGACAAACCCTATCTCCACGTCCTTTACATCGATCGATCCGTCGACAACCAAGTCATCGCGGACTCCGCCGCCCATAATACGAAATCCTGGGATTACAACCGGGAACACATCTGGATGAAGAGCTTCGGCATGAAAGAAAGCGGCTCCCCGGTTTCCGCGGGACCCGGGGCGAGAGGAGACCTCCATCACCTCTGGCCTAGCGCCGGCATCATCAACACCGACACCCATAAAGACAAGGTGTACGGGTATGTCGTCGAAGAGAACCGAACCAACAAAGATCCCGACAACAACCCCCAATACAATGGCAATTACTCGGGCATCAGCAAGACTCTCGGGGGCAGCAAAGTCGTCTTCGAACCCCAGGATTCCGACAAAGGGGACATCGCCCGCGCCTTGTTTTATATGGCCGCCCGCTATAACGCCTGCGCGGGCCCCGACTCCGATGAATTCTCCATCAATAACCCCAACTTGTATTTGAGCGACGTCGTAGATCCGGAAGGTGGAATCAGCACCGGGACGAACGCCTTTTGCGTTGGCATCCTCCACGATTTGCTCGAATGGAACCGCCTCGATCCCCCCGATGAATTCGAGATCCGCCGAAACGACTTGGTCTACCGGAATTACACGAACAACCGGAACCCCTTCATTGACTTCCCCTCTTGGGCGGAAGACATTTGGGGCAAACCTGTCGAAGGGACTTTGGAATACGAATCCAGCGGAAAATCCGCTTCCCCCTCTTCCGACCCCATCGGCACTTTCCAAGTCCCCACCATCACCTCTTCTGAGACTTCCGTCACGGTGAAAATCGGGGATTCCTCGACGATTAGCCTTGAAAACAACGCCTCCGCGACGATGGAATTGTCATTGAAGGATCCCCAAATCGCCACGATTTCCGCTTCTTCGATCGATGCCTCGGGCAGCCTCACCATCACGGGGACGCAGATTGGCAGCACCGATTTGGACGTTTCCATGACGGTGAATGGGGCGCGGTATAGTTTAACCATCCCCGTGACGGTCCAATCGTCAATGTCCGGAAACTGCGACGTCCTCACCAAAGCAAAGGTCTTGCCAAACCAAGCAAGCTCCAACAACTATTTGGAATGGACCTATACGGGCGATTCGATGGGGATTTCCTATGCGGGGAATTCCGCCACGTCGTACGATTCGATTCAGATCCGATCCAACAAGAGCAATTCTGGGGTGGTCATGACCGCCTCGTCCCGTTCCATTTCGAAAGTGGATCTGGAATTCCAAACCAATACCACCGCCGGAAGAACCGTGCAAATCTATGGCAAATCCAACCCGTATTCTTCCCCCGGTGACTTGTTCGACGCCGAAAAGCAAGGGACTCTCCTTGGGGAAGCGACCTACCAAACAGATCAAGCCATCCAAACGATAACTTTCGCTACCCCATATCCTTACGTCGGAATCCGTTCTTCTAGCGGAGCGGCGTACCTTTCTTCCATTTCCTTCCATGGAGCGGAAGAAGGCCAAACCCCTTCCCTTCGGGCGACTTGTTCGAAGGTGTTCGGCCCGGGAGAAGAGATCCGAAAAAGCGACATCTCGGTCGTCGACAGTTCGGGGAACGCAATCGAGGATTTCGAATTTAAGGGGGACGGGTATGCGTTTACCTATTCCGACACCTTGGAAAACGGGTTGAAGGGAACGAAGACCTTCTCCGTGACTTACGGCGAAAGTTCCACCGAAGTCGAAGTCTTCACCGCGCGCCCGGTCTACCAAGCTCCCGAATCCTCCACGAAGTCCATCGACTCTTCCTTGCTCATCGCGGGAAAGGTGCCTAGCGGCACCTCTTCCGCGGCCGCAAGCGGTACCTTTACGGATGAAGACGGGGTGAGTTATTCCTACACGAACGCCTATTTGTACACCCCAACTAGCGAAACTTACCAAGGAACGACGTTCCTCTCCTTTGGCAAAAGCAATATCGGGGAAATCCATAATACCTCTCCCCTTCCCCTCCCGATCGCTTCCCTCTCCGCGCGTTACCAATCCGGCTCCCCGGAAGGGAATCTCCGGGTATCCGAGGATGGTAACGTCTACGTCTTGCTAAAAGATGCCGACCTTTCCGCAACCTCTTACCGTTATTTCCGGTTCGATTACGAAGGAATCACCTTGCCTTCCTACACGAACATCCTTTCCATCGAAATCGGGATGCAAGAGAAAGAAAGCGCCCAATCCCTCGTGAATTTCTTGATGCAAGAGGATGCCGAGGGGCAATGCGAAAACAAACTCGCGACCGCCGAAGCCATCTACGCGTCGTTATCTTCTTCCGAGCAATCCCTCTTCGACACGGACGCGTCGTATTGCTTCACCTGCGCCCGGGCACGCCTTTATGCTTGGAGAGCTGCCCCCAAAGGAGGCGGATCGGCGATCCAAATGACGAACCCAATCGCCAAAAAGGAATCTTTCTCCATCGTCGTGGTTTCCTGCGTATTCTTCCTTTCCGCGGGGGCGTATGCCCTTCTTCGCCGAACTCGCCGAAACGAAGAGTGATTCTATTGGATTTCTCTTTCGTTTTGAAGTAAAGTTGCCCCATGAAGAAGAAAAAGCGACTCCACCGGTTCCAGAAGTTCTCCCGCCGTTACGTGATGGCCCTCCTTTTGTTCTTGCAAATCCTCTTGCTCGCCGCGATGGGATTTTTCATGATGAGGCACAAAGACCAAGGGGTCCTCTTCCTTTGCATCTACGTCATCGGGGCGATCCTCAACGTCATCGCGGTTCTCCGCATTCTCTATATCCATGGGGACCCCGAATTCAAAATCCCTTGGATCGTCGCCTTGCTCGCCTTTCCCGTGGTGGGGTTCGCCTTTTATTTGGTGTTCCGAACCCGTCCTCTCCCCAAGCGGAAACGCCTCCTGGTGGAGGACATCCAAAACCAAGTCAAGAAATACGCGGTGGCTAAGCAAGGAAAGGAACTCGCCCAAGAAGACTCCTATTGCAACGCCTTCGCCCTCCTAGAATCTTCTTCGATATTCCGCGTTCATGACGGCAACCGCATCGCTTATTTTTCTAACGGAGAAACCTTCTTCCCGGATTTTTTCGAAAAACTCGAAAAGGCAAAGGAATTCATTTTCCTGGAATTCTTCATCGTCGCGGAAGGGAAGATTTTCGACCGCATCCACGAGATTTTGAAACGGAAAGTCGAAGAAGGGGTGGAGGTGCGCTTCCTTTACGACGACGTCGGTTGCTTCACGACCTTGCCTTCTGATTTTTACAAGACTCTGCAAAACGAAGGGATCCAATGCTATCCCTTCAACAAAGTGGGCTTTTTGCTCCTTGGCTCTTACAACAACCGTTCCCACCGGAAGATCGCGGTTATCGACCGCGAGTACGCCTATACGGGCGGGATGAACCTCGCGGATGAATACGCGAACGAAGAAGAACGGTTCGGATATTGGAAAGACACGATGATCCGCATGGAAGGCCCGGTGGTCCGTTCCATGATTGGATTGTTCTTGTCCGATTTCGACCTCGCCCGAGATGGGATGATCTCCGATTACGACGCCTATATGGATGGGGAATTCCCTTCTTTTGATGGGGAAGGCCTCGCCTTGGCCTTCGGGACGGGGCCCGAGAATTTCTACCCCATGCGGCTAGGGGAAGCCAATTACATCGCCATGATCAACTCGGCGAAACGCACGATCGACGTATCCACCCCGTATTTCATCCCTTCCGGAGAGCTTCGCCACGCGTTAGAAGGGGCGGCTTTGCGAGGGGTGCGCGTCCGATTGTTCTTGCCCCAAATCCCGGATAAGCAACTCCCCTACCTCATCGCCAAATACCATATCCCCTATCTCCTCAAAGCCGGGGTCCAAGTCTTTTTCTTCACTCCCGGGTTCAACCACATGAAAACGATGCTCGTCGATGGGTGTTTGGCGTTTGTTGGCACCATCAACATGGATTACCGGTCCTTGGTCCACCACTTCGAAAACGGGGTCACTTGGAAAGGGGGAAGCGCGATGAAGGACATCGCGAAGGATTTCGAGGAGATGGCCCAGGTCTCTTCCCGCGTCCCGATGGACTTCTCCTTGGCCCCGTTCCAAAAGTTCTTGGTTGCCCTCGTAAGCCTCTTCATCCCCCTGCTTTGATTTCTGGAAACTCAACAGCCAACGTCATGCCCATTTCTTCATGTAAGGGCTTTCCTTTCCGTTTCCTTCTTTTTCCGATTTTATCGATTGATTATTTGGGTTCCCTAGCATATATTTCTTGCGCGAAAAGAGAAACTGACCATGTACCGTAAAGACTTAAGGCCGGATATCGCGGACGCGTTTATCCAAGAATTCAACATCGACGGGCCCAAGCTCACGCTCGACAACGTGGCGTCCCGCATGCACATCTCCAAGAAGACCATCTACCGGTTCTTCCGTTGCAAGGACGACATCTACGTTTACATCGCCTCTTGCGCCGCAGAAAAAGTCCGCGAAGCCCAACTTCAAGTCATCGGGGATTCGAATCGTTCCACCAAACAGAAGATCATCGACTTGTTCGCGATTCCCGCCATCCGCGAAACCCGGATCGACGTGGCGAAGCTCTACCTCCTCGCCCAAGATTCCCCGCATGTCATCGATTCCTTCTTCCTCGCCTTCCAATCCAGCCGCGAGGCGTTAGAAAAAGTCTTGGTCCAAGCTCAAGAAGAAGGAGTCGTCCGTCCCGATAGGAACATCTCCTTGGTCAGTGGCTTCTTGCTTGGCGCCCTCCAACGCCTCTGCACCTATCCTCTTCTAGAAGAAACGAGGACTTCCTACTTAGACGCCATCCGCATCCTCGCGGACACCGTCCTCTTCGGACTCATTGATTAAGCAAAAGGGCCTGTAATGAGATGAGACCTTCCAGTTGAAAGTCCAACTTTTGGGTCTCGCCTCACAAAGACGCTTTCTATTTTGGATCTGATTATATAAAAGTTTCGATAAAGTATAATCGTGTTGTTGCTCACAAAACATCCAAAAGTGAGCAAGAAAGTGAGCAAAAAGTGAACAAGTCGCAATTAAATATAAAATGAAAATAACGGGGCTGTAACAAAACCTCCCATTAGTTAGGAGATTTTGTTACAGCCCCTTTCTTTATCAAAAAGCCTTCCCGAAGGAAGGCGAGGATCAATGGGAATCGCTTAAGACCATCAAGGTCTCGCAGGGGATGCCAACCATCTCTTCCCCATGGAGTTCCTCCAAGGTGATGAGGGTCAACGCCGCGACGGGTTCCCCTCCCGCGGAAGCGACGATGCGCTTCAAGGCTTCGAAGGTTCCCCCCGTGGCCATGAGATCGTCCACGAGCAGGACGCGCGCCCCTTTGGGAATCACCCCTTCTGGGATTTCGATCGAAGCGGTCCCGTATTCCAAGGAATAGGAAGCCCGAATGGTTTTCCCGGGCAATTTCCCGGCTTTCCGTCCCATGATGAAGCCCAAGTTCATTTGATAGGCGAGGGCCGCCCCGAAGATGAAGCCTCGGCTTTCCGCCCCGATGATGAAATCGGGATGGTATTTCTCGGCGATCTTCGCGAGATCGTCGATCACTGAATGAAAAACGGGTCCGTTGGCCACCAAAGGGGAGATGTCTTTGAAGGAGATGCCTTCTTTGGGGAAGTTCGGGTAGACCCCGATGTGTTTTTCGTAATCCATGGAACGAGTTCCTTTCCTAGCGAAGATATTCTAATGGGATTTCCCAATTCCTCAAGGGCGCGGAAACGCTTTCTTAAGGAAAACAAAGAAAATAGGATAAGTCTTGTCAACGGTTTTTTCTCTTTTTGCGCCTTCTCTTTTTGAGGCGCAACGAAAACAGGGGTTCGAAAACCTGTTGTTGACCCGCGATTTGTTCACCCCTAGGCTAACCCGCGATTTGTTCACCCCCGATCGTCGGAAACGCCCTTTTTCCCGAGTTCGCGAGGCTTGTACTTGTAGTTGACGATGAACTTCTTCCAAGGATGGTTCGGCCC
>JAXDTZ010000028.1:0-49980 GCA_034089705.1 Candidatus Alloenteromonas sp. | reverse complement strand
TTTGCGGAGATCGGTTCCACCGCCTTGACCATCTTCTTCTTCGTGAAAGAAAAGAAGCGTTACGGCTATTAAGCGCATACGCCCCCTCTATTTTTTGAGTTCGTCGTATTTTTTCGCGGATCCTTTGCAAAGATCCACGGGATATTTCTCTGCGTTCTTTTTGATCTTTTGGAGGATTATTTCGTCGGGGTCGAGGCCGTAGCGGTCGCAGAACATCAAGGAGTAGATGAGCACGTCGGCGATTTCCTCTTTCACCCGTTCGATGGAAGAGGCTTCGCGTTCCCATTGGTAAAGCTCCAACAATTCGGCGGCCTCGATGGAGATGCTCTTCGCAAGGTTCTCGCCCGTGTGGTATTGCGACCAATCCCTTTCTTTGACAAAGGCGCGGATGGCGTTGAGTGTTTCTTCTTTCATGCTTTAATTATGCCAAGGAAAAAGACGACGAGAAAGCAGGAGTTTGTTCTTTTCCGCGGGCTTTATTGTTTTTACAATAACCCATATGGAAGCATTGAGAGTCGAAAGCCTCGTCCGAATTCACCGCTCGGGAGAGGAAAATGGAATTAAGGCTTCAATAGGGCTTCTTTTGGCATGAAAGCGTTTTGTTATTCAAAGCCCGTAACAATCCATAGCCAATCCTTCGAAAGCGCGGAATGAGATATTCGTTCGGCTGAGTTTTGAGGTATGTTGGTACCAATATTCCTATGTTCGTAAAAGCATCGATAAACGCTTGACAAAATTGTGACCTCCTTTAGCATGAGTGCATCTTGAAAAGGGGAAGCAATTATGCTCTTGACGTTTCTTTTTTCTTTGTCCGTTGCCTTGACAAACGTTTTTCCGAATAGTGCTCCACAAAATACGAATATTCTTGCGTCAAGCAAATCGGCGTTCGATGCTCAATTGTCCTCGGGCGCTAATATTTCTTCGTGCGCCGAGGTTACGGTCTTTACTCATGGAATGGGAGGATCTTATGCCGACTGGTTGGCGAGCGGAGACGGTTGGATTAAAAATGAAGGCTTTTTCCCGTTTGAGATCTCTCACGAAAATGTTTTTGTTCTCGATGCGTCTAATACCGCCGCAACGTACAATCCCGGTGCTTTTTTTGACGCAGGCAGTTTGTCCATTGTTCCTCTTGTGTTTAACGAGGCGGGAACCCATTTTCGAAAAGCCTCCATCTCAACTTATCCGGTCGACTTCTCTAAACAAATAATTCTGGTATATAGCGGGATAAATGACGTTAATCAAGCCACAACGAACGAAGCGGTTTATTTTCATTTCGAACATTCTATCGATACTTTCTTGTATTCGTTGTCAAATGAAATTGGAATTGTTCCGAAAATTAATTTGATTGGGCATTCCCGAGGGGGGATCACCAATCTCCTGTATGCAATGGACCACCCACAAATTGTCAATAATCTTATAAGCGTAGGTACTCCATACGGAGGTTCGAAATTATTGAAATTAATTAACACTTATTTGGGGGCGCCTCTTCAGGAAACACTGGTACCATACCAACCCTTATTGAACGAAACTTCTTTCAATGGCTATGCTGATAGATGGAATGCCCTGGGAGAAAAGCCCTCTGCAAAATTTATAGGTGTTTATCAGCAATACGATTACCTAATTGATAACATTTTGTATTATGTTGGCAATGATTCCTTTTTCTTTGATGTCTTTTCTGCGATTGAAGGAGTGGTTGCAAAAGCAAATGAAAATTTTTCGGGTTTTTTCAATAAGATCGTGCAAACTTTGAATTTGGGCGTTCAATCAACGGCCGTAAGTCTTTCTCAAATTGCAAATGATTTGTGTGATTTAATCCCTTTTCATCTTGGCGACGGGCTTAAAGTGATGCTGAATGCTTTTTTCGTCGACCTGTTTGATTACGTTTTCTCAAATTTTATTGATGATTACACCGTCTTTAATAGCGATGTTTTGGTGGAGCGGTCCTCACAACTGGGATGCCCGCCCAATCAGCGTCAAATGGAGGCTGAGGTGGCGGTTGTAGAGTTTGCTTCGTTTGATGGAAACGCCCCGATGGCCAGACCTGGCCTTCCGGTGGCACATAACTTCGAAACAAAGAGTCCGTTGGTTTGGGCGAAGATATCACAAGAACTAGGCCCCGCGTCCCTGCATTCCCACTCTTTTACCTTGGGACAAGACCAGAACTCCCATTTTCTTTCCTGCTCCTGTGGAGCGAAAGCACTAAACGCGACTCATCAATTGACTTTTGTTGAGACCGCCAGCGGGAAGGATCGAGTTAGCTGTTTTTGCGGCTATAGTGATTTGAGAGACCATTCCTACGTCTGCTCTTCCTATGACTCAAGCGGACATGTCTTTACTTGCTCATATTGTGGAGATTCCGTTACGTCTAACCATTCTTTTAAGTATGCGGATTGTGACTCTTCTCGACATCACGCCGATTGCTCATGCGGGTACGAATGCTTTGAAGACCATTATTGGGATCCGCGAAATCGTTATTGCGTGAGGTGTCGGCGGCAAAAAAACTCGAGCGGAGGGATTATTCAATTATGAAAAATTCCAAAGTAATTCTTGCCATGGTTTTGCTTGGGCTTCTCGCTTCGTGCGACGGCAAATTTCCTATTTCCCAATATCCAGCGGGGGAGGCTGAGGGATACGTCTTTTACGACACGTTGGTGGCGTCAAATTCTTTAGGGGTGCAGGAAGAGAATGAATTCCTCTTTGATGGTATTGATTGTCCTGTAATCCTCAGCGGTCCGAATCAAAATACCCAATCCTTGCCTTATGGGGAAGGCAAAGTGTTCTCTGCTACTTCCGATGCGACAAACGGGCGCGCTTATTTGTGGGCTCATGATTTCCTAACCTCCGAAAGCAAATTGGTGTCGGAAGCCTCCTTTTTAAAATCTTTTCGGCTCTATTCGGTGCCTGGGGAAATCCCTGCCTTTTGCTATTCGTCTTCCTCTGGGCGCGTGCTTGCCTATTGCCAAGCGGATTCTTTCGAAGTGTGCCAAATCAACGACATCCCGCGTTATGTGAGCAAAAATGGCATTTTCCTTGAAGAAGGGAGGGGCTCGGGGGCTGCAAAAGGGGCCAAAGTCCATTTCGCCCCATTTGGGACCGATCCGAACTCCTATACGATGGCGTTATCCGCGGAGATGGAATATTCTCCGGCCTTTGATGGCTACAGCAAGACGCTTTATGACCGAAATTGGGCGTTTTGCTTGGGAAATGGTTCCAACGATGCCGACGGGTATTATTTTTACAATCAGTACATAACGGTTCCACGCGTTTATTTCGTGGAAGCTCTTCGGGCGCCGGAGAAACAAGAATATGGACTTTCCTTTGATACGGAGGAGCGCCCCCTTTATTCCAATGGATTCTTGTATTCGGGGAACGTTAACTGGGAAAAATCTAGCATTGGGGTGTCCGCCCCGTCTTCGATCCCGCTTACAAGCGAAGCGTTGAAGGCCCATGTTTCAAGCATCGACGAAATCGAAAAGGTCACCCGGATTCCCGAAACCAATCAATTCTTTATCCAGCTCAAGGGCCGCTATCTCACCAACAACATCGCGACCAATCAGCTGATTTCGGTCCCGGGAAGGGTGATGCCCAAAGAAGGGAATAAGGAAAACGCCTCATTCCGCGTGCCATTGCTATTTACGGAACGATACGATTTCTATGTGGAATACGCCTGGGATGCGGGCGCAAAAGACGAGGAAGATACGTTGATTCGTCTGATACGAGCGCCGCATGGGACGCAGGATTATTCAACCCTTCGGACCAAACGTGCCCATAAACGGACTTTTGATTATGATTTCTTCCCGTTATGGATCGATTGCGGGCAAGACAAAGTGCTGTTCCGCGCTTGCTAATCGTTCATAATTAATCTGCAATTTCTTTTTTGAGTCGCTCCATGGATTTGGGTTCGAGGCCCATTGATTTAGTTCGGAAAGACCCCTGGTTTTGATGGCGGTTTTTCGCGAGGCTTTCCCCCGCCGAAGTTGTTCAAAATCCCCTTCCTTGGTGAAGATTCGCACGGCCTGCATTGCCTCCATTTTCAAGCCGTTAAATTCCCCGAATAAAAAAAGAGACGAGAAAGCAGGAGTTTGTTCTTTTCCGCGGGCTTTATTGTTTTTACAATAACCCATATGGAAGCATTGAAGGTGGAAAACCTTTCCCGGATCTACCATCCTGGGGAAGAAAATGAAGTTCGAGCGTTGGAAGGCGTTTCCTTTACTCTGGAAAAAGGGGATTTCGCGGTTTGCCTTGGCCCTAGCGGGGCGGGGAAAAGCACGTTGCTCAATATCCTAGGGGGAATGGATGTCTGCACTTCCGGCACCTATGTCTTAAATGGGAAGGACGTCTCTTTGTTTGGCGCGAGGGAAAGAAACGAATTTCGGAGAACGGAAATCGGGTTTATTTTCCAGTTTTACAACCTCATGCCGAATTTGACCGCGTTAGAAAACGTGGCTTTGGCCGCTTCGGTGGTAGAGAGCCCGTTAGATCCCGAGGAGGTTTTGGCAGATGTCGGGCTATCCGAAAGGAGGAACAATTTCCCTTCTCAACTTTCCGGCGGGGAACAGCAGCGCGTCGCGATTGCCCGGGCGCTTGTGAAGAACCCCTCTTTGCTTTTGGCAGATGAACCGACGGGAGCCCTGGACAGTGCGACGGGGGCAAGCGTCCTTCGCTTGCTGCTCGACGTGGCCCATAAACGAAACAAAACCGTTCTGATCGTCACTCATAACGCGAAAATCGCCGAAGTGGCGCATCGGGTGCTTCGGGTTCGCGACGGCAGGCTCGTCGCCAACGAATACCGGGATCGCGTCAAATCCCCCGAGGAGATCGTTTGGTGAAAAAGCGTTCCGCGCAAAGCCTCTTGTTTCGCATGGGGCTTCGCTCTTTGAAACAAGGCATCGCCCAATTCCTGTCCGTCATTGCCATTGGGGCGATCGCTTTGACCCTTTTTGTTGGGCTGTTCGCCAATTCGAAGAGCTTTTCTTCCCGCGCGGAAGAGGTGTATGAAAAAGGCAACCTCGGATCATTATGGGTGACGACCAAATCCTATGACCCCGAAGACCAAGCCGCGATTGCCTCCCTTCTTGGGGAAGGAACGTCCGTGGAAGGCCGGTTTTATTGCCTCATGGATTACCGAAAAGACGACATCTACGTGGCAATCGTCAAGGACATCCCCTCGATTTCCCGTCCCTATGATATTGAGCGTTACGTGGAAGAAGAACCGGGGGAGTTCCTCTATATCGATAAAGATCTTCGGGGAAGCGTGGAACGACCCGAAGGGCTGCGCCTAGAGACGACGTTGTCTTTGCCCCTTAGTTCGTATGATTTGTCGAGTTCCGCCTCCAAACTTGCTTGGGCGGTGTATCCCGGGAAAACCAACGTCTTCGCCGAATCGGCGATCGCTTTCCCGACGCGAGTGACCGGATGCATGTCCTTCCCAGAGAACATCACCCGTTCCCAGTTCAATCCCTCGGTTCTTCTTTGGTCGGAAGCCAGCTTCAAGAAAGCCCTCCAAACGGTGGTCAACGAGAATTACGCCCCCGCGGTGCATCCGTTGATTTACGGCACCCTGTCCAGCTTATTTGGCTTTGGATCTTTTTATTCCGATGACTGGGTTCGTCCCAACCAATACCTCGTCTCCTTGCCAAAAGGGGCGAATCCGGGGCTGGCCGCCGAAAAGGTGAGGGATTATTTCCGTCAAAAAGGGGAGAACAACAACCTCTATGTCGCCGCGACGCGAAACGACATGCCGTTTTTCGCCACGATATCCACCGATGTGACGCAGGCGAAGCAATTCACGTTCGTGTTTCCGACGTTCTTCTTTTTCGTCGCGGTTTTGGTGATTTTGACCACCATATCCCAATGGATTTTGAAAGAACGCACCCAAATCGGGACGTTAAAGGCGCTGGGAATTCGGAAAGGAACCATTTATTTCCATTACATTGCCCTTACCTTGTTCTTAACGGGACTTGGCACCTTGATTGGGGAGATCGTTGGTCCGTTTCTCATCCCATGGATCATGGGGCAAAAGTATTCCTTACTGTACGCCCTTGGGCCTCGTGGCTTTGTGTTCCCGTGGCTAGAAGGCCTTCTTTCCGGGGTAGTGTATTTGGCGACCGCCTGTCTTGTGACTTTCCTCGTTTGCCGGAACGAAATCCGTTGCGAACCCGCGGAATCCATGCGTCCCAAACCCCCGTCGAACAAACTCCGCCCCGCGAAGAAGGGAAACAAGAACGCCGGGGCGTTGCGCCTTTCCTGGAACATGGCCCTTCGCAACATCCGCCTCGACTTGAGGAAATCCGCGATGGTGGTCGTTGGAGTCATGGGATGCACCGCCTTGCTTGGCGCGGGATTTGGCATTGACGACACGTTGGACTACGGAATCAACAAGGATTTGAACGCTTTCTGCAACCAAGATTTGATGGTGACCTTATCCGCCTCTTACCGCCAAGAGGAGATCGAAACCCTGTTTTCCCCGTATGACTCGATTTCCACGATAGAGCCGATGCGGAAAACCATTTCGGCGTTCTTCGTCTCCGACAGCCCCCAACTTCAAAAACCGATATACGTCCTCAGCGGAATGGAGTCCCACTTCCAAGTCGATTTTGGGAAAGACGAGATTGCGATTTCGCAAAAATGCGCCGAAAGCATCGGGGCAAAAGAAGGAGATATCTTGAATTTCCAATACGACGGCAACGATTTCCAAATGCCGATCGGAATCGTGTATGAGGCGTTCTTTTACCACGGCATCATCGTGCACGCGGAAGCGGAAGCATTCGCCTCTCTTCCCGCGCCTAAATACAATTCGGTGTTGATCGACGTAAAAGATCCTTCCTTGATCGATGAAACGGATTTGGCCATCGAGAAGCTACCCAACGTGTCTTCTTCCACCACCAAATGGGAATGGTACAAGCACCTGAACGACACCTTAAGCGGAGTCCGCGTGATGACGGGCGCCGTCAAGGCGTTCGCGATTCTCCTCGCTTTGGTGGTCCTTTACAATCTGGCGCTGCTCAATTTCAAAGAAAGGAGCCGGGATATCGCGACGTTGAAAGTCCTTGGGTTCCGATTAAAGGAAATCGGATTGTCGCTTGTGGGGGAAACCATGATTCTGACTGCGCTTGGCGTCGGCGTTGGCTTATGCCTCGCGTATCCCTTCATGTTGCTGGTCTTGGAGACCAACGTCGTGGAACTCGTGGCCTATCTTTACCATATGTATCCTCTATCTTTCGTCTATAGCTTCTTATTAACCTTCGTGGCTTCCTTCGCGGTGAACGCTATTTTGCTCTTCCGCGTCCGGAAAGTCCCGATGGTAGAGTCCCTCAAAAGCGTGGAATAACTTCCTTCTGGAACGTTTGGCGTTCCCAAAACGGATTGTGGAGAAAAAGTAGGCGTTTTCCCGCCCAGAAAGCGAAAAATCTCTAGACAAGGCCGAGCAGAAATAGTAGTCTTTCCCTGCTGTCAGCAGGAAGGTGGTGAGAGTTCATGTCGATTAAAGTGGTTGTCCGCGAAGGCGAAACCGTCGATGACGCGATGCGTCGTTTCAAACGGGGCGTCAACAAGTCCGGCATCTTGCTCGAATGCCGCAAGCGCGAAGCGTACTTGAAACCCTGTTTGGCCCGCGCCATGAAATCCAAAATGGCTCGTCGGAAAAAATATTGATTCCGCGAGAACAAAGGACAAAACAAGAATCGTCTCTTCGGAGACGATTTTTATACTTTGACCAGGAAATTGTAGTTGACTTCCCCCGTAAGAAAACCGGCCTCCCTGGGCCGGCTTGGGGCTGCCCTTACTCCGGTTTGTAGATGAAACCGCCCTTTATCTGGTCGTAGACGTCCTTTGGGACCAGCAGCCCATGCCCGCATGATGGGCAATAGACCACCGGGGACTCCTCGACGGACGGATCCGAGCATTCCAAAAGGATGTCGAGCTCCATCTCCTCCTCGTAATCGCAATGCAGGCACTTCATGCCGACGTAGTCGGTGTCCCACTCCGCGTCGTGCCTCACGCGGAAGTTGTACTTGTAGCGCGTCATCCGCATCCTCCCCTGAAGTCCGAAAGATCGTAGTTTATCTCCATCCTCGCGCCGCATTTGCACCAGGTCGGGTCGTAGCCGAAGGACTTTCTCAGGCCCTTGGCCCATGTGTTGTCCCTATTTGGCGATTTCGCTTTCTTGGAGAAGTTCGAGAACCCGTTGCTCCCCTTCTTCCCCATGCAGGAAAGCGATATCCCAAGCTTTTTCTTCTTCCGAGGTTTTGCAAAAGGAAGATTTTTGGGCTTGGAGGAATTCATATACGGACAAACCCCCGTTGGAATCGGTCAACGTGAGTTTTACCGCTTGTTCCTTTGTGGACAACGCATGTTCGATGATGGCGTGGATATTCATGTGGGAATTGTATTCCCAATTGGGGATTTGGGGTAGTTTCCTTTTTATATTTCCTTCTCCGGATGTTGCAAAACATAATACCTCGTAATATGATGTATCCCGCTTAAGGAGGTATGGAATGGACGCTCAATTAAAACGCGGTGTCCTCGATGTCGCAGTTCTTAGCGCGATACGAAACGAGGATTCCTACGGTTATCGAATCATCAAAGACCTCGCTCCGGTCCTGACTCTCTCCGAATCCACCTTGTATACCATTTTGAAACGCTTAGAGGAGGCGGGAATGCTCCGAGTACGAAGCGCGGAACATGACGGCAGGCTTCGCAAGTACTACCACATCACCCAGACGGGTCTTCAAAGGATTGAAGATTTCAAAAACGAATGGAAGGAACTCATGGATATCTATTCGTTCATCGCAAAGGAGTAAAGGTATGAAAAAAGCCGAATTCTTGGAAAAACTGAAGGAGTGCCTCCAAGGGCTTCCGAAAGAGGATTTGGAGGAACGGATCGCCTTCTACGATGAACTCATCGACGATCGTTTGGAAGAAGGGGAATCCGAAGAGGCGGTGATTGCAAGCCTCGGTTCCCCCGAAGCCATCGCCTCGGAGATTGTGAAGGATACCCCGTTAGTCCGTTTGGCGAAAGAGAAATTCGCCCCGAAACGGAAATTGTCCGCGTTAGAAATCATCCTGTTGATTCTGGGCTTCCCCTTGTGGTTTCCCTTGCTTCTGACCGCCGTCGTGCTCTGCCTCATCGGGTATTCCTTGCTATGGGTCTTCGTCCTGGTGCTATACGCGGTCGAAGGCTCCCTCATCGCATCCTTCTTGGGCGGGCTCGTCGCCTTCGGGGCCACCATCGCCCAAGGGGCGGTGGACATCGTCCCCTTAGGAGTGGGGCTTGCCGCCGCCGGGGCCGCCGTCTTGTTCTTCTTCGTTTGCGTCGTCGCGACGAAAGGAACCTGGAAATTGGCCCAAAACATCGTTCATCGCATCAAATTGTCATTTGCTAAAGGAGATCAAAAATGAAAAAAGCCGTTCTCGTTGCTATCATCCTCGGTTCGTCCCTCTTGGTGCTAGGCGGAGCCGCGGTGGGAATCGGGGTTGCCCTCGGATCGAAAAGCAAATTCGTGACGAATGAAGTGGCCTTGGCAGAATTCCAAAATATCGACGCGAAGTTGGTAACCAGCGACTTCGAGGTCGTGCCTTCTTCCGACGGGGAACGCAAAATCGTCTTGTACGAAGAAGAAAAATACCCCCATACCGTGGAAGTGAAGGACAATTGCCTCTACCTCGCCATGGAGGAAACCCGTCCTTGGTATGACTTCACGTTCCCTTGGCTCTGGAAAGCCCCGAAGGCGACCCTCTATCTCCCGACTGGGGATTATGGCCAATTGAATTTCAATTCCACTACGGGCAACGCGGTTGTCCCTAACGGATATTCTTTCGATTCCGCGAGCTTGAACTTAACCACGGGCAACGTCGAATTCTCTTCTTCGGTCGACGCCTTGCTTAGCATCACCACGACCACCGGAAAAATATCGGTGCGCAATACCCAATGCGGAGCGGCTACCCTGAATGTCTCCACCGGGAATATTTCCTTGAACGAGGTGGAAGTGTCCGGAGCCATCAAGGTCAACAAGACCACGGGCAACATTGATTGCAACCGCGTGGAAGGCGAATCCTTCACCGCGGAATCGACCACTGGGAATCTGTTGTTCACGGACAGTGTCATCGCGAACCATTTGGCCGCGAAAACTAGCACCGGGAACATCGAATTCGTCCGCAGCGACGCCGACACCTTGTCGCTTCGCACCACGACGGGCAACATCGGAGGCAGTTTGCTCGCCTCCAAGATCTTCTCGGTCAGCACGGGAACCGGGAAGGTCGACGTCCCGACTTCCGTCACCGGCGGATTGTGCGAAGCCCGAACCGAGACCGGCAACATCCATTTCACCGTCGTTTCCTAAACTTTTACCCGCACCCCTAATCGCGGCAAGAAGAGCCCCCGAACCTCTTCTTGCCATTTTTTATTTCATGATTTCTTTTGCCTTGTTCCCCTTTCGTTTGCCCGATTTGCCCAAAACCAAAGAATGAAAGCATTTTCCTTCGGAAGATGTCCCTCCCCTTTGGTTTTTGTGGCATAATGAAGAACGCATTGAGACTCATATAGGAGGGCTCGTATCGATGCTCAAAAGCAACACTGTTCTCTTCTCTTTGTCGGCGAACAAGGATTTAGCCTTGTCCATCGCGAAGATCCTCGGGGTGGAACTCGGGGAAACCAACATCCACCGCTTCCCCTCGGGAGAAGTGATCGTCGAACCTGTCGACACGGTTCGCGGCAAAAAAATCTTCATTATTCAATCGACTTGTCCCCCCGTGAACGAGAACTTGATGGAGACACTCATCTTCATTGATGCCCTTCGCCGGTCTTCCGCGAAGGAAATCAATCTGGTTTGCCCGTATTTCGGCTATGCCCGGCAAGACCGCAAAGCCAAACCGCGCCAGCCGATCACCTCGGCTCTCGTCGCCCATCTCTTGGGCACCGCGGGGCTCGACCGCATCGTCACCGTCAATCTCCACGCGGCCCAAATCCAAGGGTTCTTCTCTTGTTTGGCCGACGATTTGACCGCGGTTCCTTTGCTCGCGCGGGAAATCCAAAGCAAAATGAGCGATTTTTCGAACGTAACGGTGATTTCCCCGGATCATGGGGGAGTCAACCGCGCTCGGAAACTCGCCGAAATCCTCGACACCCCCTTGGCGATCATCGACAAGAGGCGTTCCAACACCCTCGAACCCGAAGCGATGAACATTATCGGGGAAGTCCGCGGCAAGGACTGCGTCATGATCGACGATATGATCGATACCGCCAAAAGCGCGGTGATCGGGGCCAGGGCGCTTTTGGAAAGCGGCGCCAAGTCCGTGCGGATCGCCGCGGTTCACCCCGTGTTCTCCGATCCGGCGTATGAGTTGCTCAAGGACGGGCCGTTTGATGAAATCATCGTCACGGATTCGATCCCCTTGGACGAGCGCTTCTCTTCCCTCCCCTTTGTTTCGGTCGTTTCCCTTGCGACCCTTCTCGCCGAATGCGTGGAACGGATCGACGACAACGCCCCGCTTTCCGCCGTATTCTCGGCGTATGGCTTGACTTCCAACTAAGATGAACCCCCCTTCCCGAACGCTTTTAGTCGCAGACCCCATGTATTGGCCGATTTTGCTGTGGGCGAAATCGCAAAACCCGCGGCTCGACTTCAAGCTGATTGACGGGAATACTCTTTTGGATCTCCTTTCGTTTCGGTTTCAAGAAGACCCCATTCCGGCTTTGTTGCAAAGCGGCTTAGACTACTCTTCCGCGAAAAAATGGGTTCGCATTCTTCGCTTGGCCGGGGATAGCGACCACCCCAAAGTGGTGGAACTGAGGAAAATCGTGGACCCCTATATGGTTTACGATCCTTTGGCCAAGGTGGAACTCTCGCGATATTCCATCGCGTTATTCGAGATGGACGAGGACGTGGAATACCACGCGCTCATCCAAAAGCGCGGGTATGCTTCTTCTGACGTCCATTTCTCCGATTTCGGAATTGTCCCATGGTGGACTCCGGAAAAAAACCCGGTGCCCTTCTTCGTGTTTCGGGATAAAGCGGATCAGATGCGGATGGTTTTTAGCCTCCTTCGCGATTTTTGCCTGCGGGACGATTTTTGGAAGGGCTGCATCCTCCATGTCGACGAATCTCCATCCAATTCCTTTTATCTTTCGACGTATTCCTCTTTGTTCGACGTTCCGGTGTTTTTAAGGACCAAAACCCCTCTTCGGGCGTTTGGGTCGGTCGCCAAAATGGTGAATTCGATCTACGCGTCCCGCTCTTTTGAAGTGGAACCCAAAGAGGAGATGAACGAAGAAGAAGCGATGCTGCTACGCTTGATTGACCATTACCGGTTGAAGGAGCTCCCTTTTGAAAAGGCGTTCGTGAACCTGCAGGAAATCCTGGCTTCCCAAGCGGTTCAACAAGAAGAAACCGATCGGGGGATTGGGGTGGGCAGCAATTTCCTGATTGACCCCGAAGCCCCTCTCATCGTCACCGATTTCCAGGATGGGCGGTTTTACAAAACCTACGCGGACGACAACGTGTTGACCGACATCGAACTCGCTTCCTTGTCCTTGAACACGAGTTACGTTTTGACTTCCCTCGACCGAAGGAATAAAGACAATTACCTCCGTTATTCCCGCGTGGTTTTCCTCTCTCGCGTCGAACAGCACCTTCAAGATAAAATCTACGACTCCCCGTTCGTGGAAGAATGGGCGAGGGCCAACCCCGATTTTCAAAAGAAAACGGATGCGGGCGGCCCCGTCCCCGGGGTTTACACGACGGGCGCCTCGCGTTTGGCCCTGCGTGTCCAATGCGATGCCGTCCAATCGGCCGACCCTGGGCAATTCGTCCCGGATCTCTATTCCCAACAGTTCAAAGGGCTCCTTTCTTATTCGGTGCCCAAGAATAAGAAATTTTCGATTTCGGCGGTGAAGAAATACGCGTCCTGTCCTTTCGCGTATTACCTTCAAAACCTGATTCCCGACAAGAATTCGGACAAGACCGCGATCCTCATCGGGGTGTTGTTCCATAAATTCTTCGAGAACGCTTATCGCGATGACTTCGAATTCGAGGCGTCGTTTCAAGAAGGGGTGGAGGCTTATCGGGCCGAAGCGGAGAAAAACGGCCAAGTTTTAACCGGGAAAGACGAAGTCTTCTTCGACGTGTACCGCCGCGTTTTGTCGTTATTGACTTCCCAGATTCGGGAATTCCGGGCTTCCTCGCGTCTATCCCACGACCGATTCGAGCAACCCGTGGAATGGAGTTTGTCCGACGGCAAACAGGAATTCCACTTCCGCGGGGTCATCGACAAGATTCTCTATTTCGGGACTCCCGGGAAAGGGTTCTATTACGTGTTGGATTACAAGACGGGTTCGGAATCCTTTGAGCCTTTGGATATCCCATACGGTGGCTCCATCCAACTTCCGATGTACCTATACGCGTTAACGGAGAGTCAAAACGCGGGTTTGGTCCAAGGCTATGAATTCTTTGGGTTTGGCATCGAACGCATCCTTTCGGGGGATTTGGTTGCCGCGTCGGGGAAAGACGGGTTCTATTCTCGCCGCGCTTTTGAGAAGAACCTCACCATGAAAGGGGTTGCTTTGAATTCCCTTGAGGGCTGGCAGGCCGTGGATTCCACCGGACTTAAAGAAGACAAGAAAACCGGGGAATTCACCGTGAAAGGCGGACAATTCGTGGACGCGAAGATCCTCGTTGAATCCCTAGAAGAAGGCATCGCCGCGAAAGGGGTGGGGCCTTACAAAGAAGAATGGACCTTAACGCAACTTATCGACGCGGCCAAGAAAATCTGTTTGGCGGCCGCGAAGGAAATCGAGCGCGGCAATTTCCCCATCGCCCCGACTTCGACCCCGCTTCACAAGGAATGGAACCCCCGGACGACTTCTTGCCGCCGCTGCCCCTATAAGGACGTGTGCTACCGGAAAGTCGCGGTTGACCACCGCTCATTCTATTGTTTGGATTCCAGCGTGTTCGCCCCAAGGGAGGAGAAATAGCCATGCCGTTTAATAAAGAACAACAGGCTGCGATCCAGGCGGGGATCGACGAAGACATCCTCATCTCCGCCGGGGCGGGAAGCGGGAAAACCAAAACCCTGTCCGAGCGCGTCTACCATATCATCAGCGATCCTTCCATCGGGCTCAAACCTTCGGAACTTTTGGTGTTGACCTTCACCAACAACGCCGCCCACGAAATGAAGGGGCGCATCATCCAACGGTTTCTTCGCGAGGGAGAAGCAGGGAAGGAACTCGCCCGGCAGATGCAATCCGCCCATATTCAGACCTTCGATTCCTTCAACCAATGGCTCGTGGGAAGGTACGCGAGCGCTTTGGGTATCTCATCAAACCTTTCCATCGCCGACGAAGCCTTGCTCGGAGTCAAAGAACGGGAAATCCTCAACGCCTTGCTCGAAGAATATTATTCCAACCCTGCTTATAAAGACCGTTTGGCGGAAATCCTCTATCGCCTCGATTGGAAGAACGACAACGCCCTCGTGGGGGGAATCTTGCGCATCTACCATCAAGTGAACGGGATGATTCCCTCGAAGAAGCGCGATTTCCTTTCGGGGTACGAAGAACGTTACCTGAACGGCGAATTCCTGGAATCCGCGTATTGGGAATACGTCCAAGCGATTCAAGAAAAATTGTCTGGGATTCTGCGAAAAGCCGCGGCGTATTCCCTTGTGAAGACCGACGGGGCCAATCCTGATGAATTGTTATCTCGCCCCACCTTTTTCACGCAGGACATCCATGCCTTATCCTTCTCCGATCGCGATTACGCGGAGAAGCAAAAAGAGGCGATCCTGGAATTGATCGACGCGAAAGACGCGGATACGTTCTTCGCCTTGGTGAAGGATTTCGGCAAGAAATACGGCGCTTTGTTTCCTCGCGTGCCTTCAAGAAAGGGAATGGAAAAAGAAGAAAAAGAACGGGTGAACGCCGCCTTCAAAATCCTGAAAGAAGTTTACGGCAGCAAATCCTCGATCCTCTATTCCGTGGAACGCTTCCCGTCGTTAGAAGAAGCGAAAGCGAGACAACAAGAAGACAAACCCCTGTATTTGCTATTGCTCGACATCCTCCGGAAGTTCGATGCCCGGGTGAACGATACCAAACGTTCGATGAACACCTTCACCTTCTCCGATATCTCTTCGTTTGCTTTATCGTTGTTGACGTTGCCTGAATACGAGGACATCGCCGAAGAGGTTCGGACCCGTTTCCGGTACATCATGATCGACGAATACCAGGACACGAATGACGCCCAAGAGGTCTTCCTTTCCAGTTTGCTCAAAGAGAACAAAAAAGGATACCGTTCTCACCTCTTTTGCGTCGGGGACGCCAAACAGGCGATTTACGCGTTCCGCAATTCCAACGTGGAATTGTTCCGAAAACGCCAAAGCGCTTATCTTGATGGGAACGGGCATCGCGTCATCGCGATGAACAAGAACTACCGTTCGGGGAAAGGGTTGCTCCGCGACCTCAATTACATCTTTTCCCATTACATGAGTCTGGAACACGGTTCCATCGATTACGACTCGGAACTCGAACGCCTCCAATACGACGAGGAAGTGAATCTTTATTCCGAGGATTACCCCCATTTTGGGGTGGAACGCATCGTCCCAACTCTCCCCGCGAAGGATCCGATCTCCTCCGAAGCCATCGCCATCTACAACGACATTCGGTATAAAGTCGCCACAAAATATTTGGTTTACGACAGAGATTCGAGCCCCAACATCCGTCCCTGCCGTTATGGGGACTTCGTGATTTTGATGCGGACGAAGAACGAATTCTCCTCTTATCAGGAACTCTTCTCCGACCTTGGGGTCCCGGTGAGCAACCAGATGTCTTCGAACCTCCACGAGATTGACGCGATTATGCTGATCGAGTCCCTCCTCAGCCTGATTTCCTATTTCCTTGGAGGAAAATCGAATGACCCCCTCCATTATTTTGCTTCCATCGCCCGTTCTTACGCGTTCGATTATTCCGACGAAAGCATCTATCGCTTGCTGAACAAAGAGGATGGCGATCCTTTGGAGAAACTCGAAAAAGACCCCACGTGGGTACAGATTCGGGAGTTCGCGAAAGAGCATCAAAACGCTTCCTTCTCCGCGATGTTCCTCGAGATGATCCAGCGCTTCCACGTATTGTCGGACCTTTACCGGGTGGGGCAAGTCAACGACTTCATCTCCAAGATCGAATCCCTTTACGTATCCGTGGTGCAGGAAGAAGCTTTGGGGGAGAACATCGATTCGTTCTTGGAATTGCTCCGAAGCATGAACAAATACGAACTCCCCTTCGATTCGAAATCGATCATCCAAAGGGAGGACGCGGTCGAACTCATGACCATCCACGCCTCCAAGGGCTTGCAGCAAAAAATCGTCTACATGCCTTGCTCCCAAAATCGCTTCATGAAGGGCGCCCCTTCAAAAGGCCGGCTCCTCTTCACCGAGAAATACGGGATGGTCCTCCCGGAATCTTGCGGGGATTTGTCGGGGGATAGCGAAGAAACTATCCCCGTCATGGGAATCCCTGGCATATTGTCTAACGGCAAGGAAGGCAAAAAAGCGGAAATCGACGAACACGTCCGTTTGTTTTACGTCGCCTTGACTCGGGCGGAGAACACGGTCGTGCTGGTGGGGGATCCTTTTTGCAAGTTCGTCGAAGGCCCGTTTGACATGCTGTCTTCTTGCCCCCATGCCTGGAGCTTGGACCGCGAATTCATGGATCAGGCGGCAAAGAAGGGCCTCTTGACCGAAGAAGAAATCCAAGAGGTGGAGGATTCGATCGACGCGTTGATGAAAGAGAAAAGCGCCCCATTCGACCTCTCTATCCTTTCAAAAGACAGCCTCTTGGTTTACCACGAGTTATGGGACGAATTCCTCCAAAAACCGTTGGAAGAGCGAAACCAAGAAGCCGTAATTTCCGTGATGGTTCGGATGACTCGCGCCTATCTGGACATGGTTGCTTCTTGCGAGATTTCGGCTAAAGATGGGGACCCCAAAGCCTTAACCGACCTTTCGAACCTGGCCCTTACTTTCTGGAATTCCATGATTCCCGTCCCCAAGACAGAGGGGTTCTTGGGGCTCAAAGAAGCCTTGAAGGATTACTTCGAAGGGCCGATCGGGGAAGGGGAGGATTCCGATGAGGTGGAGGACGTCACCTTATCCGGTCCGTTGACGGCCTTCCGCGGAGCCAATCTTAATGACGATGCGTCGGTGAAAACCAAACTGTTCTCCTTCGCCGAGGCGCTATTGGATGTAAGCCCCAAAAAAGCAAAAGAGTCCATAGAAGAGATATGGAAGCGCAAAGCCATTGAATGCCTTCCGTTTCTTTCCGAGCATTTCGACCATTTCCCGTTCCAAAGGAGAATGACTTACCATACCGAAGGGTTCGAAGACCGCGTGAGTTATTCGATCAACGGGGTCGATACGCGGGGCATGGAGCCTCCTTCGGATGCTTACGTCTATCCCCCAAGGGTGAACGACGCGAAGATCGAATTCCCCGTGCGGTTGAACCTTAGGGCGAGCAAGAAAGTCGTCGTGGAGGAAGACCGTTCCCAAAGCGAAATCCTCTCCCGCGGGGTGTATCTCCACCGATTGATGGAACTCGTGGATTTCCACACGATGGATACCTCTTTTATCCCCGATCCCCAGGACCGGGAAATCATCGACAAAATCCTCTCCCTTCAAGTGATGCAGAACGCCAAAGAAGCGCGAACGTACCCCGAATTCGCTTATTACGACCCGCTGCTTGGAACCAGCGGATACATCGATTTGCTCTACGAGAAGGATGAGAAATACGTGATTGTCGATTACAAGTCGTACCACGTGGATGACCCGGCTTACGTGGAACAGTTGCACGCCTATCGCAGAAACGTCTCTCGGATTTTCTCCGTCATGGAAAGCGACATTTCCTTGTATTTGCTCTCGATTCAGGGCGGATTCCTCCAGAAGGTTGCCTAACTGGTTTACGGTTTTGTTGCGCATCCGTTGCGCCTAGAGGAACTTGAAAAACCCGCGGAAGGGATGACTTCGGCGTCCATGGCGAAAGCCACCGAATCCGCGTTCCAAGAATTGGCCCTGTTGACGGGATCCAAGAAGATTTCCCTCATGCAAACCCGTTGAGTTTTCGATTTCGCGCGTTGAGGCGCACATCGCTCTTGTTCGAGAGAACGCAAATCGGTAAAGTACCCCATAGCAACCATGAAAAAAGAAAAACCGGTTTATCTGTCCAAATACAAGAAATACTGCGTGGCCAAAAAGGGCAAGGTCCTTTTGACCAACCTCGCTGACTACGCGATGTCTTTCATCGCCGGATTTTTGGTGTTCGCCTGCATCGGTTATCCCATCTTCGTCGCCTCTTCTTCCTCCGTCCAAGCGGAAGTCGGCGAGGTTGGGAAAGAGCTAGACCAATTCGTGCTGTCCACCCATTTGAACGCGCTAGACCCCAAAGATGAGGAATCCACCTTGTCGGGGGAAGCGATGGGCAAAGATTACGTCGTGACTTTGATCAAGACTTCCTATTTCCTCCAAGGGGAAGAGATGCCCTATCGCGACGGGGAAGCCGTGTTGAAGGCCCCCGTGGACGAGAAAGAGACGTTCCTCTATATCGGAGAAGAAGCGAAACCCCATTATCCTAACGATCGAATCGGGTATTACTACTACGTGTTCAAGCCCGGCGCGGAAGGGGTGAACGATTATGTCTACGATGGGGTGGATTACGCGCAGGACAAGGAAACCCCGTTGTATACCTTGGTTTACGCTTATGAGAACGCAGATTTGTTTGAAAAACGGACGGATGCCCTCCCCGTTTATCAACAACTGTCCTTCGACAAAGCCCAAAAGATCAACGATTACCTCGTCTATTCCACGGATGACGATTTGCCGAAAAATCTCTACAACGAACTCGTCGGACACTTCTCTTCCGCGCGCGCTTTCTTCGTAAATGAAGTGGAAACGAGGCATCCGGGTTACATTTCCTTATACCAACGGTTCTCGGATTCCTATTCGGTGATTGCTTTATGGACCAACCTTGTCGCGGTTTTTTCCTTTTTGATCGGCTTTGCCATCATGGAATTCGTCGCCCCGTTATTCGTGAAAGACCACCGAACTGTCTCCGCGCGCATGATGAAGATGGGCTACACGATGAAGGACGAAAGCGAAGTGACCCCTTGGGCGGTCGCCGTCAAAGGGATCGTTCGCGCCCCGCTTTATTTTGGGTCGATGTTCTTCGGCCTCTATTTCATGGGGCTTTCTTCGTTGACGGGATTCCTGTGGAATGGGTTCTCGTTTTTCTCATTGTATCTCGCTTCTTTGGGGTTAGGGCTCCTTTCCATTCTTTGGACCCTTTTTAGCAAAAACAACCAAAGCCTGCCCGAATTCGCCGCGGGGATTCTCTGCAAAGACACCAACTTCATGGAGGCGGGGGACGCGTTGGAGGAAAAAGTTCATGACTGAATCCCAAGCCACCCCTTCGGTTCAGACCGTCGAATACGCGAAACCTAAGCTTTGGAAGCGCGTGGTTTCCGCGGTCGTGGACCTGTTATTGCTTGCCACGGTTTCCACGTTTTTGTTTTTCATTGAAGGGGCGATCGCCCAAAACACGGAAGCGTATCAAACCTCCTTGGCCAACCGATTGGAGATTCAGGTCCGTTCGGGGTTATTTGGGGACGATGGCACCGAAATTTTGACGTTGGCGCAAGACGAAACCAAATTCCCGACGATTCGGGAGAAGAAGGACTATTTGGCCAACCAACTCGCCTATTTTTATTCCAATGCTGAGTTTTGCACCGCGGCGGACCAGCGAGATTACGAGGTCAGGAAATCCGCGGCGGTTGTCGGATCCACCCCTTTGTTTTTGGAGAATGCATCGGGGGAACTCGAAGAGAATCCCAGCGCGTATTTGAATGACTTGTATTCGTTTTACTCCGAAGAGATTCGCCTCCATGCGACGAGCCTATTGTATTCTTCCGTCGATTACGTGAACCTCACCCGGTATTTCACCTTCGTGATGGGGATCGAACTGCTCGTTGCGGTTTCCCTCGCCTATGGGCTCATCTATTTGCTTTTCCCTTTGGCGGTGTTCCGGCGCGGGCGGATGACCTTGGGCCGCGCCCTGTTCCACATCGGCATGATCGGCGCGGACGCCCTCACCCCAAAGGCGGGGAAATTCATCGGCAGATTCTTCTTTGTCTATGCGGTCTATTTGCTGCTGAGTTTCGTTTCTTTTCTCATCCCCATCGTCCTTTCCACGGGCATGATGTTCTTGTCTCGGCGGAACCAAGACCTCGCGGACTACGTTTTCAACCTGTACATGGTGGATGCATCCAAGAAGGGCGTGTATTTGAACTTTGACGATTTCATGGCTGCGGAACAAGCGAGGCAATCCGCTTCTTTAGAAAACTCAAATTTCAAAATCGACAATCACGGAGTTTAACCTTATAATTCCTTTACAATAAGGATGCGGTTTTTTGACCGCTCCAACAACGAGAGACACTTCATGGAAATCAAAATTAAGAATTTGACGAAAAAGTTCCCCGGAAATCCATCCAAGAACATCCCCGACACCGTCGCGGTCAGTGATTTGAACGTCGACGTCGAAGACGGCTCATTGCTTGGGCTTCTCGGCCCGTCTGGATGCGGAAAATCCACGACTCTTTACATGATTGCTGGTTTAAAACAGCAAACGGAAGGCGAAATCTTCTTTGGCGAAGAGAACGTCACTCACCTCCCGGCGGAAAAACGCGGCATCGGACTTGTTTTCCAAAACTACGCGCTTTATCCCCACATGACCGTTTACGACAACGTCAAATTCCCGTTGACCAATCTCCGCGTCATCCGCGAAAAACGCGCTCAGAACATTGTGAATGCTCTCAAGATTAAAGAACTCGTCAACGAAGAAACCGCCAAGATCATCGAACTCGCCAAGGCGTCTGTTTTCAATGGAAAGATTTCCAAAAGCGCCTTTGCCCGCAAGATGGTCTTTTCCTATCACATCGTCACTTCCATGGCCAACCGCATCTTCGGGTTCGGGCTCCATCGCTATGAAGGAGAAGAACTCGCCGCCGCTTTGGACGAGGTCAATGCCAAACTCGACAAGGAAATCGAAAAGCTTACCGCTTCGATCGAGGCCAAAGGCTATCAATTAGACGATGAATACTATTTGCTTCGTGACGGTTCCCGCGTGGAAGAAAAGCGCCGCCTTACCCGCGACGAAATCGACGCGTTGGTCCAAGAAACCGCCCGCACCGTTCAAATCGACGAATATTTGGAACGGAAACCGTCCGAACTTTCCGGCGGCCAACAACAACGCGTTGCGATTGCCCGCGCCTTGGTCCGCAAACCCCGCGTCTTGCTCCTCGACGAACCGCTTTCCAACTTGGACGCCCGTCTCCGCATCCAAACCCGCGAAGAGATTCGCCGCATCCAACGCGAAACCGGAATCACCACGATTTTCGTTACCCACGACCAAGAAGAAGCGATGTCCATCTCCGACAAGATCGTCGTCATGAAGCTCGGCGTGAAGATGCAAGAAGGCCATCCGCAGGAAGTCTATGACGACCCCCACAACCTCTTCGTCGCCAAATTCCTCGGAACCCCGCCCATCAATGTTTTCAAAGGCGAGATCAAAGGCGGAGCCCTGTATCTTGGAGAAGACCTCGTTTTGAAAGATGAGGCTTTCACCGAAGATAAGCCGGTCTTCGTCGGCATTCGCCCGGAAGGCTTCCTTTGCGATCCTTCCATTCCCGAAGAGAAGAAGGTGCTTTCGCTGAAAGTCGAAGCCATCCAAACCATGGGACGCGATATGTCCTTGCTCTGCGACAACCCCGTGTTCGAAGGGGAGGTCATCAAAGCCATCGTCGATTCGGAAATCCCGGTTGCGGTCGGCCCAATCCGCGTCGGCGTCCGTCTCAGCAAGATCTTCGTTTTCGACGGAAAGACCGAAGAGCGCATCTATTTGAAGCAAACGGGAGCCAAGAATGGAAAGCAAAAATAACTGGAAAGCGTGGCTTTATTTAGCGCCGGTTATCATCCTTCTGGCCGTCTTCACGTTTTACCCCATCATTGACACCGTCTATATCTCTTTTTTGAAGAATTACAACTACACGACGGGGTCCAATGACGGATTCACCTTCGACAATTACATCAAGATATTGACCCCGTTCCTTAACAAATCCGGGAACGCGGGCACGATGTTTGAGGACGTGGTTCTCATCGGTTTGCCCAACACCCTTCTTTTGACCTTCATCACCGTTCCGGTTTCGATCATTCTTGCCCTCGCCATTGCGATCGGCCTCAACTCGATCAAAGCCTTCCAAAAGGTGTTTCAAACCATCTTCTTCATGCCTTACGTCACCAACGCCATCGCCGTCGGCATGGTGTTCGCGGTTATCTTTGATACCCAATATGGTATCTTTAACGCCATCTTTGGGACCCAGGGTTTCCCATGGATTTACCCCAATCCCCAAACCCTGGAAGCCGTCAATTACTGGTCAGCTTTCTTCGCCATTTGTTTCTACATCGTTTGGCATTCGCTGCCTTACAAGATTTTGATTTTCCTTGGCGGGCTCCAAAACATTGACCAGCAATACTACGACGCGGCGAAGATCGACGGGGCCAACAAACTCAAAACCTCCCTCAAGATCACCGTCCCCCTCCTTTCTCCCCAGATTCTCTACATCATGATCACCTCCTTTATCGGAGCGTTTAAGGAATACAACTCGGTTGTGGGTATGTTCGGCTCCACCGGCGGGAAGTTCGACGGAAACACCGGCCCCAAAACCATGAAAACCATGGTCTTCTTCATCTATGAGCAGATGGCAAAGCCCACCCGGGTCCAATACGCCGCTGCGGCCGCGGTCGTACTCTTCCTGATCATCATGCTCTTCACGCTCATCCAATTCCGCGTTTCTAAGAAGAGGGTGCACTATTGATTATGAAAAAGGATCTTTACGCAGAGTCCTATCGGGACCTCCAACTCGTTCTCAAAGACGAGAACACGAGCGCTTCGCGCCGCACGATGATGGCCAAAATCGCCCACATCGTGAGCCTTGTGTTCATTTACGCTTTCCTCGCGTTCTTCGCGCTCATCATGATTTTCCCCTTCTATTGGATGATCATCACCTCCTTGAAAGGCGGGCAAGAAATCAAACAAACCATTCCTACCTTCTGGCCGATGGTCATCCGTTGGGATAACTACGTTCAGGCTTGCCTTCGCTTGAAGTTCGACGTCTTGATGCGCAACACCTTGCTCGTTGGTATCCTCTCGACGATTGGGACGTTGATCACCACGATTTTCGCGGCCTTCGCCTTCGCGCGGCTCGAATTCAAAGGAAAAGAAATCCTCTTCACCGTCTTGCTCGGGACCATGATGATCCCGGGAGAAATGATGGTCATTTCCAACTACATTTCCGTTTCCTTGTTCGGCATGACCGGAGGAGGCAGCCTAGTCGGGGCTTATGCGGCCATGATTTTGCCGTTTATGGTATCCGTCTTTTACATCTACCTTCTCCGTCAAAACTTCATGCAGATTCCCAATGAGCTGTATCTCGCGGCCAAAGTGGACGGAAAGTCGGATTGGCAATTCCTTTGGAAGGTCATGGTTCCCCTCGCGATGCCGACCCTCACCACGATTTTGATTCTCAAACTCATGGGTAGCTGGAACGCGTACGTCTGGCCCCGCCTCATCGCTTCGGGCAAAGACAACCTCTACCTCATCACCGTCGGTCTTCGCGAAACGTTCTCTTCCGCGACGGACGTGGATGCGCAAGGCATCCAAATGGCCGCGACCGTCATCGTCACGGTTCCTCTTCTCTTCGTCTTTATTTTCTGCCGCAAATACATCATGAAAGGTGTTTCCCGCGCAGGAATCAAAGGATAGTTTGGTAATTCTAAGAAAGGCTGAATGCACATGAAAAAAATCGCACTTCTCACTCTTGCCGCCGCTTCGCTTGGCGGCATGCTCCTCTCCGCCTGCTCGGTCGGTTTCGGCGGAGGAAATGGCGACAAGAAATACGAATTGGTGTCCGACGACCCCACTTCTACCGTCGACATTCACTTCTGGCACTGCTTGGGCCATGACAAAACCGCGAACCTCCAAGTCATCGCGGATGGCTTCAATAAGAAATACGCAGGGAAATACCGCATTGTTTTGGACAAAGTCGCCGGCGATTACGGAAGTTTGGCCTCCGACATCAAAACCAAATTAGCCGCAGGGGAAGTCCCCGCCATCTCCATGGGTTACCCGGACTCCTTCTCCGCCTATATGGGCGATGACGTTTCCACTTCGAGCATCTATTGCTTGGACAAATTCATCGCGGATCCGAATTTCGGATATAGCGAAGAAGAAATCAACGACTTTGTCCCCGAATATTACGCGGAAGGCAAAAACTACCAGTTCGATGGAGTTTGGTCCATGCCGATGTATAAATCCACCGAAGTCATGTACTTCAATGAGAACTATTTCGCCGGGGACAACGAACAAAGCAAAAAGAAATTGAATGCGAACAAAGAATACCTCGCCCAACTCAGCATCGTCCAAGCCGCCGCGGCCAACGTCACCAAAGAGGACTTGAACAAACTTCGCGAGATCACGAAGAAGGCCGGAGGTTACGTTTACGATATCCCGGAAACCTGGGATGCGATGTTTGCCATGGGCGAACAAATGCAGAAAGATCGCGCCGAACAAGAAATCGGCGGAGAATTCTACCCCGTTGGCTATGACTCCGATGCGAACATGCTCATTTCCCAATGGGCCCAACGCGGCATCGCCTACACCCAGAATTCCGAAGAATGCAAATCCGACCCCGATTTGCACTACCTTTTCAATAACAAAGACGCGAAGGACTTCGTCTCCGACGTGATTTCGAAGATTGAGAAGAAGTTGATGATCACTAAGGGCGTTCTCGGCGGATCCAAATATACCAACGTGTTTTTCACCGACGTCAAAACCGCCGTCTCCATCGGGTCCACCGGCGGATCTTCGTACCAAGTTTCCTCCAACTTCCGCGTGGGCGTCGCCGCGGTTCCCCATGCCGAAGGCAAAGAAGCGAAATACATCCAACAAGGACCTTCGATTTGCTTCTTCGATAACGACGATCCCTATATCCACAAGGGCGCCTGGCTCTTCTACAAAGAACTCGCCGAACCGCTCAACAACGCCAAACTCGCTTTGGAAAACTCGTATGACCCGATTCGCGTTTCTTCTTACGAGACCAAAAATTACAAAGACTGGGTCGCCAAAGCCGACCGCGGCCTCAATTATTTGATTCCTTCGGTTACCCAAACCTTGAAGAACAATTACATGACGAGCCCCGTTTTCGTGGGTTCGGACACCGCTCGTGACGCCGTCGATCAAATTCTTGCCGACATCGTGAATTCCCACGAATCCATCGATGATGCGTTCAGTGCTGCTTTCAACAAGTGCACGCAATGATTAGGAGGTTTTTATGAAGAACAAAACCGCTTTATTCGCCTTTGCTTCTCTTGCCATCGCCATGGGCCTTTCCGCCTGTGGAGGCAATAACGGAGGGGATGCCGACAGCAACCTCGCGACGGTTGTCGACGCCACTTCCGCCTCTCCCTATGGCACCGTCACCTACGTGGATTTTGACGCGACCGCTACGCACAAAGTTGGGGAAGTCATGACCTTCAAAGTCGCCCCGAAAGAAGACTTCTTCATCGATACCGTGAGCGTCAACGGGAAAGCGCTCCAACCGGTGAAAGAAAACGCCGACGGATCCTATACGTTCTCTTGGACCTTGGAAGCCGGGCGCAACCGCCTCGCCGCGACCTATGTCGTGGACAGCTCGAAGAATTTCGTCGAAAGCTTCAAACTCAATATTCCGGATGACGTTTTCGCGAAAGTGCAAAACGTTCCTTCTTCCGCTTCGGATGACCATTACGATTTCCGAAAAGACGGAATCGAACGGATCAAATCCGCCGCCGAAGGCGGGTTCATGAATTACGTGGACGGGGACACCACTCACGTGGAAACCTATAACTTCGGTTACACGGTCAAAATCCGTTATCTCGGCATCGACACCCCGGAATCCACTTCCGACATCGAAGAATGGGGCAAAGCCGCTTCCCTGTTCAACAAGAGCTGCTTCGAAAAAGCGACCCAAGTCATCCTCCAATCCCAAGGATGGGCGAGGGGGGACGCAGAAAAATCCTCCACCACCGACGGAAACGGGCGCAACCTCGCTTACGTTTGGTATGCCACCGTTAAGAATCCGACGAAGGAAGACTTCCGTTGCTTGAACTTGGAAATGGTTTACGAAGGCTATTCCCAAGGCATCGGCTCCTTGGAAAACCTTGGGGAATACTATTACCTTGCCTTTACCAAGGCCGGCATGTCCGCCGAAATCAACAAACGCGGACAATTCCAAGGCATTAAAGACCCTTATTACGATTACGGCGAGCCCGAAAAGCTTTCGTTGAAAGAAATCTACAAATCGGGAAGCGCCGACAATAAGACCGATTCCTCCTATTTGTTCCACGAAGCGTCCAGCCTTGCTACGCAAAAGCCGTGGCGCTTCATCCGCACCGAAGGCTACGTCACCCGCAAGATCAATGGGGCGCTCTACATCCAAGACAAACCTTCTTATGAGCAAACCGGGACGGAGAAGGTCGAGGCCTATGGCATTTACATCTTCACCTATGCCCAAACCGACATCATGGTCGGAGATAAGATCGAAGTCGTCGGCGTTTTGTCGGTCTATGGCGGATGCTACCAAATCCAAGGCATCAAATACTCGCTCATGAACCCGGATGAACGCTTGGGCACCAAGATCCTCTCGAGCGGCCACGAGATCAAACCGGTCAAGATGAGTTACGCGGATTTCAACAAAACGAGCTCCTACAACGACATCCTCGTGGAATTCACCGACGAGCTCTATTGCTACAACAAAACGAGCACCTATCAAGGCGTGACCAGCGACGTGGGCGAAGGCGGAACCGAGGAAATCAACAAATACAACGAGAAATACCCCTTCTACAACTCCACGAACAAACTCATTTTCTACGCGAAAGTCGGTTCGGCCACCGCGAGTGATGAAATGCGCATCGTCCAAGACGAGAACATCCGTGTTTACTATGGGGTGGAGACTTCCCGTTCCTACAAATTCTATGTCGGCGGCACCGTCAAGTATTATCCGAACCATCCGGAATACGTGAACGATTCCGCTCACGCAAGCGACCCGGAATTGATCACCAACGTTTACCAACCCAAGAAGATCAAGGTCACCGCGATTTGCCAGAACTATCTCTCTACTTCCGGCAAAACCCAACAATATTCGCTCGTGATCACGGCGCCCGGAGATGTGAATATCCTCGGCACCTATTGATTCAGAAAGGACGATTATGGCGAAAAAGGACGTATCACCTCGCTATTGCAGGAAATGCCACCGCATCGATTTTACCGGTGCGGAGACTTGCCCTCTTTGCGGCGAAGGCAATGACGAGCAAGGCTTGGTCCGGGAGGATCTTCGCGCGTTTTCCCGTGAAGCCCACAACCGGAACATCGCCGGGTATGACAAGGCCCAAAACGCCGGTTGCTTCCTCGTAATCGGGGGAATCGTCTTTCTCATCGGCGTCTTGTTCATCTTCCTCTCTTTGCAAAAGAAGATGAATAAAATCGTGGGGATCAACATCTTGTCCTTCCAATTCTTCGTCTGCGTGGCGGCCCTCGCCATCGGATCGGTTTTGCTCACGATTGGGACCATCCAGCTGATTCGCGCCCAAGCGGTTCGGCGTGCCGCGAAGAAAGAAATCGATTATCTCAACGAGCTCGATCGCTTATTGCCTCGCCCCTAACCTCATCCAAGCCCGAATTTTCGGGCTTTTTTCTTTGATTGACGTTTCAAGATGGGAAAATCCGAAAGCGGTTTCACCCAAAACGAACAATCTCTTAACTTTGTTAATCATTTCATTTGCCAAACTTTTGGATATAATGATGTGACGAATAAACGATGAAAGGAAAATTCATGAAACACAAATTCTTCTTCGTCTTGGCCGCTGCGGCGTTGCTCGCCTCTTGCGGTGGCCCGACTGGTTCTTCAAATCCCATCCAATCGGAAGAACCGGAAACCTCCTCTTCTGAAGTGGTAGAAGCCATCACCATCACCGTCGACAAAACGGAAGTGTCGGTGGAAGTCGGCAAAACCGCGATCGTCGCCGCTACCGTCACCGGAGCCATGAACAAGAACGTCACTTGGACTTCGAGCGACCCGGCCGTCGCCACGGTTTCCGGCGGAACCATCACCGGCGTCAAAGCGGGATCGGCCACCATCACGGCCAAATCCGTCGCGGATGAGACCAAAACCGCGACTGTTGCCGTCACCGTCACCGAACCCGTGGTGGAAATCACGAAGATTTCCAAAGTGTTGGAAATCGGTTCCAAGTTGGCCACCACCGGGAGTGATTATTCGGAAGAATTCACCACTCGCGGCGTTTACACCGGCATGAACAACGTGGCTAGCCAATACAATAACAAAGACCAACACGTCGCCCGTTACATCCAAGACGGGGATTCCGCTTTGTTGATCTACAAAACCTACGACGAGGATTGGGCCGACGTCAAAATCGGCGACGTCGTGGAAGTCACCACCGCCGTTTGCAATTTTAAAGGTTTGATCGAAACCGGAACGGGGAAGACCAAATCCGTCAAAAAAGTGACCGATCCCTCGATCGTCGCCTCCGCCCCCATCGTCGTTTCCGCGACCTCGAACCCGACCCTCACTTCCGCCGACGTGAGCCGCAGAGCCCACCTCGAAAAAGTCGAAGTCACCGGCGTTTCCACCAGCTCCAGCGGCAACATGACCGTCACATTCTCCGCGGGAGAGGACAAAAAGGAAGAAACCCTCTACCTCAAAGGCTCGGACAACGACCTCGAGCAGATGGCGGAGGTCAAAGCCAAATCCCTCATCACCCTCGACACCTGGGTGGGCGTCGGCTATAACGGCGAAGGGTTCCAATACACCTATTTCGACAACTTGACAGTCGACAATTCCAATGTTCCGGCTGCAAAAGAAGTCAAGATGGGACAAATCACCGAAGCGGGAAGCTACATCGTCGAAGGCGTCGTGACCCTCATCACCAAAGCCTCGGTGGTCTTCGATGACGGCACCGGCGCCGTTTCGATCAATTACGGATCCGGCAAAGTCCCCACCACTTACAAGGTCGGGCAAAAATACAAGATCACCGGCGCGGCCAGCGCTTATTTCGGGGAATACCAATTTGATAAGGATTCCGAAATCGTGAGCTCCACCGTCGAAGTCGCGGAAACCTTCCTTTCCAAACCTTCCATTACGAACCTCGAGCAATTGACTGCGGACACCAAAGAAGTCCGCAACCTCGTCGCCTTCGAGGGCACGTTAATCGCCAAGAAAAACGGGAATTACACGAACCTTTACTTCGGCGGTGACATGTCCACCCCGGCCATCTCCCCCAAGAATTACGGCGGATCCTTCGCCGTCGACGGGGAATACGTCGTCAAAGGATATCTCACTTCGTGGAATTCCAAAGGCTCTTATTTCAGCCTCTACGTCGCTTCCGCCGTGAGGAATCATGTCGACGTGGAGTCCATCGCTTTGGACAAAACCGAAGCCTCCGTCAAAGTTGGGGCCAAGACCGCCCTCGTTTCCACCATCACCCCCGCCGCCGCGGACCAATCCGTGACCTGGGCTTCGGACAACACGGCCGTTGCCACCGTTGAGGGCGGAAAAGTTACCGGCGTCGCCCCCGGTACCGCCACCATCACCGCGACCTCGGTCGCCGACCCGACCAAGAGCGCTTCCGCGACGATCACCGTCGTGGCTGATACTGCTACCTATACCAAAGTCGGTTCTTACAATTTCGGGACGGGCAATACAACCAACGCTGAAATCACCGACTCCGCCACGGCTTTGGCGAGGTTCGCCTCCTCCAAGAGCGCGGAATTCCAAGAAAGCGTCGTAACGGGAATCAAAGGCATCAGCAAACTTTATGCCGGTTATGCGAATTATTATCACTTTGGTTTGAAATTCGGAGGTAGCAGTGCGGTCGGAACCATGACCACCGTGCTTTCCGCCTCTGTGTCCCGCGTCGTCGTGAAATGGATCGGCTGGGCCGCCGCCGATACGTTAACAGTCGGCGATTGCGAACCCGTCGCGTCGGGTAGTAAATACAGCGCCGCGGGAGTGGAACTCCGCGAAGACCGGTTTGACATCACCGCTTCGAACGAAGTTTCCTTCACGTTCACCAACCGCGGATTCATCCAAGCAATCGAATATTACACCGCTGAGTAATCTTCGTCGGTCTTCTCTTCTGATTTGGGGCGTCCTTGTGGCGCCCCTTTCTCTTTTTGTGCCTAAGAACTATACTAATTTCATGGAAATCAAACCGACCAAAACCATGGTGCACCGGATTCTCGGCGCGCTTCATCGATCGAAACGGAAATACGTGCCGTTGGAATCTTTGTCGCGGTTGGTTGGGATTTATCCTGATGTTCTCGCGGACACCTTGGTTTATTTCGAACCCATGATTCGCATGGACTTGACCATCAATACGCGGGATTTGGAAGGGGCGCTAGAGGAATACCTCAAAGAGCCAATCCGCGAAAAACCCGCTTCTATCCGAATCAAGAAAACCGAAATCCTCCAATATTCGAGCATCGCGGACTTCGTTTACAAACGCATGACGAGCGTCGGAGGATTGGTGGATCCTTCCATTGCCTTGGACGACAAAGACCTGGAAATCCTCAAACGCCTCGTGGACAAAGAGATGCTGCGGCGGAAGCGCGCAAGCAAGGCGTCCAAGAACCGATAATCCGAATATTTATGCCCATTGGCCCGGAAAGATAACCCCTTAAGGGGTTTGTCTCTTGAAGACGGGCCAATGGGCTTTTATACTTTTCGTTGCTAAGGAGATTTTTCCATCAATGTCTGAAATCAAAAAAACGATGAAGTCCGTCGACGGCAACACCGCCGCGGCAATGGAAAGCTACTACTTCACTGAAGTGGCGGCCATTTATCCGATCACCCCGTCCTCCCCGATGGCGGAGAATGTTGACGTCTTTGCCTCCAAAGGCCAAAAGAACTTCTTTGGCCAACCCGTCAAAGTCGTTGAAATGCAATCCGAAGCCGGTGCTTCCGGCGCTGTCCACGGCGCCCTCCAAGGGGGATCCCTTGCTACCACCTTCACCGCTTCCCAAGGCTTGCTCCTCATGATCCCGAACGTCTACAAGTGGTGCGGCGAATTGCTTCCCGCGGTTCTCCACGTCGCAGCCCGTTCCCTTGCGACGCGCGCCCTTTCGATCTTCGGCGACCACCAAGACGTCTACGCGATCCGTCAAACCGGACTCACGATGATTTGCTCCAACTCGGTGCAAGAAATCGCGGATTTGACCCCGGTTGCCCACTTGGTCGCAATCGAATCTTCCCGTCCGGTTTGCCATTTCTTCGATGGCTTCCGTACCTCCCACGAAGTGCAAAACGTGGAATTCGTCGACGAGAACGAGTGGAAGAAGCTCCTTCCGATGGACAAAGTCGAGGCCTTCCGCGCCCGTGCTTTGAACCCCCACACCCACGCGGTGACCCGCGGTGGGGCGGAAAACGACGACATTTACTTCCAAGCCGTCGAAGCCCAAAACTCCAAAGTCGATGACGTCATCGCCGCGGCCCAAAAATACTTCGCCGAAGCGACTCGCCTTACCGGACGCACCTACGCTCCGTTCGTCTATTACGGCGCCCCGGACGCGGAACGCGTCATCGTTGCCATGGGGTCGGTCACCGAAACCGCGACCGAAGTCGTGGATGCCCTCAATGCCGCCGGAGAAAAGGTTGGCTTGGTCCGCGTCCACCTCTACCGTCCGTTCTCGAGCAAACTCCTCTCTGAAGCGATCCCCGCTTCCGTGAAGAAAATCGCCGTCCTCGACCGCACCAAAGAACTCGGCGCGGAAGGGGAACCTCTCTATCTCGATGTCCTCGCCGCCTTGTCCGCGGAAGGACGTACCAACATCGAAGTCATCGGCGGGCGTTATGGTCTTTCTTCCAAAGACACCCAACCCAAGGACGTCAAAGCCGTCTACGATTTCTTGAACGCTTCCAAGCAATGGAACGGATTCACCGTCGGAATCAAAGACGACGTGACCCATCTCTCCATCCCCGTTGACGATTCGTTCGTGATCCCCCATTCCTACACGAGCTGCCTCTTCTATGGCCTTGGATCGGATGGCACCGTCTCCGCGAACAAATCCTCCATCAAGATCATCGGTGATGCGACCGGGCAATATGCTCAAGCGTATTTCCAATACGACTCCCGCAAGGCCGGCGGAACCACCCGCAGCCACCTCCGCTTCGGAAAAGACCCGATCCATTCCGAATATTACGTTAAGAACGCGGACTTCATTTCCTGCTCCTTGGATTCCTACATCTTCAAATTCGACATCATCGCCAATTTGAAGAAAGGCGGAACCTTCCTTCTCAACACCAACCTCACCGATGAGCAACTCATCGCTTCGATGCCGAACCGCATGAAGCACTTGCTCGCCGAAAAGGAAGTCCGGTTCTTCGTCATCGACGCGAACAAACTCGCCGCCGAAGCCGGCATGGGACGCCACACCAACACCACCCTCCAAGCGGCCTTCTTCAAACTCAATCCCCAAATCATGCCGTATGAAGAAGCCGAGAAGTGGATGAAGAAATTCGCCCTTAAGACCTACGAAAAGAAGGGCATGGATGTCGTGGAGAAGAACTACAAAGCCATCGACACCGGCGCCCAAGGCCTCCGCCAAGTCGCCGTCGATCCCGCTTGGATCTCCCTCGACACCAAGAAAGTCATCGTCGACACCGGCGATACCTATTACGACGAATACGTCTCCGTCATCGATCGTTTGGACGGGGACGAACTCCCGACCTCGGCCTTCCTCAAGCACGAACTCGCGGATGGCACGATGAACGAGAACATCACCTTCCGTCAAAAGAGAGCCATCGCGGACCGCGTTCCCCTCTGGAACCCCGCGAACTGCATCGCGTGCAACCAATGCGCCTTCGTCTGCCCCCACGCCACGATCCGTCCTTACCTCATCGATGAGAACGAACTCGCCGGCGCTCCGGAATCGGTCCAAGGCAAAACCATCGAATCCCGAATCGTCAAGGGAATGAAGTTCCGCATCACCGTCGCCACCGAAGACTGCGTTGGCTGCGGACTCTGCGTCGCGGAATGCTCCAAGAACAAGACCGTCGACATGATGGCCGCGAAAGCCGGGACCAAACCCGATACCTCCAAGTACGCTCTCCGCATGGTGGACGCCCACGGCCAAGCCGGGGAACAAGAAGCCGCGGATTACCTCTATTCCCATTGCTCCGACAAATCCTCCATGGTTCCGGAAAAGATGCAAAGCACCGTCATCGGCGTTGGCTTCAAAAAACCCTACATGGAAGTTTCCGGAGCTTGTGCGGGCTGCGGAGAAGCGCCGTATTATCGCCTTGTTTCCCAACTCTTCGGCAAAGACATGCTCGTGGCCAACGCCACCGGCTGCTCTTCGATCTATTGCGGTTCCACTCCGCTCACCCCGTTTGTGAATCACAACGGCAAAGACGGCGTCGCGTGGGCCAACTCCCTCTTCGAAGACAACGCCGAATACGGATTCGGCATGCGCATCGCGACCGACCAAAAACTCTCCACGATCTGCTCCATCCTCGAAGCGGCCAAGCCGAACGTGGAAGAAGAACTCGCCGCGGTCATTGACGAATATCTCGCGAACATCAAAAACCGCGATCTCGTCAAAGGCATCGCCGCGAAACTCGTGGAACTCGTCAAAGCCTCCAAAGACGAAGGCGTCAAAGAAGTCCTCGCTTACGAACGCGACCTCGTGGACAAATCCGTCTGGATCGTCGGGGGTGATGGCTGGAGCTTCGACATCGGTTATGGCGGCGTGGATCACGTCCTCGCCAACGAAGCCGACGTCAACATCCTCGTCCTCGACACCGAAGTCTATTCCAACACCGGCGGACAAGCTTCCAAATCTTCGCAAACCGGTTCGATCAACAAGTTCACCGCTTCCGGAAAGAAAGAAGCCAAGAAGAACTTGCCGCTCCTTGCCATGGCCTATGGCCACGTCTACGTCGGCTGCATCGCCCTCGGGGCCAACCCCGCCGCGGCGATCAAAGTCCTCAAGGAAGCCGAATCCTACAACGGACCGTCCCTCATCATCTGCTACTGCCCCTGCGCCGAACAGCACATCAAAGGCGGCCTCGTCAATTCCATCAAGGAAGAAAAAGCGGCCGTCGAATGCGGTTACTTCAACTGCTTCCATTACGATCCGCGCCTCAAAGCCGAAGGCAAGAGCCCGCTCGTGATCGATGGACCGGTGACCCCCGATTATTCGAAGTTCCGCGACTTCATCATGCACGAGACCCGGTATTCCATGCTCCCGATCGTCAATCCGGAGAAAGCGGAAGAACTCCTCTCCAAGTGCGAAGCCTACGCGAAAGAGCGTTGGGAAAACATCAAGAAGTTCGGATTATAATCCTTTGCTTCCCACCCAAAGAGCCCGGAAACGGGCTCTTTTCTGTTGGCCTTTCGATGTTGTTTTCTATGAATCATCAGGAGAGGGCTTCTCTTTTACGAGAGATTGATCCCGTTCATTATTCTTGTGAATTCCCATTGATGTCGTATATTGAACATAGAGATATGGCAAAGAAACATTTTGAGGGGACATATTATAAATGCATCGCGAACGATGGGTTTTCCTTCGCATTGATCCAAAGCGTTTCCTCTTTTTCCGGCCCAGGGTTTCAACTCATCTTGGAAAACGGATCCCACGAGATCCTCCAGCCGGATGCGTTGCGGCGAGTCGGGGACATTCTTCATATCGAAATCACCCAACGGAATCTGTTTTTATCCGGGACGTTGGCCATAAAGCGAAAACACCCGTTGTCTCGTCCTGCGATGGGGCCGTTCCGCGTTTTCTCCATGCAATGTTCCCACACGGTGGAATCGATGTACCATGAACTGTGGGGAGAAGTGAACTTCAACGGGACGAAGCACGTATTCTCTCCCGGGCGGGGCTACATCGAAGGGGACGCGGGAAGATCGTTCCCTAGCCAGTATTTTTGGTACAACGCGATCGGGGAGGATTACGGGGTGACGCTTGCCTACGCGACCATTCCTTTCGGACTCATTCATTTCAAGGGCTTGCTCGCGTTTATCATGGATGGGGACCGTGAATACCGGTTCTGCACTTATAACGGGGCTAAAGTCGTCTTCGTTTCCAAAACCCAAATCGTCATCGCGAAAGGGAAATACCGCTTAACCGCGAAATGGGTCCCTTTCGAAGGGCATCCGCTACGAGCCCCGCGGGATGGAAAGATGGAACGGACGATTCAAGAGACCCTGCAGATCCGTTCCTCCGTGGAACTCCGTAAGGGGAATGAAGTGATTTTCGCCAAAGAGAATTGCCATTCCTCGGTGGAAATGATGTGGGACGAAGACATCCTTCGAGATGGTGTTCCTTTTGAATCATAGAAGGGCTATATAGTCCGAAATAAAAAAGCTTTGACGTCGCATTTCTGCTCGATCAAAGCATTTTTATTTCATGGTCGGAACGACGGGATTCGAACCCGTGACCTCTACCACCCCAAGGTAGCGCACTACCAAGCTGTGCTACGTCCCGGCGAAGGTTATTATACACGGGCCGAAAGGGAATTCTACTTTATTTTTCTTCTTTCCCAAGGAAAAGGGCTAACGTCCCGCGATTTTCGCGAGGTCGGCGATTCGTTGTTCGATGTTCCCGGCTTTCAGGATTTCCCGTAATTTGGCTTTGTCATAATAGACGACTTGCTTCTTTCCGATTTTGGCTTCGTACATCGCAAGGTCGCAGCAACGGCAAGCGTCGAAGAAGTTCCGTTCGTTGAAAATGGCGTTTTTGCCATTATGGTCAAACCGTACCATCCCGAAGGAGGCGGAGCATTCCATGTGGTGGTAATCCTTGAACTGGGTGTCCTTCAATGTTTTTAAATGGGTGTCGATTTGGTTGACCAGAGCGTAGGCTTCCTTGATGTCGTCGCGGAAGAGAAGGAAAAAGAACTCATCCCCGGAACGGCGGTAATAGATTACGTCGTCGTGGGCGATGGTGATGAGGTAACTGCCGATCTCCTGCAAGACCAAATCGCCGAACTCGTGGCCATAATGGTCGTTGAGGGCTTTGAACCGGTTGAGGTCGAACAAGCAGAGGAAGGCGTTGCGTTCGTGGCTGCGGAGATGCTCTTTCAAAGTGAAGTAGTTGAATAGGCCCGTCAAGCGATCCTGATAGGTGGATTTGACGAAGTAGTTGAGGTCGTAAGCCACGATGTCGAGCGCGGCGAACACAAAGACCCGGATATTGCTTTCCTTGCTGTGGTACATCGACATGGCGAGGTTCACCACGCGTTGATTGTCGAGAATGGAAAGCAGGAAGGTGCGGGGATGGTGATTGGCTTCCTTGTTTTCCAAAGCGAGGAGGATGTCATTCATGTAATCCTTATACCCGCGGGCTTCGCAGATGGCGCCCCGGGGATCCAAGGCTTTGACGATGTCGCGGGGCGTGCGGAGGTTCGCCAGCTCAAACACCGAGAACGAATTGAGCAAGAAAAAGAACTCTTCGTCGGCCATATGGTCCGATTCTGGAATTTTGGCCACGACATAGTTGCTGGTTTCTTTCAACAAACCGTAAGTTTCTTCGATGATCCCCATTGCTAATATCATACTCCCCTACGAGGAAAAAGATAAAGGAAACGCACTTTATAACGTGGTTGTTTTCGCCGTGATGAGGTTCATTAAGAAGAACGCCACCCAAATAAGAACAATGAGAATCGCGAGAATCCATTCGATTTTATAACGGACTTTCTTCTTTATGAGGCGGATGATCTCAATGATTCCGGCGATTCCCACCACGGGAGCGCCGAAAATCAAGGCCAAGATCATGCCGACGGCCCCTCCGATGGGGTTGGGGTTTTGGAGGATGTCGATGAGGAAAGCGGCCGTAATGGCGAGTTCCCCGGCGCTTAAAACGCCGAAGAGAATGGGAAATGCGATATCACCGGGATGAGATGGCTTGGCTTCGTTCATGGGAACCCTCCTAGTCAAAAGCATTTTACTCCAAATGGCCCAAAGCCCCAAAATCGCGCGTAGGAGAACGAGACGAAGAAATAATAATCCGAGTTGGGATTCTTTTTAGGGTGATTGACTCCTCCCTTTTGCTATAATCGTGGGGCTATGGACGAAAAGAATTCGCGCAACTACATCCTCGTCAAAGGGGCGAGGGAAAATAACCTGAAAGAGATATCCGTGGAAATCCCCAAAGGGACCCTCACGGTATTCACGGGGGTATCGGGGTCGGGGAAAAGCTCGTTGGCCTTCGACACGATTTTCTCGGAAGGGCAACGGCGATACGTCGAATCCCTTTCTTCGTACGCCCGTCAGTTTTTGGGCGGATTCGATAAACCGGACGTCGACGCGATCGAGGGGTTGTCCCCCGCGATTTCCATCGACCAGAAATCCACCTCCCATAACCCGCGGTCAAGCGTGGGAACCGTGACGGAGATTTACGATTACCTCCGTTTGCTTTACGCCCGCATCGGGGTTCCGTATTGCCCGAAACACGGCGAACCCATCCGCGCGTATTCCCCCACCGCGATGATTGACGCGGTTCTTCGCTTTGAGATGGGCGAGAAGATCCAAATCCTCTCCCCAATCATCTCCCAACAGAAAGGCACTCACGAGAAAACTCTTTCTTTGTTGAAAAAAGAAGGTTTTGCCCGCGTTCGGATCGACGGGGAAAGCCATATGCTCGACGAAGATTTGAAACTCGAAAAGAACAAGCGCCATTCCATTGACATCGTCATCGACCGAATCATCGTTAAAGAAGGGATCCGTTCCCGCGTGGCCGAAGACATCGAGTTGGCGCTCAAATGGAGCAAAGGCTACGTGATCATCGCTTCCCAAACCGGGGAGCGCCTCTTGTCGGAGCACCATTCTTGCCCCAAATGCGGATTCTCCGTCCCCCATTTGGAACCGAGGCTGTTTTCCTTTAACGCTCCTATGGGGGCGTGCCCGGATTGCAAAGGGCTTGGAATCCGCCGGGAAGTCGCCATAGACCTGCTGATTCCGGACATGAATAAATCCATCCTCGAAGGAGGTATTCGTTATTACCACAATGTGGTGGGATCCACCAATTTGGAATGGCAGGAGTTCTCCTTGCTGTGCCAAAGATATGACATTCCGATGGATGTCCCATTAGCAGAATTGACTCCTCAGCAAATGGATATCATCCTCATGGGCTCCCCAGACCCGATGGAATATACGTTGACTTCCGCCAGCGGGAACCGCATGAAGAGAAAAGGGTTCATCGAAGGGGTGAAGAAAAAGATCGAACGCCTCTACGCGGAAACCTCATCCTCTTTCATGCGCGAATATTATGAATCGTTCATGCGCGATACCCTTTGCCCGACTTGCCACGGGGCTAGGTTGAATGAAGCGGCCTTGTCGGTGAAAGTCGGAGGGCTCAATATCTTCGAAGCCACGGACTTGAGCCTCGATCGGTTCTTGGAATGGCTGGATTCCTTGGAGGATACCTTGTCCACCACGGAGAAAGAAATCGCGGACATGGTCTTGCGGGAAATCAAGAACCGAGCCTCCTTTTTGGTGGATGTCGGCCTCGATTACCTCACGCTTTCGCGCTACGCGATGACGTTATCGGGAGGAGAAGCCCAGCGGATTCGCTTGGCCACCCAAATCGGATCGAAACTATCGGGCGTTCTCTACGTTTTGGACGAACCCTCCATCGGACTTCATCAACGGGACAACGACAAACTCATCAAAACGTTGAAAGAGATGAGGGACCTCGGAAACACCTTGATCGTCGTGGAACATGACGAAGACACGATGCGCGCCGCGGATTACATCGTGGACATCGGCCCGGGAGCGGGCGTCCATGGAGGGACTTTGGTCTACCAAGGGGATGTCAAAGGCATCGAACGATGCGAAGAATCCATCACGGGGGCTTATCTTTCCGGCAGAAAACGCATCGACGTCCCCCTCACGCGACGGAAAGGAAATGGGAAATCCATTGAAATCCATGGGGCTTTTGAACACAACCTCAAGAAGATCGACGTCACCATCCCCTTGGGGAAACTCGTGCTGGTCACCGGGGTTTCGGGCTCGGGCAAATCCTCATTGATCAACGAAACCTTGGTCAAAGCCATCGAGGATGAACTCGGACGGAAAAAGGATATCTTCCCCCCGAAAATCGCCTCCATCTCCGGGCTAGAAAACATCGATAAGCTCATCAACATCACCCAAGAACCCATCGGCAGGACCCCGCGGAGCAACCCCGCGACCTACACGGGGGTGTTCGACGATATCCGCGCTTTGTTCGCCGAAACGGAAGAGGCGAGGGCCCAAGGTTATGACAAAGGCCGATTCTCCTTCAACGTCAAAGGCGGGCGATGCGAGAAATGCCAAGGGGCGGGGGTCACCCGCATCCCCATGTCCTTCTTGCCGGATGTTTACGTGCGGTGCGACGAATGCGAAGGAAAGCGTTACAACGAAGAAACCCTCCGTTGCTTATACAAAGGCAAATCGATCTACGACGTCCTTGACATGCGGATTGAGGAAGCCGTGGAATTCTTCAAAAACCGTCCCCAGATTTTGCGCAAGATCCAAACCCTGCAAGAGGTGGGCCTTGGTTACGTCAAACTCGGGCAACCGGCGACCGAACTCTCCGGAGGGGAGGCCCAGCGCGTGAAACTCGCGACCGAACTCCAACGCCGATCCACCGGGAAAACCATGTACGTCCTCGACGAACCGACGACCGGCCTCCATACCGACGACGTCGCCAAGCTCCTCGCGATCTTGCAGCGCATCGTCGACAACGGGGATACCGTGGTCGTGATTGAACACAATCTCGACGTCATCAAATGCGCGGACTGGATCATCGACCTCGGGCCTTTGGGAGGGTATCGCGGAGGGACCATCGTCGCGGAAGGAACCCCGGAAGAAGTCGCGCAGGTCGAAGCTTCCTACACGGGGCAATATCTCCGACGGATGCTAAAAGGAGAATAAGGCAGAACGGCGGTCGAAAGCGGCCCCGTTCTTTTCTTTTTTTCGTTTCAAGGGTTGTCGGATTATCCGTTTTCGGATGATTTCCGATAGAAAACCAAAAGGTTTTTTATGGCGTAACGCAGGAAAAACCTCCATAATGGTCTCTATATGGGAATTGCATTCACGATTATCGGGGGAATTCTTCTGGCCTTGGGCCTGTTTTTCTCCATCAAAACCATCCGCGCTTTCCGGAACGACAAAGCCACGAACCTTTTGAGCAAAAAGCAGGGGAAAACGTTGATTCTCGCCGCATTTTGCATGGCTCTTGCCGGGGGATTTTTCCAAGGGGGCATCCAAATGCTGGCCGAGTGGCACCTGGAAAAAGGCGAGGCGACGATGGCGGTCCTCGGAGCCGGGCTCTTCTTCATGTTCTTCTTCGTCTTGTGGGAATCCTTCTATCTGCGGTTTTATTGCCCTCACATCGAAGTCCGACAGATGAAAATCATCAAAATCGCCTTATACGGTTCGATTCCTTTGGCGCTTTTCTCCTTCCTCATGATGGGGGAAGGGGTTGGAAACGCTTTGTCCTACCCTTTGGTCTGCGGATTCGCGATCAATGGGAGTGGATGGCATTGGATCACCGCGGCTAACGCGAACTCCGCGGAAGTCTCCGGAGGGCTCTCCGTCCGTTGGTATGGGGTGGTCATCGTCTTCGGGGCCTTGGTCTGTTATTGGGTCTCCGACCATAAGTTCTACCAAAAATACGGCAAGCACGGGATTTTGGAAACCTTGCTGTTGTTCGCTTTCCCCGGAGGCATCCTCGGGGCGAGGATTTGGTATGTGGTCGGGAACTGGAACCGGGATGGTTTCGCTTCCGATTTCTCGCAGGTGTTCCGCATCTGGGATGGCGGCCTCACCATCATGGGCGGTGCCGTCGGGGGCATCCTTGTCGGGGTCGCTTACGCCCTCCTTCGCCTTAAATGGGTGGATATCCGTTTCGGCATGGACGTCGTGGTCCCCACGATCCTTTTGGGACAAGCCATCGGGAGATGGGGCAATTTCTTCAATTTCGAGGTATATGGGGCCGCCGTTTTGCAAAGCAACGGGTGGAATTGGCTTCCGACCTGGGTGGCCAACCAAATGGCCTATGGGTGCGATCCGGGGTATATTCGCGTTCCTTTGTTCCTCGTCGAATCCGCGTTGAACATATTCGGGTATTTCTTGATTGCGTATATCATTCCTAGCATTTGGAAGAAAAGCCGTGGGCTTGGGGTGCTCTCTGGATGCTACCTCGTTTGGTATGGGGTGGTTCGCATCATCATGGAACCGCTTCGGGATCCGAACTTCAACATGGGGACGAACGGGACTTGGTCCATTTGGAACGCCCTCGCCTACATCCTCCTTGGAGCGGCTTTGATCGCGATGTTCCAGATTTTCTGGGTTGTCCAAAAAGGCAAAACCTGGTCTCGGGGATCGCTAGAGAAAGCCCAGGAAGCCGCGCAAGCCAAGCCGGCTAGGGGCAGGAAGGAGGCCGGAGTCAGCCACGAAGAAGTGACGAAGGCCCCCGAGATTACGATTGTGGAAAAAGAACCCGATTCGGAGCCTCGCGATCAATGATTTCCAGCCTTGGGTCCTAGAAGATCCAAGGCTTTTCATATTCTTTTGATGGAGGAGGATCTTGAGTAGGGAAATTGGAATCCACGCCCAATGCACTGGGATGGGTGAGCGAACCGGTTGCGTTCCGTGTCTCCTTTGATATCCTAACAGCGGAGGTTTTGCGCATGAAAGAATGGGATGTTGTCGTCATTGGAGGCGGAGTCGCGGGACTCACCGCCGGAATATACCTAAAACGAAGCAATCTGAAAGCCGTTGTCATGGAACGGGGAATGCCAGGAGGCATTTTGAACAACATCCACCGCATCGACAACTACCCGGGAATCCCCAAGATTTCCGGGCCGAACCTCGCGATGAACATCTTGATGCAAGCCCAAGAGCTTGGGGTGGACATCGAAGAAGAAGACGTTTCCAAGGTTGAACGAACCGAAAAAGGTTTCCTCATCCATGGGTATGAAGACCATATTGCCAAAGCGGTCATCATCGCGACGGGAATGAGTTCCCCTTCCTCCAAGATTCCGGGGGAAGAGGAATTCTTGGGTCGCGGGGTTTCTTATTGCGCGACTTGCGACGGGGCGTTTTACCAAGGGAAGAACGTGGCCCTGCTTGGCGGGAATGACCGCGTGCTAGAAGACGCGTTGTACCTCGCCGGAATCGCTTCGAACGTCCATTTGTTCGTTCCTTCCGATCCCAATTTCAGTTTTTCCTTGTTGCAGGAGTGCTCTTCGTTATCCAATTTCCACCTCCATTCTCATGGCGATATCCTGAAAATATCGGGGGACGCCAAAGTGGATTCGATCTTGGTGAAAGAAGGAATGGATACCTATTCCCTTCCCATCGATGGGGTGTTCCCGATGAAAGAAGGCGTGAGCGCCTCGGGCTTTTTGAACGGGTTATCCCCTGAGAAAGAGAAGCAGTTTTTGGTGGTGGACGAGGACATGATGACCTCGATCCCCGGAATCTTCGCCTGCGGGGACGTTGTGAAGAAGAAGTTGCGCCAAATCGTCAACGCGGCGGGGGAAGCCGCGGTGGCCGCGAGCATGGCCATCCGATATGTTCGTTCCCATTAGGGGATGTCTTCTTTCCCGCTTCGAAAGGCGGTATACTTTCCGTGAACTATGAAAACCGTAATGTTGCTTTCGGGCGTCTCTGGAGCGGGAAAAACCTCCATAGCCCACGTATTTGAAGAACGCGGATTCCGCGTCATGGAGAACATCCCCAATGTCGCCCTTCCGGCGGTTTTGGATGAAATCCGCATCAATTCCTCGTACGACAAAACCTTGATCATCGAAGAGATCCGTCACGCGGAGCACGCGCACGACATCCTCGCCTCCGCCGAAGGCATCGAACCGTATTTCATTGTTTTGGATTGCAAGAAGAGCGAGTTGCTTTCCCGGTATCGCTTAACCCGCCACGTCCATCCTTTGCAATTCAAAAACCTGTCCCTGGAGGAATGCATCGACCAAGACGCCGAAGCGATGAAGACGGTGCGCGGATTGGCCGACCTCTACATCGACACCACGGGGCTCACCGCCGCCGATTTGCGCCGCATCGCCATTCTCCACATCGAAGGGCGGGAGAGCAAAAAACTCACCATCGTGTTTTCGAGCTTTGGATTCAAATACGGGATTCCCGAAGATTCCGACATCGTTTTCGATTGCCGAAACGTGCCCAATCCCTTCTGGAATCCAGAACTCCGTCAATACACGGGATTAGACCAACCCATCATCGATTTCTTGGAATCCTATTCCGAAGTGGAGACGGCGTTTGAGAAGATGAGGGATTATTTGGAATACTTCTTCGAGACGGCGGAGCAAAGCGGCCGTTCCTACGTTTCCGTCGACATCGGCTGCTCGGGAGGGCAGCACCGTTCCGTCTATTTCGCGGAGCGTCTCTACCAATATTTCTCTTCGAAGCGCAATTGCGTCGTCAACCATCGCGAGATGCATCGATACAAAAAGGCCTGATATGGACGATTGGATTTCCTTCGCGATGCTTTGCAAAGAGGAGGCTTCGTGCGCGGAGCGCTCTTTGAACGCGCAGAAGGCGTTGTTAGCGGGGCTCATCAAGGGCAGCGCTTCCCTTCGGATCGGTTCGAACGAGGAAATCGACATCCCCACGGAATCGTCGGTGATCGCGAAGAAGGTCTATCTTTCCATCAGCGAGATCTATGGCGTTTCCTGCCGTTTCTCCTATACCCGCGGAATCGGGTTCCGCAAAAAGACGAAATACCACGTCCTTGTATCCAATCCTGAGATTATCTTGGAGGATCTGGGGGTGGATTTCTTTTCTTCCGCCTTGCCCAAAATCGTCAAAAGCGAAGAAACCAAAGAGGCGTTTTTGGCCGGGGCTTTCATCGCTTCCGGATCGGTGAACGATCCTTCTTCGAGCAATTATCACCTCGAAATCGCCTGCGAAGACGAGGCATACGCGAAAAAGATTTCCCATTTGATCAACCGCCTTCAGTCGCGCCCCTTCAACGCGAAATGGGTGTCCCGCCGAAAAGAAACCGTCGTCTATTTGAAACGCAGCCAGGAAATCGTGGATTTCATCGTGTTGATGAAGGCCCACGAATGCTGCCTCAAGTTCGAGGACGTCCGTTTGAGCCGCGATTACGCGAACATCGGGAACCGCCTCGTGAACCTCGACGCGGCGAACATGTCCAAAACCAGCGCCGCGAGCGATCGCCAGATTAAGGAAATCCGTTACTTTATGGAACGGGGAATCCCCGTGGAAGCCTCCCCCAAGTTGCGCGCGTTGATGCAAATCCGCTTGGAGAACCCCGACTCCTCCCTAGAAGAGCTCGCGGTCGCCTTAAGCGAGGAGCTCGCCACCACGGTCAGCAAATCCAACGTCAACCATCTGTTCCGTTCCCTCCATGCCATGTACGAGGAAATGCATCCCGATGAATAAACTGCCCAAAACCCCGGACCAGGTCTTTTTGGAAGCCCTCGGCCTCCGCATCGCCCAAATTCGGTACCAAAGGGATTATTCCATGGTGCAGGTCGGCATCCTTTCGGGCTTGTCGAAAGCCTATCTTTGCGATTTGGAGCACGGCAGAAGGAACCCTAGCGCTTTGATCTTGCGCAAGCTCGCCTCGGCTTTAGAATGCAACGTTGAGGATTTTTTCACCCCGTTCAAGAAGAAGGTCGCCCCGGACCCATTTGCTTTTGCTCGGCCTCCGGAAGACCAATGATTTCCCCGCGGAACCGCTTTCTTTATCTATAGATAAATATATTGTGGAAATTTTTACCGATAAAGCGATAAAAACCCTCTCATTTTGTTTTACATGCGATTTAGTTTCGCTATAATGAGTTCGCTAATGACAAAGGAGGACTCAAAAACAATGTCCATCAAACTAGCAATCAATGGCTTCGGCCGCATCGGCCGCCTTGCCTTCCGTCGCGCTTACGAAGAAGGAATGGAAGTTGTCGCCATCAACGACCTCGTTGACGCCAAGACCCTTGCCTATCTTCTCAAGTACGACACCACCCACCGCACCTGGCATGCGGACGAAATCGGCTACGATGAAACCAACATCATCTTCCAAGGACGCAAAATCCCCGTTCTCGGCAAGAAAGATCCCCACGAACTCAAATGGGGCGAATTCGGCGTTGATGTCGTTCTCGAATGCACCGGCCGCGTGAAGAGCCACGAAGACGGCGATGTCCATTTGGCCAACGGCGCCAAAGGCGTTATCATCTCCGCTCCGTCTTCCTCCAAAGACATCCCGACCTATGTCTACGGTGTCAACACCAACAAGCTCACCAAAGACCAAACCATCATCTCCGGCGCTTCCTGCACCACCAACTGCTTGGCCCCGGTCATGAAAGTCCTCCAAGAGAAGTTCGGCGTTTGCGGCGGCGTTATGACCACCGTCCACGCTTACACCAACGATCAAACCATCCTTGACCTCGCCAAGGGCAACCTCCGCCGCGGACGTGCCGCTGCTGGCAACATCGTCCCGACCACCACTGGCGCCGCCAAAGCGATCGGCAAAGTCATCCCCGAACTCGCCGGAACCCTCAATGGTTTCGCGGTCCGCGTCCCGGTCACCGATGGCTCGCTCTGCGACGTCACCGTCACCTTGAAGAGAAAAGTCACCGTTGAAGAAATCAACGCCGCCATGAAGGAAGCCGCCGAAGGCGAACTCAAGGGCGTTCTCGGATACACCGAAGACGAAATCGTCTCCAGCGATATCCTTGGCTCCAACTACGGCTCCATCTTCGATGCCACGCTCACCATGATCGTCGAAGACCCGACTGGCGTCCAACACGTCAAAGTCGTTGCTTGGTACGACAACGAAATGTCCTTCACCGCTCAATACGTCCGTTTGGCCAAGCTCTACGGCGAACTTTTGAAAGCCTAAGAAAAAACCTTTCATTTTCGGAAGCACGCCCGTTATGGGCGTGTTTTCGTTTGGTTTTGCCCATTTCCCTGACCGGAACGAAATCCGGGGATTGTCTTCGAAAATGAGGCTTCATCGAACGCCATTTCCTATCGAGAAATCGTTAAATCGGTTTTCTTTTACCAAATATCTTCCCTTAGGGAAGAAATGAAGTAGAATATATTCGTATGTGGCCTTTGCCACGAAAGCAAGGAGAAAATATGCTTACTGTCGAAGATCTAAAAGACCTTAAGGGCAAGCGCGTGCTTGTCCGCGTGGACTTCAACGTCCCTCAAACCGCCGGTGTCATCCGCGATGACAACCGCATTCAAAAAGCCCTTCCGACCATCCAATACCTCACTTCCCATGGGGCTCGCGTCATTCTCATGTCCCACCTTGGCAAGATCAAATGGAAAGAAACCGATCCCGTCAAACTCGAAGCGATGAAGACTGCGAACGATCTCGCTTGCGTCGCCAAACGCCTTGGCGAACTCGTCGCCCCGACCGTCGTTTCCTTCTCCCCCGTTACCCGCGGGGCGGAACTCAAAGCCAAAGTGGATGCCTTGAAAGACGGGGAAATCCTCTTGGTCCAAAACACCCGTTATGAGAAAGGCGAAGAGAAGAACGATCCCGAACTCTCCAAAGAGTGGGCTTCCCTCGCCGATGTCTTCGTTATGGACGCGTTCGGCTCCGCCCACCGCGCCCACGCTTCCACCGTTGGCGTCCCCGCCATCCTCAAAGCCGAAGGCAAACCCGTCGCGGAAGGATACCTCATGCTCAATGAGGTCAAGAACCTCTCCCGCTGCGTCGACGTCGCCGAAGAAGACCGTCCTTACGTCGCCATCCTCGGAGGATTCAAAGTCTCCGACAAGATCAAAGTCATCGATTCGTTGCTCAAGAAATGCGACTACGTCTTGATCGGCGGAGCCATGGCCTACACCTTCGAAAAAGCCATCGGACTCGAAACCGGGAATTCCCCGGTCGAAACCGAGCAACTCGAATACGCCCGGAAATGCATCGCCGAATCCAAGGGCCGCCTCCTTCTCCCGATCGACGCGGTCGTGACCGATAACTTCGACGAAAACGCTCCCCGCACCATCAAAGTCGTGGATACCGTCGTCGAACTCGGAGAAGGCATCCCCGCAGGATTCGAAGGCGTTGACATCGGCCCGAAGACCCGCGCCAAATACCAAGAAGTCATCTCCCAAGCCAAGATGGTCTTCTGGAATGGCCCGATGGGCGTCTTTGAGCAAAAGGATTTCCAAGCCGGAACCATCGCCGTTTGCGAAGCCATTAAAGACCTCGAAGGCCACGCCTTCTCCGTCATCGGCGGAGGAGATTCTGCTTCCGCGGCCAAGCAACTTGGCTACAAGAGCAACTTCTCCCACGTTTCCACCGGCGGAGGAGCGTCTCTGGAAATGATCGAAACCGACGGACACCTCCCTGGGGTCGACGTCCTTCGCTAAGAAAGGAATTCGCATGCGCAAAAAGTTGCTTCTCGGCAACTGGAAAATGAACAAAACTCCCGCGGAAGCCAAGGAATTCGCCCTTGGCTGCCGCGAGATGGTCGAATACGCGGTCGCCCATGGCATTGATGTGGGCGTCGCTCCGACCTTCGTTTGCCTCCAGACCGTCAAAGAAAACGCGGACAGCAAGCTCATCGTTGCCGCGCAAAACGTGAATGAGCATCCTTCCGGAGCCTACACCGGGGAAATTTCCGTCGGAATGCTGCAATCCATCGGCATCTCTTGGGTAATCCTCGGCCACTCCGAACGCCGGGAATACAACGGCGAAACCAGCGTTGCCTGCAACGCCAAAATCAAAGCCCTTCTCGCCGCGGGAATGGTTCCCGTCTATTGCTGCGGGGAATCCCTCGAAACCTTTGAAAAAGGCGAAACCAAACCCTTCGTCGAAGAGCAAATCCGGACCGGATTCGCTGGGCTATCCCCCGAGGAAGCCGGGCGCGTTGTCATCGCCTATGAACCCATTTGGGCCATCGGCACCGGCAAAAGCGCGACCAAAGAAATCGCCGAAGAAACCATCGCCGCGATCCGCGAAGTCCTTCGCGATATGTTCGGGGACGTCGCGGATTCCATCCGCATCCTCTATGGCGGATCGGTCAAACCGGGCAACATCGCCGAATACATGTCCATGCCGGACATTGATGGCGCCTTGGTCGGCGGAGCTTCTCTGGCCTTGGATTCCTATTCCGGCCTCATTGAAGGGTTGGTGAAGTAAACATGGGCTTCGCTACCTATTCGAATCATCGTCCCGATGAACAACCGACTGGGGAAGCAAACGCCGTTTCCGTCAACGTGTCCAAGACCCTGGCGAAATGCTTTGGGTACATGGCCATTGCCTTGGTGATCACCGCACTTTCCGCCTTCGGGGTGGGCCTCTTGTTCACCAAATTGATCTTTGCCGATTACATTTTCGCCGGGGAAATCACCGGAATGAACGCCGACGCTTTCGTCGGTTACATGGTGGTGATGATCGCTTCGTTCCTCTTGCTTGTGATCGATAGCTTCGTCATGACCAAAATAGTGGCCAAGCCCAACCGTTCCGCTTGGATTCCTTATATTATTTACGCGATCCTCATGGGCGTGTTCCTCTCCTCCTTCTTGGTTTTTGGGGTGGACTTCGCGACCATCGGGGAAGCCGCCGGAATCTCCGCCGCGGTGTTCGGGGCCCTCTTCCTCGTGGGGTGGTTCTCCAAGAAAGACCTCAACGTCTGGGCTTATATCGGCATCTCCTTCCTCTCGATTCTGTTTTTCTTCGGGATCTTCGGGCTGCTCTTATGGGCCTTCCTCCCTGGGGCGGGTTTGGTTTATAACCTGATCTTCTCCCTTGCCTTGGCCGTGGTTCTCCTCATCGTCATCGCCGCGGACGTGTTCAACATCCGCCGCATCATCGAGCGGGGCGGAAACAGCGATAACCTCGCGCTCTATTGCGCCTTCGTGATGTATGGGGACTTCGTCGTGATCTTCGTTCGGGTTCTCTATTACCTCACGTTGCTCAAAGGCGATTCCAATTAACGCAAACGCCTCTTCGGAGGCGTTTTCTTCTTCTAAGAGCATTTTGTTTGGTAGGAGGATGAAAATCCTCTACAATGAAAGCAAGTAAAGGAGACAACAAATATGAAATTCTATCGTTGCCTCGCCTGCGGTTCCATCGTTGCTAAGATCAACTCCGTGGGCGAATCCCCCTGGTGCTGCGGCAAACCCATGATGGAGATCAAGCCAGGCGTCACCGAAGCCGCGACCGAAAAGCACATCCCGGTCATCACGAGGAACGGGAATGAAGTTACCGCAACCGTGGGAAGCGTCCTCCATCCGATGGATCCCGACCATTACATCGAATGGATCTATTTCGAAACCTGCTGCGGGGGAACCTTCCGCTTCTTGAAGCCGGGAGACGCTCCGAAAGCCAGCATCCTTCTTCGCGAAGGTGAGAAATTCATCGCCGCGTACGCCTATTGCAACAAGCACGGGCTTTGGGAAGGCAAGTAATTCCATCCAAGAGGCTTCCTTGATTAAGAGGAAGCCTTTTTTCGTGGAGAAAGAACCGTCGGAAGATTTTGAATAGCTATCCAAGAACGAGTTTTCTGGTGCCCGAAAGACTAATCTTTATTATTACAACGCACGCATATGCGCACGCGCGAAGCTCAATATATCGGTATTTCGGTAATCTTCGATTTTTTTGCCTAAAACCCGTTGACGCGTGGCGGATATGTAGTATTATTTCACTCGCTGTCCCACGGACGGCGCGCCCGGCCCCGCGAAAGCGGAATCCGCCCTTGAAAAGGGCAAGGCCGCAGGCGTATAATCATCAAGCGCGCCTTAAGGGGGAGACCCCTCCGCCAGCCGCGGGGCGTCGCAGCTGATCTTTGAGAACTAGACAGACAGACAACAAAACACTTACGTCGATTCTAAACAAGAACGAACGTTAAC
>JAXDTZ010000019.1:0-25132 GCA_034089705.1 Candidatus Alloenteromonas sp. | reverse complement strand
GAGGAAGGACCTTGCCGTCCACCGATTCCTGAAAATGGCGGTTAAATGCAGAAAAATCATGCGATATCGCACCGTCATGGGGAAGAAAGGCTAGATTCCGTCGGAAGAAAACCACCATTCGTTTGCAAATCTCGATTTTTTTGCTTTAAAAAGCGGGGAGATTCCGCTAGATAAAATTCCAACGCAATTCCTGCAAATCGTCGTTGCCTTGCTGATCGTGTTGGTCCTTTTGACTTTCCCGATCATTTCGCTGAGCGCATCCATCCGTGGTATCAAGGAACGGAACGATCCCACCGACGCCATCCACCAAACGACCATCGTCATTGGCTTTTTGACGCTGAATTTTTTCTTGATCCTCGCCGGTTACTTTAACTTCAAACAGCTCTTGCTTTCCCGAAAAGTGGTCGCGGTGAAGAAAGGGAGGAAATAACTATGTGGGAAATCCTTGGCGTTATTCTCGTAATTGCTTTGATTCTCGGCATTTTGAGCGTGGCGATCCCGTTGTTGGGTGTTGTCTCATTCGTTGTGTCCGTGGTTTTAGCGGCTATCGCCTCCATTCGTGGGATTCTTTATGGTCTCAACGATTCGTTTGAATACCAGAGACACTATTCGAATATGACAGGCGAAGAGCCCGCTCGAAAAAGCTGGTTCTTCGGGCCGAACTTCCGAGCGATTGGCTATATGTTCCGCGATTGCTTCCGCGTGATTTTGGCCCAAACCTCCTACATCAAAGAAAAATTGAGCGGCTGGTTTGACGGGGGAGAACTCATCATCAAAGGGCTTGTCCTCGTCTGCGGCATCGAAATCGCCATCATCCATTGGACCGTCGCCTTCCTCCTCTGCGTCGTCTGGATGGTCGTCTTCACGATCCTCTTCTTGATCGCGATGGCCATTTTCTACGTCATCTTCGCCCTCTTCTGGCTCGTGGACCGTTTCTTCTTGCTCCTCCGCGGATACAAGAACGACTGCCCACACTGCAAAAAGCGCTCCCTCATTCCGGAATACATCTGCCCCAACTGCGGCAAAGTCCACAAGAAACTCGCCCCGAACACCTATGGCGCGTTCTACCATACCTGCTTCTGCGGGGCTTCCTTGGGCTCCACCCATTTCTCGGGAAAGAGTTATCTGTATCCGGTTTGCCCCCATTGCCACGAACCGATGCAAACGGGAGCGGCCCGTCCCATCACCTTCCAATTGATCGGTGGCACCGCTTCGGGAAAAACGGTTTACCTCGCCGCCCTCTTCCACGAACTCCATGACCATTATTCGGCTACCCGCGCGACCTATTATTCGGATCCCGCGTGCAAGGAAGGCATGGAAGAACTCGCAAAAGCCTACCAAGGGAAGTACATCCGCTCCACCGCGGGGCGCGATGCCCTCTTCTATGCCGATGTGGTGGAACCGAAAGGATACCCCGTCCCGGTGAAATTCGAAATCGTGGACATCCCCGGGGAAATGTTCAGCGGGCAAACCGCGCTTAAAGAAGGGGATTCCCGACTGGAACAATACCATTATTGCGATGGCTTCCTCTTCCTCCTCGATCCCTTCGCGGAAGGAGACCTCAAAGCCGTCCAAAAAACCGACACCAAGACCGAATATTCCCCCGCAAGCCCGGAGGAAGTCTTCACGAGTTTCGACAATTACCTGATCGCCCAAGGATTCGCCAAAACCGGCAAGACGGTCGAAACCCCGATTTCGGTCATCGTCACCAAAGCCGACACCGAGGAAGTCCGCAAACGCATCACCATCGAGATGATCGACGAAGAATGGGAATCCAACGGCAAAGCCTACGCCTCTTACGATGCCTGCCGCGACCAAATGATCAAAGAATTCCTCACCGGGGTATCCCAGGCATCCTTCGTTTCCAACATCGAAGCCCGGTTCAAGAACGTGCACTTCTACTTGGCTTCCCCGATGGGCCATTCCCCGGATGACACCGCCTACCGTCCTTGGGGCGTTCTCGCCCCGGTCCGTTGGGCCTTGAACCTCAAAGACAAAAAATACGTTTCTTGTGCGTTAAAGAAGGAGGACAAACATGGAAACTGACGAAACCCTCGAAGTAGTCGAAGAAACCCCGACCGAAGAGACCCCTCTTCCAGAACCCCCGGCAGAAGAAGCCCCGGTGGAGGAAACTCCTGCCCCTTCCCCGTTAAGCGAGGCGATCGCCCTTCTTGCCAAAGCCACCCCGGAAGAACTCGACGCCCTCGGGGAAGAAGAAAAGGCCGCCCTGGCCGCATTCGTCCAAGCCCGAGTCCCCGAAGCGATCTCGACTCGGCTGGATTGGACGAAGAACGCCTTGACTTCCCTCCACGGCATCTTGAAAAAGGCCCTCGAGGAGAACGAAGAATTCCGAGTCACTTCCAAAGCCACGCTCCAAAAGAACGTCGCCATCCTGGAAGAGCAAGTCAAAGGGACTTCCCTCAACAAACTGCTCAAAACGGTCGCGGGATTCTACAGCACCTATTGCTTCATGATCGACGCCCCGATCGACGAAAGCAAGACCCGCAGCAACATCGAGGGAATCTTCGAAGAACTCGAAGGCTTCCTCTGCGACTACGATTGCGAAATCGTCCGCGCCGAACCCGGCGATCCCTTCGATCCCCTCACCGCTAAGATCGCCAAACGCATCCCAACCCCCGACCAAAGCCTCGACAAGAAAGTCGCCTTGGTCCGCGCTCCCGGATGGAAAAAAGGCCGCATCGTCCTCGTTCCCATGCGCGCCGACATGTACGAATACCGTCCCGAAGCCCCCGCTTCGGAACAACAATAAACATTCTGATAACATAAGGAGAAACCCATGAGTGTCTACGGTATTGATTTAGGAACCACCTATTCCTGCCTCTGCAAATTCGAAGACGGAAAAGCTTCCGTCATTCAAAACGTCAACGACCAATCCAACTCCCTCCCCTCCGCGGTCTATTTCGAATCCGAAAGCAGCATCGTCGTTGGGGCGGAAGCCAAGGCCATGGTCCAAACCGACGCCGCCAACGTCGTCCAATTCATCAAACGCGAGATTGGAAAACCCTTCCCGCCCCATGAATTCTTCGGCCAATCCTTCAACGCGGTCGAAATCTCGGCCCTCATCCTCAAGAAGATCAAAACCTACGCGGAAGAGCAAGGCGAAAACGTCAAAGACGTCGTCATCACCTGCCCTGCCTACTTCGGTTTGGAAGAGCGCGCCGCCACCAAACAGGCGGGCGAACTCGCTGGGCTCAATGTCCTTGGCATCATCAACGAGCCGACCGCTGCTTCGATCTCCTACGCCTTCCGCCAAGGAAATGGCGAATTCCCCGAAGAAACCGTTGCCATCTATGACCTTGGCGGGGGCACCTTCGACGTCACCGTCCTCAAGATTTCTTCCCGCGACCTCAACGGCACCAAGGTCCCGCACTTCTCGGTCATCGCCACCGGAGGCGACGACACCTTGGGCGGCAAGGACTGGGACGATGAACTCGAAAAGATTTTGATCGCCAAAGTCCTCCAAGAAAAAGGCTGCTCCGAAGACGAACTCGACGAAGACGATCTCGCCGCGATCAAAGCCAAGATCGAAATCACCAAGAAATCCCTCTCTTCCAAACAAACCGCGACCGTTCGCATCCCCGTCCAAGGGGAAACGGTCAAGTTCGAAGTGACCCGCGAGGAATTCGAAGAAGCCACCGCGGCTTTGATGACCCGCACCACCGACTGCCTCTCCGCGATTCTCGCCAAACCCGAAGTCGCCGCCGAAACCATCTCCAAGATCCTCCTCGTCGGGGGATCCTCCAACATGCCGATGGTTCCGAACAAAGTGAAAGAGATGTATCCGGACCTCCAAGTCCAACTCGAAGAGCCGGAACTCGCCGTCGCCAAAGGCGCGGCTTGCTACGCTTCCTTGCTCACCACCGGATATAGCGACGAAGAAGACATCGGCGCCGGCGCTGGAGAAGGCGCCCCCGCTGGAGAAGGCGCCCCCGCCCCCACCCCGGGAGCCGGATTCACCGACTTCGTCGATGACCTCACCCCGCGCAGCTTTGGCATCGGGGTCAATTCCCGCGCCCAAGGATGGACCGTCAACAACCTCGTCAAGAAAGACGTCGTCATCGGCGAAGCCACCCACATCGTCAAGACTTACTACGTCCCCTTCGACGGATGCGAGCAAATCAACGTCCCGGTCTACCAAAACATCTCCCAAGAAGACTTCGTCAAGCCTTGCACCGACGTGAACGGGGAACCCCTCGAATCCGATCCCGCCGACCAAGTCAGCGAACTCGGCAAATTCGTTTTGAACATCCCGGAAATCTCCCGCCGCAAAGGGCACCCGATGGTCGTCGATTTCACCGTCGACAGCGCCGGTATCCATATCCGCGTCACCGATGGGGAAACCGGAGAGAAGTTCCCGGATTGCGACATCGTCTACAACAACACCGACTTCGACCGCGACGAAGCCGAGACCAAGATCCAAGCGTTCTCAATCGCGGACTAAGCAAAGGAGGTACCTATGGCGGTTTACGGCATTGACCTCGGGACAACCTATTCCTGTATCTGCAAATTCGAAGACGGGCAAGTTTCCGTCATCCCAAACGAACTCGACGAAAAATCCACGGCTTCCGCGGTCTATTTCGGCGAGAACTCCAACATCGTCGTTGGCGATGAAGCCAAAGACTACGTCCAAACCGAAGGGCATCGCGTCATCCAATTCGTGAAACGCGAAATCGGCAAAGCCTTCCCACCCCATGAAATGGATGGAAGGGAATACAACGCGATCGAAATCAGCGCGTTGATTCTCAAAAAGCTCGCTAAATACGCTTCGGACGCCGGGGAGAACGTCAAAGACGTCGTCATCACCTGCCCCGCGTATTTTGGGAACGAGGAGCGCGACGCGACGAAGAAAGCGGGCATTTTGGCCGGCTTTAACGTCCTAGAAATCATCAACGAGCCAACCGCGGCCGCGATTTCCTACGCCTTCCGTTCCGCCTCGGTCCAAGACGAAGTCGTCGCGGTTTATGACCTTGGCGGAGGCACCTTCGACGTCACCGTCCTCGACATCAAAGCCAATCCCGGCGGAGTTCCCTCTTGCCGCGTTTTGGCCACCGGAGGCGACGACACCTTGGGCGGCAAGGATTGGGACGACGAACTCTTCCGCATCATCTGTCGGAACATGATGGACGAAAATTCCCTTTCCGAACTCACCGCGGAAGACGAATACGCGATCCGTTCCATCACCGAGAAGACCAAAAAGTCCCTCTCTTCCCGCGAAAAAGTCACCGTTCGCGCGGTGATTGACGGGGAATCCCAAACTTGCGAAGTCACCCGCGAGCAATTCGAAGAAGCGACCGCTTTCCTCCTCCAAAAGACGACGGACTGCCTCGATCGCATCTTCTCCCTCCCCCAAGTCACCTCGGTCAAGATTTCGAAAATCCTCCTCGTTGGGGGATCCTCCAACATGCCGATGGTTTCCCGCACCCTCAAGGAACGCTACGGGGATTGCGAATCCATGAACGAACTCGCCGGGCTCAGCGACTCCCCCTACACCGAATCGATCCCCGTGGTCTTCTCCGACCCGGAGACCGCGGTGGCCAAAGGCGCCGCGATCTACGCGAACATCCTTTCCAAGGCTTCGGCCCGCCGCAGCGGAGGATTCATGGACGAAGCGGACGGCCCCGTCATGGAAATCCACGACATCGCCTCCCGCACCTTCGGAACCGACACCACCAAAGGCGGGGAAGGGTGCTATCTCCACAATTTCGTCTACAAGGGAGATGAAATCCCGACCACCGTCGAATCCACCTTCTACCCGGTCGTGGACAACCAATCCGGAATCCTGTTCTGGATTTACGAATCCATCATCGAAGAAAGGGGCCTCATTCCCTTCGAAATCGACCACGATACCGGGGAACTCATCGACCCCAATCCCGCGTATGGCCTCAAATACCTCGGGAAACTCTTCTTGCCCTTCCCTCCCAACACGAGCAAAGAGACCGCCGTCATCTGCGCGATGAGCGTCTCCGGATCGGGCATCCACGTCCGCGTCCAAAACACGCGCACGGGGGACGAAGAGACCGTCGACATCGAGTTCACCAATAACCAAGTGGATATGGATGACAACCATATCAACGCGTTGTCACTGGATTAATAAGGATATTCGCTATGAGCCGTGAGAATTATTTTGATGTACTGAAGATCTCCAGCGGTGCCAAGGACAAGGACATCGCCGCTGCCATTGACGCCTACGAAAACGGCATCAAACGGGAACAGAACCATTCCAATATCACGGTTGCTCAGCTCGAAGAAGCCAAGAAACTCGTCGCGGAAATGCGGGCCTGGGCAGGCAACAAAGATGCCGTCAAGTCCGAACGGACCGCTTTCATCGCCAAACAAAGCGAGGCGGTCCGGAGCTATTTCCGGTTGCTCGAAAACCATTACGAAGCCTACAAAGGGGAAATCAATTCCTGGGTGAAGAAATTCCGTCTCACCCTGAAGGAAATCGAAGCCCTCATGACGGAAGACCCGAACCACACGATCGTCAAGATCGAGGCGAAGACCCTTCCCCCGAACTTCGTCATCGCGAGTTTCGACTCCTATTTGACGACCATCGCCGCGATCAACGGAAGCGCCGTCATCAACCGCGTGTACCCCTGGGCAAAGGACGTGAAGAACCTCTATTCTTTCCTTGGCTTTGTCATGGGCGAAAGCGAATCCAAAGTCCGTTCCATCGACACCCCGAGCCTCGTGAAGGTCATCGCCGCGAACAAAGACGCGATGATTGGGAAAGTCGGCGGGGCCGCCGGGAACGACTCCCTCCCCTTCCGAAATGTCTTCTCCCAACTCCAAACCGTCTTCAACCCGAAGAAGCCGGAGATGCGGGAAGTCTACGACCGTTCTTTGATTTACTATTCCCTTTCCCCCGTCTTCGAATCCCTCAAGGAAACGACGGAGGAAATGCTCAAAGACGACAAATTCGTCGCGAACATCCTCGCCAAAATCAAGGAGAAGTTCGACGACGACGAAATCGCCTTGGCCATCTATAACAAGGAAGCCCACCTCTTAAACGACCCCTACGAACCTCCTAAGGTCGTGGTTTCGATGCGCTGCTCCAACTGCGGATCCATCTCGCGTTTCTCCAACCACGATCAAGCGCGCAAAGGGAAATGCTCCGTCTGCGGCAAGCCCTTTTACATGCCTTGCCCCAACTGCGGAAAACTCATCCCTTCCAGCTCCCAATCCTGCCCGGAATGCGGCCTCAACATCGCCGAAATCCAAAAGATCCCCTTCTACATCGACAAAGCCTCCCACGCGTTCAGCCGAGGCGACCTCGAAGAAGCCAACGCCTATTTGGACCAAGCCTTGTCGGCCGATCCCAGCGGCAAAGCCGCAAGCAAAGATCCGAAATTCGCCTCCTTGAAGAGCAAGATCGAAGCCGAGTACGCGAAATTCAAAAAATACCTCGGCACCCTCACCTCCTTGATGGCCCAGAAGAACTTCGTGGCCGCGAAGGCGGAAGCCGACAAGGTGAAACTCGCGAACCCCTCCATCGACCTCTCCTCCCAAATCAAGGCGATCCAAGAAGCCCTCAACAAAGCCAGGGCCTTAATGCCCCAGCCCACCGACTTGTCGGAAGCCGCGGTCGGGAAATGCTATCAAGTTCTCGAAATCGTCAGTGATTTCTTAAGCGCTTCCGAGCACATCAAAAAGGTTCCGGTCCAAAGCCCGGGCACCCTCCGCGCTTCGCTATCGGGGGGAGCCAAGCTCGCCGTGTGCCTTTCCTTTGCCCCTTCCCCCTCGATGCGCGTCACCTATTACCTCACGCGCAACGAATCCCACGTGCCCACGAGTTACGGGGATGGGAAATTGCTCCTTTCCGGCAGCGACAAACTCGTGTTCGAAGACTCCACGGTCTTCTCTGGGAAGAAATACTACTACGCGGTGTTCGCTTGCCGCGAAGGGGTGTTCTCCCGCCCCGCCACCGCGGTGATTTCCTCTTACGTCGAAGTCGAAAAACTCGCTTTGACCCCCCAAGGGAAGAAGTGCTCCATTTCCTTCTCCTTGCCCGCCAATGCGGTCGGAGCCCGGATTTTGCGAAAAGAAAACGCCATTCCGAAATTCGGCGATCCCGGAACCTTGGTTCTTTCCGCCGATTGCCGCGGGGCGTTTGATGACGCCGGGGTGGAATTCGACCGGCAATATGGATACCTCGTCCAAGCCGTTTACCTCGAAAACAACCAAAAGGTCTTCACTCCAGGGGTGGGCGCCCTCGCCCGCATCGAACGCGATCCGGGGGACGCCGATAGCGTGACGTTCTCCAAATCCGGGGGAATCACCAAGATATCCTTCCGCCGGCTCGATCCCGCCGCAAGTAACGCCGTCCGCCTCTATTCGGTGGTCCCCGGCAACGTGGAAAAACGCCTCCATTCCTTGCTCCCCGCCGAGGAAGCTCTGAACTACCTTAAGGGAGAGAAACTGCTCGCCAGCGGCAAACTCTCCGACGGGGTCCTTTCCTTCTCCTTGCCGGGCAATTATTCCTACGACGTCGTCCTCGTTTCCATGACGGAGAACAAAGCCCGCTTCCTCGGAATCGGGAAAATCTCCTCCATCGAATTGCTTGAATTCGACCCTGCGAAAAGCGAAATCAAGGAAGGCCAAAAAGCCTATCTTCGATTGAAATCCATCCCCCCGATGCTCTTTGGCATCCATTACCTCATCGTGGAAGACAATTCTTCCAAGAACCAAATCACCCAAGAAGACATCTCCCGGGGATTCTCTTCCTTCGTCTCGGCTTCCGATTACAAGAAGGAAGGCTTGATTCCCGCGAGCAGCCGCATCATCGCGAGCGGTCGCTTCCGCGTGCTTTCCCTCGGGGAATTCTCCATCGGGGGCAAACGCGTCTTGGGCGAAACCTCGGTTTGCCAAATCACCAACGAAGGCCCCAAAGAAGTCCGTTATTCCATCGAATGGAAGAAGAAGGGCCTCTTCAAGAAAACCTTGCTCGCCACCCTCCACCTCGAAGGGAAAGAGGGAATCCCCCCATTGGTTTTGATGGGGAAAGACGTCGGGGTCCCCGTCTCGGCGACCGACATCAAAGCCACCGAAATTTTGCGTTTCTCGGAAAGCGATTGCGCCAAAGTCAGCAAAGGGGTCTACACCCTGGAACTCCCCGTGAGCGATCTCTATCCCGACATGCAGCTCCGCCTCTTCCCCCAAGAAGGCCGAGTCAAACTCGTTTCGGGGGATTACGCCTCGTTAAAAGTTCCGAAGTAATCTGAAAGGAAAGCATCCCATGAGCATCAAATGCCCCTATTGCCTCGAGCCCATCGAAAAGAAAACCGTCACCTACGCCTGCCCCCAATGCGGGAAGACCTACAAGGCCGCGGGATTGTTCCACAACAAAATCCCCGTCTGCACCAACCGGGCGGTCCACGCCTCTTCTTTGCTGGCCTCCACGATCATCTGCCCCCACAAGGGATGCGGCCAAAGCCTCCCCACGGATTTGCTCGATTATTCCAAATCCTTGAAGTTTTCCCTCGTGGGCACCACGAACTCCGGGAAAACCAATTTCTTGATCGTCATGCTCCATGAGCTCATGCACACGTTGAAAACGGGGCTCGCGGTTTCTCCGTTAGACAGCACGCGGGATTATTACAAGAACTTCCGCGATTACGAGAAGCGGATGTACGAACTCCACCGCCAACTCCGGGCCACCAATGCCGGAAGCGTCGATCCCTACCTTTGGCGCATCCGCGACAAAAACAAAGCCAAGGGGAACACCATTCCCTCCTACGCCCTCACCATTTACGACGGGGCGGGCGAAAACTTTTCCAACATTGACCGGAAAGACCAAACGGTCGTCTCCAAATACCTCTGCGACACCGACACCCTCTTCATCCTCCTCGACCCCCTCCAGCTTCGCACCTTCCGCGAACGGGGAATCGGGGGAGAATCCGTCGAATACAGTTCGAGCGCGGACGATGCGACCTCTTCCCTTCAGAAGGTCGCGGAATACATCCGCACGAACAAAGGCCTTGGCAGCAACGCCCTCATCGACATGAACGTGGCGATTATCTTCACCAAGATCGACGCCCTTTGCGATGAGGATGGCAACATCCAATTCGGCGATAGCGACCTCATCCTCCAACGGAGCGATTCCTCCCACATCGGCTGCTTTGATTTCCGCAAAAAGGCCTTCGACTCCAATATGGCGGGGGTCATTTCCAACTCCATTTTGAGTTTCTTGCAAGAAGAAGAACCGGCTTTCATCAACGTTCTCGAATCTTGCTTCGTCCAATCCAAAGTCCAATTCTTCGCCATTTCGGCCCTCGGGAACAAACCCGAACGCGACGAAACCGGGGAGATCGCCCTGCGCCACATCGACCCCATCCGCGTGCTAGACCCCTTCCTTTGGCTCATGATGAAGGAAGGCTTGATCGGGGAGGTGAAATAACCATGGAACGCATTCTTTACACCCGTTGCTCCCCTTGGTTCGACCCGTATCAAAAAGACGCCGTGTCCTTCAATGAAGGATATGGGGTATCCGGAGTCAGCGAAGGGTATTATGACCTTCTCCCCTCGATCCAAGGGAAACTCTTCGTCAAAAGCATTTCGGAAGAAAAATGCGACGAAGACGTCCACGAGAAACTCTACGAATACCTCCATTTGGGGAATGGGGTTTACGCGTTAAACGCGGTGGAGTCGCTGCCCCTTTGCACGACCCCCCGGATCAACGGCCGCACCCACCGGCCCATCTTCCTCGCGGAAGGGATCCTCGGTCGCTTTGCCAAGAAGCCGGGCCTTTATTTGACCGACGCGAATTTCCCCTTGGACCAAATCTCCCAAAACGACCGTTACGCGATGGATAGCAATCCTAACGGCATCCCCCCGTATCTCCCAAGCGTCGAAGAAGCGAGCTTAACGGAAGTCCACGTGGCCTTGCCAGAGCGCTTAACCGCCTCCTTTTGCACCATTTTGACCTACATCACCGAACAACTGGGAAAAGAAGAAACCGATCAGATGCCCTTATTCGTCCGCGGGGATCAAAGCGATGTCCGCGACCTCGTCATCGCGATTTCAGAAATCTTGCCTCTTGATCTTGCCCGGCGTTTCACCTTCCTCACCCACACGAGCAGCTATCGAAATAACCCCGAACGGTATGCCTATTACGCCTTTGGGGAAGATGGAAACCTCGTGGATTACACGCCTTTGGAACCCGAACTCAAGAAGACCCGTCACGCGAAATACCTGTTGATCGGGCATGGAAACCCCAACCTCGTCAAGGGTCCCATGAGCGAATTCGAAACCATCGACCTCGATAACGGCCGTTCTTCGATTCCTTCTGTTTCTTCCCGCTTCCTTTCCGCCCTTGCCAAAAAAGAGCAAAGCGCCCTCGATTTCTTCGCTCTTTTGTCCCAGAAAGGTTCGGTGCGGTTCGACGAATCGACCGACGAACTCTATTCGCTTTACCTTTCTTTGATCGGGGATTTGTCCATCCCCTCCCTCTCCGGCGCCAAATCCTTCGCCCAGCGCTTCTACTCTTCCCTTTTCGCCAGCGAAGAAACCTTCCGCGTCCGGGTCGAAGAAACCATCGTCTCTCTTTATCCCAAATGGATCGCGGAAGACGCGATGGGGGGATTTGCTTTCCTCCACCTCGCCCTTTCCCTTTCGAAGGATATGGGGAATCGCTTGTTCGCCCTCGCCTATTCTTACGTGATCCGCGGACTCGACACCCACGCTTTCCACGATTTGGCGTTGCTTACCTACCTCGCCCTAGATAACGGAGGTTATCTCAGCGAAGAGGCCAAACGGGACATCGCCGCCCATTTGAACGTTTCCGCGCTTCCGGGCCCCAAATCCATGGATTCCTCCAAAACGGCATACGCCTGCCTCCTTTTGATTCGGATTCGCGCGCTGGGCGCCCTCCGCATCGACACGGAAGAAGGGAAGGCGTTTGAAGCCCTCTTCTTGCAAAACCTCGCCCCGAACAATCCAGTGTTCCTCCGACTCGACGCCTTCTTGGCCAAATCGGGCAAAGCCTCCCGCGACGCGATCTATTCCTATTTCCTCCAAAAGAGCCTCTCGCTCCAAGTCGAAGATCAAGCCCGCGCCTTGCGCCTTTGCTATTCTCCTTCCGAGGGAATTTCAAAGGGGCTTGCCAACGAATTCCACCTGCTTGGGTCTTACCGTCCCTTCACCGGTTACGAACGCCTCTTGGCCAGCGCTTTTGCCAAAGAAGGCAAGTCCGCCATTGAGGCATTCTTTGAAATTCTAGAAGGATATCCCGAAGCCAAACTCAACCCCTCTACCGGCAGCGTCCTTTCTTCTTTCGTCTTCTCCTCTTCCAAAGAAGCGGGGTACGCCTTCCTCGAACGCTTGGTCGGCGTGAGCGAAAAAGCCAAAGAGAACCCTGATTTCCAAAAACTCGTCGCTTCCTTGGGAAAAGAGGCTGTGACTTCCCTCTTCCAAGGGAAGGGGTGCCCCCATCGCCTCTTGCTGCAAGCTTTCGAGGTCAAGACTCCGTTGACCATCGCTTCGTTTGCTTCCGCGTGGGAAAGCGCCCATCGGGAAGATGAGCAAATCGCATCTTTTGCCCTTCTTGGGGATTACCGCTTTGAATTGGACGTCAGTTCCTTGCGAACTCCCTTGATTTCGAAAATCACCGAATCCCTCGTTTCTAGCGGCAAGGCGTACGAAGCCTTCTTCGATCGCTTCCGCGTCACCAAAAACCCCGCGCTCGTCCTCCAAGGGTTCTTGGAAACCCAAGACGAGAAGAAAAAGAAACCCTCCGAAATCCTCTTGGGCCTTTGCTATTTGGCTCTGACCGATACGCCTTTAGGCCAAGAAATCAAAAAGGAATTGGAAGAAGAGGATTCGGAACTCGTGAAGAAGTTCCATTCCAAGAAGCACCAAGACTTCGTTTCTTACATTGCCCCCAAAGACCCCAAGGAAAAAGAAGCCCTGGCTACTTTTGAGCGATTGGAAAAAGCCTACGAAGAAACGCATCTGTCCTTCTTCGCTCGCCTCTTTAAAAAGAAACCCAAAGACAAGAAAAAAGAATGAAAGAAACGGATTTGATGGTGGAAGCCTTGCAGAAAGGCGAACACGAAGTTCGATTCTATTCCCTTTTGCCGGAATTCGCGGTGCGCGGGTGCGCCAAAAAAGCCCTGCAAATCGCCCTCCAAGGGAATGGTTCTTTCAGCGTCTTCCGCGACAATCTCGTTTCCCAATATAGCGTCTTATTTCATTTCGACGCCCCTCGCCCCACTCCCGCTAGTCCTAGGAGGCACGTCCATCTCGCCCCCATCGAAGCGTCGGCCCCCGTTCCGAAACCGAACCTTAGACCCGTCGAGGAAGATTCCATCGCCATCGTTCGGGCGAGGCCCCTCGACACCTTCAAGAACCTCGTGAAGGAATTCCATATCTCGTCCACTCCGCGCTTTTTCGTCCCTTGCAGCGATCCTTCCTCCATGGCAAGAGGCCTGAACGCCTCCTTCCCTTCCTTCTTAGAAAGCGAAGAAGGCGTTTTCTCCGTCCAGATGTCTTCGGGCACCCACGAAGGGAAATCCGGCCTCTTCGTGACTTTCCCCTTGACCATGCCCTGCTCCCAATTCCTGGATCACCGCAAAAAAGGGGAAGAAAAAGCCAAATCCTTGATGCAACGGCTGACCCATGGGGCGACCTTGCCCCCGGAAATCGTATGTTTGCTTGGGGTGAGTTATTTCCAGACCTACGTGACTTACGAACACGAGCAACCCTCTTGCCCCCACGCGGACAACCACATGGCCTATGGGCCTTTAGTCAGAAAGCGAGGCGTCTGCGAAGGCTATTCCTGGGCCTTGATCCATATGCTGCAAGAAGCGGGGATCCCCGCTACCCTCGTCACGGGGAAGAACCAAGGGGTGAACCACGCCTGGGTGAAAGTCACGATTCAAGGAAGGCAATTCCACATCGACCCCACGATTTCGAGGAACCGTCCCGGAATCGTGATTATCTCCCGCTTCCTCGTATCCGATTCCTACCTTCGGAATCGGGGATACGTCTTTGAAGGAAATTCCTGTTCCACGACTTGGTACGAAGACTTCGATTTCCTCCAAAAAGCCTTCTTAAGCAAACTCGAAGCCTTCATCGCCAAAGGCGCGAGCCCCGAACTGCTGCGACAACGATTCGCCCCCACGAAAGAATAATAAACAAAGGAGAACCCCCATGATCGACAAAAAAGGATTGACCATCTTCATCGCCCGCTGCCTCTGGCTGCTATTCGCCCTCATCATTTGGATCATCGCCCTCAATTATCTTCTCGAAGGCGGATATTCCGATAATTTCGCCGCCGCCGGATTCATGTGCCTCATCCCGATGGCCTTGCCCGTGATCCGCTTCATCATCCGCGCGGTCCGCGGAGCCGCGGACGCCGGCAGCAACGTCTATGACGTCTCCATCACGAGTTATGGGGATGTTTCCGTCACCAACAATTCCTGGTGGTATGGACTCCTCGCCCTTATCCTCGTCAGCGTGATCACCGTGTTCGCCGGGGTGTTCATCCTCCCGGTCTACTGGCTCTATTTCGCTGTCTGCACGGTCATCTTGGCCGTGCGTTTGTTCCGTCGCTAAAAGCCAAAAGAAAACGGGTCCCTTCCCAAAAGAGGGGACCCGTATATGCTTATTTGGCTTTTTTCTTTGGCTTTTTGATCCGAATCAGCTTCGCGTTGGTCGCGAGGATCAGCTCTTTCGGAACGGATTTCCCGATCATGGAGAAGATCCGTTTCATCGGGAAGCCCATCGCCATTTTCATGATGGGTTTGATGGCTTTCCGGTTCAAGGGCATGCCCATGATTTCGGCCTTCTTTTTCTTCCCTTTTTCCGTTTGTTTGTCCTTGGGGGCCAAGATTTTTTTCAAAGAGATCAAGAACGAGAAGATGACGAACTTGCCCCGGAAGGTGGAGAAGATTTCCCCTAAGGTATCGTTCACCGAAAGATAACCCGCGGGGGCTTCGATTTCGAACCAATTGATGACCGAACCCTCTTCCTTCATGATGTAGGACTGGTTCGGGGTTTCCACTTTCCGAATGACCGCGGAATCTTCGAGCTCCCCGGCTTTTACGAGGATCTGGCTTTCCCCTTTGTTTTCGATTTCGAAGTCGAAGAAGGGGAATTCGCCTTTTTGGCGTTTCTCGATCAGCGCCCCGTTGACGTAGAGTTCCACCTCGGGAAGGTTCGAATAGACCTTGACGAAGGTCTTTTCCTCCACCCGGTCGACGTACCGTTTCGAGCAGATGTGGAGAACGGGCTTCTTGCTCCAAAAAGCCTGGTAGGCGTAGAAAGAATCCTTCTTATATTTTCGGTCGAAGGTGACGAGGCCCTTATGGTTCATCCCCGCCTCTCCCCCTTCCGCGCGGGCGTCCGCGGCGAAATCGAACATGTTCCAGACGTAGGTCGCCCAAAGGTAGGGCCGGCGGGCGATGGTTTTGATGAGTTCCTCGTGGTAATAGCTTTGGTATTCCTCCGTGTAATCCCCTTGGATGGGGTTCGAGGAATGCCAATCGAGGGCTTCGCAGCCGTATTCGCTTAAGCCGACCACGCGCCGCGGGAACCGCTTATGGAAATCGTCGAACCACTCCCCGTTCATCTCGGTGGTCCCCCCATACCATCCAAAATAATGGTTGTAGGAAATCACGTCGGGGATGGATACGTATTCTTCGCTCGGATCGCACATGGTGACCACGGCGATCACGGTTTTCCTCGTGGGGTCGAGATGGTGGACCAAATCGTTGAGGATGCGGTGGTTCTCAATGAGCGTCGGGTCGCTTGCCCCATTCAGGGTGATTTCGTTGGAAAGGCCCCAAACGACGATGGAGGGGTGGTTGTAATTTTGGACGATCAGCTCCGTCATTTGGGAAACCGTGTTGTCCTTCCCCTTGGGCATGTGACGGGAGATGTAGGGGATTTCCGCCCAAAGGATGAGGCCCGCCTCATCGCACATGTCGTAGAATTCTTTCGCGTGTTGGTAATGGGCGAGGCGGATGGTGTTCGCCCCGACTTCCAAGATGAGGCGCAGGTCTTCTTGGTGGTGTTCGAGACTTAAGGCGTTGCCGAGCTCCGGGCGGTCTTGGTGCCGAGATACCCCGCGGAGAGGATAGGAAACCCCGTTGAGGAAGAACCCTTTCTCGGGGTCAAAGGAGAATTCGCGGACCCCGAATCGAGTCGAAACCGCGTCCACGGGTTCGTTATTTTCAAGCAACGTCGCATTCGCACGATATAAATACGGATCCTCGACCCCATGCCATCGATGGACGTGGGGGATCTTCAATTGGGCGATGGGGTTCTTGCCTTCGAGGGTAATGGAATCGATGCGGCGTTCCCCATCGAATATCTCGAACAAGACGACCCCTTCGGCGAATCCCTGGATTTCGATCTCCGCGTCTTCCCCGACTATCTTCGGGGTGACTTTGATCCCGGGAGTCCCGTAATAATCGACGTCGAAATGGGTTGGGGAGAGGCTTAGGAGGGAGACGTTCCGGTAGATGCCCCCGTAAAAGGTGAAATCCGCGGTTTGGGGGTAGACGGAATCGTTGGGCGAATTGTCGACCATAACGACGAGGGAATTGGTTTCCCGAATCGAGGGCAAATGGACGCGGAAGGTGCTGTAACCCCCGTCATGATGGGCCAAATGCTCCCCATTCCAATAGACGTCGCAGCTGGAATTGACCCCGTCGAATTGGAGGTAATGGACCTTCCCTTCTATAAAAGCACTCGCAGGGATCTCTTTTGCGAAGGCGCAGGTGCCCCGATAGTAGTCGTTGCCCCCGTCTTGCCCGTCCTTCCCGTTCCAGGTATAGGGAAGGTCGATATCGATCCAGTCGTTTGCCTCTTTTAACGGGAAAGAAGAGGAACTCTTGGAAAACCGCCAACCGGCGTTTAGCGAAACGATGGTTCTCATTTGGTTTCCTCCGTGAGTTTTTCTTCCGCCTTTTTGTCGGTCAAGCGATAGAGGAAGAACATGGAGAGGAAGGCGATGATGGAGCCAATGAGCGGCAAGGCCCCCGTCATCACGTAGATGTTCTCGGCGACTCCCGCGGCTTGATCGGTGGCCCCGAGATTCGCGTTATACCCGGTGAGTCCAAGGGCGAAAGCCACCAAGGACGCCCCCACCCCTTGCGCGGCTTTCCGGAAGAAGGAGTAGACCGCGTAGATGGAAGCCTCTTCCCGTTTCCCGGTTTTCTCGGCTTGGTGATCGATGCAATCCGCGACGAGGGCCCAGGTCAAAACCAAATAGAACGAGGTGCCTAGGAGCATGAAGGCCATGGGAATCATCCAAAGGAAGGGGTTGGTGAACCGAACGAAGGTCATGACGGCCGCCCCAGCGATGGAAAGGAGGAAGGGGAAGGTGCATAGTTGCTTTTTGGAGAAGCGCTTGGTCGCGGGTTTGACTAGGGCGATGCCTAGGATCACCGGGATGGCGCTCATGGCGGTGGCGATGGTGATCTTGGCCGGGTCTTGGAAATAGACCATGAAGAGGTATTGGACGGAACTCGTGACCGTCATGATGAAGGCCAAGAGGGCGAAACTCGAAATGGTGACCCCCAACATATGACTGTTCTTGAAGAATTCCCCCAAGGTTTTGAACAGGTTGACCTTCGTTTTCTTTTCGGGGTCTTCCTGCACCCGAACCGTGGTAAGCCCGGTCAACAAGAAGAAGGAGATGAGGCCGATGACGCCCATGACGGCGACGATGAGGAAGAACAAATCCCCGCGGGGGTTCTTATCCTTGTCGTACATGATAAGGGGCAAGATGATCATGATGGGAAGCTGGGCGACCATGCCCCCGATGCTCCGCCAGGTGGAAAGGGAATTCCTCTGTTGGGGGTCCCGCGTGATGACCGATTGCATCGAACCGTATGGGACGTTCACCGCGGTGTAAGAAATCGACCAAATGCAATATAGGCCAAGGCACATGGCGATTTTCCACCCCATCGGGAGATCGGGCACGTAAAGGAAGAGGGCGATGGAAGATAATAACAAGGGAATGGAGGCGTAACGGATCCAAACCTTGAATTTGTTCCCTTTCTTCGGGTGGGAGGCGTCCACGAGGGAGCCGATGATGGGGTCGTTGATCGCGTCGAAAATCTTGGCGATCAGAATCAATACGGCGTAGACCGCCGGGTTGATTCCCATGCAGGTGACGAAGAAGAGCATGAGATAGCTGTTGATGAACGCGAAACTCATGTTGCATCCGAAGTCCCCAAACATGTAACCGATGCGGTCTGACCAACCGAAAGGCTTTTGGGCTTTCTTATTTCCTTCCATAAAAAATCCTTTCTTGTTTTGTTTTATGGGCTTGTGAGGTAAGAATAACAAAAGAAACCCCATTTCCCTAGCGAATTTTTACGATTTGTCAAAAATTGGACAATCATTTTGAAATTGTTATCGGCTTCCCAAGAAACCTACTATCCTCGTTTTTCCCTTGAAAATCCGAATCGCGAAATGGCGAAAAAATCCCCTCCCCATGGCAAGAATGTGGTATGCTTATCCCGTCGATTCTATCAATAGCAGGGCCTACTTATGGATTATTTGTTTTACAACGAACTCTCGGACGCCGGACGGGGAAAAGAAGACGCGGAAACGATTCTTTCGACCCTCCGCCAATACTTTCCGACGCTGAAAATGCAATCGGTCACTTCGGTGGATCCCAAGGAATTCATCGGAAACGCGAAACCGGAAGATAACATCATCCTCACGGGAGGGGATGGCACCTTGAACCACATGGCGAACCTCATCGACTTGGACGCCATCCCGTGCCGACTCTTCCTCTACCCCTTTGGAACCGGAAACGATTTCGTGAATGACGTGAAGGAAAAACAAGACCCCGTCACCAAACTGGTTCCCTTGAACGAATTCCTCGCGGATTTGCCCTATGTGGAAGTCAAAGGCAAAACCTACCGCTTCCTCAACGGCATCGGATTCGGCATCGACGGAGATTGCTGCGTGGTCGCCGAAAAGATGAAAGCGGAAGGCAAAACCGACATCTCCTACAGCGGAATCACCGTCAAATTGCTCTTCTCTTCCTTCGCCCCGCGGTCCGCGACCGTCAAAGTCGACGGCAAGGAAGTGAAATACGGCAAGGTTTACCTCGCTTCGGCGATGAACGGGCACTATTACGGAGGCGGCATGAACATCGCCCCCGCCCAAACCCGCGGATCCCACACCCTCACGAGCGTCGTCATCGAAGGCACTTCCCGCCTTGGCACCTTGCTCGCCTTCCCCACCATCACCAAAGGCAAACACGTGAAGAAGAAATACGCCCACTTCGTAAGCGGCAAGGAAATCGAAGTCACTTTTGATCGTCCCTGTGGGCTTCAAATCGACGGGGAAGTCGTCGAGGACGTCTTGACTTACCGGGCCTATTATCGATGAAACGCAAAGGACTCCACCCCTTATTCTTTCGGGGCATCGCCCATCGCGGGCTCCACGACGAACAAATCGCCGAGAATTCCCTGATCGCTTTCCAAAAAGCCATCGAGCAAGGGATGGCGATCGAATTCGATTTGCATCTCACCAAAGACAACCAACTCGTCGTCTTCCATGATTTTTCCTTGCTTCGGATGACGGGGAAAGAAGGAGAGATCGAACGCTTGACCAAGGAGGAACTCGAAAGGGATTACGCCTTGATCGACGGGCAAAAGATCCCTTCCTTCCAAGAGGTCTTGGATTTGGTCCAAGAGCAAGTCCCGATGGTCATCGAACTGAAGGCGCGGACGAATAACGTCCTTCAAATCGCTTCGGCCCTCAAAAAAGCCCTGAAGCAGGCAAAAGACGTTTCGAAATATTGCATCATATCCTTCGATCCCCGCGCCTTGCTCCCCATCCGTTCCTTCCATCGCAGCCTCTTGGTCTGCAAGGAACGGTTGGACATCCTCTCGTTCCGTTTCCTCTTCGAATCGCTGGACGTGGAAGCCTGTTTGCTTTCCGACCCCCGCGTCCAAAAATACCGAAGGGGGCATTACCTCAATTGCTGGACCATCCGCAGCGAAGAAGAACTTCAAAAAGCCCTTCCGCTTTCGGACATGATCACCTTTGAGCACCTCCCTCCAAACGTGGTCCAAAACGCCCTGTCCGACCGTTGAACCTCAATCGCCGAAGAGACCCCTCTTCGGTGATTTTCTTTTTCAAAAAAAGAAATATAATCATGGGGTATGGACCTATCGACCTTGCGCGCCCTCATCGGCGAAGGATGTTCCACCGTTTTCCTCGGAGGGGCGGGGGTTTCCACCGCTTCGGGGATTCCCGATTTCCGTTCCCCCTCGGGCCTAGCCGAGGCGAAAAAGGAGTTTGGGGTAGGATACGAAACCATCCTCTCCCATTCCTATTTCTTCGCTCATCCCAAATCGTTTTATTCCTTTTATTGGAAATCCATGGTGTACGAAAGCGCAAAGCCCAACAAGGCCCATCGCGCGTTATTCGAGTTCGGGAAGACCCATCCCTTGAGGGTCATCACCCAGAACATCGATGGCCTCCACGAGCTTGCCGGAAGCCCTAACGTTCTTCCTCTGCATGGCTCGGTATATTCCTATTCCTGCACCCGTTGCCGCCGTCACTACTTCTTAAACGAACTGGCTCACGACGGGGTGCCCCATTGTTCTTGCGGGGCATTGATCCGACCAGACGTCGTGCTATATGGGGAACCCTTGGACCAAAATGTCCTCGAAGCGGCCGTGGAAGCCGTTTCTTCCGCGGATCTTTTGATCGTGGGGGGAACTTCCCTCAACGTCTCCCCCGCGAACGCCTTGCCTTCGCTATTTCACGGCAAAGCCTCCCTCCTCATCAACAAAGAAAAGACCCCGATGGACGAAGATTTCGATGTCGTGATTCGCGAAGACGTCGGGGACGTTTTGGAAGAACTTTTGAGGTAACGACCCATGTCCCGCTTCTTTTCCCATATCCGCCTCGTCTTGGCCCACCGCCACCGCGTGATCGCCAACGCCTCCCATTGCGGAATCTTTTGGCATTCCCTCTTTCACGATCTGTCCAAATTCTCTCCCCAGGAACTTTTCCCTAGCGCCCATTTCTACGTCGGGGACCATAGCCCGGTCTACGAGCAACGCCTCCGAAGCGGCTATTTCTCGAGCATCTGCCAACACCACACGAAACGGAATAAGCACCATTGGGAATATTGGACCGACTTCTTCGCCGGAAGGATCATTGTGCGTTCGATGCCTTGGAAATACGCGATGGAATACGTCTGCGACGTGCTGTCGGCCTCTTATTGTTACCATCCGGAATCGTTTCGACGGGAAACCCCGCTTGATTATTTCCGCCACTTCCTGCCCGCCTACCACATGACGAAGCGGACTTCGACCTTTATCGAATGGTGCCTCGACCGTTACCGGGAGTTCGGGTTCGCGGGCTTGAAGAAAAAAGACACCCGGAAAAAATACGAAGAAATCGCCTCTTTGACTCCGGAAGTGGAGGTGGAAGAAGAGCTCCATCCCTTCTCCGCTTTGCCCGAAACCAAACCCGATATATAATATCGGCCATAAAGATGAGAAACAAAACCATTATTCTAGGGTGCGGAAGGCTCGGTTCTTCCATCGCCAACGAAAACTCCCTCAAAGGGGAAGACGTCATCGTCATGGACTCCGATAAAAGCGCGTTCGTCCGGCTCGACGATTCCTTTTCGGGCATCACCCTCGTGGGAGACGCGACTTCCCCGGAGGACCTCGAAGAAGCCGGGATCGAAGACGCTTCCGAAGTGGTCATCACCACGGGGGATGACAACATCAACCTGTTCTTGACCTACCTCTGCGCCAAAAAATACGCGGTCCCCCATATCTTCGTCCGTTTCGACGATCCGGACAAAGGCCTCCTCGTCCAGGGAATGCCCGTTCGCCCCATCTACCCCTTTTCCTTATCGCGGTCCCGTTATAACGCCTACAAAACCGGAGGCAAAGAAGAATGAAAATCGTCGTCGCGGGAGGGGATACCTCCGCCGAATTCATTGTCTCGATGTTCTCGGGCAAAGGGAACGAACTCATCGTGGTCAACGGCGACCGCAAGATCTCCGAGCTTTTGCTCCGCCGCTGCCGGGTTTCCGTCACGAACGGCGAACCCTGGCGCAAATACATCTTGGACGAAGCCGGGGCATACGACGCGGACGTCTTCATTTCGCTTTGCCAATCCGACACCGACAATTTCGGGGTTTGCCTCCTCGCCAAGAAAGTGTTCAACGCGAAAAAGGTCATCTGCGTGGTCAATAACCCCAAGAACGTCGACCTCTATAAGCAACTGGGCATCGATTCGGTCCTTTCTTCCACCTATTTACTCGCCGAATCGATCCAAAGCGAATCCTCCGTCGAATCCCTCGTCAAAACCCTTTCCATCGACAACAACAAGATCGCCGTCACGGAATTCACCGTCTTGAGCAAGCACCGCGTCGCCCACAAGAAAATCCGCGACATCAAATTCCCAACCTCCATCGCCTCCATCGCGGCGATCAAACGCAATTTCGAAGTCATCATCCCCAGCGGGGAAATCGAACTGCTCCCCCTCGACGTTCTTTTGTTCGTCTGCTCCCCGAAAAACGCCTCCAAAGTCACCTCGTTTCTGAAAAAAGAGGTGGACCGGGAATCCTTAAAAGGCGCCTCGTCGGGCAAAGGCAAGAAAAAATAAGGAAGTATACCCATGAAGAAGGAAGTGTCCGGACCGAAGATGGTGCTGGGGTACCTCGGCATTTTCCTCGTCCTCGTGGGCATCATCACCGCCTTCCCGATGATCATGATGGTCTATCCCGGGGAAAGCGATTGCGCCATCGACTTCTTGATCCCCGTTTTGTTCGACATCCTCGTCGGGCTCGTCCTCTATTTCGTTTTCTTATGCGGCAGAAGGCGCGCGAAATTCCTCCGTCACGAGGATTCCTTCCTTCTGGTCGCCGTCTGGTTATTCGCCATCCTCTCGGGAGCCGCCCCGATGTTCATTGCCGGCATCCGGGGGAAGATGGAAATGACCTTCGCCGAAGCGATTTTCGAAACCACCTCCGCCTACAGCACGACCGGGCTCAACGTGTTCAAGGACTTCTTGGATTCCCCGAATGCCTATTGCCCCCACGTGTTCACCTTCCTCCGTTCCTGGATGCAATTCATCGGAGGGGTCGGCTTTGTCTTGATCCTCGCCTCCATTTTGGGGGGCAACGCCTCCATGCGCCTCTACCAAGGAGAAGGGCATAACGACCGCATCCTCGCTTCATTGCGGAAAACCGCCCAAGTGATCCTCGGCATCTACAGCGCCTACATGGTCGTGGGGGCTTTGGCGTTATGGCTCAGCGGCTTGCCGCTATTTGACGCCTTCAATATCTCGATGTGCGCCCTTTCCGGCGGAGGATTGTCTCTCCGTTCCTCCAACATCGCATTCTACGAAGCTTACGAAGGCCAGATCCTCAATTACCACATGGAAAACGGGGTCAAGGTGACCGAAATCGGGAACGGGGCCTTCTTCCCCGTCAACTACTTGGCCATCCAGATCATCATGATGGTCCTCGTCACCTTAAGCGCCGTGAGTTTCGTCCTCCATACCTTCGTCTTGACGGGGAAATGGAAGAAATTCTTCCTCGACGAAGAAACCCGGTTCGGAATCGCCTCCTTCTTTTGTTTGTTCGCCTTCTCTTATGGCGGGTATTTGACCTTGGCTTTGGCTAACGGATCCTTCTCCGGAAGCGATGGGAAGAAAGCGGCGATGGATTGCGCGTTCTACATCGTCGGAAGCGCCACCACGAGCGGCTTCTCCAACACGGATTTGCCCCGCTTCCTCTCTTTAGGGGAACCTCTGTTCTTCGCTTCCATCCTCGCCATGTTCATGGGGGGAGGGGTCGGATCCACCGGCGGAGGCATGAAGCAATACCGCGTCGTGACCTGCATCAAATCCCTTTATTATTCCATCCGTTACCGCTTCTTAAGCGCCCATAATTTCCGGCCCAAGACCATATACCGATACGGAAAAGAGCAAGAACTCGACGAAGAAACGGTGTCGGAGTCGTTCCATTACGGCTTCCTCTTCCTCGTCATGGTTTGCGTGAGCGTATTGCTTGGCTGCCTCGCCCCCAACGGGAACGAACCCTACACCCAGATGGATTTGCCAACCGTCCTCTACAACGTTGTCTCGGCTGCGTCCAACACGGGGTATGGGGTGAGCGACTTCATCGCCTACCGCCGCATCTTTGGGGCCTCTTCCTGGGGGTATAACCTCACCTTGTGGGTGCTCACCGTCGACATGTTCCTCGGTCGACTGGAAATCATCCCCCTCTTCTACGCTCTTAGCAACATTCCCGAAGAAGTAAAATACCGTGCCAGCCGAAGAAAAGCCGAACGAAGCGTGCTGCTCGAAAAAGAAGGAGAACCATCATGATCATCGATGAAATCAAAAAAGCCAACGTCGCGGCATTAAAATCCCGCGATTCCGTCGCCCGCGGAGCCTATTCCATCCTCATTTCCCGTTACCAAGAAGCGATGACTTCGGGTTCGGGGAAGCCCATCGGGGATCCGGAAGTCGTCCGCATGATCCAAAAGTTCGCCAAAGAACTCGAAGAAGAGAAGAAGGGCTACGAACTCGCCGGGCGAAGCGAAGAAGCTTCCGATGCCCTCCATCAACTCGAATCCGTGATCGCCTTCCTCCCCAAAATGTTAAGCGAAGAGGAGATCCGCGAAATCATCATGGGTTTGCCCGACCACTCCATCCCTTTCGTCATGAAACATTTCAAGGCCCATTACGACGGGAAGGCGGACATGTCCCTCGTGAGCAAAATCACCCGTTCTTTGTAAGGCGTTTTCCTGCAAAATTCCTGTTGAGAAAGGGAAGAAAGCCCACTATAATTCACTTTGCTATCCCGCGAGGGAATAGTAGGGGCATGGTTCAATGGTAGAACAGCGGTCTCCAAAACCGTTAATGAGGGTTCGATTCCTTCTGCCCCTGCCACCATGGAAAACATGGGCCGATACAAAGCGTGTCGGCCTTTTTTTGTTAATAGAGCGCACTTTTTTGCTTTTTTGATTCTCCTTCATAAAGTGTGGGGAATGTGTGGTCTCGGGTAGTGCCGAGACCATTTTCGTTATTTGGCGACCACACGATATGATGGGAGTTTCGCGAAATTGAAAAAGCCTCCATAATGCTGTTGCTAGACACATAAGGA
>JAXDTZ010000025.1:0-12515 GCA_034089705.1 Candidatus Alloenteromonas sp. | reverse complement strand
TCGCAGCGGGACGTTCTTCGATAAATAGTGTAACAAAAAACCAATGTTTTAAAAGACATTTTTATGATGCCTCTTTTCGATGCGCCCGAAAAGAGAAAGGCCACAAAGAGAAAAAAACCGTTGACAAGACTTATCCTATTTCCATTGGGAGATTTCGTAACAGTCGGGGTAAACCGCTCGTGCTCCGTCACGGAAACATTATTGGACGCGGCGGGAATCACCGGATGGTTGGTTGCCTTTGCCTTTCCGCCGTAGCTTGGTTCTTGGCTGGCATTGACCACTTCCCCGTCCTTATTGTCCGCAAAGAGGATGGGGCCGTCATTGCTCCAATCCCAGCTTTCGTCTGTGACAATCAAATCCCGCTTGCCATCGGTGTAGGAAAAGCTACTTGCCAAGACTTATCCTATTTATGTTTTTGTTTCCCCGTTCCATTCCATAATGAATCTAAGTTGCTATCGCGATTTGGGCCTCAATGACGAAAAAACCCATAGGATGGGATGGGAAATCCGTTCCAAGTTTATTTCGCCATTTATTTCGCCAATGAGTAGGTTTATTTCGCCATGTTGGTATAATTTTTAGAAATCAGGCGAATTTTCTCAACAAGAACAAGCGGTTTTATCCGTTTTTCGAAAAAACAAAAACGCGATAAAAAAAGACATTATCACCGAAACGGGATATTCCAGTAGATCCATTGATCGGGTGATTCGATTGTTAAAGAACAAAGAACTCATTAAAAGAATCGGAGCAAACAAAAACGGCTATTGGGAAGTGCTGCATTAAGACAGGTAACGCATTTAAGAAATCCAATAAAGCCTTGGATGCCGTGGAATACAAACATTGAAACGAAAACGTTCGTGGTGGCTCTGTATCGCGCAGAACGGTATCCTTTCAAACTCTTGAAAGAGAACGAAAATAACAAAGAACGGGATTCGATTTTGAAAATACGGCATCGTTCCGACAACCAATCGATTTATGTCAAATCCCCTTATGTTTTTGCTCTTTGATGCTGATTCAAGGATACGACATATACGACATTATTAATATACGACAAAATCTTGTCGTAAATTCTCTTTTCTATGAGGTTTACGAAAGAATTCAAATGGGAATGCGTCAGAAAATACAAAGCCGGGGAGCATATCGATTGTCCGGGAGGATGCAAGTGCCATACCTTCACGAACACAGTTCGTTGCCCTTATTTATCTTCGGGAATATTTGGCTTTGAATTGGTTCCAAGCTGCCTTCAGGTATTGAAGAAGCGACGGGTCTTCGCAATAGAGAAAGCATCCCTTGATTCCGCGGGTGAGGAGAATCTTATACGCGTTTTTGATGTATTTCTCCGCTTTTTCGAGGTTGTCCTTGGTCCGTTTGAAGTTCGCGGCCATGTAGGTGTGGTCGCTTTTCGCGTGCCCTTCCACGTCCACGACCGGCCTTTTGGATTTGGGGTCGAAAAGGAGGTCAGGTCCGATGATGACCCCGACGTAATCGAATTCGAGCCCTTGGGCGGAATAGACGCAGCCGCATTCGTCGATGGAATCCTTTCGGCTCGCCCATTTCTGGGTGTCCATGTTCCAGGGCAATCCCACGGGGGTGACCACGGGATCGCTGTTTTTATGCCATTCGTAGCAATATCCCGCGAGGACCCGGGAAGTCTCTTCCCCGCTATTGTGGCGAAGCACCTCTTGGTACATCGGCATCCCCTCTTCGAAGAAGCGGAGGTCGAACTCGAAGCGCAAGCGGGAGGTATTACCCGGGGTTTTGCCGAACAAGACGTAATCCAAGAAGGCGATGTACCCGTCGCTTCCGTTGCACCGGAATTGGGTGTCCAAGAGATATTCTTCCTTTTGGATGACCTCGGAATGGTTCTTGTTCGCGTAATAAGCGATGGATTCCGCGGTTCCGACGTCGTTATGGGTGATCGTTTGCTCTTCGTCGAGGAAAAAGACGCTGACGAGGGCGGAACGGATGATCTCGTCGAGGATCACCTTCCCCTTCGCGGCCCCTTGGGCGGAAGTGGTCAACCGATGGGCCTCGTCCACGAGGATGCATTCGATTTCGTTTTCTTTTCGGATGGTGTCTTTCCTCACCCAGTTCCCGGAATATTCGAGCAACGCGTCGACCCCTTTCGCGTCGTTTCCTTTCCGGATGGCTTTCGTGAAGCCGTAGCGGACGGCGCTATTCTGGGCGAGGTAAAACGCCTTCCCCAGTTTTTGGGCGTAGATGTTCCCCAAAACCTTCAGGGCAACCAGGGATTTCCCGGTTCCCGGTCCTCCGTTGATGATAAAGGTGGCTTTATGGCGGGTTTCGATGCATTCCTTGATTTTGGCCATGATCGCGTGGAACACCACTTGCTGAGAATCGAATAACGCCAAGGAATCGTTATGCAGAATCAACGATTTCACGTTGTCCACGAGTTGTTTGGTCGGGGTGATTTCGCTTTGGTCCAAGCATTCGAAGATCTCCCCGTCATCAGGGGAAGACAAATAGGTTTCGACGAATTGGCGAAGTTTCGGGGCGTCGGTTTGCAAGAAGGTCGGGGAAACCGCGAGGAGGCCTTCAAACCGCGGGTCTTTCAAGGGATTGCCTTGACGGTCTTCGAAGTTATGGAGATAGGAGCAGGAATGGACGCGGATGGGTTTGTTTTGCACCGCGGAATAGAAATTCTCGAACAACCGTCGGTATCCCATGGCCTGCTCGGAAGGGTGGATGGTTTCCCGGACGCAGTTCCGCGAGACGAGGGCGTTTAAATATTGGATGTTGTCCGATCCTCGAATCAGGGACACGTTCTCGAACGACCATTGCTTCAATTCGATGATCACGAGGTTTCGCACGCCTTCTTTGTCGTATCCCGAAAGCATGAAGTCGATGCGGCATTTGTTGGAGGCGAAAACCACGTATTCGATCGCGCAATAGAAGTTTTGGTCGATTCGCCCTTCGCCGAATACGTTGGAGACCCTTCCTAAGGAAGAAGCGAAGGCGCTTTCTTGGCTTGGCCCAACCCCGATTCCTTTCTTTAACAAACTATCCTTCAAGAGGGAAGGGAGAATCCCTTTGTCCAGATGGTCGTTGAATGTGCTAAGACGTTCGCAATACACCAAATCCCGCATGAATCCTAACCCCGTAATATAACAGAAGTATAACAATGTTATAGCAGCCCCATGAAGAAGGAAACGCGGAAAATGCACGGGTAACCTAAAAGGAGACACTCCATTCAAATATTTAGGCGCCATGGAAAAAATTATGTAAGGAGGTCTCAAAGGGAGAACATAACGAAGGAAAAATTAGACATAGGGAGGCGTGTCTACGAACGTTGACTCCTGCAAAAAGACCTTCTTAACAAGCAAAAACCCCGAGGTGATCTTCGGGGCTTGGGGGGTTCAACGAATGGGGAGCAATTCGATGTATCCGCGTTTTCCGATCGGCTCAAGCTGGATCTTCGGGTTTTCCTCGTCCCACGAATAACCGAGGATGGAAGGGTCGTAACTCTCTTCGGCCTTCCAAACTTCCTCGATAGCTTCCTCGAAATCCGCTTCTTCAAACGCCTCGCCTTGGAACATCAGGTATTTCGCTTCGGGCAATTCGATGAGGTCGAATCCTTCGGGAATCACCCCATCGTAATCCAGGGGCACCTCCGCTCCTTGGACGTAAACGCTCGTGCCTTCCTTCACGTAACGCGAGGGGAGCCACAGGCAGACCGGCTCTTTGGTTAATGAAGGGATGGAGGACAAGATCCCCCAGACTTCGCATCCGACTTCTTGGCAATAGGACCAGTATTCGGTCGCTTCTTTGCCGCGTTTGATGATGACTTTCCGGCGGGGTTTCTCCACGACGGAAAGAAAGATGTTACGGGTTTTCATCCGCGTTTTCTCCTTTCTTGGGTATTGGGTCATGATGTCATAGGAGATGAACAGAGGGATCGGGATCTTCTTTTTCGCGAATTCTTTGGGGTTGCAACCAAATTCTTTATAGAACGCGCGCGTAAATCCATCCACGCTTTCGAAGCCCCACGCAAACGCCGCATCGATGATTCTCGCCTTCTTGTCCCGGATGTCGAGGGCCGCTTTCTTCAATCTCGTTTTCCGGGCGTACTCGCTAGGGGTCACGTCCAATAATTCGAGGAATATCCGCCTAGCGTACCACGGGGAAAAACACGATACTTTGGCAACTGAAGCGAAGCAAAAGGGCTCCTGGAGATGCGATTCGATGTAATTCTGCATCCGTTGGACGGCTTCGATCTTGGGATCCATCGTTTCCTCCTGTTGACGCAATCATGGTAAGGGAAAGGGGATGGGAAATTCTCGACTATTTTTGCCAAGATGCCAAATGGTTTCGTTTCGAAGGGAATTCTTTTGGAATGACCAAAAAAAGCCCCGAAGGGCTTGGAGGAAGAGGAAGGGGATCAGCTGATGAGCGCCGCTTTGTCGATGACCTCTTTCAAGGTCAACTTGGTCAAGGCATCCCCGTAGGGAGTGGTTTCTGTGATGAGGCCGGCAGCGATGAGTTGGTAGATCGTCGCGTTCTGGATGGCGTCGCGGGTCGCGCTGCCCTCGAGTTCGGAAATGCTCGTCGTGGACTCCGTGTAGACGATGCCGCGCCCATTGGAGGGATCCTTCGTGATGGAGAAGGCGAACAAGGACCAAATGCTCGAGTTGGGGTCGATGTAATAGACTTCGCCCGTGGCACTTGGGTTATAAGTGTAAACCACTTTTCCGTCTTCGACGCTGCGAACGTATTTGTCGTGGCGGGTCGTATTATCGACCGTGGTGAAGACCTTTTGCCCGTAGACCTCATAGAGGGTGAGCGAATTGACGGTGGAACCGAGTTCCCCGAGGGTGCATCCCGAATCGATGATCGCGTCCATGATCGCAGAGGGGTTGGAGGGGTCTTTCTGGAGCACGGTGGAAATCTTGATTTTCGTCATGTCGAAGTGATTGAGCGATCCGATGGTGATTTGGTCCGCGGTGACGATGCTCGGATCGTCGATCGCGTCGAGCAAGCAGTTGTAGAGCCCTTCGTTGCCCGCGAAAGGCAAGACGGTGGTGAGGGCGATGTTGTCGGTGCTGGTGCCGGAAGAGAGGTTCCCGAGGGTGATGTTCTCCCAAGCAACGCCCGTCATTTGGACGAGGATTTTGCGCAAGGTGCTCGATTCGTCTAGGCTCAACACGGAACTCAGTTTGATGCTCGTGGTCGAGAAGGAAGACAAATCGGTGAGGGTCAAGTCTTCCCAGGCCTTGCCGCTTCCTTGGGTGAGGATGTCCTTGATGGTGGGGTCGGGGTTTGCGAGCACCGTGGCCAAGTGGACGAGGTCGATGTTAAACGCCGTATCTCCGGAAAGTTGGCCCAAGGTGATGAGTGCGAAAGACGCGTCGTAATCGCTCGTATCCCCGCCCGTGGCTTCCACGAGGACTTTGACGACCACGGAGTTCGGGTTGGGGATGATGTTCACGAGGTGGACGGATTCGAGGTTGAGGCCCTTGATGTCCGAGACGGTGAGTTCCGCCCAAGTCTTGGGGGCTTTGAGGTCTTCGAGTACGTCTTTCAAGGAACCGGCCTCCGTTTCGGAAATGATCGCGTTCAACGGGGTGTCTTCGAGATTCGCGGATTTGATGTTGCCGAGGGTCAAGGTTTCCCACGTGGGGGCGGGATCGATGCCTTTGCAGGCCCCGACGAGGACATCGTAAAGCATCTCGTTGCCCGAGTCCTTGTCCCCGAGGACGGATTTGAGGAGGATGTTGTCCATGTTGAGGTTCTTGACGTCGCCCAAGGTCAAATCCTCGGGGGTCCCGGTGGTTTTGCCCGAGGCGTCGAAGAGAATGTCGTAGGTGGATTTGTTGGAGGCGTAATCCCCGAGGAGGACGGTCAATTTGACGTTATCGGGTTCCAATCCGTTCAAATCCCCGATCGTGATGTTGTCCTTGGTGAGGCCTTTCGAGGGATCGGTGGCCCCGAGGATCATGTCGTACATCGCTTCATTGCCATCGTAAGGGAAGACGTCGATGAGTTTGATGTCACTAGCGACGTCCCCGGCGTTGATGGATCCGAGGTCGGCGATCGTGTGCTCGCCTAAGACGGTGACGAGGATGCTGTCCTCTTCCACCGGCGTGACGGAGGAAATGAGGTCGATAGCCTTATTCTGGACCAATCGGCGGCCGATGACTTTGAGGAGGTCGAGGAGGTTCACGTCCTTCAAAGCGGGGTAATACCAATCCGCGTCTTTGGCCGCGTCGACCATGTTGCCTTCTTTGTCGAAGACGCGTTCGTAGCCGGTGGAGGCGGCGCGCTTGGCCATCAAATCCCCCGTCTTGTAATAGTAGAGTTCGGGCAAGAAATCCGGGGCGGAAGGATCCACCGCGGCTTTCTCTTCCGCGGTCAAGACGTCCCAATTGTTCATGACGGAGATTTTGCCAAGGTCCCCCAAAGCGTCCCCCATGTCGAGGGTGTTGAGGGTGGCGGTGACTTCGATCGCCCCTTGGATGACTCCGCCGATGTTGGCGAAATCGTTGAAGCGGATGCCGTCTAACGCCTCCCAATCCACCGTGAAGTATTTGTCCAAATCGTTTTCTTCCATCGCCTTCTTCAAGGATTCCTTGACGAAGGGGACGTCGCTGACCCCATACGAGCCGAGGTTGGTCAAGATGGATAAGAGGCTTTGATTCTGGAGGTCGGGGGAGACGTAATCGTCCTTGTTCTCCACGTTATTGAAATAGGCTCCGACCGGGACGACCCCGATCGCGATGAAGCCGGCCGCGCCGACCAAAACGAACGAGGAGACGAAGCCGAAGAGCCACCATAGGAAATTCTTAAGTGCTTTCATAGAGAAAACCTCCGGTTCCCATTATCTCGCGAAATCGGGGATTCGCAAAGACGCCCGCGCGAATTATTTACCAAATCCGCGTTCACACATGCGCGAAGGGAAACCAAATCAGCGAGAATGGGGGTGATATTTAGCTTGAAAATGAGAAAAAACGAAGGATTCGATTTCCCTAGCGCGATCCCTTTTTCTTGCTATTTGCCTTGAAACCGCCTAGTATTTCGTCACCGACGAAAGAAGGGACATCCCGAAGCGCCTTCGCAGCTTAAGGCGCTAGCAACTCCGAAACCCACCCGTTTCGGTAAGTGCTCGCTGCAGCCTCTCCCCACAAGAGGAACGATGTCGCCTGGTGAAGTGAGCGTTCTCCTTCCCGATTGTGGGAAGGTTTTTCGTCGAGAAAGGACATTATGAAAAAAGAAAAGATCTTATTCACCAGCGAATCCGTCTCGGAAGGGCACCCCGACAAGGTGGCCGATCAGATCGCCGACGCGATCCTCGACGCCTGCTTGAAGGTTGATCCTAACGCCCACGTCGCCTGCGAAGTTTTCACCACCACCGAATTCGTTTTGATCGGAGGGGAAATCTCCTGCCAAGGGAAAGTCGATTACGAAGCCATCGCCCGCAAGGTCCTCCGCGACATCGGCTATACCTCAAAGGAACTCGGCATCGGATGCGATACCTGCGAAGTGAAGGTCGTGGTCAAGGAACAATCCCCCGACATCGCCCAAGGCGTCGTCCGCGGGGACATCCTCGAACAAGGCGCGGGCGACCAAGGCATCATGTTTGGCTACGCGACCAACGAATCCGCGGGATACATGCCCCTCCCGATTTCCATCGCCCATAAGCTCGTCCGCACGGCCACCTCGCTCCGCAAAGAAGGGAAGTTCCCCGGCGCCCGCCCGGACATGAAGTCCCAAGTCACCATCGATTACACCGATCCCCAACATATCCGCATCCAGACCATCCTCATGTCCATCCAGCACGACCCCGACGTCGACATGGACGCGTTCCAATCTTTCATCCACGACCGCATCATGGTCCCCGTGGCGAAGAGTTTCGGCTTAAACGACGATTTTGAAACCCTCATTAACCCCACGGGCCGGTTCGTCAAAGGCGGCCCCGATGGGGATACCGGTTTGACGGGGCGGAAACTCATCGTCGACACCTACGGGGGAAGCGCGCGTCATGGAGGAGGAGCCTTCTCGGGCAAAGATCCCTCCAAAGTCGATCGCAGCGCCTCTTACTACGCGCGTTACATCGCCAAGAACCTGGTCGCCGCGGGAGCCGCCGACCGACTTGAAGTCCAGCTTTCCTACGCGATTGGGGTGGCAAAGCCTTTGTCCATTTCCCTCTCGACCTTCCATACCGCCCACTATCCCGACCAAACGATCCTCGAAGCCATCGATACCTTCTTCGACGCGAGGCCTGGGGCGATCATCTCCGCGTTTGGCATGACGACCCCGACTTGGAAGTACGCGGACACCTGCAATTACGGGGTCTATGGCCGCCCCGACATCGAGGTTCCCTGGGAACGCCTCGACAAGGTCGAAGCCATCCGCGCGTTCCTCGAAGCCCATTCGAAAGAATAAATCCCCGTTCCTAAAAGGGAAAAATCGAAAAGATTTAGACATTGTATAAAGAGTTGGTTTCCAAAATCATGGCCATCCATCGGAAGAATTAATCCTCTTGATTCCTCTAGGATTGTAACCGCTTACATTTTTGGGAAAGTCAACTCTTTTCTATTTGCGTATTCCGCATAAAATAAAAGTGTGGTCCCAAGGAGGACAAAGTAGATGAAATACCAAATTATTGGCAAGAACATCGAAGTGACCGAAGCCATCCGCGATGACATCCAGCGCAAGCTCCATCGCATGGACAAATACTTCGTGATCAACGACGATGTCCTTTGCCGCGCCGTCGTTCGTTCTTACACCGTCGGCGCCAAAGTGGAAATCACCATCTTCACCAAGCAGATGGATTTCCGCGCCGAGGTCAAGAACGATGACCTCTATGCCGCCGTCGATTTGGCAATCGACAAACTCGAAGGGCAAATGCGCAAACTCAAGACGCGCATGGACCGTTCCAAAGAATCCGATTCCCTTGGCAGGGCGCTTGCCATGGAAAATATCCGGGCTTACGAAGAAGAAGAACCCGAAGAAGTGGTCCGCACCAAGACCATCCGCCTCGAACCGATGTCCATCGACGAAGCGGTGACCCGCATGGAGGCCCTCGGCCATTCCTTCTTCATGTACCTCGATGAGGAGGACGACCAAATCGCCGTCGTCTACGCCCGCGTGGATGGCGGATACGGCGTCATCGAAGCGGAAAACCGCCTCGCCTAATTCGCGAAAATGACTCAGGAATCCCTCTTGGGTCTTTTTCTTTGCCCAAAATGGATGAATTTCTTAAGAAATTGGGGTATATTCATTCCCATGAGCGGAAAAGTCTTAGTCACGGACCTCGATGGAACTCTTTTCTTTCCCAAGTCCCACGTCCGCATGATTCCCAAGCAAAACGTGGAATTCATGCGGAAATGGGTCGCCGAAGGGAACACGATCGTCCTCAACTCCAGCCGCGGGGAATATTTCGCGAAGAAGATTTACGAACGCTTCGGCATCCCTTTCGATTTCATCGGCCTGGATGGGGCCTACGTGCGCGCCGAAGGACAGGTGATCAAAGAGGCGACCTTCGAGCCCGAAGGATTCAAAAAGCTCTTGATGGTCCTTAAGCGCGATTTCAAGCCCTCCATCTTCATCGGTTCCTCCAAGGATTACCCGATTTTGCAATCCAAAGCCCACAACACCTTCCTGGGCACGCTCTTCTATTCCCTGTATTCGATGGTCCAGTTCGTCTACCACGAACCCTGCATCCGCAGCGACACCTTCTTTTACCAGGAAATCGAAAAGAACCGCATGGGCAAAATGATGGTCTGCATCGGCCTCACCAAAAAGAAGCAACGCCTCGCCTACCACCTGACCCAAGTCTTATCCCGCCGCTACCCCGAATACCGCTTTTTCTGGATGAATCAATTCATCGAAATCACCCCTAAGGGGTGCGATAAAGGCACGGGACTCCAGTTTTATCTTGACTATCGGGGCATATCCAAAGAAAATGTAACGGTTATCGGGGATTCCGGTAATGATATTCCGATGTTCGACGCGTTCTATGACCAAAGCTACTGCATGGAACATGGGCCCAAGGAAGTCCAAGTCCACGCGAAGCACGTGATCCGGCGCGTCAGTGACCTCGAAAAGCTGCTATACCCGTCCGAGGATAGCGAAAATCCCCGCCTCTAGAGGAAAAGAAAGAAGAAAACACGATGAATCAAAACACCCAAACCATTGTCACCCTCATCCACTACAACGTGGCCGTCCGTGACACCTTGGAGTACTGCCTCCAAAAAGACGCTTACGACGTGAATCTCTTCCAAGCGAAGAAGAACACCCTTCTCACCGAGGTCAACAACAACACCCCGCTCAAATCCATCTTGGACCACTCCGGGGATAACGGCAAGAAGATGGACGAAGCCATCCGCGCCATGGTCGAAGAAGTCTACGGGGAGAAATCCACCATCTGCAAGATTTCCGGCGGAAACCTCGTGGTCGACCACGCCCAACACCTCGCCATCTTCGCCCACGTCCTCCCGATCCACGACAACATCACCTCGATGATCCGCGGCGTCATCGCCGACGGAGAAGCCAAAGCCGCCGCCGCCAAGACCGAAGAAGAGAAAGCCGCCCTCTCCATGGCCGACGCCCGCAAACTCTGGGCCGCCGAAGACGCCATGTTCCGCGCCGTGGCCTTCCTCACCTTGGTGAACGAGCTCAACCGCCTCTTCAACGAATACAACATCGCCCGCAACGAAGCCCATGGCGAGAACACCCCGGCTTCCAACTTCATCGGGCAAGACATCCAAAAAGTCATCGGCTACATCAACGGATGCCGCGGCAACGCCATCGCGACCAACTTGGTCTACAAAGCGATGGAAGACAAGATCAACGCCCTCGTGGAGAACTGCATCGGCCGCCGCGACCTTCCCGCCGGCAAGCGCTTCCCGGACGTCCAACGCGAAGTCCTCGAAACCATCAACCTCTACCTCCGCGACGCGGAAGCGACCATGAATTCGATCTACCCCGACATGATCAAAGGCCTCATCGAGCAAGTGAAGGCCGACCAAGCCAAAGCCGCCTCGTCCGCCCCCACCCAAGCCTAAGGAACCTCGTCCATGAACAAGAAGAACCATTCTGTACGCAAAGAGCGCTTCTGGTACGTCTTGGGCGGATTCTTGGCCTTTGCCGGTTTGGTCTTCGTGATCTTCGGCATCATCGGCGACCACATGCCGGTCAAAGCCAGCGACAACTGGGTCATCTATTCCCAAAACATGTGGCTCACGAATTGGAGCGGCATGGGCTATCGCTATTGGGGCCTCATCCTCTTGGGAGCGGGCACCTTGATCGCCGTCATCGCCCTCGTCTACTTCGCCTCGAGCGGAGACCGTGACACCGAACGCGCCGCCCGACGCGCCCAACGCCTCGCCATCGAAAGCGAAGAAGAGCCCAAAGTCGCCGAAGAAGTCCCCGCTTCGAAATAATCCGGGTTACCAAGGGATGCCGATTCCGGTATCCCTTTTTTACATTTTAAGGCTTGCAATTCGAGCAACGCGGGGGTTATCCTCTTGACTGCAATAAAGGAGCATCGCAATGGCTAAAAAACACAAAATCAACAATCCCCTTCTCTACGCGATTTCCATGATGGTCATCGGAATCCTCATGATCATCGGCGGAGCGGGCTTCGCAAAGAGCGCGATGGGGATTCTCATCACGGTCCTGGGAGCCGTCCTCGTGGTATTCGGGGTTCTTTCCCTTCTGAAAAAGGACATCCTCAATGGAGTCCTGTTCCTGTTATTCGGCATCCTCCTCATCGTCTTCGCGTGGACGATCGCCTGGGTGGCCTTCCTCGTCCTGGGAGCGGTCTTGCTCCTATCGGGGCTTTTGAACCTCATCCGCGAGAAAAAAACAAACGTGGTGAAGAACGTCCTCTCCCTTGTCCTTGGGGTCCTTGTCCTTCTCCTCGCCTTCGGGGTTCATTTCGCCTGGACCTTCCTCAACATCGTCTTCTACGTCATCGGGGGACTCTTCATCCTCGAGGGGATCCTCGTCCTCGCCTTCAGCGCGAAGAAATAACTCCATGAGTCATTTCGGGAGGCTTGCGCCTCCCTTTTTTTCATCCTCGTAAAGTCATATTTCACTTGAAACTTGTCATTATTGGGTTATTTGTTTCTAGTCTTTCTTTGAAACGCATATTCTCCACGGATGGTTCGGCCCGGTATGTATTTCGGCCTGCCCGCGGCCTTTGGCTTCGGCTCCCGCTGCCTTTTCCCGGTTTCTGCCAAGGCCCAAAGCCTGCCGTCGAACACGGCGACCCGCTTCCCGGATCTGGTGACGTATATGTCGATTACGGTCTTCGGAGGGATCCTGGCGACCACTCCGTCCTCGTCGACGAGTTGGTTCCTTTTGCCCCCGAAACCGAACGACGACCCATTGTCCGCGGTCCTTTGGAATTCGACGGATAGGTAGAAGTCGATCTCCTTGGGCGACGGGGCCGGGGCGAAGAGGGATGATTCCATGTCGGGCTTGATGACGAATCGGTGATTGTTACCGGCCATGAACTCGGGCAGATAGGCATTGGCTTCGTCGATCGTGGTTAT
>JAXDTZ010000021.1:0-6320 GCA_034089705.1 Candidatus Alloenteromonas sp. | reverse complement strand
CATCTCGGGATCGATGGTTTTGTTCATCTTCGGCCTCTACCAACCGGTCGTGAATCTTTATATTTCCAGCGGAAACCACGAGTCCATTTTCCATAACCAATCCCTCTTAGTCCCGGGATTGCTTTTGACTTTGACTCTATTAATCGGGGTGCTCCTTGGATTGCTTCTGGTCTCCAAGGCCATGAAGGGTTTGCTCGCCTCCCATCGCCGAGGAACATTCTCCATGGTGCTTGGATTCGTCTTGGGTTCCTTGGTTTCCATGTTCGTGAACAACCAAATGTACGAGGTTTACCATACCCCTGAGGTGTCGCAATGGTGGCAATTCGTCGTAGGAGGGGCGCTTTTCCTCGCCGTCGGGGCGGGAACCTACTATTTAATCGCCAAGAAAAGCAAAAAATCCTCGAATTCCGAGCAAATCGCCCCTTCTGAAGAGAAATAATCGTTTTGGAATCTCTCAATTATCCCGAATATATCGGGATTTTATTCCCGTTTTCCGATTTGGAACAAAATTTCCTCTTGAACTTTTCCAATCATTGACGCGGTAAATCAAAGATTCTTTCGACAAACAAAGGGTTTTCAATTTTTCGTTGACGATATTTTTTCTTCCTTTAAATTTAATATATCCTTATTTCCCAACGCCCAGGAGGGGTTATTCTCATGCCTAGACTTCCCGAACAAAATCGCGCGATTAAAGACAAACGCCGACAAAAACTGATGGAGTGCGCCTTGAAGACCTTCATCCACGTCGGTTACGACAACGCCACCGTCGACCACATCACGAAATCCGCCAAATGCTCCCATGGTTTGTTCTACCATTATTTCCAAAAGATGGAGGACATTCTGAATGCCGTCTACCAAGAGATCATCCTCCCCTCCCCCATCGCGGCCTTAACCACCGTCTATGACGGCCTCCATGGCGCGCAGGGCCTCCGTTTGTTGGCCGCCAACGTGGAAAAAGCCCAATCGCTTTCGGGAAAAGACCTCACCACTTTGATGGGGGTCATCCGCATCTTGGAATCCAAAACCGCCGACAAAGCGGGAACCGGCATTCGGGAACGCTTCGACATCCACCCCGTTTTGAGCCGTTTGATCAAAGAAGGGCAAGAGGAAGGCAAAGTGATCGAAGGGGATCCTGACGAAATCGAATACGCGTTCTTCACCTTGACCAGAGGCTGTTTGATCCGCAAAAGAACGAACGCCAAAGACAGCCGAACCATCTCAGGCAGCATTTTGCTGAGAACCTTACTTCGGGTGCCCGATTCGCAAATATAATGGGCGTCAGTCCACGTGGGCCCAATCGTACAAGAATCCGTAGGTTTTCTTCAAAGAGGGATATAGCTTCGCGTATCCCTTTTTATATAGGGTTTCGTAGATCTTTCGGTTTTCTTCGTTTGGCAGGAACGTGGTCGAAGGATGAACCATCGCGTGGACTGCCTCTTCGGGAGTCGAGAAAACCCCAGACGCCAAGAATCCGGCGATCCCCGCTCCCAAAGAAGAGGTTTCGATGGTTTGGACCCGCGTAACGGGCAAGCCAAATACGTCGGAGAGGATCTGGCAAATCTCATCGCTTTGGGCTCCGCCTCCGGAGATGCGGATTTCCTTCATCGCATGGGGTTTATGGAGCTTCCGTTTGATCTGGAGATAAGAGGAATAAAGTTCAAAGCAAATCCCTTCGATGAGGGAACGGTAGATGTGCATGCGGGTCGTCGAATCCGAGAAACCGATGATGGCCCCTTTCACTTTGGGGCGGTCGAGCAAAGATCCCCAATACGGCTGCAACAACAATCCTTCGCATCCCGGGGGCACCTTCGTCAATTGCCGGTTGTAATATTCCGGGTTCGTTTCCGCGTACAAATCCCCGATTTGTTCCGCGGCGAACTCCTTCAAGAACCAATTGAGCATCCAAAACCCGCGATAAATTTGAATGTCCATGTTGTATTTCCCGGGAAGCACGTTTTGGTATCCGGGGAGGAAGGTGACGGGTTCGATGTACCGGTCGGTCGTGGTTTCCACCGAACAGGCGGTTCCGAGGGAAATCGCCGCTTTGGAGATGTCGATCACCCCTCCGCCCAACGTCTCGCAGCTCTTGTCCGAACCGCTGACCAAAATCGGCAAACCTTCCGGCAAGCCCGTAAGAATCGAGGCTTCTTTGGATATCCTTCCGATGATTTCCCCGGGAGGAACGAGTTCGCAGAGTTGGGAATTCTTGATTCCGAACACCTGGCCTTTGAAATGGCGTTCGGCCCGTTTGTACCAACGCCCCCTCTTCATATCCAAGGGGTAATGTCCGGTATAGGAACCCGCGGAATCGCGAAGTTGTCCGGTTAAGCGATAGATGAAATAGGTGGATATCGAAACGTATTTGTCGCATCGTTCCGCATTCTCCGGCTCGTTTTCCTTGATCCAGTTCATCACCGTCCGCATCCGATTCATCTTGATGACGTCGCCCATTCCGACGATGGCGAAAATAATCCGATAAATAAGAGGCAACGGCTTTGGGCATTTCGCCATCCTAGAATCCAACCACAAGATGGAGGGACGGATGACGTTTTTGTCCTTATCGAGCAAGACCGCGGTGTCGCGGAAACAATCGAGCGAAATGCCCTGGACCCGCCGAAAATCCTCTTCGTGGGCCGCCATCAACCTCTTGGTCGCGTGGCAGAGATAATCAAAATATTGAGAAGGATCCATCTCCGCATAACCGGGCTTGGGGGAATAATACGCGGGGGTGTAGGACTCTTTTTCCATTCCGATGGTCTCTCCCGCGGAAGAAATGAGGGAAACGCGGACGGATTGGGTGCCGAAGTCGAAATTCAGCATTAATGGGGAATCGTTCTGGTTCATGCGCACACATTATGTCCGTTTATGGGCGATATTACAAAAAGAATCAAAAGAAATCTCCCCGACCTCATCGCCGAGATTGGGCAAAATCGAAAAACAATGCGATAATACATCCATGCGTGCCTTTATTTCCCAATCCGCGAGCTCCTTCGCGTTCCTCCGACCCGGCTACAAGAAAGCCTCCGCCTCCGATCCCTTGGGGGATTCTACGTTGCTCGATTACCAGATTTCGGTTCTCCGGAAAAACGGGGCAAATGAGATCTACGTTGCTTACCCGAAAACCAACAAAGGCGTCCCCGAAAAATACCAAAATAACGAGGACATCCATTGGATTTCCGTCCCGGATGACCTCGGAACCGCGGGCGCTTTGGCCTATCTCCCCAAAGACGAAGACGTCCTTTTCGTTCCCGGGGACTTGGTGTTTGACGTCGATTTGAAACGGTTCTTCGCGTTCCATAAAGCCCACGAAGGTTACCTGACTTGCCTCACCCACCCAGAGCCCCATCCGGAGAAAAAAGACGTCCTCCTTCTTCAAAACAACATCCATGGGTTCATTATTTTGCCCAAAGAGACGAGTTCCGCTCGCGATTTCTATTATTCCAACCTCATCCCGACCGAACTCTCCATCTTATCTCCGGATTTACTCGCGATATTCGACGAAGACGATCCTTATCCCTTGGATTTCCGAACCGATGTGTTCGATCCCACTTTAGCCAACGGATGCGTCGTTTCGTATTATTCCGCGGAATACGTGAAACGCATCACCGGGAAAGCCGAGTTCGCTCAAATTCAAGCAGACGTCCTTCACCAAATTCCCGAACGGAAGAATTTCTCCGTCCCAAAGAAAGCCTTCTTCCTCGACCGGGACGGCACCATCAACGTCTTCGGCGATTTCGTCGTCCGCCCCGAAATGCTTACGTTGATTCCAGGGGCCGCCAAAGCCATCGCCAAAATCAACCAAGCGGGATACCTCGCTATCTGCATCACCAACCAACCGGTGGTCGCTCGAGGGGAAACCACGATGGAAACCATGACGAACATCCTCGCTAATTTAGAAATGCAACTCGGAAAAGAAGGAGCCTACCTCGACGCGATCTATTTCTGCCCCCACTATCCCAAAAAATTCCCGGAATCCAACGAGAAGTACACGATGGAATGTTCCTGCCGAAAACCCGGAATCGGTTTGCTGGAAGAGGCCAAGAAAGCCTTCTGCATCGATTTCTCGGAATCCTGGTTCATCGGGGACACCACCCGCGACGTCCAAACCGGAATCAACGCGGGAACCCATACCGCCCTGCTTCTTGGAGGAGACCCCCATTACAACAAGCGGTACGGATCTGCGAAGCCGGAGAAAACCTATCAAACCCTCGAAGAGGCGATCGACGACATCTTAGGCAGTTACGAAGCCTTCAAATAACGCATCCGTTTAATCATTTTCGTTCCATCCAAAGAACATATTCGCCATTCCGCCGGCTCTTTTTTGGCGTGTTTTTCGTCATCGCTTGCCAAATTCGCCCCAAATACCAAGAAAAGACATGATGAGACAGCAAAATTTCTTATTCAACGCGCGCGGGCGAATATGTTAAGATATGGATTGTCGGGGTCTTAGCCCCACGCATTGTCATTAGGAGGAAAAAATGGCAGAAAAGAAGTATGTCTATTCCTTCAAGGAAGCCCACGAAAGCAAAGTTGGGAAAGATATCCTTGGTGGAAAAGGCTTCGGTCTCGCCGAGATGACCGCCGCCGGAATCAACATTCCCGCCGGTTTCACCATCTCCACCGAAGCTTGCACGCTCTACTACGAATCCGGAAAACAAATCCCTGATTACGTGTGGAACGACATTGTTGCCCACATCCACGAAGTCGAGGACAACAATAACAAATCGTTTGGCGGAGAAAAAGAAGGCGTTATGCCTCTTCTTGTTTCCGTCCGTTCCGGCGCCCGCCAATCCATGCCGGGCATGATGGACACCATCCTTAACCTCGGTTTGAACGACGTCGTCGTCGAGAAACTCGCGAAGTTTGCCAACAACGAACGCTTCGCTTGGGACTCCTACCGTCGCTTCATCTTGATGTTCGCCAACATCGCCAAAGGCCATCCCCGCACCGAGATGGACGCGATGCTCGACGAACTCAAGGAAAAGAACGGCTACAAACTCGACACCGAAGTCACCGTCGAACAACTTAAGGAACTCGTCGCCAAGTACAAAGCCTACTACAAAGCCACTTTCGGCGAAGAATTCCCGACCGATCCGTACGAACAACTCCGCGAAGCCGTTGCCGCCGTTTTCCGCAGCTGGGATAACCCGCGCGCCAACGTCTATCGCCAAATGAACGGCATCCCCTACGAATGGGGCACCGCCGTCAACGTCCAATCCATGGTCTTCGGCAACATGGGCGAAGATTCCGGAACCGGCGTTGCCTTCTCCCGCTCCCCGTCCACCGGCGAAAAGGGAATCTACGCGGAATTCCTCCCGAACGCTCAAGGTGAAGACGTCGTCGCCGGCGTCCGCACCCCGCTTCACATCGACGCCCTCAAAGAGCGCATGCCCGAAGTCTACGAAGACTTCATGGCGACCATCGTTCGCATGGAGAATTACTTCCGCGATATGCAGGATATGGAGTACACCATCGAAAAAGGCAAACTCTACTTCCTCCAAACCCGTAACGGAAAGAGAACCGCCCGCGCGGCTCTCAAGATCGCTTGCGACCTCGTCGACGAAGGCCTCATCACCGAAGAAGAAGCCGTCTGCCGCGTCGAGCCGAAGCAACTCAACGACTTGCTCCACCCGACCTTCGACGAAGCCGACCTCAAGGCCCACAAACCCTGCATCAAGGGTCTTCCCGCTTCTCCGGGCGCTGGCACTGGTGCCATCGTCTTCACCGCGGAAGAATGCAAAGCCTGGCACGATGAAGGCAAGAAAGTTGTCCTCGTCCGCGCCGAAACCTCTCCGGAAGACATCATCGGTATGGTCAACTCGGAAGCCATCCTCACCGCTCGCGGTGGTATGACCTCCCACGCCGCCGTCGTTGCCCGTTCCATGGGCAAATGCTGCGTTGCCGGCGCTACCGAAATCATCGTCAACGAAGAAGCCAAGACCGTCACCGTCGGTGATAAGGTCTACCACGAAGGCGACATCCTCTCCGTCAACGGTTCCACCGGTCTCGTCTACGAAGGCGAAATCAAGATGGTTCCGGCCGACCTCGGCGGCGACTTCGGCCGCTTAATGGCTTGGGCGGACAAATACCGTCGCCTCAAAGTCCGCGTCAACGCGAACACCCCGGAAGATGCGACCAACGGCCGCAACTTCGGCGCCGAAGGCATCGGTCTCTGCCGCACCGAACGTATGTTCTTCGCGGATGACCGCATCCTCAATATGCGTTCGATGATTCTCTCCGATACCACCGAACAACGCGAAGCCGCCTTGGAGCGCATCCGTCCGTTCCTCGCCTCCGACTTCTACGAAATGTACATGGCG
>JAXDTZ010000024.1:0-14552 GCA_034089705.1 Candidatus Alloenteromonas sp. | reverse complement strand
TCGCAGCGGGACGTTCTTCGATAAATAGTGTAACAAAAAACCAATGTTTTAAAAGACATTTTTATGATGCCTCTTTTCGATGCGCCCGAAAAGAGAAAGGCCACAAAGAGAAAAAAACCGTTGACAAGACTTATCCTATTTTGATTGTGGTTCCTCGCTATTCCCACAAATAGATGACGATTTAATTAAAAAAGTGATTTCATCAAAAGCTGAAATGAATGCTCGTGTTTATGATGTTCCGACATCTTCTATATTAATCAACGGAAAAAGAGCTAATTATTATAAAGTTATTACTTCACTTGAATATAAAGACTGTAATGCTGCAATCAAAAGAATTGTTCCTAGAATTAATTTAGAAAAAATAAATGATTTGATTGATAATACCGAAGAACTAAGTCAATTACAAAGAGATTTTATTAAGAAAATTTTAAAATTAAGAAAGGAAATAATTTTAGATGCTGCATTTAAAAAACTATAAGATATTCTAAGGATTACCGCTGTTGATTAAATAGTTCATATGGATAACTTCAAGGAAAAAGAATTTAAGGTATTTCAAATCTTCGATAAGCAGTGGGCAATTGTTACAGCGGGCTCAATTAAAAATTTTAACAGTTGCACCGTTAGCTGGGGCAGCCTGGGGAATATTTGGGGGCGGTCAGGTAATAGCAGACCAACGGTTACGATTTATATTCATCCGGCTCGTTATACCAGTGAATTTTTGAAAAACAGCGATACTTTTACGGTGAGCTTTTATCCGGAAAGTTGTAAAAAAGCATTGAGCTATATGGGGTCGCATTCCGGAAGGGATGGAGATAAAGCTGTTGCCGCAGGTCTGACTCCTGTTGCAATCGGCCAAGGAGTCACCTATAAAGAAGCAAATTTAACATTTCTTTGCAAAAAGTTGTACCAGCATCAGTTTTCCAAAGAGGATATTACAACTGAAGTTCAGGAGTATTATGCTTCCAATCCAAAAGCATTTCCCGATTTCAACGGAGGCTGGCAACCGCATATTGTGTTTGTAGGTGAGATTATAGAAGTTAAGGATGAGCGATAAATTCCAATTTATCGTTTAGAAATAGTGGTGCTCAAAATGCCTCTAGGGTATGCATATTCCGATATAGGGGTATGGAAACAAATTATCTTTTCTGGTGAATTGAGTTTGACGTAATCGCGTCAAACTCTTTTTGATTTTCCTTCATAGCCCGGGAAAACCTGGGGTCTCGGCCTGCCCCATCCCCTTTCGCATGGAGCGCGGCTCCAGAAAATGAAGGAGATTCCAAAACAGACAGACCCCAAGAAAAGATGGAGAACCTTAATAATTAAGGGTGGAGGACGGGAAACAAGAATACGTCAATTTTTGATAGTTCGATTCCCAACTGTTATCGCACTACCCAACATTACATAGCGATCTTCGCAGGACGGGCGCAAACTAAAAACCCATGATCATGGTATAGCTTGATATGTGCCTAGGTCATGGGATCTTTTGTTTGTTGATGATGGCATTGCACTGGTTTGGCAAGATTGATAAGCAAACCGCCGAAATTACTGACTTCATATAAAAATAGATCGATCCATTAGTGCCATTTATTTGCCAAAGCAAATGTAATTTTTCGTTTGAATCTTTGCAAAAATGTTGAAATTCAAACGAAAATCTTGTAATAATTTCGTATGGAAAATATTATACGAAGCAAATATATCGAAAGAATTAGACCTTATTACGAGACCGATTTAATTAAGGTTATCACCGGTGTTAGGAGGTGTGGAAAATCTGTAATTTTATCGCAAATAATTGGCGAAATTCAGAAGATAGTCGATTCTGCCCATATAATTAAAATTGATTTGGAAAGCGTTGAAGGCAGAAAAATTAACACTTGTGAAAAATTAGAAAGAAAGATTTCGAGCCTAATAGTAGATAGCAATAAATATTATGTTTTTATAGATGAGATTCAAAATATTAAAAATTTTGAGGTCTCGTTAGCGGCTATTAGGGTCAGTTTTAATTGTTCTATTTTTGTCACTGGAAGCAATTCGAAGCTCTTAAGCGGAAAATTGCAAGATAAACTAACCGGTAGAGCTAAGGAATTTGAAGTATTACCGTTTACATTTTCCGAATATATAGAATTTAAACAAATTAACCATTTACCGATCGATTATGATGAGGATTTCAAGGACTACTTAAAACTTGGAGGCATGCCTCAAAGATTTATCGAAAGCAATGAAATGGAAGTCAGAAGATATCTTAGGGGAATATTTGACTCCATTATTGAAAAAGACGTGTTTAGCGCGCACAAGAAAATCAATAAAAACGAATTTAAACGTGTGGCTAATTATGTTTTGTCAGAGTCTGGCAAACTATTCTCATCAATGTCGGCTGCCAAAGCTTTGGAAAAGGGCATTGACAATGAAAAAGCAAGATCAAAGTCGATTACCATAAATAACTATTTGGATTATTTAATTGAATGCTATTTGATCACCGAATGCGAACCCCATTATCAAAAGGGAAAAGAAATATTAAATGGAACAAAAAAATATTATCCTGTCGATACTGGAATGAAAAATTCTTTGGGTTTAAGTACTGACATAGATGAAACGTTTTCTTTAGAAGGGGTCATCTACAATGAGTTGGTGTCAAGGGGTTATGAAGTTTTTTATGAAAAATTGAGAGACGGCGAAATAGACTTCACTGTCGTAAACGGAAATAAAAAATGTTTTGTTCAAGTTTCATACTATATGGAAACGGAATCCACATTAAATCGAGAATATGGTTCTTTTGATAAGATTAGAGACAATTCGCCGAAATATGTGTTCTCTTTGGATAAAAAAGATACCTCTAGAAATGGCATCACCCATATAAACATTATCGACTTTTTAATGAATAAAGTTGATTTAATGTTTTCATAGCTTTCGTTTGAACTTTAACAAAAATGCAAAAATTCAAACGATAAATATGCATTGGGTCTATCTATTAAGGACAAACTTAGTGAACTGTAAAATGGCAGTGGTTATCGCTGACATTTTGCCAACGATATAGATAGAAAGCATTATAAAAGCGTAATTAACTATAAAGGCGAAACTTATAAATATGATCCAGGCAGCAAACGATTAGTCGTTGTCACTAAAAATGGATATATCAGAACATATGATGATACAAAAGGAAGCGGAGGATTTTATTTTTATCCCAAGAAAGGACAAAAAGTATGGATAAAAGTCTAAAGCAAATTAAGCCAATGTTATGCCCGGTTTGTGGAAGGTTTTATTTCTCTGAATTATTAGATGTCAACATCGAACAACTCGGAGCGACTCCTAACACAACCCAATGCTCTAGATGCGGATGGTTCTACGACTTGGAACAAGTAGCGGACCCAAATCTTAAGCATGAATCAAATGAAATGTCTTTAAATGAATATAGAGAATGGTATTCAAATAAAATCAAAGAAAATCCTAAGTGGGAGTATTATCAAGATTATATCGGTGACCCAGAACCTCATAAATGTCCTGTTTGTGGCGAATATGAGTTCGAGGATGTTCTTTGTCACGACATATGCCCGGTCTGTGGTTGGGAAGACGATGGGATGGAAGTTGACCCTCAAGATGAAAATGGAGGCCCGTCAAAAGAATTTATAGAACACAAAAGATGGTTTGAAGACCAAAGAAAATCAAATCCAAAATTTACAATTACCTCACGCAGGAAAATGATTAAAGAAGAATGACGTTGTCTCAAATAGTGGTCATCATGGGCCATTTAAGGCATACAGTGAGTTCATTAATGTAAATTGAGTTTGACACAATTGCGTCGAACTTTTTGTATGCATAACTTGACGATTTTCCCTGTATTCGATTCCTTCAATAGGATGATGGTTAAATGATCCTAAATTATCGTTTTCTTCTTACCAGGAAAGATAAGGGAACCGCAAAATATCGCGATGGCGGCCTGGATATTGACCCGGTCGTCGTGCCCGATTCTCTTCTTTTCCTTCGTGTGTCCGTCTCCTTTCTTCGGGCGGCGGGGAAGGCATTATAGGAAAAGGGGCCTTGGGACGTCCAACCCATGGGGTTTGCTGCAATTATTCTGCCAAGTAACAATAATAAAATGGCGTAATAATGGCGTAATAAATATTCTAATTTGGCGTAATAAAGCATATATGTTAAGTGACGATAAGGATGGAACAAACTAGGCTAATCTTAGCTTAGTCCCGCATTTTTTCGGTTTTTTGTTGCAATGAGTCTGTCTACATTTGCAATTCAAAACGTTCTGACCTGCATTGAGGTAATCGGATAATGGCTGCCTCTCGAGTGATGACTAACTCAATGCAACAACTTGGCGTTCTTTCGTTTGGCCCTGCCCAAACAATAGATGGGTTTTGCTTCCGCGATGGCGGCCTGAAGGTTGATCCGGCCGTCGTCCCCGATTCTTTTTCTCCTTCATGTCTGTTTTTCCTTTCGTGAGCGGGCGGGAAAAAGAAAATGATTGAACGGGCAGGGAATAGGGAAACCAAAGGTTATTGTTCCAAACTCTCTATCAAGCAACACCGAAAAAAGGAATCCGTTTCCTTTATTTACTTATCTTGTGTTTCATTCGATAATTAGCCATATGATTGTCGCGAGAAACCGATTAATCACCTTGTTTACCCGCCTGGGTTTGTTCGCGGGGTTTTTGGCTTCTTTGATTTTCTATTGGAAAAAACTTGGCAATTCCTATACGGTGTTTTGCTTGTTTGAAACCCAGATTGGAATGCTCTACCTCGTGGTTTTGTCCCTCACCATCCTGGGAAGCCTGTTTGATTTGCGGCACGGGGTAAAGGGGATTGCTCCCGGATTCTTTCGGCCGTTAGGATTGAGTTTCGTTTGCTATGGCACTTTGGGAGGCATCATGGGGATTGCCTATGTCATGCCCGTCCATTCCTTCTTCTGCATCGAAGGACTCGTCTACAACCTTCTCTTAATCCTAGTCCCGGTCATCGATTGGATCTTGTTTGAAAAGAAGGGCAGCGTCAAATTCTATTCGGGGATCACTTGGGTGTTTTACCCCGTGTTTTTCTTGGTCTTCACGGTCTTCCGGGCCGTGATTTGGAACAACGCGCCCTTATTCCCCGACGGATCGATGTACGCGTATGAGTTCTTCTCCCATCACGATCCCTTGTTCGTCCTTTACGCGTTTGGGATGCTCCTCATCAACTACGGCTACTCGCTGTTTATCATTTGGATCGACAAGCTTCTCGGGCGTCCTTTCCCGGCGAAGAGCGTTTCTTTGCGCTAGTTCTTTTCCCTTTGCTTTTGACCCGAATGAACGCGGGTCCTTTTTTGTCTTTCCCTCCCACGTCGAATCGATATAGCCTCCGCAAAAACCAAAAGGCGGGGGTCCCTTCTTTTTCAATCACGGCGACGTAAGGAATGAATTCTTCGTTGGCATAGACGATGGCGCAGAATTCAATGACTCCATCGCAAAGAAAGCGAACGAAATCCGGAGAGGATATCGTTCGCTTGGCGCGCTCCAATAAGGCAAGATACCCTTTGGGATGCGCGACGGCCATCCGATTCAATGTCTCCGCCTCAACGTAGATTCCGACATCGCTGGTAAACGCGACCCCAAGCGCCAACTCCGACTCCCTGCCGATACTCCCCAATTTCACATGCGATTCTTGCATAATTGCCCTCCACTTATTATGGAAAATGTCGGAATTCAAAAGAGTTTTTCTGAAAAAACATTCGATGAATTCGAAAAATATTCCTCGCAACAAAACAAAATCGGGTTTTGAAAATTGCAACAATTCGAAGATGGATGATTCTTTCTTGCTTAGGAAGAGAAGCAAATCTTCCCAATGCGATTTCGTTATAATAATTTCATGACAAAGAAATCCTATCGAGGCAAATACCATTACTCCGTTCCCAAAGGATGGATGAACGATCCCAACGGATGCATTTTTTATCGCGGAGAATTCCACATTTTCTACCAAAGCAACCCCCATAGCCCCACCCCAACCCGCGTCGGATGGGGACACGTATCGACCCAAGACTTCCTGCATTTTCAACAATATCCGGAACCCCTCGTGAGCGAATACCCTTATCCAAGAAGGGTATGGATTTTCCATTCAAGGATGTTCCATCCAAAACTTCAAGGCGGGAACAATCGAACCTTGAATTAGGAATGGCTCGCTAGGAATTCTTCCACGTCTTTCCGAGGACGGAGGGAAGGAATGGCCAAAGTTTTTCTTACGCATCTTGAGAGGAACGCGAAAAGCGAGTTTAATTCTATCGATGTTCAAATACGACAAGAATTCCCCAACCTCCTATTGCTTGGGGGCCCAAGCAACCTTCTATCTGTTAGAAACCTCTCCTTCGTTATGCCAGAGGATCTACGTCTCTCCCAAACAAAAACGGGACGATACCTTTGCTCGCTTAGAAGTTCTCGCGAAGGAGCATCGCATTCCGTTCATCCTCAACAACGAACGGATTTTCAAAGACCTTTCTGGGAAAGAGAACACGATGGTAATCGGCGAGTTCGCCAAAAGGGAAACCCCTTTGGACAAGCAAGCGAACCACGTCGTCTTGGTGAACCCGTCCAACATGGGGAACCTCGGGACCATCATGCGTTCCTGCGTGGGGTTCGGGGTGTTTGATTTGGCGATCATCACTCCCGCGAGCGATCCTTTCGATCCCAAGGTCATTCGGGCTTCGATGGGGGCTGTTTTCCATCTTCGATTTTCTCGGTTTTCTTCTTTCAAAGACTACCAAAACGAATACACGGGTCGCTTCTTTTACCCGTTTATGTTGCAGGCGACCACCCATTTATCCCAAGGGAAACGCACCTCTCCGTTCTCTTTGATTTTCGGCAACGAGGCGACCGGCCTGCCCGAAGATTTCTTAGCCATCGGGGAAGCGTTAAAGATCCCCCAAACGAACCTCGTGGATTCTTTGAACCTCGATAACGCGGTGAGCATCGCCTTGTACGAATTCCTCGGCCGTTGAGTTTTTGCCTTATCTCCCGAGAAAGACGATAATACCGACATGGGCAGCGCGCTTCTATTCTTCACTTCTTCTTCTGGGCACGGCCAATTCGTGAAGAAGAAAACCCAAATCGTCGAACGCCTCCAACGGCTTTTCGACCCTTTGGAAATCTACGAAAGCAAAACCAAAGAAGACGGGGTTGCCAAACTGACCGAAGCCATGGATGCCTTCGACGCGATCGTGATCGTTGGGGGCGATGGGACGTTCCATACCGCGGTAGGAATCGCCGCGAAAGCCAAACGGTCTCCGGTGCTGGGATACATCAATAACGGCACCTTGGGGGACGTGGGGCGCAGTTATGGGGTGACTTCTTCCTGGAAAAAGGCCCTTCGCATCATCGAAGAAGGGTATGTCGTCCCTAGCGACGTCGTGGACGCGGACGGGGAAGTCTTTGCCTACATGGGGGCCTGCGGGGCTTATAGCGCCATCTCGTATGATGCGAAGCGGAAACGGAAAAAGCGTTTCCACCGATTCGCCTATTATTTTGCTTCGATCAGAGAAGCTTTTACCCCTCGCTCCATCCATTACCAAATTTTGGCTAACGGCAAGGAATACGAAGGGACGTCCCCCTTCCTTTTGATTCTAAACGGAGCTTATGTCGGGGGATTCCCCATCAATCGGAGTGGGTCTTTTTGCGATGGCAAGGCCGAACTCTACATCACCCCAAAAGGCCTCTTCAACGGCCTTCTCCATTATTTCTTCGCCAAAAAGAAGATTCAGCGAATCGAATTTTCCGAAGCGACCATCCGCCTCAGCGGCGACATCCCGTGGTGTTTCGATGGGGAACGCTCCAAAAGCGGGGACGTCACGTTGAAGGTCCTCCCTTCCGCGGTGAAAATATTCGCGGACAAAAAGGCGGTAGGAAAACGGAAATAAACGCGATTTGATTTATGAACAGCCCTCTCCGATGCCCCGTGTGCCACTCTCCTCTATTACAGGAAGAACGACGTCTAGTTTGTCCAAACGGACACAGTTTTGACTTATCGAAAGAAGGATACGTCAACCTGATGCTACCCAACCAGGGGAGGCATTTGGACGAAGGGGACAGCAAAGAGAGTTTACAAAACCGGAAAGCGTTCTTGGAAAAGGGATACTACTCTTTCTTGCGGGAACGCCTCCTCCAAATCGTATCTTCTTTAATTCGCGAGCCCTTTTGCTTCGCGGACCTTGGATGCGGGGAGGGGTATTACACGTCTTTCCTCGCCCAAGCGTTTCCTTCTTCTTCTTTTTTCGGAATGGACATTTCCAAAGCCGCGGTGAAGATGCTGTCCAAACGCGCGAAAACCATCCCGAACCTATTCGGGGTGGTGGGGAACCTCGATTATCCCCCTTTCCTCGATGGGTCCATCGACATCTCCCTCAATTGTTTTGCCCCCATCTGCGAATCGGAATTCCGCCGAATCGCCAAGGAAGGGGGATATTACATCCGCGTCCTCCCGGGGGTCGATCATCTCATAGAACTCAAACGCGCCCTTTACGAAACCCCAAGGGCCAACCTCCCCAAGAGTTTTGAGATGAAAGGATTCTCTCTTTTGTCGAAAGAAACAATCACGAAGACCGCGAGGATGGGACAAGAAGACGCGATCGCTTTGTTTTGCATGACCCCTTACGTTTTCAAATCCGGGAAAGAGAGCATCGAGAAACTGAAAACCATCCCCGAGATGGAGATGACCTTGAGTTTCGATATTCGCGTTTATGGGGCGATTTCGGAAAAATAACGGGGACGTGGATGCGAATTTACCTTAAACGGCATTCTCCAAGGAGTCGCGGAGTTCCTCTTTGCAATACTCGAGGATTTTGCGTCGACGGATAATCCCCATGAAGACATTTCGGTCATCCACCATCGGGATGAAGTTCTGTTCCATAGACAGATTCACGAGGTCAGAAAGGCTGGATTCCATCGTCAAAGTCCGATAGTCGCGATACCGAGGGACATCCAAAATGGAGGCTTTCTCGAGTTTTTCGATTTGGAATTCGGCATGGTTTTTGGCGAAGCGAAGCAAATCCCCTTCCGAGACGGTTCCGACGTATTTCCCGTCTTCATCCAGCAAAGGTATGGTGGAGTATTTGTAATATTCCATCTTCTCCATGCATTGGCGGACACTCCAAGATGTAAGGAGGAATCGAGTGTCGTTTTTCAAGGTCAAAAAAGGAAAGACGTTCATGGCATTACGATATCACAAACAGGGAAAAAGGGAAAAGCTAGGAGCCGAGCCCGTAGACGATGTCATGCGGGGTGATGATGCCAAGAATCGCTTCCTCCTTTTTCCCGGATTCGGTCAAGAACACCATCGCGAGCTTTTTGCCTTTGAGGTAATGCTCGTTATAGATTGCTTCCACTTCCTCGATCGAGGCGTTTCGGGGCAAGAAGGCGTAGCATTCGCAGATATGGTTTTCGATCTTCAGTTCTTCTTCCATCTCTTGCAGGGTAAGGGTCGAAGAATAATCGTGTCGAATCAAATACACGAGCATCGCGTTGGGGGAAAGGACCCCAAGGAGGCGCTTAGAAGGCGAGAGGACCGGGAGTTGCATGTAGCCTTTTTCCGCCATCGTGGAGAAAAGGACCCCGACTTTGTCTTCGAGCCGGGCATTGATGAGGCGCGAGATCGGGGTGGAAATGGAAGAAGCGGTCTTGGGGGAAGATAAGCGGGCGATTTCTTCTTGGAGGAAGGTAAGCAAGGCGGGAGAAACGGAGATGAAGCGGTTCTCGTTCATGTCGAGGTCGTGGACCAATGCGTTGCGGATGGCCCTCGCCTCATCGAGTTTCTTTCCCCGAAGGGAGACGGAGAAAGATGCGCTTCGGGAGAGCTCCGAAGCGTAACGGGCGACGACCGAGTGGTTGCGGTCATAATCCTCATAATGCCTCGCAAGAAGGGAGTCGAGTTCGTTGTAGAAGCGAAGAAAGGTCGCGGAATCCGTATCCATAATTACCTCCAAACCATCCCCATTATCATACGTCAGAAGCAAAGGATTCTCATCAGGAATCCAAACCTCCGCGGAGATTGGCTTGGATGATTTCGGATTCTAGGGATTTTCAGGAAGGAGTACGCCATTTCCCCTTTTCAGGAAGGAAAAAGGGGGTAGAATAATTTCGTCGCGCGCCGGTAGCTCAGCTGGATAGAGCACGAGTCTTCGAAACTCGCGGTCGCCGGTTCGAATCCGTCCCGGCGCGCCAAGAACAGACCGCTTGGGCAATCGCTCAAGCGTTTTCTTTATACGGGAAAGGTTTGATTCCCTTTTGGGGGAAATGGCATAATCAAGCATGGCCAAAATCACGTTAGAAACCCCGCGCCTCCTCCTTCGCCCTTTTTGTCGCGACGACGCGGATGCGATATTCCATCAATGGGCAAGCGATCCGGAAGTGACCCGTTTTTTGAGCTGGAACCCCCATCCGAACGTGGAAGTTACGAATGCTCTCTTGGGTGTTTGGATGAAAGAATACGAGATAGACGATACCTTTCGATGCGCGATACAAACCCGTGACACCCACGAACTGATCGGGGCGATCGACGTCGTGGGTTATCCCGATGGCTTCCCCGAAATCGGATACGTGTTGTCTCGTTCCCATTGGGGGAAAGGGATAATGACCGAAGCCTGCTCCGCCTTTTTGGGGGAGTTGTTCCATCGGGGATATCCCAAAGTCATCATAAAGGCAGCGATAGACAACAAAGCGAGCAACCGGGTCATCGCCAAGATGGGCGGGGTGTTCCAAGGAACCGAAACCCTGAAACGGCCCCAAAAGCAAGACGAAATCCTCGTTAACGTCTATTGGGTCTTCCCAAAATAACGCGCGGTTGCTTTTGATGGAAAACGCCTAAATTGACCCCCATTTTTCGCGCGCGTATAATAGGACACACGAATGAAATAAGGAGCGATTATGCCGAATCGGAAACCCATATGCGCTATCCTGTATGACTTTGATAGCACCCTTGCCACCACCGACATGCAGAATTTCGGTTTCATCCCGAAGATGGGCATGACGCCTGCGGAGTTTTGGGCCAAAACCGGCGAATTCTCCAAGAAAACCGGATGCGAGAAAATCCTTTCCTATCTGTACACGATGAACCACATCGCCAAGGAGAAAGGCATCCGCATGACCAAGGAATTCCTCCACGAATGCGGGAAAGACATCAAATTCTTCCCCGGGGTCACCACTTGGTTCAACCGCATTAACCAATACGCGGAAGAGCACGGGGTCATCGTGGAGCATTACATCGTCTCTTCGGGCAACAAAGAGATTTTGGAAGGCTGCTCCATCGCCAAAGAGTTCAAAGAAATCTACGGATGCGAATACATCTTCGACGAAGAAGGGAATGCCGTCTGGCCCAAATTCGCGATCAACTACACCCAGAAAACCCAATACTTCTTCCGCATCTCCAAAGGGGTGTCCAATCAAAACGACGACGACTCCGTCAATGAGAAGACCCCGATCCGTCGCATCCCTTACAGCAATATGGTCTACATCGGGGATGGACTCACCGACGTCCCCTCCATGATCATCGTCAAATCCAACGGCGGGAAATCCATCGCGGTTTACCCCAAAGGCAAAGAAGAGAAGGCGGGCACTTTGCAAGCGGACGGGCGCATCAACTACGCCTGCGTTGCCGATTATTCCAAGGATTCCGGCTTAGAGAAAATCATGAAACTCATCATCCAAGGAATCGAAATCAACGAGTCTTTGCGCGTCCACGAAGGACAAGGGAACTAGGATGAAGCGGGTTGCCATCGCCCTTTTCGGCGGGAGCGGGGAGCGGTTTGGCTCTTCCGAGCCCAAACAATTCGTAATGCTCGGGGACGCCCCCATGTTGGTGGTGACGTTACGCGGCCTTTCTTCTTGCGAAGAGGTCGATGAGATTTACGTGGTGGCCAAACCCGACACCATGGAAAAAACCCACGATTTGATTACCCAATACCGAATCCGGAAAGTCAAAGCCATCGTCCCCGGGGGTAAAACCCGCGAGGACAGCGTCTATGCCGCGCTTCGATACCTCGATCAGATCCGCATCGATTACGACGATTTGGTCCTCATCCAAGACGGGGATCGGCCCAACATTGACCGCGAAATCGTGAAACAGAATTTCGAAGCCGCGAGGGAAATGGAAGCCGCCGTCACGGCGATTCCCGCGACGGATTCGATTCTTTCGAGCGAACTGGGCATTGAAATCGACGCGTATAAACCCCGCGCCATCATCTATTACGCCCAAACGCCCCAAACCTTCCGTTTCGGTTTGCTCTACCGTTGCTTCGATTTGGCCAAACGGCAAAAGAAGCTCGATATGTTCACTGATGACGGAAGCCTAGTGAAATCTTATGGCCACAAAGTTAAAATAGTGCCCGGCAAAAGGAGCAACGTCAAAATCACGACGAAACTGGACTTGGCCACGTACTTCGAAGGGAGACTTTTCGAATGAACTTACCTCACGCAGGCGACATCGCCATTGGAACGGTCGTGGAAGTATACCCTTCTTACGCCATTTTGCTTTACGATGGCGGTTGGACGGGGTTATTGCACGTCAGCGAGCTCTCGAATTCCTTCATCCGATCCTTCCAATCGTTCGTGAAGGTTGGCTCGCTCTACGCCACCGTCGTGTTGTCCGTGGATTCGGAACGGGGAAACGCCAAGGTTTCGATCAAACGCCTTTCCGAAAAGGCGAGGCGAAAAGCGTTCTTCCACTCCCCTTCCTCCCCCGTCGTGGCGAACCCCACCGCATTGCTCGAAGCTTTGCCACATTGGATTAGTGAAACGCAAAAGGAGACATTATCATGATTCGCGTGAACGATTCGTTCGTTTTAAAGGACATTTCCTATGGCGACTACGCCGAAGAAGTCGCCGCCATCAACCAAGGCATCGACAATCGCACCTTGGTGGGTTCGGACTTCCTCGGTTGGGCCAAATACCCGGAGACCTACGATAAGGAAGAATTCCAGCGCATCCTCGCCGCCGGCAAGCGAATCGCCGAAGAATTCGACGTGCTCGTCGTCTGCGGAATCGGGGGATCTTACTTAGGGGCCCGCGCGGCCATCGAAGGGATCCAAGGGCTCCGACGGACTCAAAAGCCCGAGATCATCTTCATGGGCCAAACCTTTGCCCCGAGCTACATCCACGAAGTCCTCGAATACCTCAAAGACAAGAAATTCGCCATCAACGTCATTTCCAAATCGGGAACCACGACCGAGACGGCAGTGGCCTTCCGCCTCTTATCCTCCTTGTTAGAAAAGCAAATCGGCAAAGAGAATATGGCCAAGGCGATCTTCGCCACCACGGACGCGAAGAAGGGCGCCTTGCTCGAACTCGCGAAGAAATACGGCTACGAACGCTTCGTCCTCCCCGATGACGTCGGCGGGCGTTACAGCGTCTTCACCGCGGTCGGACTTCTCCCGATGGCGGCCGCCGGAATCGATATCCAAGCCTTCATGGATGGGGCCTTGAACGCGATGCATTCCTACGACTCGGAAGAAATCAACGAAGCCTACAAATACGCGATTCTCCGTCACGAACTCTACAAAACGTACGGATACCCCGTGGAAATGTTCGTGACCTACGAACCCCGTTTCGTTCAACTCGGGGAATGGTGGAAGCAACTCTTCGGCGAATCCGAGGGCAAAGAACGCACCGGCGTCCTCCCCGATTCCGCCACATTCACCACCGACCTCCATTCCTTGGGCCAATTCATCCAAGAAGGCAGCCCTTGCCTTTATGAAACCGTGATGCAGATCGAAACCCCGGAGGTGGACGTCGAAGTCCCAATGGACGAAGACAACCTCGATGGGCTCAATTACCTCGCTGGCAAGACCTTAAGCGAGATTTCCCGGAAAGCCCACGACGGCACCGTGGAAGCCCACGCGGAAGTCGGGAAAGTCCCGAACATCCTCTTGTCCGTGGACGAAATGAACGCCTTCTCCATGGGCGAGCTCATGTACTTCTTCTGCCGGGCCTGCGCCATGTCTTGCTATTTGAACCACGTCAACCCCTTCAACCAGCCGGGCGTGGAAGTCTACAAGAAAAACATGTTCCGCCTCCTTGGCAAGCCAGGATACGACAAATAAACCCCATTGGGACGCCGCGAAACCCTCGCGGCGTTTTTTCTTCCCTCCCATGGGAAACGGGGGAAGGGGGCGCCAAGGCAAAATTCCAAAAAATCTTTGGAATGTCTATTGACCCCAAAATGGGGCAATGGTATATTTTCAAAGCGCTTTTGAGCGACCCGTTGGATGCTTAGCTCAGCGGGAGAGCATCGCCCTTACAAGGCGGGGGTCGCAGGTTCGAAACCTGCAGCATCCACCATCTTCTAGGGTTAAAAGAGCGCAGACATACACGTGGGCGAATAGCGAAGTGGCCAAACGCGGCTGACTGTAAATCAGTTCCTTCGGGTTCGGTGGTTCAAATCCATCTTCGCCCACCATGATTCTTGGGGTGTAGCCAAGCGGTAAGGCACGAGACTTTGACTCTCGCATGCACTGGTCCGATCCCAGTCACCCCAGCCAGTTCCTCCGCTAGCTCAGTGGTAGAGCACTTGACTTTTAATCAAGGGGTCGTGAGTTCGAGC
>JAXDTZ010000014.1:0-94056 GCA_034089705.1 Candidatus Alloenteromonas sp. | reverse complement strand
GAGGAAGGACCTTGCCGTCCACCGATTCCTGAAAATGGCGGTTAAATGCAGAAAAATCATGCGATATCGCACCGTCATGGGGAAGAAAGGCTAGATTCCGTCGGAAGAAAACCACCATTCGTTTGCAAATCTCGATTTTTTATTTTAAAAGTCATTATTTGCACATGACTGATGAATAATCCCTATTCATCGGACTTTTTCCGAAAACATCTCGGAATTTGATCCTTTTCCGAGTCGAAATGGCCATCTCGATGAACTTGGAGACCTTCTCTATCCTGTTTGCAGGATTGGACCAAATGAATCAGAAAAGGCTGCACCAGCCCATAAGGTCACCCCTATAATACCCGCCGTGCTTCCTGAGGAAACGCTGGAGCAGGGCATGGATGCCGTTGACCTCGTTCAAGGGGTTCTCGGAATCCGTCAATCCCTTGGTCTCGCTCGTTGGATGAACCTCACTCGAGAGGCCGAGACGCTCAATCGAGAGGGAATGGGAATTGTCGCCGTCGTGGATGAGTCTCGAGCCATACCCTCCGGAAAGGACGACGCCATCCTGGCATCCATCGAGGGCGGCGAAGACCTTTCCGATCCAAGAAAAGCCGATGGTATTCCTGCCGCCCCTCGCGGGGGTGGCGGAATGGAATTTGAATAGGTGGATCGGGTACTCTATCCATTCCGAGATTGGGATCTTATGGGAATAGAACACGGCGCCGGCGAGCGGGCTGAATCTCCTCCCACATGATCGGCAGAGGTATTTCTGTATGCCATCCTTTCTTTACCCGTCCCCGACGAGATCCGCGAATCCGCAGGACGGGCATCCTGGCAGCGGCGACGAATTCGTCATCGAGGCTTCCGCGGGCGTTGGTTTCCGGTGCTTTTCGGAATACCATTCCGAGACGGTCAAGTCTATCAGCCCTTCCGCAGGCGAGGGGCGCCTGTCTTCTTTCCTGGGGTACGACTTCAAAGAGCTGGCCCAGCTTGGGTCGCGCTTCTTCGTGCTTGGCGGTTCGCTTGCTCCGGGGGCCGGCTGAGCTAAACCGCCAAGTCTGAGTACCCAGGCGGCCTTCGGGGGAAGACTCTTTCTGACCTCTAACGAGGCCAGATAGACTCTATACCAAAGGTTGACTGCCATCAGTCATGTGCAAATAATGACTTTTTATTTTATCTAAATGCAAAAACCTCCGTCCTTCATTCAATTTATTTAACGGATATTTCGGAAAATATGAATGAGGAAAAGCCCCATTTTGATTTACATCTTTACCCTAATGAGTCCTTTGTTTTAAGTTTGGAAGAGGAATATGCAGCATTAAAGAGCAATGATTAATTTTTTCAAAAAACAATAAACCGTTGGTTTCCGGTACTTTTCGGAATGCCATTCCGAGACGGTCAAGTCTAATTGTTGACGCTTATGGCAAAGACGCTTTCTATTTTGGACCCGATTATATAAAAGTTTCGATAAAATATAATCGTGTTGTTGCTCGCAAAACATCCAAAAGCGAGCAAGAAAGCGAGCAAGAAAGTGAGCAAAAAGTGAACAAGTCGCGATTAAATATGAATAGAATTGTATCGGAAATGAGAAATAATCCTAATATTACGACTATGGAGTTAATCGCAATTCTAGGCTTAAATAAACTTCAATTCAAAAATATATTCGCATCTTGGAAAATGACGGGACTATAAAACACTGGGTAAATAAAATGGCTATCGGGAGGTTGTAAATAATGCAAGATTTCGGACTCTCAATGCTATGGTTTTGGATTGCCTATATCATTGTCACATTAATTGGAATGCTTCATACAATATTCAATATTTACGTTCTCCATATGAAACCAATGGATAAAGAGTCCATGGGAGAAGGATATGAGAAAACCAAACCATGGCATCCTTTGTACAATATTGTCATTTTCACAGTGTTTGGATTCATCTACATGAACGGATTATCCAATCCAACAATAGCAGAAGCATTCATTACTGGAGCAATATGGGTTTCGATTTGTATTGTATTCGATGTTTTTGGCTGGGTGATTATCAAGCATCCGTGGAGTTTGACATTCAAGCAATTCTACGTTGAATATCAACCATGGATCACTCTAATCTATATCGCAATATTCATTGGACCAATACTGGGCTATTTATTAACCCTAATTTAATCTTATCTTCCACCAGTGGATCAAATTTGTTGTTACACCTAGGGCATTTAGCCTATCTATTTTATATTGTTATTTACAAACAATTTTAGAATCTAGCCCTTGATACGGAAATCAGGGGCTTATTCCGCCCAAAGCCACGACTTTTCTTTTTTTAGCGCATACGGCCGAAAAAAAGAGGGATTGCCATTGGCTCGATTCCTTTCCACGCGTCCGCTGCGTCGGAAGACAAAGACACTCATGGAATAAGAGTAGTAAAAACGGCATTGAAAATTTAAAATGAAAGCCAAAAGAAGGAGGCTTTGATTGTGCGTAATAAGGTAGTAACTATTCTCTCTTCTGCTTTTTGCCTTTTGACTAGCTTTTCATTAACCGCATGCGGCTTATTTAACGGAACTGCAAATCAAAGCGATAGCACCATCGAATACGATGAAGAGCTTGATTCATCAACCGGCAAATGGATATTGAAAGATCAATCGGATACTTTCTTTGAATTTGACGGAAGCAAAGACGCCATGTCATTTAAATATGTGGAAGATGGTCAAGATAAATATGAAGGCCATTATCGAGTCGTTTATGACCCAAATGATGGCGCAAATACTTTTACGGTCAATTTTGTTTTATCTAGAGACGGCGCGGAAAAGAAAGACTGGCTTTATACCTATGTAGATGATTTCGAGACCGATTTCACCCAATTTACGACCATCAAAGAAGAAAGATACGAAGGCATGAATGATGGGAGAATCTATACGCATGTATATAGAATCAGCGAGCTCCCCTATAAACTGGGAACCTATGTTCTAGAAGGCAAAGAACATAAACGGGATCAAGATAATTACAAATACGCAAAACAATATCAGATCCCGGAAGGAACATATTCATTAGATGAAAATGTATCTATGACATGCGTCATACCGAAACCCTATATTCACGCTTTATTTCAATATAAAAACGGAGATGAAGTGGTGGAAGGAGTCTACTGGACTTCCGCTGATAAAAAGACAATATATCTTTATATTGACCATGACCCCTATGAGCACATAAGGCGCGAAGACCGCGACAAATACGATATGACGTTTTCTAGCGATTACCCGCCAGTTTTTTATCTACGAGGCAATTTTGAATTAACGGATGGGGCAATAGTCATCGATGGACTGTACCATCATGGCGAAAGCCAAACGAATGTGGAAGATAAAGTTTTCAAATTTGGTACATATCGCTTAAGCAACTAGGCATTCTCTTTTACCTGAGGCTCCTTTTCGACATCTCCTTTATCGAGTTGCCTTCCTTTGGTTGTTTGGCTATTGCCTTTTCCCCATATCCCCTTGCATCCAAGGGGAAGAAGAATCAAAATTTCGATGAGGAATGCCAATGAAACCCAATAAGTACCAAGAAGAAGCCAAAAAATTCATCAACCCCGAACTCACCGGGAACGACCTGCTCATCAACGGGGTCATGGGGTTATGCGGGGAATCCGGCGAGGTGATCGACCTCGTGAAAAAACACCTCGCGCAGGGCCATCCTCTTTCAAAAGAAAAAATAGTGGAAGAACTCGGAGACGTCGCTTGGTATCTCGCCGAACTCGCCACCTATTTGGAGATTCCCTTGGAGGAAATCTTCGATAAAAACATCGAAAAACTATCTCATCGATTCCCGAACGGATTTTCCAAAGAAGTTTCCCTTCATCGAGGGGACTAGGGCAAATAAGGGTCAGGGGAAGAAGATTCTAGGCCTGGAAACCCATTTTGATACAAAGCGAAAAACAAACCCACCGCGACCGCGTTCGAGAGGTTGATGCAACGGGCTTCCTTTTTCATGGGGATGCGAACGAGATTTGATGAATAACGTTCCACGATTTCTTTGGACAATCCCACGGATTCCTTACCAAACACCAAATGGTCGCCGTCTTGGTAAGACACTTCCGTAAAACTTTGGGTCGCGTGAGAAGAGAAGAAGAACTTCCGGGATTCCGGATAACGCGCCTCGTATTCTTCAAAACTAGGGTGAATGAGGATTTTCGCCAAAGGGAAATAATCGAGTCCCGCGCGTCTTAGGTGCTTTTCGTCCATTTGGAATCCCAAGGGTTCAATCAAATGGAGCATTGCGCCCGTCGCGGCGATGGAGCGAATGATATTCCCGGTGTTTTGCGGGATTTCCGGTTCAACGAGGACGATGTGGAACATGCAAGGATTGTAATCCATTTTCCTTTCCGTTTCATTATTCCTTTCTTCTTTCGTTTGCCAAAATCCCCCGAATTCGCATACCTGTCCCCATTCTTTTTTGTTTTTTGGCAATGAATCGATCCTCTGTTTCGAAAAGGAGAAGGGTTTTGGATTCCTCGGCGCAAGAAAAAAGAATCATTTTCGAATTCCTATATTTGAAATATAGGGTATACTTTTATCGTTGGATTTTTCTTGTGCTATGGATTCCCAGAACATGTCCCCTTCTTGTTATCTCTCGTTGGATTTCGAGGATGTCGTCGAAGTCGATTTCGAGACGCTTTCGTTCACTTTTGTGAAAGGAAATCAAAGCCCCTTGCACCAAGATGGCCAAAAAAGCGACCTCTCTTCCTTCGTTTACGAATACGCGGAACGCATCGTCTATCCCGGGGACAAGGAAAAATTCCTCGCTTCGTTCGATCCCAAGAACTGCCTAGCCCTGATCTCCGAAGTCCCCACCTTCACCCTGCATTACCGCATTGTAAAAGATGACGGCATCCATTTCATCAAGGCCAAAGCCGTCCGGAAAGGAGACGACTCCAAAAAGGCGATCGTGGGTTTCGGCTATGAAGATTCCTACGTCCTTTCGCGTTCCCTCAGCCGCCTCACCGGCTTTGGGGGAAACGAACAATCCCTGCTCGTCTATGACTCCCATCTCGTCCCCGTCAGTTCTTTTTTGAAGCAATCCTTTGAAGTGACTCCCTTCGAACTCACCCAGGAGTCCTTCCGTCAAATCGAAAAAGACCACAACAAATATTCCGCCTTCCTTTTCTTCGCCCCTTCCCTTACCGAGGACATCTATCGCTTCATCCGCCACAAAAGCCAATGCCCGCTACTAAATAACCTGCCTGTCCTTTGCTATTTGGATTCCCAAACCGAAGAACAAGTTTCTCTCCTTTCTTCTTTCGGGGCCATCTGCGCCGAACCCTCTTCCCGAAGCGAAGAGGCCATCGTTCGATTCGCCCGCAATATCGTGCTGATCCAACAAGAGGAGAACAAGATCACTTCCCTCGAACGGGACGAACTCACGGGAATCCTCACCCGCCAAGCTTTCGTCACGAAAGCGGAACACTATCTCTCTTCCGCCAAAGACGAGGCGTTGGATTTGATCCTCGCCGACATCGTGGATCTCAAAACGATCAATAACGTCTACGGCCTTTCTAGCGGAGACGCGGTGATCCAATACCTCGCCAAATGCTGCTACCTCACCCCCGGAGCCATCTTCGTCGGGCGCTACGAAGGGGATCGGATTTGCCTGTTGGCCCATTCCAATGACCGCATCTCGCTCCAAACCATCGAAGAATCCAAAGATCGAATAACCCTTCACGCCCCCTTGCGGAACCTCCATTTCCGGTTCGGCATCGTGAAGAGCCTCCCCGCAGGCATTTCCCTCAACGAAGCCATCAATCGGGGGCGTTTGGCCCTTTCTTCCTTGAACGGGAAAACCCCCATTGCCGCCGCGGTGTATTCCCCGACGATGCAAGACGATCTGTTTCGCGAACTCAAATTCCAAGAGGATTTCGAATCCGGCATCGAAAACCGAGAATTCGTTTTGTATTACCAACCGAAATACACCGCCAAAACAGGAGAACTCTTTGGCGCGGAAGCCTTGGTTCGCTGGATCAAGAACGGGGAAATCCTCTCCCCGACCGAATTCATCAAGGTATTCGAACGCGACGAACGAATCATCGCGATGGATCGTTATGTCTTCTCCGCCGTCTGCGCTTTCCAAGCCAAGAACATCGCCTTGGGGAGAAAACTCTTTCCCATCTCGGTCAATCTGTCGCGAAACACCTTGTTCCAATTTCCCGTCGCGGAAGTCTATAGCCAAATCGCCAAAGAATATGGGGTCCCGCTGAACCTCGTCCCCTTGGAAATCACCGAAACCGCGGCCATCTCTTCTCGAGACGTCAAGGATTTTGCGGATGCCCTCTACCAAAAAGGATTCGTCCTCGACATGGACGATTTCGGAGCCGGGTATTCTTCGCTCTACTCCATGGACATCCTCCATTTCGACGTGATCAAAATCGACAAATCCCTCATCGATTTGATCGGAAACCCCCGCGCGGAAATCACGTTGACCCACGTCATGGATTTGGCTCAGGATTTGGGGATGACGGTCATCGCCGAAGGGGTGGAAACCCGCGAACAATTCCTCTTCCTCCGCGGCAGCGGGTGCGACGTTATCCAAGGGTTCTATTTCTCCCTCCCTTTGCCCGAAAACGAATTCGAGGCCTTGATGGAAGCCTACGAACCGAGGAAAAACGCTCTGTTTGAATTGCCCTTCCACCGCCTCCGCCGAAGCGACGTGGCGAGAATCCTCATCGACGTCGATTATCCCGACGAAGCGGTGGCTTCCCTCGTTGGCCCCATCGCCTTCTTCGAAAAACGGGAAGGGGAAGTCCGCCTAACCAGCGCCAATCTCACCTTCGTGCGCCTCCTTTCCCTTGATTGGAACGAAGGGGATCCTTCGATTGGGGATTTCTCGAAAATCGGCTGCAGCGAAGAAGACCGCGAGCAGTTCGCTTCTCTCTTCTTCCAGAATGGGAGATCCGCCGCCATCCGCTTCCAAACCCCGAAAAAGCCCATCGTGTTGAACGTGGAAACCCATTACCTCAAAAACGAAGGGGAATCCGAGGTTTATTTCGCTTTGTTCCGCGACGTATCTTCGGTCTACGAACGCGCGGATTTCCTTTCCAACATCCCCGGAGGAATCCTCTATTTCTCCGCTCTAGGGGATGGATCGATCATCTATTCCAACGAATACCTTTGGACCGCTCTTGGATTTGAAGGGGAATCCGATTTCCTCCAACGCAACGAAGACTTCCTCTCCCTTTGCCCAGAACAAGGGAAAGAGATTCTTTCGCGCCTCCAAAAGAAGGAGGTCCCGGAAGGGAAAACGGAAGAATTCGACGCGTTTGACCTTTCTTTAAAATCCAAATCCGGAGAAATGAAGGCCTTTTGCGCTTCCGGGAGGCTACTCTCCAGCAAAGCCGTCGGCCTTTGCGCTCTCCTCTTCTTGGAGGAACCATGGAATCGCTAGGGAAGGAAAGAACCCTCGCTTTGTACGGGGAAGAGGCGTTGCAGAAACTGAGTTCCGCCCACGTGGCCCTTTTCGGCCTAGGGGGAGTCGGGGGATATGCCCTGGAAATCCTCGCCCGCGCTGGAATCGGGGAATTGACCTTGGTGGACGCTGACTCTTTCGAGCCAAGCAACTTAAACCGCCAAATCCTCGCTACGCGGAAGACCTTGTCTTGCAAGAAAGCCGAAGTGGCCCGTCAAAGAGTCCTAGATATCTTCCCCGAAACGATCGTCCATCCTTATTCCCTCTTCTTTTCGGAAGACACCATCGGGGAATTCGATTTCTCTTCCTTCGATTTCGTCCTCGACGCGATCGATTCGGTATCCAGCAAATTGTTGCTCATCCAAACCTGTTTGGAACACCGCGTCCCCATCATTTCCTGCATGGGGGCCGGGAACAAAGAGCATCCCGAACGTTTTGTGGTGGGGGACATCTATTCCACGAAAGGGGATCCCCTCGCCAAGGTGATGCGGAAACTCTCCAAGGAAAGGAACCTCCCTTTCTATCCGGTCGTTTATTCCGAAGAACCGCCCCTCACCCCGGTCCATCCCGTGGACAATAACCCCCGCACCCCGGCTTCCAATCCCTTCGCCCCGGCTTCCGCGGGCATCTTGCTGGCCACGTACGCCATTCAAAAATTAATGAAATAGTAATGAATCGAACATAAGAAAAGGACCCCTTCCGGGGTCCGTTTCCTTATTCGGCGGCTCCGAACGAATCTTTCGGCGCCCCGCAAAGGGGACAGGAGAAGTCTTCGGGAAGGTCTTCGAACTTGGTTCCGGGGGCGATTCCGTATTCCGGAGCCCCGGCTTCCTCGTCGTATTCCCAACCGCACATCGGGCAAACGTATTTCATGGTCGATTCCTTTCTGGCATTGCCACAAAGTAAATATAGCACACTTTCGGGAGACTGCGAGGGATATGACACCGAAAATTGGGGTTTTCCCATGAATTGTTGTATCATTAGCAAAGGTTAGGGGAAGACAATGGCCAGCAATCGAAAAACCGTGTTAATCGTAGACGACGAAGAAATCAATCGCGTCATTCTTTCGACCATGCTCGAAGGCGGTTTTGGGGTGCTTGAGGCGAAAGACGGCCAAGAGGCCCTGGAAGTCTACGAAGCCCACAAAGAGGAAATCTCGGTCATCTTGCTCGACATCATCATGCCAAGATGCGACGGCCTAGAAGTCCTGCGCCTCATGAGGGAGAGAGGCTATATCGAAGAAACCCCCGTCATCATGATTTCCGCCGAAACCGGCAGCGAAACCATGAAACGGGCCTATGACCTCGGGGCGGTGGATTACATCCCCCGTTCCACCTATGAACGCGAAATCGTTCTCCGCCGCATCCAAAACACCATTCTCCTCTTCGCCAAGCAAAAAGCTCTCATGGAGGAAGTGAACGCCCAACTCGCCGCGAGGAAAAAGGACAACGAACTCATGATCGCGATCCTTTCCCACATCGTCGAATTCCGCAACGCCGAAAGCGGGCTCCACGTCTTGCACATCAACGCTTTGACCGAGCTCCTTTGCGAGCAAGTCCTCCAATCCACCCAAGCATATCCCTTTTCTCGTGGGGACATCCCCTTGATCAAGATGGCTTCTTCCCTCCACGACATCGGGAAGATTTCCATCCCCGAAGAGATCCTCAATAAGCCGGGCCGTCTGACCCAAGAGGAATTCGAAATCATAAAGACCCATTCCCGCAAAGGCGCGGAGCTCCTCGAAAGCCTCGGGGCCTTCCAAAACGAGAAATTGGTCCGTTTCGCCCACGATATCTGCCTCCATCACCACGAACGCTACGACGGAAGGGGATATCCCGACGGCCTGAAAGGCGACGCCATTCCCGTTTGGGCCCAAATCGTGGGCCTCGCCGATGTATACGACGCCCTCACCAGCGTCCGTTGCTATAAGCGCGCCTTCTCTCACGAAGAAGCCATCGCCATGATCAAAAACGGGGAATGCGGGGCATTCTCCCCCTTCTTGCTCCAATGCTTCGAAGCCATTCAGGACAAGATTCCCGAAATCATCGCTCAACTCGACGCTTCCGGAGAGGAAGACGCTTCCGCTTGGTCTTCGGATGCTTCCGTAAGCGACGAACGGGATGCCTCCTTGCTTTTGCAAGAACGCCAACTCCGCGACCGATTCGCGAACCTCACCGACGAAGCGTGGTTCCGGTTCGAACTCGGAGACCACCAAACCATCACCTTCAACCGCGCTTCCCAAAAGAAGTTCGGCTTCCCCTTGACCATCAACGACCCCTTCTCGGTCTCTTCGGTTTTCGGTTCCCGCAACCAAGAAGCCGCCCGAACCGTGGAAAAAGCGATTCAGCAAACGACCCCGGAAGAGCCCTCCTTCGAATTTGATCTCCTCTTGCATTTCTCCCATGGGGAAAAATGGTTCCACGTCATCGGGGAAGCCATTTTCTCCGAACGCCGCTCGGCCTACCTCGCCATCGGCAGAATCGCCGACGCTTCCGAAATCGTCCACGCTTTCGACGAACTCTCTTCCCGTTCTTCCCGCATCGATTCCCCAACTCTTCTCGACGAAGAGAATCTGAGCCTCGAGCAGGCCGAAAGCCTTCTCCACGCGGAACAACAGAACTTCGATTTGGTCCGTTTGATTTCCTACGAACTCAAGAAGGAGTACCGCCTCGAAGAAGGGAAATTCCTCGCCACGATGGATTTCACCCCCTTCTGGGATGATCAAGCCATCAAAGGCAAGCCCGTGCTCATTCCCAAGAAAACCACCCGCGCCTTCCGTCTCCACGCCCGGGAACTCTATTTCGTGGTTTCCCGTCCTTTGACGATCCTCAATGCGCCCTACACCCTGGAAATGATTTCGCGGATCGACGAAGATTCCGTCGCTTCCTTCTCTAAGGAAGACGAAGGCCTCTATTCGGTCGCCGCGCTTTCCTATGCCTTATACCGCGATTCTACGCTAGGATGCAAAACCCGCCGGTTTTACGACGAAAAAGCCAAGGACCGGATCGGAAATTATTGCCTTGCCATCCTCGACATGGACGACTTCAAAAGAATCAACGACACTTACGGCCACGAAGCCGGGGACGAAGCCCTCAAAAAAGTCGTGGACGCGATCCGCTCCTGCGTTCGCGCGGAAGACGAGATCATCCGGTATGGCGGGGATGAATTCCTCCTCTTATTCGAGGACATGCCGCGACGCGTCCTAGAAACCAAACTCGAATCCATCTTGTCCCATATCCGCGCCGAGTCCGTCCAAGGGCTCGCCTTGAAGGCCTCCGCGGGAGCCGTCCGTGGGAGAGGAAGAGTCGCCGAGCTATTCGAAAAAGCCGACTCCGCCCTCTACCTCGCCAAGGAAAGCAAAGGGACCTTCCACATCATCGACGAAGGAGAAGAAGCATGACGCCGAAACAAGTTTACGAAGAACTCCACGGAGACTACAACGCGATTTTCTCCGCCGTCCGCAGCGACGCGGTGATCGCCCGCCTCTTAAAGATGCTCCAGAAGGACGAATCGATGAAAAACCTCGCCAAAGGCATTGCCGAAAGCGACCCCGAAACCGCCTTCCGCGCCGCGCATACCCTAAAAGGCGTGTCGCTCAACCTCCACCTGGACGAACTCTCGAAAAAAGCGATCGAGCTCACCGAAATCCTCCGTCCTCGGGTTTTAGTAGGTTACCAAGATGCCTATCGGGCATTGGTCGAAGAATTCCAAAGAACCGAACGGGCGATCGAGCAACTCGATTGAGCCTCGTTTGCCAAACAACCCTCCATTCTTTACGCATCAACAAAAAAGACGAATTCCGAATGGGGATTCGTCTTTTGCTTTCGTCAAAACCTCTTAATCGAATGGGTTCTTTCCGAAAACCAAACCGCATTTCTTTGGAAAAAGAATGGAAGGATGATTGGAGCGAAGAAACAGCAAAACGAATGGCTTATTCTTCGTAGGTGGGGTAAGAGGCGGGGGAGAAGCGTTCCCCTTCGAAGGGGAGGTAGGCCTCGCAGGCTTCGAAATCGAAGACGGAGAGGCTGTTGGAGTACATCATGCAATCCCCATCGACGTAATAGGAAACCATTTTGGACACCTGCGCGTGGAGGATTTTCCCTTTCACCAAAGCGAATTCGACGCTTGATTGGATGAGCTCGGTCCAAAGGTTTCCGCTGGTCATTTGGGCGGAAGAGGTGTAAGCGAAGGCAAAAGCCCCACTTTCCTTGGTCTCGTCCAAGGCGGAGACGTTGACTTCGGAGATCCAGTAGCTGTTGTTCCCGAATTCCTCGTTTAAGGAGGAAACGGGGGCCATGGGGGAATCTTCCGCGTTCACTAGCCCCGCAAGGCGGGAGAGGTATCCCATGAAATAACTGGAGAAATCGATGTTCAAGAAAGCGTCGACTTCATCTTCTTTTCCTTTGCTCACGTATTTCCCGTCTTGGGAGCCGGAGTCGAAGTTGGGATGGGTTTCGTTGTAATCGAAGATGGTGTAGAAATTCCCATTCTCGAAAAAGTCTTGCTCGGTGAGGGTGCGGTTCTTTTCGTTGATTTGCTCAGGGGTGTATCCGGCTTGGATCTCCTCGTTAGAAAGATCGCTCGAAGAATCGCAGACTTTCGGGTAATAATGGTCGATGACCGTGATGTCTTGGTACCGCTTCGCGCGCAAGATGTCGACGGAAGTGAAAATCCCTTCCGCGGTGCTGTATTGGACGGCGGTTTCCACATACCCTCGGGTCGAGGAAACCAAAGGGCAGAGGTCTTGGATGCGGGAGATGTAACGGGTGAGTTTCTCTCCGTCGCTCAAATCACTGTAGACGACCCAATGGGCGTACAAATCGCTCGGGGCTGGGGTAGAAAAATCGAATCGCTCCCCGCCTTTGGGGGAGGGGTACCATCCGTCGAATACGTAGTTCTTGTATAAAGGGACCGCGGGGGCCGTTATCTTGCCTTCTGCGTCTTTTTTCACCTCGAAAAGAACCGTGGAATCGCCCGAAACGATGTTTTGGTGAAAGGTGGTGAAAGAAGGAGAAGAGGGCTGCTCGCAAGAAGAAAGGAGCAAGGCGAGGCTAGGAAGAAAAGAAAACCATTTCATAATCATTCCCCGTCGTATACGAAGTTCGCCCGGCTCGAATCCCTCCAATAGGATTGGTAATGCCGTTCGCAATAATCGAGGCTATGGGGGATTTTGACCGTTTGGTTCGTCCCCCAGGAATGGAAGAGGCGTTCGCCCATGGTCAAAACGGTCGAAGGAAGGGTGAGGAGGGAAACGCTCACGTCCCCGGAGAAGGCGTAATCCCCAATGTGGAGGAGGCCTTCGGGCAAAGAGAAGCCGCTGACCAAAGTCGCGTCGGCCAAGGCGAAGGGATGGATGGTCGTCACGGTGCTAGGCAAGGAGATGGTTCCGCTAGCCTTTCCCGCAACCGCGTAAACATCGGTTTTCGAAGCGTTGTAGACAACGTTGTTCTCGCTAAAGAAGGAAGAAGATCCTTCCGCGACCCGCAAGGAAGTGATTTCGTTCCCCGAAGCGGTCGTGTTCCCCCAAGATCCGAAGACCGAATCGCCCAAAGAAGTCAAGGAGGCGGGGAGGACGACTTCCCCTCCCAAGTTTTTGTTCCCGAAGAAGGCGGATTCCCCGATCGAAAGGAGGCCTTCGGAGAAATGCAGGCTCGTGGTAGGGCAGGCATAGAAAGCATCTTTGCCGATTTCCTTCAAGGAGGAAGCGAAATGGAGATCCTGAATGCCGTCGTTCATTTCGAACGCGGAAGCCCCGATGGTCTCTAAGGAGGTGGCGGTGGAGAAATCGATGGAATCGGTTTTCGCGCCATAGAACGCCCCTTCCCCGATTTCTTTCAAGGAAGAAGGGAAGGTCAAAGAGATGTCGCTGCTACGGTCAAACGCGCCATAGAACGCCCCTTCCCCGATGATTTCCAAGGTATTCGGGAGGGTGATTCCCGTGACTTCGACTTTGCTTAACGCGTAGGGGGCGATCGTCTTCAAGCCGCTAGGCAAGGAGAGTTCGCCGGTTTTTCCCGGAGATTCGTAGAAGAGGGTCGAGAAGTCGCTCGAATAGAGCCCGAGGTCTTTCACGACGAGGTTTCCTCCCGAAGCAACGCTCAATTGGGTGGGCTTCGCCCCGCTGAAGGCTTCGCTCCCCAAGTGGGTCAATCCATTCCCAAAGGTGATGGATTTGAGGGCTTCGTGGTTAGCAAACGCGCGGTCGCCGATGGAAACCAAACTATTGGGGAAGGAGAGATTCACCAAAGAGGAAGTATAGGAATCGTAGGAATCTTCTTCGTAACTCGAGGTGAGGAAATAGAAGGCCCCGTCTTGGATTTCTTCTAGTCCTTCCGCGAAGGAGATGGAAGAGAAACGGCATCCGAAGAACGCGTTCTCCCCGATCGTTTTCAAACTTGAGGGGAAGGAGATGCTCGAAGCGGAAATCTCGGCAAAGGCGTACCGCCCGATGCGCTGGAGCCCTTCGTTCAATTGGACCGAAGCGAGCTTTTCGCAACGGTCGAAGGCGCTTTCCCCGATCTCTTTGACCGAAGAAGGGATTTCGATGCTGGTGAGGGTCGCGTTGTAGAAGAAGGCGTAAGGGGCGATTTTGGATAAGGTGGAAGGGAAGGTCAGGGAATCGTAGTACCGGATTTCCCCGCAGGCGTATTCCCCGATTTCTTCCACGCCCTCGGGGATGACGATGTTGCCCTTGTGGTCGCTAGGAACCCAAACGAGTTTTTTGCCGTCTTTGCTAAGCAGCATGTTGTCCTCGACTTTGTAGGCGGGGCTTTCCCCGTTCATCGAGACTTTGGCGATGCCATAGCAATTGGCGAAGACCCCGCCTTCGAAGGTTTCAAGGCTCGAAGGCAAGACGACGCTCGTGATGGCGTTGCCCCCATTCGTGCAAGAGAACGCGTGGACCCCGATTTTTTTTAATCCCTCGGGAAGGACGAGGATGTCGTGGACGTATTGGCCGAAGAAGGCGGCCTCCCCGATTTCCTCTAGCCCATTTCCCCACTTGATCGTGAGCTTTTCGGCGGTGTCAAACGCGCAGAAGGCGTGGCTTCCGATGGTTTTCAGGGAATCCGGGAAGGCGAGGTTCGTGGCTTTGTTCCAGCCATAGAAGGCGTATTCCCCGATGGTTTCTAAGGTTTCGGGGAAGGTGACGTTATTGATGCCTTCGTCTTTTTGGTCGTAGAAGGCATACGCCCCGATTTCCTTGACCGAGGAACGGATGACGCAAGAAGAACTCAAAAAGGCTTTCGCCGGCACGCGGACGAGCACGGTGAAATCGGCATTGTACAAAATTCCGTTTTCCGCTTTGTACGCCGTATTCCCGGCTTCGACTTCGAAACTCGCCATTCTCCTCGCCCCATTGCAAAATTGGGGTTCGATCTCTTTCACGGAGGCGGGAATGGTGACCGATTCGACGTAAATCCGACTTTGGAGGGCGGTTTTCCCGATTCGGGTAACCGCGCGCCCGTTGATTTGGTTCGGGAAGGACACGACGACGGAGTTGACGTCGCGGATGCCCGTGATGGTCACCGTGTCGTCTTCGTTCACCTCGAAATAGTAGTTGAAATCCTGTTGGACGTATTGGGCCGTCAACGTTTTGGCTTTGGCCACTTCTTCGGAAACGTAACCGGTGAAGCGGTTCCCTTCCCCGTAATACCAACCTTTGAAGACGAATCCTTCTTTGGAGGGGATCTTCGTGGAAATGGTATCCCCGATGAAGGTATCGACCGTGTAAGAGGATTCGCCGTTATTCGGGTTGAAGGTCAAGGTGACTTTGGATTCCTCGTTCACCGAATAATGGGCGAACAAGTTGAGGTTGCCCATGACGGGGGACATGAAGTTCCATTGGAACCCGTCCTCCGTGAACCAACCCAAGAAGGTGCTGTGGGCTTTGCTCGGGGAAATCAAGGGTTTGGTCGCCCAATGCCCCTCTTCCACGAGTTGGTCTTCGATGGTCGTTCCACTTGGCAACACCCCTCCGTTCAAGTCGAAATGGACGGTGTATTTTTTCACGATGGATTCGGAAGAAGAATCTTCGCTAGAAGGCGCTTCGGGCTTGTTTCCTCCGCAAGAAGCAAGAAGGAGCAATGAAGCGGCGGCTAAAGAAAATAAAATGGTTTTTTTCATGGGGGCATCTCCTTATTGGATGGTGAACACCGTTCCTTTGACTGGGGCGAAATCGTGGTTCGAGAAGGAATTCTTCAAGGTGATTTTCGAAGGGACTCCGTTGGTAAGTTCGGAAGAAAGTTCAAAGGACGCGGTGGCCATGTTCTGCGCATAACCGGTAGGAAGGCTCACTTCGCAATACCCGGTTTCCTCGTTGATCGAGTAGGTCGCGTTTTTTTCCTCGGCCGCGATTTTGTTGAATTCCCACGCCCTAAGGATGCTTCCCGGCCCAAATTGCCCGTTCGGAGCCTCGTAATAATCGCCATAATCGCCATAATCTACGTAAAGGAGGGACTGATAATCCAGCGTTCCATCTCCCTTGAAATGAAGGGTCCATATCAGTTTTTGGTCGTAAGTTCGGATCAATTCAGCCCCGTAAGTCACGTCTTTTCCCGCCCAAGGATCTTGGGAGGCATCGATGATTTCGGTCGCGGTGACGACGATGGTCGCGTTGGCGCTCGGCATCGAGAAGGAGTAGTTCCCTTCTTCCGTGGGGTTCAATTCGAAAGAGGAAGTGTCGAACCGGTATTCGATTTTGCGGAGGCTATAGCCTTCCATGGGGGCAACCGAGAAGGAAATCCGCGTTCCGCTTTTGTAATAAGTTTCCTCTTCGTTCAAGAAGGTGAGGGTCGCGAAAGGCGAGTCGACGGTTAATCCGTATTTCCGGATGCTTTCCACGTGAATGGTGATATTCCCGCTTGGCATGGGGAAGGAGTACACCCCTTCATTTTGGCCGATATCGATTTTGAGGTTGTCCGAAGTGGCGTAATAGACTTTGCTCAGTTCGTAATAATCCGCCAAAGCGCTCAAGGTAAAACGAACGGTTTCTCCAAGCTGGACCTTATTTGGATCAAATCCTTCGCCCAAGAAGACGATGGAAAAACCGGCGGTTTTCTTGGCGATGGCGAAAGTGGTGATTTCGCTGCTTTCTTCCATGGACGAAGAGGCTTCTTCGCTAGAAGCGATTTCTTCGGAGGAAATCTCAGCGCTCTCTTCTTGCGAAGAAGAAACGCTAGGGATTTCCGCATTAGAAGAAGTTTCTTCTACAGAAGAGGCGCTCTCTTCTTCGCTAACGCTGGGAACGAGGGAAGAAACCGATTCGGAAGATTGGGAATTGTTATCTTTCCCGGAAGAAGCGTTGCAGCCAACAAGCAATAAGCCGGCAAGAAGGAGATAAGGAAATGGAGTTCGTTTCATAAGTGACCTCGATTATGGACAAGCGCTCAAAACGGGCGCACGAAAAATATCATACACGCGCGCGAGAAATATGGAATATCGTTTTGAAAAATTCACGTCAATGGAAAATAAGGAAGCAAATATCGAAGAAAAGAAAAAGCCGAGCCTCGAAGGACTCGGCTTTGCTGCTTAATGGGAATTAAGCAAGAACCATGTTGGAGACGACGATGCAGTCGGAACCGGAATTTCCGCTGCCATCTTTGTAGTAGCCGATTTGGACCACCATGCCAGCGGTGACTTCGATGGTGATGTCCAATTCCTTTTCCCCGGAATTCGCTTTCTTTTCGGAAGAGGAGTATCCAGAAAGGGTGGTGAAGGAAGTGGCTCCGGCCGCCTTCGTCTGGATGGTGAGGTAATCCCACCCGGACTCGGAAGAAATCTTGGCGTGGAAGGAGAAGGTCCCCGCGCCGAAGAATTCGACGTTGAGGTAGATGGCTTTGCTGCTAAATCCACTCGGAGAGGTCCAAACGCCTTCGGATTCCGTCCAAACCTTGCTCGTATCGCTTCCGGCATCGGAAGGAATGAAGAGCCCGGTTTCGCGGACGCCCGTTTGGGCAATGGTCGCGGTTTTCGCTTCCACATCGTAGGTCACCGTGTAAGTCGTGAACACGATTTTGCCCGCTTCCTCTTGAATATCCATGATGGTGTAACTCAAAGTCCCATCATCCTTCATCGTGAAGACGTAATCCACTCCATCGACGGTGATCGTCCCCGTATTGTCGATGTGAACGGGGTTGTCGTGTCCTTCCACGGTGTAATCGCCGGTGATGTTGGCCTTTATTTCCCCGCCGACATAGGAGAGTTCTCCGCTCGTCGCGCCGTTGACGGTGAGAGTGAAGGTGGCTCCTTCGGTATGCCAGGAAGCGAATTCGCCGCTAAGCGTTACCTTACCGAGCGCGTATTCCGATCCGTTTTGCACGAGGACGTTGGTCGATTCGCTGATGCCGGCGGTTGAACCGTTTTGCACCAAGGCGAAGACCTTCTTCGAACCGAAGTTCGAAACGAGGAGTTTGGTGTTGGACGAGGACATGGCACTCGTCGCCAAGGTGGAGTAGAGGTAGAACTTGGAGGAATCGCCATCTTTGTAGAAGAAGGCGAGTTCACCGTCATCCGAGAAGTCGAAGACATAGTTGTAAGTGCTTCCGGAAGCGTCGACGCTTGCGACGACTTTTCCATCGGAGTTGACCTTGTAGGTGCCAATATAAGCGGTCCAACCGACTTTTACATAGCATCCATCGGCGGTTTCTTCAGCGAATTCTCCCGTTTCGGTGGTCGCGCCGAGGTTCACCGTATAACTAGAAGAGTTGATGGTGGCGCTGGTGCTGTAATATCCGCCGCGACGAACGCCCGTGACCGGGGTTCCATAAGACTTGCCGCTCGCCGGGGCAAAAGTGTTCGCGGTTTCGTCCACGACGACCGTGTAGAGGCGAACGACATTGCCATCTTTGGCGAGGAAGGAGATGGTTTTCCCTTCGTCGCTATTGCCATAAGCGGAGCTCAGGACATTGACTCCGTTGAAGGTGACGAGGCCCGCACCGTTAGAAACGATCACGTCTTCACCGCGGGTGAAGGTGCCGCTCGGCCCTTTTTCGTAGGAGGCGATGACGCCGCCTTCATTGATGTGGGTGCTCACGATCTCGCCATCCTTCTTGATGTCGAAGATGGCATCCTTGTCGGCGATGCTCGCTTTCCCGTTGAGGATCTCGACGTCTACGTCCCAGAGGATGGTTTTGGCATCGTGATCGACGCCGGTTTCGGAATCCTTGCCGGTTTCCGGATCGAGGTCGGCGATTTGGACGTAAGAAGAGGTTCCGTCGGCATGGGTGACGTTCACCAAGGCGGTCGAAGCGTTAGAAGCGCTCGAGGCATCCATCAAGAAGGAGAAGGACGGTTTTTGGTCTTCTTCCCCCTCTGCGCCGGGAATTCCCGCTTCGCCGATGGCGTAGTAGGAGAGCTTGTTGCTGGACAAATCTTTGAGGAAAACCCAGGTGCCGTTATGACGGTAGGCTTTGATGTCGTGGCTGGCGTCATAGGTATAGCGGTGCATGGTGACGCTGCCGTCTTCGGCGATGTCATCGGTGGAGTAGTAATATTCCGAACCGTTGAAGAGGACTTTGCCGAATTCGTTCACGGCGAAATCCTTTGTGGAGGAATAGGAGTCGAAACCCGTGAGGGCGGCACCGAGGGCGAAACGTTCTTCGCTTTCCGGGAGTTCCGGATTCGCGACGAAGGAAACGCTCATGCCGAAATCCATATTGGACATTTTGAGCCAAGTGGATTCGTAATACCCATCGGCGTTCAGCTTGATGGAGTAGACGGAGTTGACGGAATTGCTCGAACCCGGGCCATAGGTGACCGTCATGCCGATTAAGCCATAACGGACTTCGCTGTCGGCCTTATCCACGGCTTTGAAATAGATTTGGTCGTTGAATTTGGCTTGGGTGACCTCTTCGTAATGGTAGGTGGCTTCTCCGCCTTCCTCCACCGGTTCGTCCACCACTTTGACGTAGGATTTGAGTTCGAGCCCCGGGCAATCGGTTTCCGAAACGATCGGAGCGTAACGGGTGGCTTTGGTCAATTCGATCCGCGAAGCGTGATGCGGCATGTCGATGCGGTAATAACCCTCTTCGTTGGCTTCGAGCACTTCCCCGTTCAGCGAAAGGGAGCCGGCGACGTATTCGTCAGTGATGGAAGACTTCAGATAGAAGTGGTCCAAATAGTCCCAAACTTGGGGAAGGGCATCGAGTTTGCGGTAGACGTCTTTTTCCGGATCGAGTTCCGCGGCTTCGCCCGTGGCGGAAATGCTGCCTTGGTTGTATTTCTTGCCGCTGACTTCAAGGTAGTAAGTGGAAGAGGCGGTGTAGGTCCTTTCGCGGTGTTCGGGGACATTAACGCCTTCTACCTCGCTTTCGGGAACGACTTTGGAGACGATTTTCATCTTTCCAGTCACGGCAACCCCGGTTTCGGTTTTGAGGTCGAAACGAACGACGTAGGTATCGTCGCCGAGGCATTCGACTTCATAAACGCCTTCGGCTTCATACTTCACGCTGGAGTCGCTGGCGCTGGTGGCTTCCACAAAGTGGATGGAGCCATCGTACCCGAGGGTGATGGTGAGGGGTCCACAATTCGCGTAACCATAGTCGTAATATTGGAGGGTTCCGGTGTAAACGCCGGCGACGGCTTCCCGGTCCTCCGTCGCGAGTTCGGTTTCCTTCACGATTTCATAAGCAGAGAGGGAAAGCTCTTCCGGAGTAGAGTAGGAGAGGAGGTAAGAAGCGGCCATGGTTTCGGCGGAAATGGTGACCGCGGAGGCCGGCATCGTGAACGTGTATTCCCCATCGTTCAAGGCGAGGTCGAGGACGTTTTGTTCCGAATCCTTCGCCACGATAACTCCGCTGAAGGAATACCCGATCTCGACGTCGATGCGGAAGGAAACGGCTTCGCCTTCGGCTGCCTGGACGGGGCCATGGACGAAGATGTGGTCGCCAACGGCGTCGACGATGTCGAATTTTTCGACCTCGGGTTCGCTCGGTTCGCTCGATTCGCTGGAAACCGAACTTTCGGAGCTAACGTCGCTAGGAAGGGAGGAAACCGGCTCAGAAGAACTGGGAGCCGGATCCGTCCCGACGGAGCAGGAGGCGAGAGTCATCGCCCCGAGCGCCGATAAAACAAGAAGAAATTTCGATGGTTTCATTGGGGTTCTCCTTTACTCTTCGGTCACGGCCGAAGGGGCAATGAGGACGTTGGAAACGACGATTGTGTCGCCGTTTTTATCCCCGCTGCTATCTTTGTAATAGCCAACGCGGACCACGGTCCCAGCTTCGACTTCCAAAGTGATCGAGCCGGAAACAACGCCGGAATTGCTGGATTTGTCGCTGGTAGAATATCCCGAGAGAGTCGTCCAGGATCCATCGCCAACCTTGGTTTGGATGGTGAGGTAATCGTAACCGGCTTCAGAACCGATTTGATAATCGAACGTCAAGGTTCCGGAAGTATCGCAGGTGATGTTGAGCCATGCGGTGTTGGATTTGAAGGCGCCCGGGGAAACCCAAGAACCATCCTCTTGCTGCGTCCAGACATAGCCAGAGAGGGATCCTTCGTCGGCGATGGTCGGAATCACCATGGCAACGGAGCTGACCACTTCAATGGTGGCGGTCATGGCTTCCGTATCCAAAACGAATTCATAGGTTTTGAAGAAAGAGCCTTCCTCGGTGGTTTCCAAATTCGTGAAGGAACCGGTATTGGTCGTCGTGTCGAAGGTGAAGGTCTTGGTCATCCCGTTGTAGGTCACCTTATCGCCGACAATCTCCAAATTGGTGGTTTCGTCGATGACATAGGTTCCCGAAACGTCGGCGACGATGGCGGTGCCGGTATTGTAATACGGCCCGTATTCTTCGCCATCCAAAGTCAAGGAGAAGCGCGCGCCTTCCTTTTCGAAGGCTTGTTCGCTTCCTTCGGCGTAGGTAACGTCAACGAATTCGATGTCCCAGTTGTTGCCGAGTTCCCGGACGAAGAACGGATGCCCGGTTCGCGTGCCATAGCTCGAATAGGATGGGGTGAATTCCACCAAGACGCCGCCAGCGACGTTCACCTTATTAAAGGTAAAGTAGCTCGCATAGGTGGCGGTGATCTTGTCGGTGAGGATGACGGAGGAATTATTCGGATTGCTGTGACGGGCGATGACCGAGGATCCGTCGGCGGTGAAATTCACCTTATAATTCGTGGAATCCGGGGTCGTGACGGTGATGGAGCCATCCGAAGAAAGGGCCATGTCTTTGTAAGCGGTGCTCGAAGACCCTTGATAGAAGACGGCGGTGCCAAGTTTGTCCCCTTCCCCGATGGTGAGAAGGTAGACGCTGCCTCCGGAAACTCCTGCAGTGGTGTTATTGATGGAAACGCCGCGATAGTTTTTGCCCGAAATGACGGTGCCGAAGGTTTTCCCAGCGACATAGGTTTTTGCTTCCACGTCGAGGGTCACGGCGTAGAGGACCACGTGTCCGTCCGCGTTGGTAGCCAAGACCGAAAGGTTTTCCTTGCCTTCTTCCGTGGCTTCGCTGGAGGTCAAGAAGGCGTTCACAACCGTTTCTTCTTCCGATCCGGGGTTGGCGGTGATGGTCACGCCGCCAAAGCCGTCCGTAACGATGGTCGGAAGGCCTTCCGCGGTAAAGGTTCCCGCGGTTCCTTTGACGAACGGTTTGAGGACCGAGTTGTAATTCTTGTACGTCGCGAGGACGGTTTCGCCGTCCATAACATCGACAACCGCGCCCGGAGTGGTGTAGCTCTCCGCGCCATTGAGGACGCGAAGTTCGTAGTTCCCATGAACCGTGATGGCATCGTGGAAAACGCCGTTATCATCGGTTCCGGTTTCCGGATCGAAGTCGCCGAGAACGACGGTCTTGGTGGATTCGCCTTGGGCGATGTCGACAATCGCGAAATCTCCGGCCGCCGTTTTGGTTTCGGTGTAAGTGATGGGAAGCGCGGCTTCTTCTTCGTCATAGAGGTTCTTGACGCCGAAATAAACGTTGTTGATCGAAGTTGAGGTATTGACGGCGCTGACCACGTAAAGGCCGCCTTCGTAATATCCGTCGTAGGTGACGGATTCTTGGTAGGCGTGCCAAGCCACTTTTCCGGTGGCGGGGTCATAATCGTCTTTCCCGAAGAAGAATTTCTTGGTTCCGAAGGCCGCTTCGCCGTATTCGTTCACGGAGAATTCGCTCGTGAGGGTGCTGCCGAATTGGCGGGATTGCCCGGTGACGACAAAGGCGGCGTCATCCCCCGTGGCCCAGGCGGTGGCGGTTTGGACGGTGGCGATCATGCCATAGTCCATGTCGGTCATCTTGGTCCAAGAGGCGTGATAATAGCCATCCGCGTTTTGAGTGAATTGGGAGGCGTGGGTCAGGGTGTCAACGAAATCGGAGGCCTTGCTGCCGTAACGGACGCGCATGCCGTTGAATTTGAATCCTTCCACTTCGTCCACTTCGATCTTGAAGTAGATTTCGTCTTGGTATTTGGCTTCCGTGACCTCGGTGTATTCGTAAACGGTGTTGCCAGATTCGTCTTTGACAACTTCCCCGTCCACCTTGGCTTCCGCGCGGGTATAGGCGCGAACATTAACATATTCGCTGTCTTTCTGGATGACGATGGGCGAATAACGGACGCGTTTGTCGACTTTGATCGTGGCGGTATGGAAGGGAAGCGAGGCCACATAGTATCCGTCCTCGTTCTTCTCGCAGACCGTGTCATCGACCATGACGACGGATTCTTCGTAATAATTGTTGGCGATCGGCTTCACGTAGAGCGCGTCTTGGTAGTAGCCGTATTGGGGCTTCCCGTCGCATTTGATGTAACGATAAGTCCCTTCTTCGAATTCTTTGGCTCCTTCGATGAAAGCGCCGCTTCCGGTTTGGAAACCATAACGGTAGCTTCCGCTGGCGGAGGTGATCAGGTCAATCGCGGTGACCGCGCGCCCTTCCGCGTTCGAGGTAACGTAGATTTCCCCAGTGAGCGAGGAATAATAGCCGGAATCGCAGGTTTCGTACTGAACGGTGATGATGTAGTTACCATCTCCGCGGTCTTCGGAAACATATGTCCCGGTGAAAGTGACTTCCGGGGATTGCTCCAAGTTGGCTTCCGAAGAGGCGCGCACGATGACAAACGTGCGGTCGTAGCCAAGGGTGAGGCGGAAGAAACGATCGTAGGTCCCGTCTTTGCAGGCGCCCTGGTAAACGCCGGCAACCGCGCGGTATTCGGCGGTCGCATAGGTGTGCAAATCGACCTTTTGGTAGAAGTCGACCGCGAGATCCCGGTTCGCGGGGAGGTCGTAGTTGAGACGGACGACCATCGGCTCGGTTTCGGCGACGATTGTGACGTCGGCGGAAATCATTTTGAAGCTGTAAGTTCCATCTTCGTTCTTCGCGATGGGGAACTCCGCCGATTTGTCGAAGAAGGTGCCTTTTACGGTTCCCGTGAAGGCGTATCCCGGTTCGGCCGCTTCAATGGAGAAAGTGATCTTTTCTCCCATCGCGGCTTCGCTGGGGAGGTTTTTGAGGAAGACGTGGTCCCCGGCATCGTCGATGATGGCGTATTTTCGAACTTGAGGTTCGGAATCGGATTCGGATACGAATTCCGAGCCAACGCTTTCTTCGACGTCAGAGCTAATCGTCGACGATTCTTCCTCAGAGGGGGTTAGGCTGCTGTTTGGAGTACCACAGGCGGCAAGGCCGAGAAGAGCCACCGTGGAGAGGACAAACAACATGGTTTTTCTGTTTTTCATGGAATCCTCCTGAGAGTAACAAATTTACAATAAAAGCCGTTTGAAATCGGTCAAGGGTTTTTTTACGCGTACCTGCGTGAAAAACGGTTTTGACTGACATTTTTCGCTCTTTCTAATTTATCAAGTTAGAATTGACGAACTTCCCTTCAAATTTAAAAACGTTGAATAATGCGCGGTTTCAAATAAATTTTGGTTATTCGTCAGGATGATTGAAGAAATTTCCGTTTTTCATTGACAGAATAAACGCCAAAAAATAACACGTACTTTTGAAAGCGCTTTCAGGTATCGGTCGACAAATTGGATTTCGGCCTTTTTACCCCTCGATCGCCTGGAGGGCTTCGGGGGATAAGGAAGAAGAATTGATGCCGAAAATGGACAAGGAATAACGGTAAACGAGCTCGGAAGAATACTGGAATTCGACTAAGAAAGAGAACTCTTGGGAGAGGGGGTTCACCGCAAGTTCAAACGCGCAACTCGTCCAGGCGAATTCCAAATAATAGAGATAAAGCAATCCGCATAAACTCAGATCCCCGTAATCCATGCCATGGAAGGCGTAAGGGATTCCCCCGAGGAAAGAGTTGTAGGAATAGGAAGAGAAGTCGGACCCATTCGGGGTGTAAACGAAGCGAATGGTTCCGTCTTCTTCGCTTGTTTTGGCCACGATCGAGGCTTGGTCCCATAACGAAGAGGCGGCTAGTGCCCCGGGGAGGATGTTCGCGGAAAAGAAATCGGAATAACGGGAAGGAACCGAGCTCCGGTTCCCGTAAAGGAACCCTTCTTCGGTTTCTTCGCCCTTCCACGTCTGAAAGCTTTTCCCAACGGCGGAAGAGGAAATGCGTTCCAAGGTTCGATCCCTTTTCTTGGGGAGATGCCCCGACAAAGAGGTGGCTTTTTCTTCGATTTCCACCACGGTTTTTTCTAATGCCGAACCCTGATAAACCCCTTTTAGGGCAAAGGAACTGAACATGGTCGTCCCCGTGTCGGAGAATACGAAAGTGGATGGGGAAGCCGTCTTGGCCCCCGTTTCGGGGTTTTGCCAGCTCGCATCGATGGTGTAAGTAAAGGAATCCGCCTTTTGGAGGGATTGGAAATATTCCGGCAATTCGTTTCGTGGGAATTGCGGGGGAATCGTGGGTTTGTTCCGCCACTCCTCGAAAGCGGGAATCATGAGATCGCTCCCCCAAAGATGGATTTCGGTGGGGATGCTATACCCCGAGACCGAAACGGAAGAAATCGGGTTTTTCTTTTGGTCTATTGGCAAAATCCGCAAGGAGGAAGGGGTGAGCTTCAAGCTGAGGCCAGCAGCGCCCCCATAAGAAAAAATCAAGTTGGGCAAGGGGTTTTCTGACCCAAGCAACGAACGGTAAAGGGAATAAACGAGGGAAGGGTCTTCGGGAAGGTAGACGAATTCCCCGGTGGAATCCCCGCTCCCGTCATGCTGTTCCTCGAGTTCATAGAACGACAAAGTCCATCCTTCCATGGAGAGGCTCTCTTTGCTCCGTTCATAGCCCGCGTAATAACTGGCCTTGGAGAAAACCATTTCCTCCCCGAGTTCCTGGAGTGGGGTGGACCCCAGATAAAAAGGAATATAGAGGGAAGAAGAAGGATCCTGGATTCCGCCGGAATAAAGATAGGCTCCCGAATTCTCGTCTTGCCCGATCATGAAGGCATAATAATCGTCCCCGCTTAAGGTGACCCCGGAAAAGGAATCGAACGCGACGTAAGTCGATTGCAGATCGCTAAGGTAGATTTCCATTTCCTTGGATTGCTTGGTGATGACTTCTCCGGAAATCCGGTGCTGTTCATCGTTGTGCAAGACTTTCACCTCGAAAGGTCCGTAATCCATTCCGATGACTTTGGTCCCGGAAAGAAGGATGTTGGGCGATTCGCTTGCCAGGGTGAAATCCCCTTGAATCGTTTCGGCCAAATCCACGGCCTTGGCTTCCCCAATCTCCAAACGGAGAAACAAGCCCTGGGGCATGACAAAAGGGATCTCTGACTTGCTGGAAGAAGAGATTTCACTAGCGGCAGGGCCACAAGAAGCAAGCGGAAGAAGGAAGGAAATGCTGCAAATAGCGAATGTTTTCTTTTTCATGGTTACTCCGCGATATACGTGACCTCAAAATATCCAAGGTAAGAATTATCTTCCGTCAATGCCAAGTTGAGGTCGACGTATTTCGCCTTTTCTCCGGTGCTGCTCGTCAAGGCGATGTGGGTTTCGGTGGAATCGGCATCGAGCGTAAAACCGGCTTCCTTCAAAACCTCGGCGTAAGCGTTGAGGTTGGCGGTGGCGACGGTTTGGTTCTCGCAATAGAAGGAAACGGTGACGTAGGCGCTCAGATACGCCCCGAAGGATTCGGTGAGGTCATTGATGACCGTGTGGCTCACGTCAGAAAAACTCGGCGTGGGGAATTGGCTGTATTTTGCTAACGCGGCGATTCCTTCTTCGTAGGTGTGGATTTCCACGGTGTCGGTGTAGGCTTCGATTTGGAAGCGCCCATAAGGATAGAATTCCGCGGTTTCTTTGCCATAGGCTTGTTCGATCTCGCTTTGGGAAAAATAGGAGAAAATCACGAGGTCGGTGGCGATTTCCTTCTCCCCGACGGTTTCCTTCTCCGCGACGTATTGGCTATGTTCGGATTTAAATTCGACGTGGTATCCGAGAGCTTCGAGCTGCGCTTTATAAGAGGCGGATAGGTCCCCGGAAGCGCAATCGGCGATGATGACTTCGAGGTAATCGTCGAGCGAATTCACCGACAAGGTGTAGCTCGCCCCTTCGGGAAAGGGAAGATCGCCCGCAAAGTAGTGGGAGATGGTGGTCAGATCGTCGTCGCTCCACTGCGTTCTCGCGGTAACGACGCGGGGATTCTTCAAATAATCCTCCACGATTTGGTTGCTCGTTTCGCCGATATCCACGACCTCAATATAGCCTCTTGCGGCCACTTCGCCTTCGAGCAAGGCATCCATCCGCACGGAGAATCCGTTGTCGGAAAGGGAGGCGAACGCTGTCCCGGCGCTGAATTCGACGCCATAGTAGTTCTCCAAGTCCTGAAGGCCGCTTAAGGAAGCCAGGGCGCTAGAAACTTGGCGGGAATTGCTGTGGAATCCGCCTTCCTCGTCTTCCACCCAATAACGGGGGTTGGCGAAGTCGATGGGGGTGCTGTAGAGCTCTCCCATGGGCTCTCCGGCATCGAAGAAAGAGAAGTTCCCTAAGACCAACTCGCCGTTTACGATCGAGAAATCGAACACCCCTTGTTCCCCGTTGATGAGGACCCCGGAATTGATGGCCCTCTCTTCGTCCAACCAAAGAAGGGCCTGATCGCCGTATTGCTCTTGAATCCCATACGGGAACATGTGCTCTTCCCCGTCTTCCGAAAGGACGGAATAGGAAAGGCGAGCGGTGTAGCGATGGGTTTCATTCAAGGAAGTCAAATAAGAAAGGAATTGCTCTTTCTCGGAAAGGGAAGAAGTTTCTTCTTTCAAAGATTCTTCCGCCGATTCGCTGGAAAGGGCGCTATCGAAGGTAGAAAGGCCGCTTTCTTGGGGTTTGCTCGAAGAAATTCCCCCCGCGCTGCAAGAAGCGAGGGAGAGGAGAGAAGAAAGGAACAAAATGCGTTTTTTCATGTCGGAAAACCTCGTTTACATGTAAATCCATTCGTTCTTGGCCATGACCGATCCTTCTTTTAACGAAGAAACATCAAGGATGTCCCCAGAGAAGGGGAGAACCGGCTCGCCTTTTTTCATCGCGAAGGCAAAGGAAGAATCGAATTCGTAATGCGCGGTATCGCTTTCGCGGTAGGTAGAAACGTCCAAAGTGATGGAACTCAAGAAGCCATCTTCGATGGTAAAGGAAGCGCTGTAAGTCCAATAAGGCGTCCAGACGTTCTTGTGGTACACCTTGGTGAGTTTGCCCGTGATCACATTCCCGGATTTGCTCAAGGCCCCCGCGGAAGTGTAGGTGTTGCTGTCGTCGTTGATCGGGGAATTCTTGTCGCAATTGAGCCCGCATCCGGCGGCGATTTCAAAAGGATGGAAGACTTCCGGACGATAGATGGGAGAGATGCCCAAATACGGGTCGGTGTCGGAGACTTCGCTGGCTTTGAAAACGTGTTTATGGCTCTTTAACACATCCGAATACGCCGTCGCGATGCGCATCCCTTCGTCGTCGGCGATTGTTTGGGAAACCATCGAGATTTCCTTGGTTCCCTCTTTGTTGACGAGCGAGATCTGTCCTTGGATTTCGGCGAAATCCCCTTCGTAGAGGGTGGTCGTGGCGGTGCCGCTAGCTTCGCCTAAGATGGCGTATTCCCCGCTGTCTTCGTCGGCTTGGGATTGGGGATCGACGAAACCGCCGTAATGGAAGGTCGCCGTAGAAGAAGTCGTGCCTTCGGCGAAGGTTTGGAGGTTTTGGAGAATCTCGACGCTACGATCGGTGCTCAAGACCCCATCTTCCCAAGAGGAGTAGTCCACTTTGTGCTGGGGAGCGAGTCCATAGACCTTCTCCACGTCGTTTTCGTTGTAGAGCGTCCCTTGGAACTCGGGCCGTTTCTCGTAATCGAATTGGGAAACGGAATCGATTCGCATGGCTTGGATCGCCTCTTCGTTTTTCAAATCCCCGCCGAGGTCGTAGACGAGGAATCCGCTATCCACCCGGGTGACTTTTTTCGTCGTTTTGTCGAGGTGGACATAGAAGAAATCGTCGTAATTGTAGTAGGTGTAGGGCGAGTATTCGTGAGTCGTGATTTTGAAGATGATCGAATCCCCAATCGTGTCGATGTACCTTGCGGTTTCGGAAGCGGAACCGTATTGCTTGTCGATCGCATCGAGCACGTCTTCCATGATGGCGAGGTCGCGGTTCGCCGAATAAATCGTGTAAAGGTTGTTGTAGCGGTTGTTCTTCGAAACGTTGTCGTAACTGACGCGGCTAGTGACCCCCTCGTCGGCCTTTTCGAGGTAATGGAGGTATCCCCCGTCCACGTAGCTTTGGATGTGGTACCCGTAGCCGCTATCTTGGTCGATCACGGGGGAATAAACCCCGCTTCCCTTTCGATATTCGGCCCGACCGGTCATGATGGTCCCATAGGTCGGGGATTCGTAGAAGTCGTAATGGGTTTCGGTGAGTTCCACCCCATACCCTTCGGTGTTGCCCCGAAGGTAGACTTGGCTCCTTACCACGTTGGAACGCAGGGTCTTCTTGGATTCGTAAGCTTCGAGAAGCGCCTCGCGGACGTCGAGTTCGCTCAGGCCTCCCGCGTCGTGCTCCGCTTCATCGTCCATCTCGGGAGTCCCGGGGATGGAAGGGTAAAACGGCTCATCGCTTGAAAGGGAAGAATCCACCGATTCGCTCGAAGGGAGGGATTCGCTGGAAACGGGCGATTCCTCGATGGAATCGGAAGAAGAACTGGAAGCGTTTAGCCCGCAAGAAGCGAGCAAAAAGGAAAGAGATAAGAGAAATAATGCTTGTTTTTTCATAAATGGTTATGCCTTAAGGGTCAAGGTGAGGTCTTTGTTGTTCGTCTGGTAATCCCCTTGATTGGAATACCAGATCGTGCCGGAATAACGGAAGGAATCGCTCTCCGCGTCGTAGACCATCGTCGCGGTGTCGTTTCCCAGCCTTGCCGTCAAACGCCCGGTGGTTTCGCTATAGGTGTAGGAAATGTTGGTCGTGAGGGTTTTCGTGCTGCCCACTTGGGGCCAGGGGTCTCCTAGCCGCAAGAAGGAGACTTGTTCGATCTCCCCTTCCCCGAGTCCGAATTGGATGAGGAATTGGAAATCGTTGGGTGCGTAATCGTCATAGCTCTCTTCGAAAATCTTGATGGGATTGGTTTCGCTTGTCGCGTAAGTTTTGCCTGAAAAAGGATGGGCAGCGGTTTTTTCTACGCGCGTGGCCGTTTTTGCTTCGCGGTCGATCGTGTATTCTTCCCCGCTTGAGAGCTTCAATTGGTCGCCTTTGAGCACGTAGGTTCCCGTTTCTTCGCCTTTGGAGTAATTTCCGAACCCGTCCAAGGAGATGGAGGTGGACTCATCGACCGCGTAGGTCCCCCTTTCGAGCCCCGAAACGGAGATTTTGCTTCCGTCATAGCTCACCGCGACGACTTCGTTGCCGCTAGCGTCCTTTAAGACGTAGTTCCCGCCTTTAAAGAGGTTATGGACTTCTTCGCCGCTCGAGGCTTCGAAAGCGCGCAAGAAGGAATAGCTGGCCTTGCGGTCTGGGGTCGTATAGCAGAAGAAGTCGCCGCTGGCGGCGCTTACCAGGGCGATGCGGTGCTTCAAGACGTATCCCCCATCCAAGGCATCGGAAGCGAAGATCTTCTTCACCACCATCGCTTCGCTCGTTCTGGCGAAGAGGTAGTTGTAAACGGTTTCCCCGCTCGAGAGTTTTGCAGTCACGTAATCGCGGTCCTGATGGAAGGTCGCGTCGAAATGGCGGAACGCGTCGGTATAATACCCATCGCCCGTCAAATGGCAAAGGTCAGCGGAAAGAACTCCCCCCGAATAGGTCGCGATGCCCGTCCAATAGGGATCCGCCCAGTCGGTCTTGAGGGTGATGCGCCCGTCGATGTCGATCTGAAGTTCGAATCCGCTCGCGGGTTCGTTCATGTCAATGGCCCATCCGTTGGAATAGGTCTCGGCCAGTTCGACGAAAACGGCGTCCACCGCCACCGCGTGGGCAGTGACGGTCACGTTGCCCGCGGGCATGAGGAATCCCACTTGGTCGATGCGGTCGTTCCAAGTTTCGATGGAATTCCCGTTTTCATCTTCCACGGTGAAGCCGGTGAAGGAATACCCTTCTTCCACGGTGTTTTTCATGACGTAGACGGGATAGCCTTCCCCAAAAAGGTCATAAGGCGCGGAATCTTCCGCCAAAACGGCGCTCGCGTGGTCACTGGCAAATGAGACGGTGTATCCCACGACGCCTTTGTAATAAATCGTGAGATTTTGGGAAGGCATCACAAACGTATAGGCTCCCTTTTCGTCCGGGCTCACGCGCACCCCGCCACCGGCGCTAGTTGGGGCGTAAAGACGGATGTATTCGAGGATATGGCCCTCACTAACGGTGACTTCCAAAGTGACCGTCGACCCTTCGATCGCGGAAGAAGGGGCTTGCACCTCGACGCCTACGGAAGAAGGATCCCCCACGAGGGAAATCGTGAATTCCTGGGGCTCTTCGCTCGGTTCGGTGACCGTTTCGCTTTTGCTCTCTTCTTCGGAAGAAACCAGCGATTCGGAATCCTCCGAACTCGTCTCTTTCGAGGAGTCGGGGGTTGGCTCCTTCGAAGTTTCCGAATTCGACGGGGCAATAGAATCAAGCGAAGAAGCGGAGTTCCCGACGCTACAAGAAACGAGCAGCAACGCAGAAGCCGCTAACGCAAATAAGGCAGAAGAATATTTTTTCATACGACATCTTTTCCTTTTCAAACCCAGTTACTATATAGTAACCCTGAAATTTTGCAAGGAAACTAACCCAAAAACAATCACGACCCGGCGGAGCCATAACGGCGAATGCCTCGCCGGAACAACCAATAGGCAAAGGAGAAGTGAGCGATCGCCACCACGGCGATGATGCCGGCGACGAGCCAAGAAGAAGGGGGAATGGAGAACCACAAGAAGGGAATGGGGTCGCCGGGGAACAAAATGCAGGATACCGGCAGATATCCAACTAAGCCAAAAGGCAAGAGGAACAGCAAGATATTGTAGAAGACGTTGCCGATAACTTTCTTGGGGGACGAATGGTAGATGCTCCCGGGGTAACGCCCGAAATCCTTGACGTTGTAAAGCGCCGACATCAAGGAGATGGAACGATGGGTGTAGAAAGCGACGCTCATTGACCCAAGTTTGATGGCGAAATAGATGAAGATCGAGAAAAATCCCCCGACGATCAAAGCCATGACGCTCGAGAAGGAGATGGTCACCGAGATGTTGGGGGCGCTGATGGCGATGAAGGCCACGCCGAGGACAATCTCCCCGATGCCCCCTTCTTGGAAGAATTCCGCGCACATTTGGAAGAGGGGATTCAACGGCTTCATCAAAATGCGATCGAGTTCGCCATTATGGATGAGCCAGCCTCCGTAATTCCAAAGCCGGTCGGTCAGCATGTGGTCGATGCCCATCGGAATCATCAAGAACCCATAGAGGAAAATGATGTGCATGAAACTCCATTTCCCGAGCCCGCCGATGGAGCTCAAGGCCAAATAAAGGGAAAGGAAGGTCGCCCCGTTGCTGAAGAAGAACCCGATGATGCCAAGGGCCGCATCGAGGCGGTAAATCAGTTTGCTTTTCACCGCCATCGCGAGGTAATGCGGGTAGAGTTTGAAGTATTTCCGGATCATGCTAACCTCCCGCGCTTTCGACGTGGCGGATCATTTTCGCGCACGCCATCTCGCTTGCCGCGTAGAGGGCAATCGCGTATAAGGCGCTCAGCCCCAAAACGAACCAAGCGTTTTGCAAAGGAACGGAACTCGTCAGGCTATATCGCCCCAAAAGCAGGTTGACGGGGGTGGAAGCCAAAGAGGCAAACGGCAAATAGGCAAGGGCTTCTTGAACGCCTTTGGGGAAGAAGGAAAAAGGAATCATTCCCCCGCTTAAAAACGCGAAGATGGTGGATTTGATGATCATCAATCCGAAAACCGATTTGGTGAGGAAACTGAGTTGGGCGATGATGAAATCGAGGCTGTCGGTAATGACGAGGGCGAGGAGCCCAGCGATGAGGTAGAAAGGGACGTTCCACCAAGAAAAGGAGGAGAAGATCGCCCCAAGCCCTCCGCTAGAAGCGAAGATCAACTGCAAAAATAGCGCGCTCGCCACTAACATCGGAAGGAAAAAGAGGGTGAAGTTCGCGAGCATTTGCCCAATCGCGTTGAAGAATTGCCATCTCCGGTAATGGATCGGCTTGGTCAAACTGTTGGCGATGTTGCCTTGGTAAATGTCGTCCCCGACGTTTCGGAATGTGTTGGTGGCCCCGCTCCAAGTGAGGCTGAGGGAAATGAAGACCATATACCCAATCAATTCGGCTTCCTTGTACCCGGAAATCGACGCCCCGGAATCTTGTTGGGCGTAAATCGCGAGCCAAAGGAAAACCGTGCAGATGACCGTCAAAATGTCTTGGACGATCCAACTCCAAATGTCGAAGCGGAACGCAAAAACCTCAAGGAAGCTCGCTTTGATGAATCCGCGGTATTTTCTCATCCGATCTCCTTGGTCGCGTAGATGCGCTTGACGATATCGGCGAGGCTCGTTTCCTCCATTTTGATGTCGGTAAAATGAATCTTGCCGATGAGGTATTGGAGCAAGTCCTCGGGGGAAACTTTTGAGGCGTTATAAGCGATTTCCGAATACCCGTCCTCGCTCTTTTTGATTTCCTGCACTCCAGGGAAAGCCCCTTGGAGGGCGGAAAGATCGATTTCATCTTCGGTCAAAAGGCGGAGTTTCCGAATGTCGCCAAAGCGTTCCTTGATGGTGGAAAGCGGCCCGTCATAGAGGATTTTCCCTTCATCGAGGATGATGATTCGCTCGCAAAGGTTCTGGATGTCCTTCATGTCGTGGGTGGTCAAGATGACGGTGGTCCCGAAATCCCGATTGATGGAATGGATGGCTTCGACGATTTTGTCTTTGACGAGCACATCGAGGCCGATGGTCGGTTCGTCCAAGAACAAAACTTTCGGGCGATGGATCAAACTCGCCGCCAAATCGGCTCGCATCCGTTGGCCCAAGGACATGGTCCGGACCTGGGACATCCATAGGGGCTCTAGCCCGAGCAATTCGCTGAGATATTGGACGCGCGCCTCGTATTCGTCCTTGGGGATTTCGTAGATATCTCGGTAAAGATCGAAGGAATCGCGCAAGGGCAAATCCCACCAAAGCTGGGTTCTCTGCCCGAAAACGACGCCGATGTCTTTGAGCAAGGAGCGGCGGTCATGATGGTCATAAGGGCGCTTGCCGTCGTAAAGGATTTCCCCTTCGCTTGGGGTTAAGATCCCCGTCATCATTTTGATGGTGGTGCTTTTCCCCGCCCCATTGGAGCCAATGTAACCGACGATCTCCCCGTCCGTGATGGCGAATGACACGTCATCGACGGCTTTCGTGATGATTTTCTTGCGGGTGAAAAGGCTTTTGACGGCGCCAATCAACCCCGGTTCGCGAAAAGGGCGCGAGAAATACTTTTTGACGTGTTTTACTTCAATCATGGTTTAGATTATACCTGGATTGACGGAAGCCGCTATCCCCGAAATGAATGACGTCGCTAACTTTTTAAAGAGCCATCGAATCCCCCGAATTCGACCCCGTTCTCCCTTAATTTAAGGCGGAATTGCGTTTCCCCAAAATGAGCAAGAAGCAATATAATGATAAGGATGGGAAACGAACCTCTAACTTACACGCGAGCCTTGCTAGACAAACTCCAGAAAAACATCGCCCAAATCGTATTCGCGATCGGAATCATTTCCTTTTGCGTTTCCCTCTTATTTTTCGGTTATTCGATTTTCATCCACGCGACCCAAGCCCATTGGGTTCGCCTCAGCATCTATTCTTTGATCGCCGGCATTTCCGTCGCGGTGTTCGCCGTTTACCTTTCGGGGAAATCGAATCGGGAACTGGAACGCCGCTATTCCCATGAGCAAGTCCGGGCTTTTTTGTCCTATTGCATCATCGGGCTCCGCTTCATCGCCGCGATGATTTCCCTCGTGAGCATTTGCTTCCTCGAAGTCCATGACGCCGAGCGCTTCCTCGCTATCGGGATGGTGGTCCTCGTCGTCGTCCAAATCGGCTTCGAACTGCTCAAATCCTTCGTGTTCCATTATATCGATCTGTTTCGCTTATCCTTAGAAGAAGATCGGAAAACCTTGGGGGATGACGTGAAAAACCTCGTCGTCGATTACGTCAAAGAATCCATTTCCAACAAATGGAAATCCGGAATTTCCAAAGTCGCCGACAGCTTCGCGGGTTACGTTCCCACCGTGGAACTCCCCAAAGAAGCGGGCCCTTACGAGACCAAGCTCCGGAAGGAACTCGACGAAGCCCACGAAGAATTCCTAGCCAAGAAAAAGAAGCTGGGCGAAGAGAGAACCGCAAGCGCCCAAGCCGAAAAAATCCATCGAAAGGAACGCCGGCGTTCCGCCTGGAAAGAACGATTCGCCCCAAAGGGCAAAAAGAAATAGTCATAGGGCATTTTTGAACTTTGCGCGCTCGTATTTTGCGCGTACAATGATGACGTTTAGGAGCAATTCATCATGGACCTCGTTATCCTTGCTGCCGGAATGGGCAGCCGCTTCGGCGGACTCAAACAAATCGAACCGATCGACGAAGCGGGAAATTTCATTATCGACTATTCGATATACGACGCCAAAAAAGCCGGTTTTGACAAAGTCATCTTCATTATCAAAGAAGAGAACCTCGAAATTTTCAAAAGCACCATCGGCAAACGGGTCGAAGACAAGATCGAAACCCATTACGTTTTCCAAAAACTCTCCCTCTTGCCGGAAGGCTATACCCTCCCCGAGGGACGCGTGAAACCCCTTGGCACCGCCCAAGCGATTCTGGCCTGCAAAGACGTCGTCGGCTCGGATTCCTTCGTCATGATCAATTCGGACGATTTCTATGGCCGCGATGCGTTTGAAGTCGCCGCGAAATTCCTCTCTTCCCTGCCCAAAGGCAGCAAGAACGTCTACGCGAACATCGGATATCGCGCCAAAAACACCATGACCGAGAACGGTTCCGTCAAGCGCGGAGTCCTCGTCATGGATGAAAACAACCGCCTCGTGGAACTCGTCGAATCCAAGCTCGAACACGAGAATGGATTGATCGCCGCGACCCCGTTAGAAGGCGGAACCAAGCATTACATCGATCCCGATTCCCTCGTTTCCATGAATATGTTCTGCTTCACAAGCGACATCATGCAGCACATCGAAGAAGGCTTCGCCCCATTCTTGGAGGCCAACAAAGACCACCTCAACGATTGCGAATACCTCCTCCCTTCCCTCGTAAGCGATGCCATGAAGGAAAAAGGCGCCCAAGTCGCCGTCCTTGACACCTCCGCCGTTTGGTATGGAGTCACCTATCGCGAAGACAAGCCGGAAGTGGTCGCCTCCATCAAAGCCCTCGTCGACCGCGGGGAATACCCCCGTCCGCTTTGGGACAAATAACCGATTCATTCATGCAAAAAGGTCACCCCATTCGCGGTGACCTTTTTGCTCCCCTTTTTTGCGAAGCATAACGAGAAAGTTTCCTTTCCCGTTCCCCTTTTTGCCCGCTTAATTTAGCATATTTCCAACGGAACTAGGAACAAGTCGCGGCGAATCAGTAACTTTTGGACAGTCCCAGGTTAATTTTTTTGATTTTTTTGCGGGGGCCGAAACTTTTCTTGCCATCCAATATTGAACATTCAAGGATTTTCCCCATCTTCCCCATTCGGGGAAAATCGGGGATAATATGGGTATGCCGAACTCGCCTTTTTTCTCCATCTACCCCATCCGCGGAAACAAAGCTTCCCGTTTTTTGGGGGATTTGGCGCTTCAAGAATATGCTCACTTTCTGGATGGGGCTTATGAAAAAATGACCCCGAAATCCTCTTCCCGTGCCTTGGTTGTCAAAGAGGAAGGATCGAAGCGGATCCCATCCAAGAAAGATCGTATCAGTTTCCTCGTCTCTTCCCGATCTTCGAAAAACCGATTTCGCCGGCTTTGGGATTGGGTGAGGCTCCAACGTTCCGCCTTCGCCATGGTCTTAAGCCAAGAGCTTATCACCCGGGAGAACCGAAAAAGAGTGGTTTTCATCCCACCTTTCTTGGATTTTCCCGTCAACTCTTCCTGCGAAATCCCCTCTTTATTCCAAAACTCTTCCGCCCGGTTCCGCGTGTTCCTTTTTAGCGAATACGGGGAAGGGGAAGATTTCGCCATGGATTTGGCCAAAGAAAACCCCGATTTCCAATTGGTTCTTTTTAACCCCTTGGCCAAAGAACCCAAAAAGAAAGCCAACTTTTCCCTCGTCCCCGCGAAGTCTTTGGACGAGGTTTTGCCTTACGCCATCCATAGCGACGCCATCCTCCCCTTGCCGAGTTTTTCCGATTTCCCCTTGTCGGCGTTTTTCGCCATTCGCTTCCATAAGCCCTTGTTCCTTCCGAACAACCCCGCGTACCGTTCCTTTTTCTTCGACGCGCCTTGCTATTATGGAAAAGACCAACTCACCCCGCTTCTCCGCGGTCTTGCTTTCGATGAGAAAACCCGGGGCGAACGCATCGCGCTTTCCCAATACCTCGACTCTTTGTATTCCAAGCCCTATACTGAACGGGCCATCGAAACCTTCTTGGCCAAACGCCACTGCTCGGTCAAGACCAATACGGAGGATCTTTCATGAAACGCCGAACCATCGCATTGTTATTGGGCGCTTTCCCCTTATTGCTTGCTTCCTGCGGCAAAGGCGAAATCCCTTTATCTTCTTATATAGAAACGTTGGATGTCTTTTCGGGCAAAGACACCGCGAAGGTGCTCCAACTCACCGATTTGCATTGGACCTACGGGACGGATGTTCCCCGCCAAAAAGCCTATCTCGACGCCTTGCTGACGAACTCTTCCCCGGACCTCGTCGTCTTTACCGGCGACAACTCGATGCTCGCCAACACCAAAACGATCTCTTCCTTCGTCTCCACGATGGACGAACTCGCCAAAAAGCACCATTTTCGTTACGCGACCACCTATGGCAACCATGATCGGCAAGGCTTTTACCACCGCAACGCTTGGAGGGACGCCTTCTTAAAAAGCGAATACGCGATCTGCAAAGAAGTCGACGACGAACTCTCCGGAGATTCCAATTTCGCCATCTCCCTCACAAAAGGGGAGGAAACCAAATGGAACATCGTTTTGATCGACAGCAATTCCTATACCCAACTCCAAGCCTCCCGTTACGATTACGACGTCATCCACGATGACCAAATCCGCTGGTACGAAGAAGTTCAAGAAGAAGCCCAAAACGTTCCGAACCTGGTCTATTGCCATATCCCTCTGCACGAACTCGAATTCGCCTTCCGCCTCGCCGGAGACAAAGGGGAAAGCCTCGAAGAAGGAAAGGGACGCCCGGGAACGGGGAGCGCCCCGGGATTCTTGTCGCGTTATTCGGGGGTGATGCTCGAAAAAGACAGCATTTCCAGCGAAGAACTCGGGGTTTCCCGAAGCTACGTCGGATACAAGAGGACCTCGATGTTCGCCAAAATGAGCGAGCATAACGGGAAAGGGGTCTTCTTCGGCCATGATCACGTCAACGATTTCATCGCCGAATATTCCTTGGAGGAGACTTCCCCCAAAATCGCCATTGGATACGGCTTAAAAACCGGGGATGGCCTCTACTTCCAAGAAGGGATGATCGGAGGAACCTTAAGCGAAATCGCCGTGGATGGCAGCGTCCATTTCACCCGTTGCTACCAAAGTTACCAAGATTCTTACGAAGGGGGGAACGGGTTTTCCCAAGAGGAGGTGTTCGCATGAAACGGAAATGGGTGTTGGAGGTTCTCGAAGCCATCTTCTTTGCTTTGGGAGGAATGGCCCTTTCGGTTTCTCTTCCCGGGCTAGTGAGCCAACTCGCGAGCGACGCCCCGGTCTTCCTTCGTTACCTTCCTTTGTTTTTCATCACTTTCGCCTTGCTTTCCTTTGGGGTTTCCGTGCACGTCGCCCTCCATCCAAGGAGCAAGACCACCTATCGCCTAGCCTTTGTCCTTGGTGGGGCCCTCACTTGCCTATTTGGGGCCGGAAGCGCCATTTCTTCGATTCTTTTGTTCGCTAACGGAACCTTCGATTCTTTGGTGGAGGGCGGAATCACCTGGATTTACCCCCTCGACAGCATGATTTTTGGTTTCTTATTTGATTTTGTTGGCCTCTTTTGGTTCCTCTATGGCATCAAAAAGGCGAAGAACGACGAAGTGGAATTCCTTCCCATCCCCCTTTGGAAGCGAATCGTAATCCTCGATCTATTGATTCCCCTGTATTGCGGAATCGCCGCCTTTTTCTCCGTCCCCATCACCCTCTTTTTCCTCACTTACGACTTCACTTTCGCCCATTTCTTCGCGACCCTCCCCTGGTACATGCTCATGCTCTTGCCCCTCGTGGAACTCGCCTTTTACGAATTTTTCTTGCGGAAACTCGATGGCTTCCGCCATTTCCAAGTCACCATGAAGGCCGGATCGATTTTCTTGCTCCTAGGGCTTGCGTTCTCGATTTATGGCTATTTTGCTTCCGCCTATGACCCCCAAGCGATCGCCGAATCCCTCACCTTCGCCTTCCCTTTGGATTTTTTGGTTTCCTTGCCCATTGGCCCAATTCTTCTCTACCTCATCAACATCCTTCCCCCGATGGCTTATCTTTTGGCCACCTTGTTCCACCAGCAAAAGAAGCGAAATTGACCTCTTCCCAAAGGGAAAAGGATTCGGTATACTTTCGTTGCGGAAATCCCGTCGCGGTTCCGTAAAGCCAAGAAAACTTTTGGGTGGTTGCAAACCACCCTTTCTTGATGGTTTCCCAGGAGGTAATGATGAACGAAGCGAAAGTCGTCTCTGAGATTCTGACCGAGCCTTTGAAGCAAAAAGGCTATTCCCTTTACGAAGTTAAATTCAAACAAGCCAAGGAATCCGTCCTCGAAGTCGTCGTGGACCGTCCCGCCCCCATCGGGCTGGAAGACATCGTGGAACTCAGTTCCTTCGTGAGCGCCTTGCTCGATGAAAAGGACCCCATTCCCGGGGCCTACACCCTTGACCTCTCCAGCGCGGGGGCGGAAAAACGCATCGCCCTCGAAGAATTGCCCGCTTACCTCGGGCGGTACGTCCACCTGCACCTCTCGACCCCGGTCCAAGGGGACAACATCCTCGAAGGAACCTTAAAAAGCGTCGGGGAAACCGTCGTCTTGACCCAAAAGGTAAAAACGCGCGTGGTCGAGCGTTCCTTCCCCTATTCGACCATCGACGAGGCCCGCCTCGCCATTGAATTCTGATCATCAACACATTAAGGAGTACACACCCATGCCCAAGAAGAAACAGGACGAGCAAATCGACTTGCTCAGCGCCGCCAAGGCCGTCGCCCTGGAAAAACACCTTCCCCTCGACGCCGTCCTCTCCGCTTTGGAAAGCGCGCTCATCAAAGGTTACATTCGCGTGCTCGGCGGAGGCGATGACGCCGTCGTCGAATGCCACATCAACCCGGAAACCGGCGAACTTTTCCTCGCCCAAATCAAGGAAGTCCGCAAAGACGACGAAGTCGAAGACGATTATTTGCAGATCGAAGAATCCGAAGCCAACGAAATGGCCCCGGAAGGCGTCACCTACGCCCCCGGAGACCGCTTTGCGATCCCCGCGGATTTCGACGACATCTCCAACGCCGCGACCAAAGCGATGATGAACTATTTCCGCGGTTCCCTCGCCGAAGCCGAACGCGCCGAACTCTACGACATCTACAAAGATCACATCGGGGAAATGGTGACCGGAACCGTCCTCAAAGCCGATGATCGCACGGTCGTCGTCGACATCGGACGCGCCCAAATCGAAATGACCCGCCGCGAACTCATCCGCGACGAATACTTCAAGCAAGGCGACCCCATCAAGGTTTACATCCAAGAAGTTCGCCCCAGCGAAGACGTCAATGGCAAAAAACGCGGGCCGATGATCGAAGCCACCCGCGCCTCCGAAGGCTTCCTCAAGCGCTTGTTCGAAGAGGAAATCCACGAAATTTACGACGGATCGGTCGTCATTAAAGGCATCAGTCGCGCCGCGGGCATTCGGTCCAAAATCGCCGTCACCTCCACCAAAGAAGGGGTGGACGCCACCGGCGCCTGCATCGGTCCGGGCGGAAGCCGCATCACGAAGATCGTCAACCAGCTCGGCAATTCCCGCAACAAGGAAAAGATCGACATCATCGAATGGAGCGATTACGCCCCGAAATTCATCATGGATTCGGTTCGCCCGATCCTCGCCCTCGGGGTTTCGATCGACGAAGAAAACAAGTTCGCCAAAGTGGTCCTCGCCGAAGAAGTTTACCGCCAACAAATGGGCCGTTATCGCCAAAACCTCCCGCTCGCTTCCCGCCTCACCGGGTATCGCATTGAGCTCATTGGCTTGAACGAAGCCCTCGCAAGCGGCATCTCCTTCATCACCGTCAAGGAAGCCGAAGAAGAAGAGGCCCGCTTGAAGAAGGCGGCCGCGGAAGAGGAATACCGCCGCAAGACCGCCGAAGAAGCGAAGAAGCGCGAGGAAGAAGCCCGCGCGGAAGCGGAACGCAAAGAAGCCGAACGCCTCGCCGCCCTCGAAGAAGAACGCCGCAAGAAGGAAGAAGCCGAACGCGCTTCCCGCCTCGCCCGCGTCGAACCCCTTCCCGAGATGCCCGCGGTCACCCCGAAGGCCAGCGCCAGCGAAAGCGACTTCCCCGCGGAAGCCATCAACCCCGCCGCCGCCGCCCTCGCCGCCCTCCAAAGCCAACGCGCCTTGGCCGCCCAAGCTCGCGATGCCGCTACCGAAGAGGCGACCCCGGAAGAAGGCGCGCCGGTTGCTCCCGAAGCTGCGCCGATCCCCGAACCGGTCGAAGAAAAGCGCGAAGTCAAAACCACGACCACCCTTTCCGCCCTCGAAGAGGAGCTCGAAAGCAGCCGCCATTCTTCCTCCAAGCCTTCCTACTCCAAGGGTTCTAAGCGCCCGCGCAAGATTTCCGAAGAAGAAGTCAAACGCGAAGCCGCCCCGAAAATCCCCGGCAGCGGAATGGAAATCTACACCGAGCAAGAACTCGCCCAAATGGAAGAAGAGGACCGCAATGCCTCCCTCGATTCCGACTTGCCGGACGATGACATCGACTACGAAGATTACGACGAATATTACGACGACGAGAAATAAGCATGGAAAAACCCGTTTTGCGCACCGACTTCATCACGCGGAAAAAGGAGGCGAAATCCTCTCTTTTCCGTCTGGTCGCCCAAGACGGGTTTCTTCTTCTGGATCTTTCCCAAAACCTCCCCGGAAGAGGGTATTACGTGGCCAAAACCGCGGAAACCATCCGGGCGTTGCGGGATGGGAGGCTGCTTTTGAAAAAGAAACTCCCCCCGCTCCAAGAAGGAGTCCTTGCCCAGTTGGAGGAACTCATCCATGAATGAAGCCTTGCTCTTCCTTGGCCTTCTGAACCGCGGAGGAAAGACGCTCATCGGGGAAACGATCCTCCATCACCTCAAAGAAGGGGAAGTCTTGATTTTGGCTAGTGGAAACTCTGCCACCGCCAAGCGGCTAGAGGAAAAAGCCCTCCGCGCCAAAACGACCATCCTCCGAGGGGTGAGCAAATCCGAGCTCGGGAGCGCCCTAGGCTACCCCGAACTCACCGCCGTTTACGTCAAGGACCGGAAAGCAAGCCGGGCCCTTGAAGCAAAATGGAAGAAAGGAGAAGACGAATGAAAAAACCGAATTACGGAGCCAAGAAAAGCGACCAAAAGAAAGGGAAGCCTAGCGGCAATTCCCGCGTGTCGAATTTCCAACCCCGCCAGAAGAAAGACCAATACGCGAAAGTGAACGGAGGGGTTTTCGTTTATTCCAAACCCCTGACCGTCGCGGAGCTTTCCAAAGCCATCAACGTCCCGACTCCCGCGATTATCAAATTCCTTTTCTTGAACGGAAAGGCCGTCACGATCAACCAAATCCTCGACGACGAAGCCATCGGCACCATCTGCTTGGAATTCGGTTACGACTTCAAAAAAGAGAAGATCGTCGATGAAGAGCATTTCGAAGACCTCGAAGTCGAAGACGCCGAAGAGGATTTGCGCGAACGCCCCGCGGTCGTCACCATCATGGGCCATGTCGACCATGGCAAAACCACGTTGATCGACGCGATCCGCTCCTCCCACATCGTCGACACCGAAGCCGGAGGCATTTCCCAAGAAATCGGCGCCTACCAAAAGGAAGTCCACGGAAAGAAGATCACCTTCATCGATACCCCGGGGCACGCCGCGTTCACCGCGATGCGCGCTCGTGGGGCTTCCGTCACCGACATCGTCGTCCTCGTGGTCGCCGGCGACGATGGGGTCATGCCGCAAACGATCGAAGCCATCGACCACGCCAAAGCCGCGGGCGTCCCCATCATCGTCGCCATCAATAAAATGGATAAGGCGGGCGCGGACCCCCATCGCGTCAAAGAGGAACTCATGCAGCACGACGTCATCGCCGAAGAATACGGGGGAGACGTCATGTGCGTCGAGATTTCGGCCAAAAAAGGCATGGGAATCGACGATTTGCTCGACATGATTCTCTTAAAAGCCGAAATGCTCGAACTCAAGGCCAACCCCAGCCGTTACGCGATCGGAGCGGTCCTTGAATCCGAACTCTCCCGCGGAGAAGGGCCCAAAGCCACCCTTCTTGTCCAAAACGGAACCTTGACCGCCGGGGATTACGTGGTCGTCGGCGAGACGTATGGAAAAATCCGCCGCATGACCAACGAATTCCGCCAAGTCTTGAAATCCGCCGGACCGGGCACCCCGGTTTCCGTCATCGGATTGAGCGCCGTTCCGGGAGCCGGAGACAAATTCATGGCCTTCCCCGAAGAGCGGCAAGCCAAGGAAATCGCCGAAAAGCGCGCCCTTTCCAAACAGGAAAAGGAGCGCAGCGGAACCGCCGCGATGACCCTCGCCGACCTCAATAACCTCGTTAACGCGGGCAAAATCACCGACATCAACATCCTCGTGAAAGCCGACAGCGACGGCACCGCCGAAGCCTTGAAGGTCAATTTGGAGAAGATGTCGAGCGACACCATCCACGTCCACGTCCTCATGGCTTCCGCCGGAGCGATCTCCGACAACGACGTCTTGCTCGCTTCGGCCTCCCGCGCCTTGATTTTCGGGTTCAACGTCCGCCCCGACGCCCGCGTCCGCCAAAAAGCGGAAGAGAACCACGTGGAAATCCGCCTCCACAAGATCATTTACGAACTCCTCGACGACATGGAAGCCCTGATGAAAGGCATGGCGAAGGCGGAAGTCACCGAACAAGTGACCGGCCAAGCCGAAATCCGCCACATCTTCAAGATGGACAAAGTCGGCACCATCGGGGGCAGCTACGTCACGAGCGGCTGCATCAAATCCTCCTCGAAGATCCGCTTGATCCGCGACGGCGTCGTCGTTTACGATGGCAAACTCGCCTCCCTTCGCCGCTACAAAGACGACGTGAAGGAAGTCAAGGAAGGTTACGAATGCGGACTCATGGTCGAAGGGTATAACGACATCAAGGCCGGCGACATCGTCGAAGGCTACGAGATGGTGGAGAAGGGAGCCGCTTAATGGCGAACAAATCCGGCCGAATCAAATCGGAAATCTCCCGTTATATCGCCGAAATCGTCCGCGGCGAGCTCAAAAAGCCGAGCATCGGCCTCGTCTGCGTCAACGAAGTCATCGTCAGCGACGACTATTCTTACGCGGACGTCTACGTCACCTTCTTGGGGGAGAAATACCCCCATCAAAAGATCGCCGAACTCAAGAAAACCGAGGGGTTCGTCCGTTCTTCCCTCGCGAAGAAACTCTCGATTTACAAGGTCCCGAAAGTGCGCTTCGTCCTCGACGAAACCTCCCTCTCGGCTTCGCGCATCGAAGAAGCCCTCGCCCGGGAAAGCGCCCAAATCGCTTCTTTCCCGAAGGAAGAAGGCGAAGAATGACTCCCCCAGGGCCTTTCGGTCCTGGGTTTTTCACAATTATGCTGCTATTTTTATCCCCCGCCAAATCCATGAAGGAATCTTCCTTCCCCTACTCTTCTCTCCCGGCGCTACTAAAAGAAGGGAACGCCATTTTGGCCAAACTTCGCGCCATGGACGTGCCCGAGGCGAAACGGTTTTATCGTTGCTCGGACGCCATCGCTTCCTCCGTCGTGTCGCGGTTCCAAAACCCTGGTTTATGCCCCGCGATTTTCCGTTACGACGGGGTGGCCTACGTTTCCTTAAGCCCCGAAACATTGCCCCAAGTTAGCCTGTCTTTCCTCCAAGAGCACCTCCGGATCTTCTCCGCTGCTTATGGGTTATTGCTCCCGATGGATGGCATCCCTTTTTATCGCCTGGATTATGGAGACCCTTACAAGGTGGAGGGCCAATCCTTAGCCCGTTATTTTGGAGAGAAAATCGCAACGCTAATCGATGCCCCCGGACCTTACCTCAACCTCGCGAGCCAAGAATACTTCGAGCCCCTCCGGAAATACCTCGACCCCAGCGAAGTGATCGACGTTTCTTTTTTCCTTGAAAAGGGCGGTAAACGGGTTTCTTCCTCCGTCTTTTCCAAGCAATGCCGCGGAGCCATGGCGAGGGAGATCGCTCTAAGGCAGGCGCAAACCAAAGAAGAAATCCTTTCCCTCACTCCTAGTGGACTAGTTTACGATCCGTTTTCTTCGACAAATTCCCATTGGGTCTTTATACTGAAAGAAGAACCAGAAAAGGAGAAAAAACATGTCAATTTCGATTGGTGATCGTTTTGAGTTCCCGAGTGTGAAAAACCAAGCCGAACGGGAGGTCGCGTCTTTTCGCAAATCCGTCATTTACGTTTATCCCGCGGATTTAACCCCCGGGTGCACAATCGAAGCCCAAGATTTCGCCGCCCATTACGAGGAATTCAAAAAACTCGGCTACGAAGTTTATGGAGTCAGCCCTTCTTCCAAGGCGTCCCACCTCCGGTTTAAGGACAAATACGCCTTGCCCTTCTCCCTTCTTTTGGACACGGAGAAGGAACTCATCCGTTACCTCGGGGCGTATGGGGAAAAGAAAACCCTTGGCGTTTTTAAGCCCGGCGTCCTCCGCAGCACCTTTATCATCAACGAGGAAGGAATCCTCGTATACCGCGAAATCTCCAGCAAACCCAAGGAAGCGGCGTCGCACGCCCTCGCTTTCCTCAGCGAATGATTTTCTTCCGATAAGCGTTCTTGCCGTTCCGCGAGAATTTTTGGTACCCCAAGCGCTCGAAAACCCCCTTGTTCTTGTATCCGAGGAATTGGATGTCCAAGGGGTTTTCTTTTTTGGCGAGGGAAGTTTCGAACCGAAGGAGGAATTCCTTCAGGTCGTTCTTGTCGATCGCGTCGCAGGCTACGATTTCGATCTCGTGGTGGCGAGGGGAAGAATAGGAAATCGCCCCCATGAGGCGGTGAGCCTTCAAGAGCAAAACGTGGACGCAGCCCGGGACGAGCCCTTTTAACCCGTTTTTCTGGGCGAAATGTTCGTAATCCAAGGCGTCGTTGGCGGACAAACAAGGTTTCAAAGAATAGGGGCTCCCGTCGTTTTCCTTGGTTTCGATATGGGAAAAATAGAGGCCGAAATCCTGGTAATTGTATAAGGCTTTGGACAAGTTCGCGACCGCTTCGGGTCGGCTTTGGTAAATCGAAGCCAGCAGCTGTTTCGTCCATTCCCGTTCGGTGAACCCGTCCGCGGGGCAGGTTTTTTTGACCACCGGGAGAGATTCTTCTTTCGCAAGGGAGGCAAGATCCTTCTCTTCCGCCAAAACCAAGGGACGAATGAAGGTGATCCCCGCGCGGTCAAGGTGCATCTTGGGTTCGAAGGTCGCGACCCTACCCCCGTGGATCATGTTCATGAACAGGGTTTCGATCGCGTCGTCCTTGTGATGGGCGAAGGCCACTTTGTTGCAACCGTATTTCTTCGCCGCTTCGTTGATCGCGGCTTTTTTCATCCGGGAGCAGATGGAGCAAGGGATATGGCCCCCCGGCTTCGTGTTGGCCTTCAAAATCGGATAGACCTCCTGGCAGTTTTCCACGTGCAGGGAGATGCCGAGGCTTTGGCAATATTCCAAAAGAGGATCCGCGTCGAACCCGTCGAACCCCAAATCGAGGGTGATGGGGACGATGGTGAAATCCTTCTTGGAGAATTTGGAATAGAGGCTCATGGCCAAAAGCAAGGCCAAGGAATCCTTTCCTCCCGAGATGCCCAAGGCGATGCGGTCCTTCTCGTCGATCAAGGAGAAGAGTTCATCCGCTTTTCGAAGGGCCGCCAAAACTTTTCGAATGCTTCGCATAATGATTCCGTAAAATCATACCCGTTTTCGAAGTCTTCTCAAGACTCGAATGGGTGAAAAGAGAAGCAATATCGGGTATATTATGTTCCATGAATTCCCTTTCCTCCCCTTCTGGCCTCTTGTTCATCGACAAAGAAGAAGGCATTTCCTCCCGCAAAATCGATAACGCGATGCAAAAGATGTTCCGCACCAAAAAAGTCGGGCACCTCGGGACGCTCGACCCTTTCGCCACGGGTTTGCTCATCGTCGCGGTCAACAAGGCCACCAAAACCCTCGCTTTCCTCGATGATGGGGAAAAAACCTACGAAGCGAGGTTGGAACTCGGAACTTCCACGACCACGGGGGACAAAGACGGGGAAAAGAACGGGGAAAAGCCCATTCCGGCCTTGTCCCAAGAATCCGTGGAAGCGGTCTTTTCTTCCTTTTTGGGGGATGGGGAACAGATTCCCCCGATGACAAGCGCCATCAAGGTGCAAGGCCAAGCCCTCTACGTTTTGGCCCATAAAGGCCAAGAGATCGAACGCGCCCCCCGCCCCGTCCATATCGATTCCCTCCGTTTGCTGGAACTGGGGGATACCTTCCTTCGATTCGAAGCCAAAGTGAGCAAAGGCACTTATATCCGCGTGCTGGGGGAAGACATCGCCAAAGCCCTTGGAACGCTAGGCTATCTTTTTTCCCTTCGCCGAACCAAAGTCGGCTATTACGACGTAAAAGATGCCATCCCCCTCTCGAAAGTGGACTTCCAAGCGCTCAAAAACCCGCTTCCTTATCTTGCCCACCTCCCCCAAGTGGAACTCGGGGAAGAGGACTACCGTAAAGCCAAAAACGGGGTTGCCTTGTCTCTTCCCAAGGAAGAAAAAGAAGTACTATTGACCCATCGCGGCGAGGCCGTCGCGGTTTATACCAAAAAGGAAAAGGACCTCTATGTCGCTTTCCGAGGACTCTTCTGATGGAAATCGTTCGTTTCACTTATCCAAATCTCCCGGAAAAACGGAAGAACCTCACGATGGTTCTCGGGTTTTTCGACGGGATGCACCGCGGCCACCAGGCCCTGCTAAATAAGGCCCGGTATTGCGCGACCGGCGATAGCGCCGTGTTGTTATTTTCCTCCATGCCCTTTAAAGGGGAGGGGGGGAGCTGCTTGATGTCCCTCGAAGACAAGATTCGGTTTCTTTACGGCACGGGGATCGATTTTGCCTATGTGTTGGACACCACCCCCGAATTCTTCGCCCTTTCCCCCGAAGAATTCATAACGGATTTCCTCCTTCCCCTCGGAGTGAGCCAAACGGTCGTCGGGGAAGATTACGCTTTCGGGGCCCAGGGGAAAGGGACTCCGGAAGACCTGAAGCGCCACTTCCGGACTTTTGTCCTCCCGCTCGTTCTCGAAGACGGAACTAAAATCTCTTCCACGCGGCTCAAAACCCTCATTCGCGAAGGAAAAGTCGAAGAAGCCGCCGCATTGCTGGGCCGCCCTTACGAAATCTGCGGAACGGTGGTGCATGGGAAAGCCCGGGGAAGAACCATCGGATACCCCACGGTGAACCTCCGCCTCAAAGCTCCCTATCTTTTGCCAAAAGAAGGGATATACGGAGGGATCTGCTATCTGCTGGGCAAACCCTACGAAGCCCTCATCAACGTGGGCAAAAATCCCACGTTCGGGGAATTGGACGAAGTTTTGGTGGAAGCCCATTTGCTCGGTTATTCCGGGAATTGCTACGAGAAAACGGTCTATTTGTCGTTTGTTGCTTCGGGAAGGGGCGAAAAGAAATTCTCCGGATTGGAAGAATTGAAAACGCAACTCCAAACCGACGAAGCCTGGCTAAGAAGCCTGGATTTGCTTGGTAAATAAAACGGCAGCGGGTTGCTGCCGTTTTCGTTAGTTCGCCGCTTCGGCTTTTTTCTTCGCGTCGAATTTCTTCCGTTCCGGGGTGGAAAGGATGCGTTTGCGCATGCGGAAGGCGGTCGGGGTGACTTCCACGAGTTCATCGGAATTGATGTAGTCGAGGCAAGCCTCCAACGACATCTTGCGGGGGGATTTCAAGACCACGGTTTGGTCCTTGTTGGAGGAACGGATGTTGGTTTGCGGTTTGGCGGCCGTGACGTTGACCGCGAGGTCGGTCGGGTAACGGTGCTCCCCGACGATCATCCCCTCGTAGCAAATGGTCCCGGGAAGGATGAACATCGTCCCGTGCTCTTCGACTTTTTCGATCGAATACGGGGTGCTGGCCCCGTTATCCACCGAAACGAGGACCCCGATTTGGCGTTCCCCGACGGATTTGGCGTACATGGGCCGGTATTCCTTGAAGGTGTGGTTGATGATGCCATATCCCTTGGTGAGGGTGAGGAAGTTGTTGACAAAGCCAAGGAGGCCGCGGGAAGGAATGACGTAGGTCAGGCGGCTTTGGCCGTTGGCTTCCAGCATGTCGAGGAGGGAAGCACCCCGTTCCCCGAGGGTCTGCATGATGTCCCCGACGTATTCGCTGGGGACGTCGATTTGCAAATCTTCGTAAGGTTCGCATTTTTGCCCATCGATTTCCTTGATTATGACGTGGGGTTTGGAAACCTCGAGTTCGTACCCTTCTCTCCGCATGGTTTCGATCAAAACCCCGAGATGGAGTTCGCCCCGGCCCGAGACCACCCAGGTTTCGGTGTTGGGGATGCGGCGGAAACGGAGGGAGACGTCGCGTTGGACTTCCTGGAAGAGGCGGTCCTCGATGACGCGGGCGGTCACGAATTTCCCATCTTGCCCGCGAAGGGGGGAAGAATTGGTCCCGAATTCCATTTGGAGGGTCGGTTCGTCGACGCGAAGACGGGGCAGCGCGGTGCCTCCCCGGGCGCAGAAGGTGTCCCCGACGTTCATTTGGTCGTAACCGGCGATCGCGCAGATGTCGCCGCAATCGACGTGGTCCACCTCGACTCGGCGAAGGCCGTGGAAGGTGAAGAGCTTCATGATTTTGAAGTCGTGGGTTTGCCCATTTTCATCGATGTCTTGGATGGTGTCGCCGACTTTGGCTTTGCCTCCCCGGATGGTGCCGATGCCGATTCTCCCGACGAATCCGTTGTAATCTAGAAGCGCGGGTTGGAAGCAGAAGGGGGCGCTTGGGTCGCAGGTGGGTTCCGGAATCTCTTTTAGAATCGTCTCGAAGACGGGGTCCATCCCCTCCTTTTGGCTCGCGGGGTCCGGAGAATAAGAAGAAGTTCCGTTCAGCGCGCTCGTGTAGACGACCGGGAATTCGAGCAAGTCATCGGGGGCTCCGAGTTGAATAAGGAGGTCGAGGACTTCGTCGACGGCTTTTTGGGGGTCGGCGTTCGGGCGGTCGACTTTGTTGATGACGACGATCGGCTTGATGTGGTTTTCCAGGGCGTTTTTCAAAACGAAACGGGTTTGGGGCATCGTCCCTTCGAACGCGTCGACGAGCAATAAGCACCCATCGACCATGTGCATGATGCGTTCGACTTCCCCGCCGAAATCCGCGTGCCCCGGGGTGTCCACGATGTTGATTTTGGTGTCGCGGTACATGACCGAGGTGGTCTTGGCCAAAATGGTGATGCCGCGTTCCCTCTCTTGGGGATTGCTGTCCATCGCGCGGTCGGCGACTTCCTCGTTGGTGCGGAAGGTCCCGGATTTGGTGAGAAGGGCGTTGACGAGGGTGGTTTTGCCATGGTCGACGTGGGCGATGATGGCGATGTTTCTCATGTTCATAATAGGGACCTCCTGGGTTAGCCGGGGCAAATTTTAGTCCCCCGCATGCGCGCTCGCAACCACCAAATGGAGTCCTCTTACCAATTTCGTTACCATTTCGGCGATTTTCGCTTGTCAAACGCCTCGCTTTCCACTATTGTTACACCTGCAGCAATCCGTCGCGGACACCAATCTCCTTGATTCCGCGTGGGATTCGCCAAGTCCAAAGAAAGGAGAAATTCACCATGGCACTCTCGAAAGCCGAGACCTCCGCGATCATCAAGAAGTACGGCAAGAACGAAAAAGACACCGGTTCGTCCGAAGTCCAAATCGCCCTTCTCACCGCTCGCATCAAAGATCTCACCGCCCACCTCCAAGCCAACAAGCAAGACGCCGGCGCCCGCCGCGCTCTGCTCATCTTGGTCGGCAAGCGTCACAGCCTTCTTGACTACCTCCGCGAAAACGACGCCGAACGCTATTCGGCCCTCATCGCGAAGCTTGGTCTCCGCAAATAAGACGGCGAACCTCCCTGGGACATCCGGGAGGTTTTTTCTTTGCTTTATTTCATAAAGTTTCAATTTCGCCCTAGGACTATCGCAACAGCCGTGGTAGACTAATCGCGTTTGAAAAAAGGAATTTGGAATGAAAAAAGTTTTTGAAACCGAATTCGCCGGACGGAAGCTTTCCGTCGAAACCGGCGAAATCGCGAAACAGGCCGACGGTTCTGTTTTCGTGCGTTTCGGCGACACCGTGGTCCTAGCCACCGCCTGCTGCGCCGATGAACCCAAAGAAGGGGACTTCTTCCCCCTTACCGTCAACTACGAAGAAAAATCCTACGCCGTTGGCAAAATCCCCGGATCCTTCCTCCGCCGCGAAGGCCGCCCTGGAGAACACGCGACCCTTTCAGCCCGTTTGATTGACCGGCCGATTCGCCCCTTGTTCGCCGATGGCTTCCGCAACGAAGTCCAAATCGTCGCCACGGTCATGTCCTGCGACCGCGACAACACCCCGGAAATGACCGGCATGCTCGGCGCCTCCTTGGCCCTCTGCATCTCCGACATCCCCTTTGACGGGCCGGTGGCTGGAGTCTACGTCGGACGCGTCGATGGGCAACTCATCATCGATCCGACCGAAGAGCAAAAGAAGGTTTCCGACATCGACCTCGCCGTCGCCGGTACCGAAGAGGCCATCATGATGGTCGAAGCCGGCGCCGCGGAAGTCCCGGAAGAAGAGATGCTCGACGCCATCATGTTCGGCTTCGAAGCCATCAAGAAACTCTGCGCCTGGCAAAAGACCATCATCGCCGAAATCGGCAAGCCCAAGCGCGAAATCCAACTCTATTCCGCCGATCCCGTCATCAAAGCCGACATCGAATCCCGCATTGGAGAACGCCTCAAGAAGGCCATTTCCATCGTCGATAAACTCGAACGCCAAGACGCGGTCGACGCTTTGAAGAAGGAAATCATCGACGATTACGACCACCGCGAATACGAAGACGAACACGACCACAAGATGTCGATGCTCATGGTCTTCGACATCCTCGAAGGCATGGTCGCCGCTGAAGTCCGCCGCCTCATCACGGAAGAAAAGATCCGCCCCGACGGACGCAAAGTCGACGAAATCCGCCCGCTGGATTGCCAAGTCGACCTCCTTCCCCGCGCCCATGGTTCCGCCATGTTCACCCGCGGCCAAACCCAAGTCATCGGAACGACCACCCTTGGGCCTCTCGCCGACAAGCAACTCATCGACAACCTCACGAGCGAAGAAGAGCGCCGCTTCATGCACCATTACAATTTCCCGCCTTATTCGGTGGGCGAAATCGGACGCATGGGAAGCCCCGGCCGCCGCGAAATCGGACACGGGAAACTCGGCGAGCGCGCCCTTAGCTACGTCCTTCCGAGCGAAGAGGAATTCCCCTACACGATCCGCTGCGTCGCCGACGTCGTCGAATCCAACGGTTCCTCTTCCCAAGCCTCCATCTGCGCCAACTGCATGTCCCTCATGGCGGCGGGCGTCCCCATCAAGGGCATCGTTTCCGGCATCGCCATGGGCCTCATCTCCTCGGGCCCCTTTGATGGCAATCACCCCTACACCATCCTCACCGATATCCAAGGCTTAGAAGACCACTTCGGCGACATGGACTTCAAATGTGCCGGCACCGCGAAAGGCCTCACCGCCCTTCAAATGGACATCAAGATCCACGGCGTCACCCGCGAAGTCCTCTCTGAAGCCCTCGAGCAAGCCAAGCGCGCCCGTGCGGAAATCCGCGCCGCCATCGCCAAAGCCATTCCTGAACCCCGCAAGGAAGTTTCGGAATACGCTCCGAAGATGGTCACCTTCAAGATTCCGACCGATAAGATCCGCGATGTCATCGGCAAAGGCGGAGAAACCATCCAAGGCATGGTCCGCGAATGCGGCGGCGCCGCGATCGACGTGGAAGAAGATGGAACCATCACCATTTACCACAGCGACCGCAAGATGATCGAGAAGGCGAAAGCCATGATCGACGAAATCACCCGCGAAGCCCATGTCGGGGAGATCTTCGAAGGAACCGTCACCCGCGTGGAAGATTACGGATGCTTCGTCAACCTCTTCGGAGATTGCGACGGCCTCTGCCACGTTTCCCGCCTCAAATGGGATTACGTGGATAACGCCAGCGACCTCGTTTCCGTCGGAGACAAGCTCAAAGTCGTCGTCATCGGACTTGACGAAAAAGGCAAGGTCAAAGTCTCGCACCGCGAATTCGAGGAGAAGCCCGAAGGCTACGTCGAACGCCCGGAACGCGAATCCCGCCCCCATAACAGCAACGATCGTCGCGGAGGGAAGTTTACCTCCCACCCCCGCGGAAATGACCGTCGCAACGGGAAGCGATAATTCAACAAAAAATGGCAGCCATTTGGTTGCCATTTTCTTTTCTTCTATATTTTGCTCGCTACTAATTGGGCGAATTCCTTGAGACCATCATCGGACAGGAAACGCCCGAGGTTTTTGGGAATCCCGGTCGCTTTTAAGGCACGCCAAGAGGCATAGATGAGGGGAATCTCTTCTTTCAGGAACGATTCGCTTTCGCCCCAACAAGCGAGGGAATAAATGACCGCTCTCCGGAAATAGCAAAGAAGCGTCCCTTCAATCCAATAAGCAACGGGAGTTTTTCCGTTTTCTAACGCCAAATAACGGAGGTATTGGGGCGTCCCGTCATCCGCGTTATGGTAGGTGTCAACGAAAACGAAATCGTAAGGCCCGTCTTCTACATAAGAGAAGGCGTCTTTTTGATGGATGACGATCTTTTCTTTATGAGGGAACAAGGGAAGAAGACGCGTTTGGAAAAAGTCGATGATTTCGGGGTCCAGTTCGTAAACGTGGACTTCCGAAACGTCTTCTTTTTGGGATGCGGAAAAGGCAAAATAGCCAAGCCCGAGCCCGCAGGTCGCGACCTTCCCCTTCGCTTCGCGGATTGGCTCTTTCATCGTCAACAGTTCGTGGGGGACAAGGCTCATCCAAGGGACGCCGTCTTTTTCCAAAACCGGATAGTCCAGGGGTTCATCTAAGATTCCAAGAGGAGAATATTCGTGAAAAACTTCGTCCGCGGAGCGCTTATCTCCCGCGAGGAAAAAGCGATTCGCCTCCAAGGTTTCCCAACCGAAGCGAATGGATCCCAAGGAGGCCTCCTCCACTTTCGAAAGCAATGAAAAATAAGGGTCTTTGCCGAGTTCTTTGGCAGAGAGGGTTTGAACTTCCGAAAGCCCCGAAAAGCCAAGCGCGGTTTTAAGAATCTGCCTTTCCGTTTTCCCAAGAAGGGGATACAAGACTTCTTTCGCGGAAATTCCCGGATTCTGGCCGGTTTTGCTTTTTAACGCGATTTCATCGCGCTCGTTTTCTTCCAGGCGAAAGAGGATTTCGTTGAAAAAGGCGTCGGAATCGATGTTTTCTTCCATTGCTTTAACAATGGCTTCGAAGAATTTCTTGGTTGGGATGCTTGCCATAATGGGAAATGAAGCCGTTGCTATTGATGTTATCCGCCTTGTTAGAAAAAAGAAAGAAAAAGGAGAGGGATGGTGCTGTTATTAGTCAAAGACTAATGTATAATAATGGCACATATGAAAGACATCATTATCGTAGGTGGTGGGGTCATCGGCGCTTTCGTGGCCCGATATCTCTCCCAGTATTCCGCTAAAATCTTGGTCCTCGAAAAAGAATGCGACGTATGCGACGTGACTTCGATGGCCAATAGCGCAATCGTCCATTCCGGGGTGGATCCCGTCCCCGGCACCAAAAAAGCCTATTTCAACGTCAAGGGCTGCGCGATGTTTGCCGCCCTGTCCAAAGAACTCGACTTTGAATACGGGAACGTCGGGTCCCTCAACGTCGCAATGAATCCCGAAGATTTGCCTGGGCTGCAAGCCTTGGCCGAAAACGGGGCGAAAAACGGTGTTCCGACCCAACTTCTTTCCAAAGAAGAAGCCCTCGCGATCGAACCGAACTTGAACCCCGAAATCGCCGGGGCGCTGCTTTGCCCAACCGCCGGCATCGTCAATCCCTTCACCCTCACGATCCACGCGATGGAAAACGCCGTGGACAACGGGGTGAAACTCCATTTGAGCGAGGAAGTGGTTTCCATTGAAAAACGCGGGGAAACCTTCACCGTGACGACCGAACGGGGTTCTTACGAAACCAAAATGGTCATCAACTGCGCGGGCTTAGGAAGCGCCCGCATCGCCACCATGGTGGAAAAAGTCCCTTGGGATATTACCCCGAGGAAAGGGGAATATTTCGTTCTCGACCATTATGCCCCGGGCCTCGTGCGCCACGTGGTGTTCCCTCTCCCCACCAAGAAAGGGAAAGGCGTTCTCGTCACGATGACCACTTCGGGCAATTACCTCGTAGGACCTTCGAGCGAACTTACGATGGAAGCCGAAGACCTTTCCACCGACACGGCGACGCTTGGGAAAATCAAGGCGTCGGCTTTGAAAATGATTCCCTCCATCCCCTTCCCCGAACAGATTCGCGTGTTCTCGGGCCTTCGTGCCACTCCCACGACCCATGACTTTATCATCGAGGAATCGAAAGCAGTCCCCGGATTCATCAATGTCGCCGGCATCGAATCCCCGGGTTTGGCTTCCGCCCCCGCGATTGGGCAATACGTGGCCGAAACGCTCGTCGCCCCGATTCTTGGGCTCCAAAAGAAGCTGGATTGGAACCCCTGCGTCCGTCCCTACGTCCATCCGCTGAAGCTCAACAAGCAAAAACGCGACGCCCTCATTGAATCGAATCCCCATTATGGCGAAGTCATTTGCCATTGCGAAAAAGTGACCCTCGGAGAAATCGAAGACGTGCTTTCCCGTTCCGTTCCTGCCCGTTCCATCCGCGCCATCAAAAAGAGGACGCGGGCGGGATTCGGCAAATGCCAAGGCGGCTTCTGCCAACCCAAGGTGCTTTTATTGTTGGCTAAGCACTTCCATATTTCGCCTCTCGAAGTCCTCTATTCCCGAGCGGGATCCCATGTTTTAGCGGAGGAGTCCAAAGAATGAAAACCGTTGATTTGCTGATTGTCGGAGGCGGCTCGGCCGGCCTTTCCGCGGCGGTATCCGCATTCGACCAAGGCGTCCGCGATATTCTGGTCCTCGAGCGGGAAAAGGTGCTCGGCGGCATCCTGAACCAATGCGTGCATAACGGCTTCGGCCTCCACGAATTCAAAGAAGAGCTGACCGGCCCAGAATTTCTGACCCGTTTCGTCCGCGAAGCCAAAAAACGCGATATTCGCTGCGAAACCAAAGCCAGCGTCGTCGCCATCTCCCCTACCAAAGTGGTGACCTACATCTCCCCCAAAGGAGCGGAAGAAGTCCAAGCCAAAGCCATCATCATGGCGAGCGGATGCTTGGAACGCAGCGCCGGGGCGATCGGCATCCCGGGGGAACGCCCCGCGGGCATCATCACCGCCGGCCAAGCCCAACTTTACCTCAATGAATACGGCTATATGGTCGGCAAGCGCGTTTTCATCCTCGGATCGGGGGACATCGGCCTCATCATGGCCCGAAGGATGACTCTCGAAGGGGCCAGGGTTTTGGGGGTCGCGGAACTCATGCCCTATTCCAACGGCCTCGCCCGCAACATCCAGCAGTGCCTCAAGGATTTCGACATCCCCTTGTACCTTTCCCACACCGTCACCAATTGTTATGGCAAACGCCACCTCGAAGGGGTGGAAATCAGCCAGGTGGACGAATCCCTGAAGCCGATTCCCGGAACGGAAAAGCGCTTCGACGTCGATACCCTCCTGCTTTCGGTGGGCCTACTCCCCAATAACGGCCTCCTCAACAAGATGGGGGCAAAAAAATCCCCCACCCGCGGTTCGGAAGTCGACGATTCCCTCCAAACGACGATCCCCGGCGTCTTCAGCTGCGGGAACGTCCTCCACGTCCACGACCTCGTCGATTACGTGGTGGAAGAAGGGAAAGAAGCAGGGAAAGCCGCCGCATCTTATCTTTTGAACGGATTGGAAGAGAAAACCTATATTTCCGCCAAGCCCGGAAAAGGGATCTCTTACGTGGTTCCTGGCCGGATCGCCATAGGAGAAGAAGGGACGGTCCCCATCAAATTCCGCGTCCGAAAGCCTTGCCGCAACGTCGTCATCACCTATTCCCAAAACGGGACCATCCTTAAGAAGACGCCGAAACTCGCGATGGTTCCTAGCGAAATGGAAATCTTCCGCTTGCCGAAGAAACTCCTTTCCAAAGAAGGCGACCTCATCGTCGAATGCCTGAGCAAGGAGGAGGTCCAATGAAAACCGAATTAACTTGCATCGTTTGCCCGCGGGGGTGTTCCCTCGTCGTGGACGAAAACGGAAACGTCACGGGCAATTTCTGCCCTCGTGGGGCGGCCTATGGGCGCCAAGAAGTAACGCACCCCATGCGCACCCTCACCACCACCGTGAAATGCGATTCGGTGGTATTTCGGGTTTGCCCCGTCAAGACGACCGGGCCGATCCCCAAAGAATCCCAACTCCATTTGATGCACGAGGTCAACCGCCAATTTGTTCACGTTCCCATTCATTTGGGCGACGTCATTGTGCATAATATCGGCGGTACGGGCGTAGACTTGGTCGCTACGCGGGATTTGTTAGAATGATCCGCCCGTATTTTGGAGGAAGAAGCGTTGAGGGCCCTGATCATTTCGGATACCCATGGACGTATCGAAGTTTTGAAAAAGCTCGATACTCTTTTCGCCACCTTCCAACCCGACCAGATTCTCTTTTTGGGGGACGCTCTCAATAACGGACCCCGAAACGGCGTGCCCCTCGATTACGATCCCATGGGTTGCGCCGCCTTGTTCAACAAATGGTCCCGCCGCATCATCGCCGTGCGGGGCAATTGCGATTCCAGGGTGGACCAAACCCTCTTGCACTTCGATATTTCCAGCGATTCGAAAGTGCATTACCTCAACGGTTTTCGCTGCGATTTGATCCATGGGGATTTGCTCACGAGCGATTTGCTCGAAGTGCAACGGGGAGACATCCTCTTCTTCGGGCACACCCATGTCTATATGTTAAAAAAAGCCGACGGCGTCGTCTATTTCAATCCCGGATCCCCCTCTTTCCCCAAAAACGGGAACCCCCCGACGTACGGGGTGATGGATGGGCTTCGGCTCGAGATCCGAAAACTCGATGACGATTTGCCCTTGGCGACTCTCGATTTGTACTGATTAGGAGGCTTTCATGAACGATACCATTCGAATTATCCCCCTCGGCGGGTTAGATGAAATTGGCAAATGCATGACCTGCGTTTGCATCAACGACGACATTTTCGTCGTGGAAACCGGAGCCCTCATTCCGGATAAAACGATGCCTGGAGTGGATTACGTGATCCCCCGTATCGACTTCTTGATCGAAAACAAGGAGCGCGTGAAAGCTTACATCTTGCTCCATGGCCACGACGACGAAATCGGGGCGTTGCCTTTCATTTACGAAGAAGTGCCCGCTCCGATCTACGGAAGCTCGGTCACTTTGAAGCTTTTGGAGATTTTCACCCTCCACGTAAAGAAGGATATCCATTACGATCTTCGCCCGGTTAAAGCGACGGACGTATTCAAAATCGCAGGCCGGAAATTTCATTTCTTCCATACCGCGCACAATATCGCGCACTCTTCGGGGCTCGCGATCGAAACGAGCCTGGGAAACATCGTTTTCACCGGCGATTTCGTGATTGAAAATAGCGCCGACCCGGCCTATTTGTGCGACATGAACGCCATAGCCAACCTCGCCGAAGTCCCCACCCTTGCGCTTCTTAGCGAATCCCTTTACGCGTCAAAAGCCGGGTACACAGCCCCTTTGTACAAACTGACGCCGCACATCGATTCCATTTTCAAAAACGCGGAAGGGCGCATATTCGTCTCCTTGTCCCAAGCCAACCTCTACAACCTCGAGGAAATCATCCGTTTGTCGAAAGCCTATGGCAAAAAAGTCATTTGCTATGACGCTTCCACCAAATCCGCGATCGACGAAATGGCAAGCGCTGGGCAGCTCATCATTCCCCCGACCAATTACGCTTCTTTGGATGACATTCTCCGCATCCGCGATCCCGAACTCGTCATCATCATGCTTGGGTATGGATCGAAGCTGTTCAACCGAATCGCCTTGCTCGCTTCCGGGCAAAACGAAGATCGCCGCGTTCGCCTGAAGGAAACCGACCATTTCATTATGGCCAATCCCTCCAACGACAATACCGAAATCGAATACGTCGACGCGGCGGATGAACTCTATCGTTCCCCGGCCAAGGTGACGATCGTCCCCAAGAAAGCGTTCCTCAAGATGCACGCTTCGGAAGAAGACCTCAAAATGATGGCCTCGATTTTGAAGCCGAAATATTACATTCCGGTCAAAGGCCTCTTCAAGGATTTGCTCGCCAACGCCTCCCTCGCCCTCGAAATGGGCATCAATTTGAACCACAATTCCGTGTTCGTCCTCGAAAATGGGCTCACTCTGCAGATCGATGAAAAAGGCGCCAAACTTCTCGATGGAGCGGTTCCTCATGGCGACATCATGATTGACGGCTCCGGCATCGGGGATGTCTCCAAAGAAGTCTTAAGCGACCGCCAACGCTTGGGAGAAGGATTGGTCATTTTGGCCGCGACCCTCTCTCGGAGCGCCAACGACGTCGTCGCGGGGCCCGATTTGCAGATCAAAGGGTTCCCGATGGGGCGCGAACTCGAATCCGTCGAACGGGAATTCATCCGGGTTTTCGAAGCCACCATCGCCGAATTCATGCGTCCCGGCGGATACAACATCTCCGAACTCCGCCAAAACATGCATGAACGCATTTCCCGCGCCGCCAGGCGGCAACTGGGAAAAGACCCCCTCGTCATCCCCTTGCTCGTAGAAGTGGAATAAGCCATGAAGGAAAGAAAAGGGAAGCCAAGCAAAACGTCTTTGACCCGAATGGGCGGGATTTTCCTATTGCTGCTTTCTTTGTTCTTCCTTCTCGCCCCCTTCTCCCGGTTTTACGGGGTTGGCTATCTGCTGATGCTCCTTTTCGGGATGGGGAGTTACCTTTTGGTTCCTTCCTTCCTTTTTGCCCAGGGCATCGCTTTGTTTGCCAAAGAAAAACGGGGAAACGCCCGTTTGCCCCTTCCGTTTTGGCTTGGAACCATCTTGCTTAGCCTCGCCCTTTCGGGCTTATTCGGCCTCATTGGCCCATGGGCTTATGAGGATCCGACGAGCCTTCCTTCCTTTATGGAAGGGTTTTTCGAGGCCGGAAAGACCCCATTTGGGCTCTTTGTTTCCCCCGAAACCAGAACGGGGATGCTCGGGTTCCTTTTCGCGGTTTCCCTCCAGCAAGCCGATTTGGTTTTCTTGACCGTCTTGACGGTGACCCTACTCTTCATTTTTTCCTTGACGGTTTATTTTTCGCCATTGCTTCGGAAACTTTTCGCCTACCTGTCCGCCCGTAAGGCCTTGTCCAAAGCCAGAAAAAGCGCGGAAGAGGAAGAAGAACCCGAAGAAACCCTTCCTCCTTTCTTGCAAAGTGAGCCCGATATGCCTCCTATGGAAGAAAAGAAAGAAGTTTTCGTGATGCCTCCCCTCCCTCCCGAAGAAGAGGAAGAGCCCGCTTCTCCCTTTGTGGAAACGGAGGATTCCCCCCGAAAGGAATTCGGGGGTTTCGTCCGCGCCTCCTCCGCCCCATATCGATCTACGGAGACGATGCCCCTTTCTCGTCCAGAACCCCCACGGTACAGTCCTTTGGGAGAGGGAAGCGGTTTGCCTCCGGCTTACATGCACGACCTTCCTCCCCGTCGCAGCGGCTTGATCCCCGCTTATTTGAGCGAAGAAGATAGCGAAGAAGAAATCGCCGTTCCTTCGCCAACTCTTCCGGTAGAAGAAGTTCCTTCGACTCCCCTCCCTTCTCCTTCTGAAGCAGAAGAACCGGATTCTTTTGCTCCGGAGATGGAAGAAATCCCCTTGCTAGACCCCGTGCCTTCTCCCCTTCCTACTCCTGAAGAAGCCCCGGAAGCTACGTTCGCGCCCACCTCGACGAAGGAAGAGACTCCTCTTCCTCCTCCGCCCGCTTCGGTAAGCGTTCCTACCCCTTCTTTAGAAGCGCCTCATTTCACCCCGACTCCCGAACCGTTATTCCGTTACACGCCGTTCGCCGGTTATGGAGAACTCGCTCAACAAATGGCCTACGCCCTTCCGGGATTGGATTTGACCGAACCGAAGAGCACCACCGCGGAAGAAACGGAAGCCACTTTGGCGGAAGAATGCAACAAAACCGCCGGAATCATCGACTCTTTCTTCCAAGAATTCGGTCTCGACGTCCACGTGGTCGATTATTCGATCGGCCCTTCCGTCACCTTATACGAAATCAAACCCGGCCCGGGCCTTCCCCTTTCTTCCATCACGCGGATCATCCCCAACTTGGACCGCAAACTCTATGGGGAATTCTGCCGGTTTAACGACCGCGTCATCGGAACGGACAATTATGCGGTGGAAGTGCCCAATTCCACGAGACGCACGGTGCCTTTCCGCGAAATAATGGAGCAGCTTTCCACCAAATCGCCCTTGATGATTCCTTTTGGCATCAACATCAAGAACCGCCTGGTCCAAGGGGATTTGCGCAAATTCCCCCACATGCTCGTTTGCGGGGCCACCGGAAGCGGCAAATCCATTTTCATGCATTCGATCATTTGCGCCCTGCTCATGCGGAATTCCCCCGATGCCTTGCGCTTGATCCTCATCGACCCCAAAGGCACGGAAACCACGATGTATCGGAAAGACCCCCACCTCGCCTGCCCGCTCATCAGCGACGTCGCCCAAGCGGGCGCGGCCTTGGGGAGGCTCGTGGACGAAATGGAGGAGCGCAACAAAATCTTCCAAGAAGCGGAAGTGCGCGACGTGGAATCCTATAACGGCTATTATTGCAAGGAGCATGGCCTCCCCCCGATGCCGTATCTGATTTGCATCGTCGACGAATTCGCCGACCTCGTCGAAACCCAAAAAGAGAAGGTCACTTCTCCGGTGCTGCGCCTCGCTTCCAAAGCCCGAAGCGCCGGCATCCATTTGATCATCGCGACCCAACGCCCCGATTCCAAAGTCATCAACGGAACGATCAAGGCCAACTTCACGACCCGCGTCGCCTTAAAAGTCCAAAGCGTCGTCGATTCCATGACGATTTTAGGCCAAGGAGGAGCCGAAACCCTCTTAAAATACGGAGATATGCTGATTTCTTCGGGGGAAGTGAGCGCCCAAGGCTTCACCAGGGCCCAAGGATGCTTGATCGAAGTCTCCGAAATCCACCGCATCGTCAACGACGCGGCCTCCAAACGGCCCCAGCAATTCTTTGATCGTTTCTTGAATCTCGAGGAAGAGGAAGAAACCCCGGATGCGCCCCTTGCCGAAGAAACTCCTCCATCCATGAACGCCAATGGGATGACCGAGGAGAGCATTTACCGTCGGGTGAGGGAATACGTGATGGCGAGGGATTCCACCTCGATTTCCCAAATCACCCAGGCTTTCAACGTCGGCTATCCCCGGGCTTCCAAGCTCTTCCGAAGGCTGCGAGAAGAAGGCATCATCGGGCCAAGCCAAGGAAACAGTGCCAAAGGCTGCCCCGTTCTCCGTCACAATCTAGATGAAACTCCTGCCCCGAAGGACCGATTGACCCTTCCCGGGGATAACGAATAATTGAGGTGATCTCATGAAGAATTCTTTTCTCGGAGCCAAACTCGTCGCTCCCAACAAAATCCGAATCGCGGCCTTTACTTCCCTTCCTTTGTCTTCCGCCAAGCCTTGCTTGATCATCGATTCGCAGGAACCCATCGCGTTGACCCCTTCCAAATCAACCTCCCTTGGTCTGCTTTACGTTCGGGATTACGATTTGGCCAAGCCCCTGGAACTCGGCCACCATTATTTTGTTGGCCTCGAACCCTTCGGATTGGTGAATCTCGACGTGAACGAATTCCCGAGCTTTGAAGGATTCGACGAACGTTACCATTACGAAGGCGATGATTTGGGCGCTAATTACTCCAAAGAAAAAACGGTGTTTAAAATTTTCGCCCCGGTCGCGAGTTTCGTGGAAGTCCGTTTCCGCAAGGCCGGGAGCAAGGAAACCTACCTCGCCAAAGAAGCGACGCGCCTCGATTGCGGGGTTTTCGTGGCGGAAATCGAAGGCGATTTGGACGGGTATGAATACCTATACGCGGTCCTCAACAGCGAAACGATGCACCTAATCCCCGATCCCTACGCCAAAGCGAGCGTCGAAAACGGGCGCGCTTCCGCGGTCGTTGATTTCTCCCGTTTTGACCATATCCAAAACAACGAAGACGCCCTTCCCGTGATTCCTTCCCCCACCGATGCGGTGATTTACGAAACCCATGTCCGCGATTTCACGATTTCCTTGAAAACGGACATCGAGCACAAGGGGAAGTTCCTCGGCTTCGTGGAAAAAGGCAGAAAGACCATCGGAGGCCATCCTGCGGCTTTGGATTATCTCAAAACCCTTGGGCCCTCCCACGTCCAACTCCTCCCGATCTACGATTATCAGACCGTCGACGAACTGCATCCTTCCTCCCGTTACAACTGGGGTTATGACCCCATGCAGTATTTTGTCCCGGAAGGCAGTTACGCGACCGATCCCCGCGATCCTTATTCCCGCATTGAGGAATGCAAACGGATGATTTCCGTTTTGCACGATACGCGCATCGGAGTCGTGATGGACGTGGTGTACAATCACGTTTACGAAAGCACCCGCAGCATCTTCGAAAAAGCCGTTCCGAACTACTATTTCCGAAGAAACAGCGACGGGAGAAGGGCCAATACCAGCGGATGCGGGAATGACCTCGACACCGAACGCCCGATGGTGAGGAAACTCATCGTCGATAGCGCCCTCTGGTGGGTGAAGTTCTATCGCGTGGATGGGTTCCGTTTCGACCTCATGGGGATCATCGATGTCAAAACCCTCCAAGAAATCGAAACGAAAGCCAAAGCGATCAAACCCAATTTCTTGTTATACGGGGAAGGTTGGAACATGGGGGGTGAAACCAAGATTCCTCTCGGCAGAATGCAAAATTATAAGCTCCTTCCCGGGTATGGTTTCTTCAACGATACGTACCGCGAAGCCACGAAACGCTTCTTCTCCGGGGATTTCTATTCGATTCCCGAATTCAAATTCTCCCTCGTTTCTTCTTCGCTTCCCTTTTTCCAAAATCCGATGTTCCTCGACGCGAGGCAAAGCATCAATTACATCGAATGCCACGATAACGGAACCTATTTCGACATTCTTTCTTCCCGAAGGAAAGACCTCGGCGAGCAAGAGAAAAAAGAACTCGTCTTGGCTGCCAGCGCCGCCGTTTTGCTCAGTTTCGGGGTTCCTTTCCTCCACATGGGGCAAGAGATCGCTGCTTCCAAATGGGGGGAAGAAAACACCTACAACAAAGGGGACGACTACAACAAACTTTCCGGGCTCCTCGTGGACGAACGCTACGACATGGTCGAAACCCTTTCGAAATTCATTTTGTTCCGCAAACGCACCCGCTTCCTCCACGTTTACGATCCGAAGGTCATTGATGGGGGCATCATCGTCACCGATTTCGATGGCTGCGTCCGCTTAATCGCGACCCATAAGTGCCTGATTGAGCCCTTCACCCATTTGGAATTCTTCTTTAATCCCACCGACCACGACATTCCTTTCACCTTAGAAGGCAACCAAACCGTCCTTCTTTCAACAAAAGAGGCCCATTCGGAAGGAGGGAAAATCATTGTTCCCGCCCGCAGCACTCTCGTTTCCGCCGCAAAGGAGGCCATATGAACCCCAGTCGCGACTCTTCTCCGCGCTCTTCCGCGCTTTCTCTCTCCAAAACCATGGGCGTCTCCGTCCTTATCGGGGCGGGGATCACCCTCGTCGCCCTCGCTTCTTCGCTACTTGGATTAAAAGAAGGGGCGGTCGAACGCACGACCTACCTTTGGGCATGGATTCTGGGATATGGGATCCCCTGCGCCCTTCTCATGGCTGGGGCGATCGCCTTCTTGGCCCTCACCCCAAAACGGATTTCTTGGATCCCCGCCTATTGCATCTTCGGAATGGTTTCGGGAGGAATCATTCTCGCTGGGGGATTCCCCCTTGGTTTTTTGCTTCAAAAATGGGAATTCTTCGTTTCCCTGCTCATGATCGGTTTCTGCATGGGGGCCATTGGCTGGCTCACCTTGCGCGCTTACAAAGAAGAATTCCGCAAGGGATAATCGCGACGAAGCCCTTTCGGGTAATGGTTTTTGGCGATTCCCTTGGTGATTTTGATCCATCCCAAGTTCAGATTTTGGTAGGAAACAATGAAATACCCGTCTTTCAGTTGCATCGGAAAGGTTTCCCCTCGCAGATAAATCCGCGCTTGTTCGCTTGTTAAGGGGATGGAATATTCGCTTCCCAAGAATTTTGCCAGAGCGTGGTCGGGAATGAAAATATCCCGCAACTCAAAGAGTTTGACTCCGGCTCGAAGGGTGTTCAAATGGGAAAAACGGAACGGCTCGGTCAAAGAATAATACTTGTCGCGAAGGACGAAATTGTAACGTTCTTTCAATCCGTAGAAGTCGAAGAGGCTCCCGAATTTGGAATTGAGGGGCTGCGGCGCCCGTTTTTCTTGTATGCGAATCGCCTCGCCTTCTTTTTTTAGCAAAGCCAAGAACTGCCCCTCCCCTTCAAAACGATGCGGGAAGAAATGGATGGCTTCTTTGCATTGTTTAGAATGGTAGAACATAGGGGAATCCAACGGGGCTTGCATCAAGGAAAACTCGGGATGCCTTTGTAAAAACTCTAGGATATTCCCTTCGTTTTCTTCATAGGAAAAGGAACAGGTGCTGTAGGCGAGGATGCCTCCGGGGCGAAGCATGACGGCGGCTTCTTCCAAAAGGTCGCGTTGGGCTTTGACGCAGCGGCGGAGTTTGGAAGGGGACCAATCTTCTTTCGCGAATTCGTTTTTCCGGAACATCGCCGATCCCGAGCACGGGGCATCCAATAGGATTTTGTCGTAATATTCGGCGTATTCTTGGCAAGAGAAAGAGAAGTCGCTCGAATTGACGATGATATTTCCCCGTCCCATCCGTTCGACGTTGCTTGAAAGGGCTTTGGCCCGAGGGAAGGAGATGTCGTTGGCGAGAATCACCCCTTCGTCGTTCATGAGCATGCTCATCAGCAAACTCTTGCCTCCCGGAGCGGCGCAGAGATCCAATACCCGTTCTCCCGGTTTGGGATCCAGCAAGAAAGGAACCATCATGGAGGAGGCGTCTTGAATCGAAATCACCCCCGCTTCGTACAGGAGGCTTTTCCCGAAATCGTATTCTTCTTTTTTATAATAATAGGCGTGGGGGACGAAAGGATGGGGAGCGAGATTGGGATACATAGAAAGCAAGGTCTCGTCCGACATCTTCTTCGTCTGGAGGACCAAACAGTGGCTAGGATTCCCTTCGAGCGCGTGAAGAAGAAGGGCGATTTCCCCTTCGCTGCAATAAGGTGACAACGATTCTTCAAATCCCATGGTTTTATTCTAGCGAACATTTCAAAAAGTGAAAGGTGCAATCTATTGTTTTTTGGCTGATTTTTGTGGCTTTTTATTCGAAAATGGTGCAAGGAGCGACCCATAAAGGGTATGATATGAGCATGCGAATGGTAGATATTATTGAGGCCAAGAGAGATGGCCACCCCTTAAGCGAAGAACAAATTCGCTTCTTTGTTTCCGGTTATGTGAACGGCGAAATCCCGGATTACCAGGCTTCCGCTTTCGCCATGGCGGTTCTATTTCGAGGAATGAATGAGCGGGAAATCGCCGTGTTGACCGACGCGATGATGCACTCGGGAGAAGTCTTCGATCTTTCTTCCATCCCCGGAACGAAAGTGGATAAGCACAGCACCGGAGGGGTTGGGGATAAAACCAGTTTGGTTTTAGGCCCGATCGTCGCCAGTTGCGGAGCCAAACTCGCCAAGATGAGCGGACGCGGCCTTGGCCATACCGGGGGAACGTTAGACAAAATGGAATCCGTCCCCGGAATGCGAATCGATTTGAGCCGAGAAGAATTCGAAGAGCAAGTAAAACGCATTGGAATCGCCATTACGGGCCAAACGAGCAACATCGTTCCCGCGGATAAAAAGCTCTACGCCTTGCGCGATGTCACCGGAACCGTCGAATCCATCCCCTTGATCGCCTCTTCCATCATGTCGAAAAAACTCGCCAGCGGCAGCGACACCATCCTTTTAGACGTCAAGTTCGGCGCTGGCGCATTCATGAAAACCTTCGATGACGCCAAACTTTTAGCGGAAACGATGGTAAAAATCGGAAGGAATTTAGGACGCGACACCCGCGCGATTCTAACCGGCATGGAACAACCTTTGGGCCTTGCCGTTGGCAATTCGTTAGAAGTGAAAGAAGCCATTGAAACCCTTCGGGGAAATGGACCCAGCGATTTCCTTGAACTCTGCCTCAGTGCCGCATCCATCATGCTCGCTCAAGCGAAAATCGCCTCTTCTTTGGAAGAAGGCCGCGCCATCGCAGAAGAAGCCATCGCCTCGGGGAAGGCGTTTGAGAAATTGTGCGAATTATTCGCCGCCCAAGGAGGGAACGTCGATTACCTCCGCAATCCGGACTTGTTCCCCGTTTCGAAAAACATTCTTCCGATCGTTTCTCACGCGACTGGTTACGTCAACCACATCGATTCGCTGGAGATTGGATTGTCCGCGATGCGTTTGGGAGCCGGCCGGAGCAAATTGACCGATGTGATCGACCATAGCGCCGGCATCGTCTTGAATAAGAAAGTCGGTTCATTTGTTAAAGAAGGAGAAGTCCTCGCCACCGCTTACACCAACAAAGATGGGGTGGATGAGGTCCTAAAAGATATCGCGAACGCTTTCTCCATCTCACCTGAAAAACCGGAGATGACCCCCATTGTCGCCTATTATTACCACGAAGTATGAAGATTGTTTTGCAAGTTGTCCGCAGCGCCTCCGTATCCATCGAAGGAAACGAGATTTCCGCCATCGGAAAAGGGTTTTTGCTGCTCGTTGGGTTTACGAAAGGGGACGATATTTCTCTTGCCAAGAAAATGGTGGACAAAGTATTGAAGTTACGAATTTTCCCCGATGAAAACGGGAAAACCAATCGCTCATTAAGCGATGTGAACGGGCAAGTTCTCGCGGTTTCCCAGTTTACCTTGTACGCTTCCTGCGCTTCGGGGAATCGCCCCTCTTTCGTCGAAGCGATGCCTCCGGAAGAAGCGAGAGTCCTTTACGACGAATTCTTTTCCTACATGAAAGAACGCTTCCCTTCCTTGCAAGGCGGGGTATTTCAAGCGGACATGGTGGTTCGCCTAGAAAACGATGGGCCGTTTACCTTGGTTTTGGATAGCAAGGAGTTGTTTCATTCATGAAGGTTCTCGTCGGACTTAGCGGCGGGGTTGACAGCGCCGTCGCCGCCTATTTGTTGCAATGTCAAGGCCACGAAGTGGTCGGGGGTTTCATGCGTAACTGGGATGCCCTCGCCAACAACGACACCCTTGGCAATCCCACGTTAGGGGATTCCCAATGCCCTCAAGAAAAAGATTATTACGACGCGATGGAAGTCGCCAATAAGCTCGGGATTCCCTTGCTGCGCGCCGACTTCGTCAAAGAGTATTGGGATCATGTTTTTTCCTATTTTTTAAAGGAATATGAAAGAGGGAGAACTCCAAACCCCGATGTGTTCTGCAACAAATACATCAAATTCGATTCCTTTTTGAAGTTTGCCAAGTCCCAAGGGTTCGACGCGATTGCCATGGGCCATTATGCCAAACGGGGTGAGGAACATGGGCATACCTATTTGTTCAAGGCATTCGACAAGAGCAAAGACCAATCCTATTTCCTTTCCCAAATTAACGAAGAACAAATTCAAAGTTGTTTGTTCCCCCTTTCCGATTTGCCCAAAACCGAAGTCCGTCGGATCGCCCATGAACTGGGATTAGCCAGCGTCATGGACAAAAAAGATTCCACGGGCGTTTGCTTCATCGGCGAACGGAACTTCCGTTTGTTCCTCCAAAACTATTTCCCCGCGAAGCCAGGGAAGATCATCGAAGGAAGGACCGGAAAGGTCCTCGGGAAGCATTGCGGCGTCCTTTATTACACGCTTGGCCAACACAAGGGCCTTGGAATCGGTGGGGTGAAAGGGGAAGAAGAAGGCGCTTTCTTCATCTATCAAAAAGACGTGAAGAACAATATCCTCTATGTGGCCCATCCTAGCGACCGGCATCTGCTCCTTAGCGACGAATGCCTCGTCGATGGCATCAATTGGATCGGGGAACGCCCAAAAGAAGAAATCACCGTTGGGGTAAAATTCCGTTATCGGCAACCCGATCAGGTGTGTTCCCTCTCGTTTGAAGGGGACAAGGTCCGCCTTCGCTACCACTCTCCCGTCGAAGCGGTAACCCCAGGGCAAATCGCCGTGTTTTACCAAGGGGAGAAGATGCTGGGAGGCGGAATTATCGAATCCACTTATCGGAGCGGAAAGCGAACCGATATCCCCGCTTGATATTCCCTCTTTCCTTTCCTGAAAATCGGGGTATGATATCGAAGATCGGGAACTTGCCACTCCCCCTTATGCGGGCAATGCCGCCGTTCCGCGCGTTAAGCGAACAAACTAAGAGCACCTCTGGTGAAGAAGGATGGTACCGCGCTTCCTAGCGTTCCTTCGAAACGGGGTGTTTTATTTTTTGGAGGTTCATTATGCAGAAACTCACTGGTAGCCAAATCCGTCAACGTTGGATCAAGTTTTTTGAAAGCAAAGGCCATCGCTTTTTGCCGGGCGTGAATCTGATTCCCCAAGGGGATAAGTCCCTTCTTTGGGTGAACGCCGGGGTCACGGGATTGAAGAAATATTTCGATGGAAGCGAGGTACCCCCTTGCCGCCGTATCGTCAATGTCCAAAAATCCATCCGTACCAACGACATCGAAAACGTTGGGCATACCTCCCGCCACCACACATTCTTCGAGATGCTGGGGAATTTCTCCATCGGGGATTATTTCCGCGCCGAAGTGATTCCCTGGGCTTACGAACTCCTCACCAGCGAAGAAGTGGGATTTGGAATCCCCAAAGAAAAGCTCTACATAACTTACGAGCCCCATGACCGCGACACCTTTGATTTGTGGGTCAAATGCGGGGTGGATCCGACCCATTTGATTCCTTTAGAAGGGAATTTCTGGGAAATCGGAGAAGGGCCTTGCGGACCCGACACTGAGATATTCTTTGATCGGGGCGAAGCCTTCGATCCCCAAGGCCTTGGCATCCGAATGCTCCAAGAAGACATGGAAAACGACCGTTACATCGAGATTTGGAACATCGTTTTCTCCCAATACAATTCCGTCGCCGGAGTCGCGAGGAAGGATTACAAGGAACTTCCCTCGAAAAACATCGACACCGGTTCGGGTTTTGAACGCCTCGCCTGCATCCTCCAAGGAACCGAAACGAATTTCGAAACCGATTTGTTCTGGCCATTGATCGAAGAAACGAAAAAGCTGGCCCACAAGGAATACGAAGGGGAGGCCAAGATGGCGTATCGCGTCATCGCCGATCACGCTCGCTGCCTTGTTTTCGCCCTCTCGGATGGGGCTTATTTCTCCAATGAAGGACGGGGATACGTGCTCCGCCGAATCATCCGCCGCGCCATGCGCTATGGGCAAAAACTCGGAATCCATGAGCCGTTCATGTATCGCCTCGTTTCTCTTGTCGCGGAAAAATACAGCGATTTCTATCCCGAATTGACCCAGAAGACCGATTTTGTTTCCAAAATGATTCTTTCGGAAGAAAAGAAATTCTTGGCGACGTTGACCGCCGGAGAAGAGATGCTCCGCTCCATGATCGAAGGCAAAACCTCGCTGGATGGGGAATCCGTCTTCAAACTCTATGACACCTTCGGCTTCCCCAGCGACCTCACCAAGGAGATTTGCTCAGAAGCGGGCGTCGAAGCGGACATGGAGGGCTTCGAAAAAGCCATGAAGGAGCAGAAGGAGCGGGCACGCGCCAGCCGGGGCGAAGTCGGTTCTTTCCATAAACAATCGAAAGACTTGCTTGCCTTCGATGCCGAATCTTCCTTTGATTACCATTCTCAAACCCTTACCGCGAAGGTCACGGGGATTTTCGTCGATGGCGTCAGCGTGCCAAGCATTGACGAAGAAGGGGACGTGGCTTTCTCCATCACGCCTTTCTACGCGGAAATGGGCGGCCAAGTCAGCGATACGGGCACCGTTGCTTCGGAAAAAGCTTCAGCCAAAGTCCTGCATGTTGGCAAAGCTCCGCGGGGACAACACCTCCATCACGTTCAAGTGGAATTCGGCACTTTGGAAGTCGGGGACACCGTCACGTTAACCTTGGATTCCTCGCGCCGAGCCCTCATTGAACGCAACCATTCCGCCACCCACTTGCTTCACGCCGCCCTAGGAGAAGTCCTGGGAGAGCACGTGGATCAAAAAGGAAGCTACGTCGACGAGAATTACCTTCGTTTCGATTTCTCTTCCTTGGAACGTTTGACCGAGGAACAGATCCGAAAGGTCGAATTGCTCGTCAATGAGAAAATCGCGGAAGGAATCGCGGAAGAAACCAAAATCCTTCCCATCGAAGAAGCCAAGAGCCTCGGAGCCGAGATGGAATTCTCCGAAAAATACGGGGACGTGGTGCGCGTGGTTTGCTTCGATGATTTCTCGATGGAATTCTGCGGGGGAACCCATGTCAAGAATACCAGCGACATCGGTCTTTTCACGATTGAAAGCGAATCCGCGGTCAGCAGCGGAACCCGCCGCATCCAAGCCCGTACGAGCCTTGGGGCATATCGCTATCTCAAAAACAAAGAAAACGTCCTTTCTTCCTTGGAGAAAGAGCTTTCCGCCAGCGACGCCGATGCGCTTTCCCGCTTGCGCGGAGAGAAATCCACCCGCAGCCTCTTAGAAAAAGAAGTGGAAACCTTAAAAGACCGCCTTTCCGCTTCCAAAGCCGGAGAGATCCAAACTGAAGTCAAAGAAATCAACGGGATTTCCTTCCTCGCTAAAGTGGTGGAAGGAGAACGCGGCGACCTCATGAAACTCGGAGACGCTTTGAAGTCCACCCGCCAAGACTATGTCTTTGTTTTGGCCGGGAAAGGGGAAAAAGGCATTTCCCTCGTTGTATTTTGCGGCGGAAAAGGAAAGAATATCGGTGCGGGCAAAATCATGAAAACGATTGCCCCGCTTCTTGGCGGAAACGGAGGAGGAAAGCCCGAAATGGCATCCGGTTCCGCAAAGGATTTGTCCGCGTTCGCCAGTGCGGGCAAAACCGTTGAAGGAATGATTGGATAGGAGGAATCTATGGAAAACATCACCGAAGAAGAACGCGATATTGAGATTACGCGGGAAGACGGAATCACCGAGCATTTCCGCATCCTTTTCACCTTCCGAAACGAAGAACGCGGCAAAGATTATTATTTTCTCTACAAACCCGAAGACGAAGACACCCTCATTTGCCTTTCCACCACCGATGGGCAATCCTTCGAATATCTCTCAGACGAAGAGCAAGATGAGGCCGAACAAGTTTTGGAAGCTTATAACGAAGATCCCCTCATCGAGGAAATTCGCGATCAGGCCTAATCGAGCCTTGTTGATTAGTTTTCGCGCGCGTATAATCATCTAGCGTTGAAAGGAAATACCCATGCCGAAAGAGAAAACCCTTCTTACCATTCAAGAATTGAATGAGATTAATGCCGAATACGACCATTTGCTCAACGTCGAAAAACCTGCCAACCTCGCGGATTTGAGCCTCGCCCGTTCGCAAGGCGACTTGTCGGAAAACAGCGACTACGACGCGGCCCGCGCAAAGCAAGCCCAAATCGAAGCGCGCATTACCGAGATTCGTTCGATTCTCGAAAACTGCCAAATCGTTCACCCGACCGAAAACGGCATCGTCTCGATCGGCACCACCGTCGTGGTTGCCCATCGGACCACTGGCAACGTCTTCACCGTCCGCATTCGCGGCAACACCGGCGCGGATCCCCTTGACAACCCCCCTGCAGTTTCCAACGAATCTCCCTTCGGCGCAGCCGTGATCGGAAAGAAGGTCGGAGATATTGCGACCGTCCAAGCCGCTTCCGGCGATTACGAAGTCGAGATCCAAAAGATTCTCATCGAAGGTCAGTAATTCAATTGTTGCAAAACCAAAACTAGTTCAAACGATTTGAACTAGTTTTTTTTCACGAATTTTATTCGATAGAATCGGGATTATTTTTCTTCGCCACCTCCAAAACTGCCTAAAAAAGCGACTTTTTGCATATATAGTAGGAGGTGTTTTATGAAAACAATCTTGGTTATCGTCCTCATCACCATGGCTTGCTTGGCTGGATTTACCGCCATTGGAAAACTCACCGATGCGAATCTTTCCAGCGCAGGCACCAAAACGAGTTCCACAGAGAATTCGCTCACCCTCACCATTTCCGGGAACGTCAACAAACCAGGAACTTACAAGTTAAGCGTTGGAGCCACGCTTGTGGATTTGCTGTATTCCTGCGGCGGAACGACTTCGAACGCGGACGAACTCGCTTTCGACACTTCCCACGTCTTGGAAAACAAAGAGGAAATTTACATCGCTCCTCTTTACGATAACTCTTCGGCTTGCGCAACGATGCCAATTGTGAAAGTGTGCTTGAATTCTGCCAGTGCCGAAGAGCTGAATTCCATTGCCGGATTCACCAAAAGCGCATCCGCTGCCGTGGTGTCCTTTCGCACGTCCCATACCTTCGAAACGCTAGAAGAAGTCATGGACGTACCCGGGTGCGGCAAAGCCACTTATATGTCCGTCCGGGATAAACTCACTTTGCGCTCCTCTGCGGAGTGATATGTATTATGCGGGTTCTCTTCCTCTTTCTGGGGCTCGCGCTCGGCGTATCTCTTGGATATATCCACGAAGTTCCGTCGATGATTATTACCTCTATTATTGCCGTTATCGTCTTGTCGCTTTCTCTCGTTCAGAAAGAGGCCAAAGGTTATGCAATTTCATTGATTCTGGGTGTTGGAATCGGTCTTTTAGGACACATCCCCCATTCGGAAGGATATGAAACGATAAAGGGAATTGTCGTAAAAATATCCGATAATTACGTTATTTTGTGGCGACCGTTTTTCCGATCTTATGTTTATCAAGAAGGGCATTCCTACCAGGTTGGGGATATCCTCGAAGCATCAGGATATTGCAAAACGATCGCGTCCACACGATATGAAGGTCGGTTTTGTTTTGAAGACTATTTGAGAAGATATGGAGTGAACTATGAAATATCCGCCGCCAGAATAAACCCCATCTTTTCTTTTCCGATTCGATTCCGAAATTTGGAAAAGAACTTTCTATCAAACTTTAACGGGGAAACGGCCTCTCTCCTCGATTCGATCCTATTTGGCCATTCGTCTCGAGGAGACGAGGTCATCGGAATCGCTTCGAGCATGAATGTTTTGTTCGTCATTAGTGCATCCGGAATGTTCTTGCAAAGGGTTTTGGGCCTGGCTCGGGGATTTTGCCTCCGGCTTGGCATGAGTGACAAAACGGCGGAAAAGGTGGAAGCCATCGCCGGTTTTTTCTTTTTTCCGTTGTGTTTCCGAAAGATTGGAATCACAAGAGTCATTCTTTCCAAGGGGATTCGTTATTGGAATCGATATCACGCAAAGACCCCATTGACGCCGCTTGGAGTGAGCGGCCTTTCCGGCATAATCCAAATCCTTGTATTTCCTTATAGTGTCTTCCAAACCGGTTTCTTGTTGGGATATGGGGTGAGCTTCGCCATGAGTTTTTATGGACATCGGTTGAATCAAATCAAAAGAAAGACGGCACGACGATTGTTGACGATTTGTTTCATTTCCTTGTTCATGATCCCAACGGCCATCCAATACGGGGGAAAGCTCCATCTGTTTAGCCCGATCCTCACCTTGCTGATTACCCCTCTAGCGTGTCTCTTCGCATTCTTTGGATTCTTCGGTTTTCTGATAATCCCGATTCCTCCTTTCATGAATTTCTTGGGTTCTTTGTTGGGAAATTGGATACGTTTTTTAGCCCCATTGGATTTGGCTTTTGCCTTGCCAAAATGGAGCATCTGGATGAATTCCGTTTATTATGGTTTATTCGTGCTGTCGTTATTGTGGAGTGAACAAGGATTCGTGGAACTCAAGAACATCGTAACACTTGGCTCAATCGCGGTTTATTCATTATCGTTTTTGCCGATTGCTCCTATGTTTTCCATGCAGGTGAGTTTCATCAACGTGGGACAAGGGGATAGTATCTTAATTCGAGATCGTAGTACCGTCGTCTTGCTCGACACGGGCGGAAACATTTCCTTCGATATGGCGGAAGAGGTGCTTATCCCATATCTTCGGAAACAACGGATCTACCACATTGATTGCCTTATCGCTTCGCATCACGATTTTGACCATATTGGCGCGAAAGATTCGTTGGAAGCGAATTTCGATGTACGAGATTTCGTCGATTCCAAAGACAGGTTTCCTTTGACGGTTGGAAACATCACGTTCCAAAACTGGAACATATACCCCGCCCAAGAAGAAAACGATGCTTCATTGGTGATTCAAACAGAGTTTATGGGCAAGAAATGGGTTTTCACGGGCGATGCGCCAACGGAAATAGAGAAACGGATCCTTCGTGATGGAATCGATGTGGATTGCGACATTTTGAAAATCGGGCACCATGGTTCTATTACTTCCACCTCCACCGAATGGCTCCTGGCCACCTCTCCCGAAGAAGCGGTGATTTCCGTTGGGACGGGCAACTCTTACGGACACCCAAACGAAGAGGTGTTGCTTCGATTGAAAGGTTTGGGGATTCGAATTCGCAGAACGGATCAGGAAGGGACGATTACCTATGCAAAGGCCACCCTTCCTTGGGTATAATAAGGATGTGATTTATGTAGTTTTTTCCGAAGAGCCGGAACTCGCGCGCCGAAGCGCGATTAAAATCCTCAAACAAGAATTCCCCGTTCGCGACGAACTCAATTACGTTGGTTTCAATATGGCCGTATCTTCTCTGAAAGAGTTAGTGGATGAATGTTCGTTCCTTCCCTTCGGAGTGGAAAGAAAAGCTATTTTCGCCGAAGATTGCTCGTTTTTGCTGAAACAGTCCAAGGGAAAGAACGCCCCGAAACCGAGCGCGAAATCAAAAAAGAAGAACTTGGATGTTCATTTGGCGGCTTTGGCGGATTATTGCAAAAACCCCAATACGAATATCGATTTGTTTTTGGTGGCTTACGGGCCAAACATTGACGAAGGAAACCCCGTGGTCGCCAACATTCGTTCTAGCGGAGGAAAACTGTTCTATCCGCCATTGCCTCAGCCAAAACAACTCTGTGATTTTGCGATACGTTTCTTGAAGAAGCATGGGAGCGATTTGGACCCGGATGCGGCGGAAGAGCTGGTGCGCCGCGTCGATGGGGACTATGGAAGATTTCAAAACGAACTCGCAAAACTCACGATTTACGCTAACGGGGAACCTCTATCCATCGCCGCCGTGAAAAAACTAGTTGCCCCCAAAGCAGAAGATGATGCTTTTGTTATGTCCAATGCCTTGCTCAAAAACGATATTGCGACCGCGATGCAGGTTTATCACGATTTAAAGATCCATTCCATGGATGAAGTCCGGCTGATCAATTTGCTCGTGAATCAGTTCCGATTCACGGATGAAGTTGATTTCTTGCTTCGGAGCGGGTACTCCACGGACCGGATCGCATCCCTTTTGCAAGCGAAGCCTTTCCGGGTTACGGTAACTTCGAGAGCTTTGAGTTCTTGCAAAAAGGGAGCAATCGCTTCGATTCTTGAACAATTGTATTTCACCGAAAAAAGCATATTGACCGGAGAACAAGCTCCTCGATTTGCTTTCGAACGATTCCTTGCGAATTTCTCGATGAAATAGAAAAAGTTCCGGACGAACCGGAACTTTTTAAAATCATTTTCTTAGCGAAGAGCGGCAACGGCTTTTTGAAGAGCTGCTTTTTTGCGATTGGCAGTATTCTTCTTGATGACGCCGGATTGGGCAGCCTTATCGATGAGGGAAATCGCTTCATTGAGGGCGACTTCGGCTTCAGCGAGATTGGCGGCGGCGACGGCGGCGTTGACCTTTTTGACGGCGGTGCGGACGCGGCTCTTTTCAGCGCTATTCTTCGCATTCGCGGCTTTGTTGGTCGCATCGCGTTTGATTTGGGATTTGATGTTCGGCATATTAAATTCCTTTACTTGATTTCGCGGTGTTAATCTTAGCCTTTAGGCTAGGTTTTTACAACTATTTCTTTGCCTTTTTGCCTTTTTTCGAAGCGGACACCCCCTTCGCAACCAGCAAATCGAGGATTTCTTTGGTGAAATCGTTGACGCTTCCGAGCTTTCCCCAGAGTTCTTGGGGGATGTCCACGTCGAATTCGTCATTGAGATCTTGGCAGAGTTCAATATAACTCATCGAGTCTCCTCCAAGGTCATTGTTCCAAATAGCGTCGTTGTCGATTTTGTAATCCGGGAGGGAAAGAATCCGGGAGAAGACGCCTTTGACTCCTTTGATCGTGGACGCCACCATTTCGGGGTCATAGCCGTCGAAACTGACGACTTCCACTTTCGGGGCTTCCGCGTTGTAGAAATCTTTGGATCCCTCCTGAATGGCTTTGCGAATCGCGAAGCGTTTGACCTTCATTGAACCGGAAACCGGTAATGGGCGTTTGTCGATGAGGATGACTTGGACTTTTTTCTCGCTCGGCAAGGTTTGGTTGATCGCTTTGATGTCGGAATAAATTTGGGCGATGCGCTCTTCCGAAACGGAATTGTCCACTTCGCAAACAAGAGTGATCTTTTCTTCGCTGTCACCAGGGTGAACGGCTCCCAAGCAAACCACGTTATTCAAATTCTTAACATCTTTGAAATAATATTCAATCTCATCCGGGAAAACGTTTTCGCCATTGCTGAGAATAATGGTGTCCTTGATACGGCCCTTGAGGAAGTAGTTGCCGTTCAAATCGACGGTTGCGATGTCCCCGGTCGGAAAGAACCCGTTTTCGTCCAATTCGGTTTTCCTGCGAACACCATTGATGATTTCTTCTTCGTGGATGATTGGGGAACGAATCCAAAGCTCGCCGGAATCGGATTCGGGATTGGTTTTCTTGATGAGGTAATCAATCCCGTAGAAGGGTTTTCCAATCGAGCATTTCAAACGTTGTTCAACGCGAATGGATTGTTCGACAGAAGTGATGCCGACTTCAGTCATCCCGAAGCCGTTATACAGGGGGAAGCCAAGGCCGTTGATGACGCTTGCGGTTTTCGGCGAAAGGAATCCGCCTCCGGAAATGCAGAAGCGAATGTGCTTTCCAAGAGTCTTCTTTTGGAAGATGCGGAGGACCATTTTCGAGGCTCCGCCGCCGGCTTCTTTTTTGGAAATCTTATGCGTGTGATATGCGATCAGTTTGGAGAATAAGTCGCGACGGCTCGGCTTCATTCCGGCAACGAGGCGTTTTACGGCTTGGGCGACGCCGTCCCAAAACATCGGAACGGAGAAGACGTGGGTGCATTCCCCTTCTTGACAGGCGTGGAGCAAATCGCTCGTTGCCATCGAATTGGGGTAGACCACGCATGCACCGTAGAAGTTGAACCAGAGGTATACGACCATGAACCCGAAAACGTGGTGGTAGGGAAGCATAGCCAAAACGTTCAATTTCCCAGGATACATCAAGTCGACCGAACGTCCGGGAATATTGAGGGACGCGACAATCTGCGCCACGAAATTGTGGCCATGATAAATCATAAGCTTCGCCGGTCCGGTCGTGCCAGAAGAGCAGAAGATGCAACTATCGGCCCAATCGGGTTGGAACGTATAATCCGGCTCGGAATTCATGACGTCGGACAAACGGAAGGTTGGACAAATGAACTCGGTGTCGTCTTCGCAAATCACACCTTTCGCGGAAGCTTGGGAAAGAATATTGTCGGCATTTTCTTTGGGAAGGCGCGCGTCAAGAAGAAGCGGGATCCGGTGATTCATGAGGATGGCCCAGAACACCATTGGCCAACGGGGAGAATTCTTCAGTTTAATCGCGATAATCGCTTCGGGGGGAAGGGAAGAAAAGGCAACGCTGAGTTTGGACGCAAGTTTGAAGACTTCGTCACGGAAATGTTCGTAAGTCTTTTTCTTCGCCTTTCCATTGTCGTCAAAATGGATATAGGCATACGCTTCGGGGTCGCGGGTGACAATGGCTCGGTAGATGTCCTCCATCGTCTTCGCGTTTTCACCGAATGTTTTGGTTGCGCCGATGAATTCGGCGACTTGTTCAGGAGTGGCTTTTTTCATAACGGGAAAAGATTACAACTTTTTTGTGGATTTTTGAACACCCGATGTGTTTTTGTATTGTTTTTGAAATATCAAAAAGCGCACACGCGAGCGCACGAGTTCATGTTACAATCTTTTTGGAGAGATTAACAATGAAATTCGAAAATAGACAACAGCCCCGCATCGTATACATGGGCACCCCGGAGATATCGGCCATTGTTTTCAAAGGAATGTTGGACGCCGGGTTCAACATCGTCGGTTTGGTTTGCAACGAAGACCGACCCATCGGAAGAAAAGGAGCGCTCGAGTGTCCGGCGACGAAAAAGATCGCAATGGAGCATGGTATTCCGGTTTTTCAACCGCATCGAATCCGCAATGATTATCAAACGCTGGCCGATTGGAATCCGGATGTGGTGGTTACGATGGCTTACGGGCAAATCGTGCCTCAAGCGGTTTTGGATATCCCGCGTTTTGGCTGCATTAACCTCCACGGCTCCTTGCTTCCGAAGCTCCGCGGGGCCGCTCCAATCCAACGATCCATCATGCAAGGGGATACTGTTACGGGCGTCACTTTGATGGAAATGGTGGACAAGATGGACGCGGGAAGAATGTACGATAAAATCGAAGTCGAGATCCTTCCCGAGGACAACTACTCTTCCTTGGCGGAGAAGATTGGAAATGCCGCCAAAGAATTGATTCTTCGGGATCTTCTTTCTTACTTGAATGGCGAATTGCCCGGGGAAGCGCAGAACGAAGAAGAAGTGACGTTCGCGGCCAAGATTTCGCCCGAAGACGAAAAACTTTCCTTTCATTCTCCGGTTCAATCCTTCGTTAACATGGTTCGTGGCTTGTCGCTTACTCCCGGAGGTTATGTCCTTTTAGAAGGAAAGAAGTTTAAGATTCTCTCCGCGAAAGCCCACTCTGATGAAGTGGTTGCTGTTCCGGGAACGATTGTTTCCGACAAGAAAGGCATTTTCGTTCAGTGCGAAGACGGAATCGTCTCGTTGCATATGGTGCAAATGGAAGGCAAAAAGCCGATGGACGCGAAAAGTTTTGTGAACGGCGTTCGCGATTTGAAAGGAAAAGTCTTTGAATAATTCCCGATACGTTTCGCTTTCGGTTCACGATCTGGTTGACCGTTTGCTTCGCCGCGGAGACATCGATTCCCGCGTCTATAACTTAGAAACCATGAAAATGGGTTCTTTGCTGCACGCCTCGTACCAAAGCAAACAAGGAAACGATTATCTCTCGGAATACCCTTTAAAAGGAGAAGTGGAAACCGAACTCGGAACTGTATTCCTTCAAGGGAGAGCGGACGGAATCATCGTCGGCGGAAAACGCCCCATCATCGACGAAATCAAATCTACCGTTATTCCGCTGGAAGACTTTTTCAATCAGCAGAAAGAATGGCACCTTGGCCAAGCCCTCTGCTATTGCTACCTTTACCTAAAGCAAGCCTGCATTCAAACCGAAGCCGAGATTCACTTAACGTATCTTTCGCAGGTCGTTTCTTCGGAAAGAATGACAAAAACATTCGTTTTCACTTTTGAAGAAATCGAAGAAACCGTTAAAGGATACGTGCGAGAATTCTTCCGGAAAAACCAGGGGAGATTCGATAGCATTCTGGAACGCAACGCCAGCGTCATTGGCTTGCCCTTCCCTTTTGAAAACTTCCGAAAAGGACAACGCCAATTGTCGCAATTGGTTTATGGGATTTCCAAGAAAGGGGGGATTCTTTTCGCGGAAGCCCCGACGGGAATTGGCAAAACGATTTCGACGCTTTACCCAGCCGTACTTGGGTTTCAAGATGATAAAATCGAAAGAATCTTTTATCTGACGGCGAAAACGACTGGATCTTTGTCTGCTTATGAAGCCGTTGGCGCTTTGTACGAAGCCGGATTCAAAGGACGGGATTCGGTTCTTGTGGGGAAGGAAAAGATTTGTCTTTGCCCTGGACATGCGTGCAATCCCGACGATTGCCCATTTGCCAAAGATTATTATGGAAAAGTGGGCGCGGCGATTGAAGAAGCGGTTTCCACCAAGTCGCGTTTCGACATGGCTACCGTCTTGCAAATCGCAAGAAAACACGGCATTTGCTCGTTTGAATTCCAACTCGATTTGTCGCTTCAGGCTGACATTATCATCGCGGATTACAATTATTTCTTCGATCCGTTCGTCCGGCTGGAGAGGTATTTTGATGCGGGGGTAGACGCAAGCCGAGATTTGATCCTCGTCGACGAGGCCCACAACCTTGTGGATCGCAGTCGGGGAATGTATTCCGCCGCGATATCCTCTTCTAGCCTCAAGGCGGCAAAACGCTCCTTGGTAGGGCCTGGATTCAAGAAATTCCGAGCAGTGATTCGAAGCCTCATGGCGCTATTCCCGACGTATTGCGAAAGCGAAACCAATGAACTTCCCGTTCCTCCGGCCGAACTCGAAACCTTGCACGATCGGCTTCGAACGGCCGAAAACGCTTGGATAAAAGAAAATTCGACCGCCTTTCCTAAGGAATACATTGAATTCCGCCGAGAATTCAACCGATTCGTGAAACTCGCCAACGAATATTACAATTCGACATTTCAAGTATATGCGGTTCGAAACGGAGACGACGTTTGCCTGCATATGCTCTGCATGGATCCCGCCCAGTTCGTTTCCAAAGATCTCGCGAGGGTGCGAGGCACCGTCTTTTTTTCGGCGACATTAAGCCCCGTGGAATACTATCAAAAAGCACTGCTTGGCGGGTCGAATTACCCTTCGTTGCTTTTGCCATCTCCCTTCCCGGCGAAAAACTTAAAAACGCTGATTGCCCCGAAGATTTCCGTTCGGTACAAAGATCGCGAGAAGTCGTATGAAGTCGTCGCGGACTATTTGATGCGATTTGCCTCCGCGAAAGTCGGGAATTATTTCTTTTATTTCCCCAGTTATTCCTACATGGAAAAAATCCGCGAGCACCTGGAGTTCAAAGGGTGCAATGTCCTGACGCAAAGCAAAAAGATGCGAGAAGAAGACCGATTGGAGTTCTTGGCGTCATTTGTTCCGAACCCCGAGGTCACCACAATCGGTTTGCTGGTGTTGGGAGGCCCGTTCGCGGAAGGGATTGATTTGCCGGATGATCGCCTCATCGGCGTCGCGATTGTCGGCGTTGGGCTTCCGATGGTTTGTTATGAAAACAACCGATTGAAAGCCTATTATGACGAAAAAGAAGGAGACGGTTTCTCCTTTGCTTACCTCAATCCTGGAATCAACAAGTTCACGCAAGCGGTCGGTCGGTTGATTCGAACGGAAACCGATGTCGGGGCCGCATTGCTCATTGATGATCGCTACCTTCGCGGGGATTACGTGTCGGTTGTCAAACGCTTATGGCCAAATTTCGAAATCCTCAGCAGTCCGGAAGAAGTTGCCCCAATTCTTTCTTCCTTCTACAAGTCTTTTACGAAGTAATGTATAATCCGTTGGATATTTATGGCATTCGATTTATCTCACATTCGCAACTTTAGCATCATCGCTCACATTGACCATGGGAAATCCACTCTGGCCGACCGCATTTTGGAATTGACCGGAACGGTGGAAAAGCGAGAAATGAAAGAACAACTCCTCGACTCCATGGATTTGGAACGGGAACGCGGAATTACCATTAAACTCAATGCCGTCACGGTTTCTTACCAAGCCAAAGATGGGCAGGAATACATTTTCAATTTGATTGATACTCCGGGGCATGTCGACTTTTCTTACGAAGTCAGCCGATCCCTTGCCGCTTGCGAAGGCGCTCTTTTAGTGGTTGACGCAACCCAAGGGGTGCAGGCGCAAACTCTCGCCAACGTCTATTTGGCGGTCGATAACGATTTGTTCCTCCTCCCCGTTATCAATAAAGTCGATCTTCCCAGCGCCATGCCGAACATGGTGAAAGACGACATCGAGAATCGAATCGGCGTCGATTGTTCCGATGCTTGCTATGTTTCCGCGAAAACCGGTTTGGGCGTTCCGGACGTTTTAGAAAAGATCGTAAAGGATATTCCCGCCCCTACCGGAGATGTCAACGCGCCTTTGAAAGCCCTGATTTTCGATAGCTATTACGATTCTTATCGGGGCGTTATTATTCTGATTCGCGTGTTCGACGGGAAAGTCCAACCTGGTGACACCATTTTGCTCATGCAATCTGGAAAAACCTATCAAGTCACCGAGGTCGGCATTCGGACGCCGCGAGAAGTGAAAACCAATTCGCTCCAATGCGGGGAAGTCGGATGGGTCGCCGCGCAAATCAAAGACATTCGCGACGTCCATGCCGGTGAAACCGTCACCCTCGCCTCCCAGCCAGCATCCTCCCCGTTGGAGGGTTACCGCAAAATCAACCCCATGGTTTATTGCGGCCTTTATCCTGTCGACTCCAAAAAATACGGTGATTTAAAGGACGCGTTGGAGAAGTTGTCTCTCAACGACGCATCCCTTCTCTACGAACCGGAAACCTCGCAAGCGTTGGGCTTTGGTTTTCGGTGCGGTTTCCTCGGCCTCTTGCACATGGATGTTGTCCAAGAGCGTTTGGAACGGGAATACAATCTGGATTTGATTTTGACCGCCCCGAGCGTCGTTTATCGCGTCGTCAAAACCAATGGAGAAGTGGTCCTCATCGACAATCCTTCCGAATTGCCCGAACCTTCTCGCGTTTCCGAAATTCAAGAACCCTTTGTCCGTGCGGAAATCATGTCGCCCAGCGAATACGTCGGGGCGATTATGCAGCTTTGCCAAAATAAGCGCGGGGTTTTCAAAGACCTTCAGGTGTTCGATGATACGCGCAACATTTTGGTTTACGAGCTTCCGCTTAGCGAAATCATTTTCAATTTCTTCGACCGCTTAAAATCTTCCACGAAGGGTTATGCGTCCTTGGACTACGAATTCCTCGAATATCGAAAGAGCGATTTGTGCAAGATGGATATTTTACTCAATGGCGACTGCGTTGACGCGCTTTCTTCCATCGTTTATCGTCCCAGCGCTTACCATCGCGGCGTTGCTCTCGTTTCCAAACTCAAAACCGTCATTCCGCGCCAACAATTCGAAGTTCCGGTGCAGGCGGCGATTAACGGGAAAGTCATCGCAAGGGCGGACATCAAATCCATGCGAAAGGATGTTTTGGCCAAGTGCTACGGCGGGGATATCAGCCGAAAGAAGAAATTGCTCGAAAAGCAAAAAGAAGGGAAAAAGCGCATGAAAGCGGTCGGGTCGGTCGAGATCCCACAAGAAGCCTTCATGACCGTGCTTTCGCTTGATGACGACGAGAATTAATTCCGATTTTAGTCGTTTTTTAGTTGAAGTGCATTTCGCTTCTTTTTAGAATTCATTGACAATGAAAAAAGAAGAAAGAGATATTGGAATCCGTTATACCGATGAGCAATACGTCTCGCAAAGAGGGCTTGGACGTATTTTGGGCACATCTCTCGGCGGTTATCACTGGAATTGCGTTTTGAATTATCGAAAAGAATTTCAGAACTATTTGCCATTGCGCGACATCAATAACGCTCCCATTTATTCGGTGAAAACCCCGGCTATTCTGGAAAGAATCCATTCTTTCGAGAATAAACTCCGGGAGCTCAATCAAAAGGCAGAAGAGTTATCTCACGATGAAACTTTATCGTCCCAAGTTAGAAAAGAGGCGGTTTTTATTTCTCTCCACTCCGCCGTCATCATCGATTCCAAGAAAATCTCCGATTTGACTCTCAAAGCGATGATCAACGGGATGTACCGTGAGGAAAACCCCGATCACGATTCGATTTTGGGATATCTTGCTTTCCTTAGAAGATTCCTCTCCGGCGAACGCTTTGAGACGAATGATGAGTTCTTCGCCGATACATTGATGGGTTTGTGGAACACCGAGGAGCTTCTGGAGTTTTACCGAACCACCGATTCGCGTTCTCGCTATGCGATGAACACCTCCGATGCCACTTACCGCGAATGCCCCTCCAAGATCATCGAAAGCAAAATGGAATCCCTTTTGGCGTTCTTGAGGGATTCGGGGGAAGAAGTCGTTGTCACCGCTTTGGTTGGCCTCTATTTCATTCTTTATTTAAAACCCTTCCCGTCCAATAACGAGCTCATCGCTTGCTTGCTCGCCAAAAACATTTTGTCGGCCTTTGGAACCGCTTCGGCCCTGCTTCCCATAGAAAAGATTCTGGAGCCTTCCACTGGATTGAACGACGCTTGTTATGAGGTCCAAACCACCCAAGACTTCACGTATTTCCTTTCTTACGCCCTTCCTTTCCTAGAAAAAGGAGTCGATAATTGCTTGGACGCTTTCTCTAAGGTCCTTTCCGCAACGCTAAGGGAAGAGAAGTATCGTTTAACGGAGAGCGACGTCGCTCCTTCCCCTAAACAACCAGAGCCAAAGCAAGAAGAACCAAAACAGGTTTCTCCCGCCCCGACGGTCGAAGAGATCCACGCTCCGCCGAAAGAAAACCCGATTTCCGCGGAAGATCTCGGAAGAGCCGCGGTTGCCGCTCCCCCTCGCGCCTTAAACGAGAAGGAGATCAAAGAAACGGCGAGGTACATTCTCCAAACCAACCCCAATATTCGAAAGCCTCAAGCTCTCTTCTACGCCGCGCATTGCACCATCGGCTGCTATTACACGATTCAAGATTACAAACGCGCCACGCGCTGCGTATACGAAACGGCCCGCACTTCGATGGACAATTTGGCCAAAGAAGGGTATTACGAAAAGCGCCAAGTCAAAAACAAATTTGTATACACCCCCATTAAACAAGGAGACATTGCTAAATGAAATTACCGATTCTCGCAGATAACCTCGGTTGGTTGACCCCTGTTATTATCGTCGCCGTCTTTGGACTTATCGTTCTGATCGTTATTCTCGTGAAAAAGCACGTGAAGACCTTCCAATCCGACGAGAAACCAAAAAGCGACAAAGAAGTGGCAGCGGAAGAACTTGATCGGATCCTCGAACCAATCGAAGACGAGAAAGCGCAACAACAAATGCGCGATTTCGATCCAAAGAAATGAAATTAACGGCCAAGCCGAAAGCACTTTACGTTCATATTCCTTTTTGCCATTCCATCTGTCCGTATTGCGACTTTCCGAAACTCCTTTACCGAAAAGAATGGGCGGATCCTTATCTGGACGCCCTTTTTTGCGAATTGAACGAAAGGAAGGTTGAAAAAGTCGACACGATTTATATCGGAGGCGGAACTCCAACATCGTTATCTGTTGACCAATTGCGAGCGCTTTTGGAAAAGCTTTCCCCGTTATTGAAAAGCGGGGGAGAGTTCTCCATTGAAGCCAATCCCGAATCCTTCACTGCGGAAAAAGCCCGATTGTTGGCTTCTTTTGGAGTGAATCGCATCTCCTTTGGGGTTCAATCTCTTCAAGACCGTCTATTAGAGACTCTAGGAAGATCCCATCGAAAAGCCGATGTGGCGCGGGCGCTTCAATTGGCAAAAGAAGCGGGTATTTCGCGCGTCAACGTTGATTTGATGTACGCTCTTCCGGGACAAACAAAAGAAGAACTCGAAAACGACATTACCGAATTTCTGGCGTTGGGCACAGGCCATATTTCGGCATATTCTTTGATCGTCAATCCGGGATGCGCGTATTACGTAAAGAAGATTCCGGAACGCTCGGAAGATGATCAGGCGGAGATGTATCAAATGGTGTTGTCTCGGCTCAGAGACGCCGGATACACCCGATACGAATATTCCAATTTCGCCCTTCCCGGCCAAGAATGCCGTCATAACATCACGTATTGGAAAGACGACCCCTATTTCGGGATCGGTTTGGGCGCTGCTGGTTTCGTGGATGGGTATCGTTACACGAATACTCCGTCCTTATCCTTATATATAAAGAATAGGGGAAACGAAAAGAGCTTGAATACAGAACTCCTCCCGGATGATTTGCTTTGCTTTTTGATGTGCAACCTAAGGCTAGAGAACGGTTTTCTCTTATGCGATTTCCAGGAACGTTTTCAACAATCCTTTTATGATTTGTGCCCGCATTGGGAGGCCCTTGTTTCCAAAGGCCTTTTGGAAATCCATGGGGGCCGCGTTCGCCCAACCGACCGCGGTTTGATGCTTTTGGACAGCGTCGTGGTCGAATTATCGGAATAATTGAGATTATTTAGCAATCTTTTATTGACACTGCTAATGTCCCGTCTATAATTTCATTAGCACTCAAGAATTATGACTGCTAGAAAGGAGATTCCATGACTCGACGCGATGAGATTCTGAAATTGATTGTCGAACACTTCATTAAGTCGGCTCAACCAGTTGGAAGTCAAACCCTCCTCGAACATTACAAACTGGACGTTTCCAGCGCGACCATCCGAAATGAAATGAATGCCCTGGAAAAAGAAGGGTTGATCGAAAAAACCCACGCTTCTTCCGGTCGCGTTCCTTCCGCCAAGGGCTATGAGTATTACGTAACTCACCTCCGCGAAGATCGCTTCGATGAACGCGTGCGGTACGCCCTGCAATCCGTTTTGGAGAAGCGGAGCCAATCCGTGGAAGAAATCATTCAACAGAGTTGCGAGATTCTCTCCAACATGACGAACCTCGCCTCCGTCGTTTTGGGACCCAAAATCCACGAAGAACACCTCGTGTCCGTTCAAGTGATTCCCATTGGACCGCGAACCGCCACCACGGTATTCGTCACGGATCAAGGCTATGTGGAAAACAAAACCTTCTTGGTTCCCGAAGACATTTCCGTGGACGACGTTGTCAAGGCGGTTGGAATTCTCAACGATCGGTTGAAAGGCACCGCCATAGCGGATTTGGTTCCGAAGATGCGGGCCATGCAACCCGCCGTCAAGGATTACCTAGTCGGACAAGACGTGGTTTATCAAGCGATTCTCGGCGCCTTCACGCGGTTTGCCGGAGAACGGATGAATCTCTACGGCAAGGGAAACTTGTTGGATCAACCGGAATTTGCCGAAGACGCGAAGAAACTTCGTCGGGTTCTCGAGGTACTCGATGATCCCGCGGCCCTCCGCCGCGCGGTGGAAGATCCCTTGCTCACCGACCCGGAAACCGGGATTAACCTAAAAATCACCTCGGATGACCCCGAACTCGGCGATATGGCAATCTTGAGTGCAACGGTAACCGTTCCTGGCGGCCAAAACACGACCTTGAATCTCGTGGGCCCCTCTCGAATGGATTACGAACGAGCGGTTGCGCTCCTGCAATACGTCAGTGAAACGCTCGATGAATATTTCAGCCAAAACTCTGGCGAAGGAGAATCGGAATGCCCCCAGAAAACGAACGACACGACACCGAAAGCGTAAAGGAAGAAACCGCTGAAGCGCCTCAAGAGAACGGAAAAAAGGTTTCCCGAGCCAAATACGAGAAACTGCAAGAAGAACTCCAAAAGGCCGTCGCGGATAAGGACCACTGGAAAAACGAATACTACAAGGCTTATGCGGACACCCAAAACCTCCGGAAAGCCCTGGAAGAAGAATCCCGCAACGCGATTCGTTACCGCGCGGAAGGATTCCTCGATTCGCTCCTCCCGGCTCTCGATAGCTTCCACATGGCATTGGAAATGCCCGCGCCCACGAAAGAGGCGCAAAATTACCAAATCGGATTCACGTATATTTACAATCAAATCGTCGCAAGCCTCGCCAATGAAGGAGTGAGCGAAATCACCCCGAAGATCGGCGATGCATATGACGTGAATACGATGCACGCGGTGGATCACGTCGAAACCACCGAAGTGAAGGAGGGCTGCGTGGCTCGCGTTACCGCGAAAGGGTATCGCCTCCACGACCGCCTCGTTCGCGCGGCGATGGTCTACATCGCCAAAGCACCCGTTCCCAAAACGGAAGAACCAAAATCAGAAGAAACCGCCGCCCCTAGCGGCGATCAACCCGCACACCAAGCGTAATAAAGGAGATTTACCATTATGGCAAAAGAAGTAATCGTTGGTATCGACCTTGGTACCACCAATTCCGTCATTAGCTACATGCAAGCGGACGGAAAAGTCAAAGTCATCCCGAACCCCGAAGGAACCAATACGACCCCCTCGGTCGTGGCCTTTAAGGCTTCTGGAGAAGAAATCGTCGGCAACGCCGCGAAACGCCAAGCCATCACCAATCCGGACACCGTCGGCAGCGCGAAGCGCAAAATGGGCGATTCCACAAAATTTCACATCAATTGCTTGGGCAAGGATTTTACCCCGCAAGAGATCTCTTCCAAGGTTCTCGCCTACATGAAGAGCTACGCGGAGAAAAACCTTGGACAACCCGTCCACAAGGCTGTCATCACCGTCCCGGCTTACTTCAATGACGCTCAACGTCAAGCGACGAAGGACGCCGGCACGATTGCCGGCCTTGAGGTCGTTCGCATCATCAATGAACCCACTGCGGCCTGCCTTGCTTACGGCATCGATTCGGAAAAGAGCGAAAAAGTCATGGTCTTCGACCTTGGCGGTGGAACCCTCGATGTCTCCATCCTCGACATCGGCGATGGAACCTTCGAAGTTCTCTCGACTTCCGGAGACACTCTCCTCGGCGGGGATGACTGGGATAATGTCATCGCCGACTGGATTAAAGCCCAAATCAAAATCGAAACCGGCGCTGATTTGACCGATAAGATGGCCCGTCAACGCTTCCTCGATGCGGCGGAACGCGCCAAAATCGAACTCTCCAGTTCTTTGGAGACCACGATCAGCCTTCCCTTCATCGGCATGTCCGCTTCCGGCCCGATCAATTTCGAAACCACCTTGACCCGTGCCAAATTCCAAGAACTCACCCGTCCCCTTCTCGAGCGCTGCAAAGCCCCGATGGAGAAAGCCATCAAAGACGCCGGCCTCCGTTACAGCGATTTGAACGAAATCCTCATGATCGGCGGTTCCACCCGTATGCCGGCCGTCCAAGAAATGGTCAAATCCGTCACGAACCACTCCATCAACCTTTCCGTTAACCCGGACGAAGCGGTTTCCGTCGGCGCCGCCGTCCAAGGCGCGGTTATCGCCGGTGACATCAAAGACGTCGTCTTGCTCGACGTTACCCCGCTTACCCTCGGCATTGAAACCCTCGGAGGCGTCATGACTCCGCTCATTCCGCGGAACACGACCATCCCGACGGAAAAATCCCAAATTTTCTCCACCGCCGAAGACAATCAACCCGCTGTTGATATCGTCGTCTACCAAGGGGAACGACCCATGGCTCACGACAACAAACTCTTGGGTCACTTCCAATTAGGCGGAATCCGCCCGGCACGCCGCGGCGAACCGCGCATTGAAGTCAAGTTCTCCATCGACGTCAACGGCATCGTCAAGGTTTCCGCGAAAGATCTCGACACTCAAAAGACCGCGGATATCACCATTCAAAACAGCAATGGTCTTTCCAAAGAAGACATTGATCGTATGGTCCGCGAAGCCGAAGAGCACAAAGCGGAAGACGAAAAGCGCAAAGGCGATATCGAAATTAAGAACAAGGCTCAAACCTATGTCGATTCCATCAATCGCACTTTGACCGAACAAGGGGACAAGATCGACCCGAACCAAAAAGCCCAATTGGAAAGCCTCCGCGATGAGGCGAGTGGCGCGATTGCCGCGAACGATATCGAAAAACTCCGTGAAATCGTCGGACGTTTGGAAGATGCGGCCGCTGCAGCCTACCAAGCGGGAGCTGGGCAGGCCAACCCGAATCCGGGCAATCCTTCCGGGGAAGAAACCCACGGTGGCGCCGATGACGTCGTCGATGCGGACTTCACCGACAAGAAATAATTCCAATCTCAATCATCGCGGCGCCTTGGAAACGAGGCGCCGCTATCTAGTATCCAGGAGGTGAATGCTTCATGGCCAACAAACGTGATTTCTACGAAGTGCTTGGCGTTTCAAAATCTGCTTCTAAGGATGAAATCAAAAGCGCTTATCGCAAATTAGCCAAAAAATACCACCCTGACGTCAACCACGATTCCGACGCTCCCGAAAAGTTCAAAGAAGTGCAGGAAGCTTATGACGTCCTTTACGACGATCAAAAGCGTGCTGCATACGACCAATTCGGTCACGCCGCATTTGAACAAGGCGGATCCACTGGCGGAGCCGGCCCTTTCGGAGGCGGATTCTCCGGGCAAGGATTCGGAGATGTCGATTTAGGCGACATTTTCTCTTCTTTCTTCGGAGGAGGCCCCTCTTCCCGTTCCGCGAGCGGCCCACAAAAAGGCCAAGATAATTTGATGCGTCACCGCATTTCATTCATGGATGCGGTGAACGGAGTGAAGATCAACATTCCCGTGACCTACGACGAACCCTGCGATCACTGCCACGGATCCGGGGCGGATTCCCCCAGCGATCTCTCTACCTGTCCTTATTGCGGCGGGAGAGGCTACGTCACCGTGGAAAACCGGACGATATTCGGGGTGATGCAATCGAGGCAAACCTGCTCTCACTGCGGTGGAAGCGGAAAAGCCATTCGAAAAACCTGCTCCTCTTGTGGCGGAAAAGGGTATTCCCGCGTCCGCAAGGACTTAACGGTGAATGTTCCTGCCGGCATCAATAACGGTCAACAGATCCGTGTCTCGGGAAAAGGAGGACGGGGAATCAATGGAGGCCCAAATGGGGACCTTTATATCGAGATTCTCGTCGAAGAACACCCTGTGTTTCAACGGGATGGGAACGACATCCACATGGATGTACCCCTCAGCTTCGTCGATTGCGCGTTAGGCGCTACGATCGATGTTCCGACCGTTTACGGGGAAGTATCGGTTCGGATTCCGGAAGGAACGCAACCTGATGATGTCTTAAAAATTCGCGATCGTGGCATTAAAGACCTTCGTTCGGGGCGACCGGGAGACCAATTCCTTCACATTAAGGTGAAAACCCCAACCAATCTCTCGAAATCCCAAAAAGAATTGCTTGCAGAGTTTGGTAGGCAAACCGAAGGAAAGGAATCCTTGTTCGAGCGTTGGAAAAAGAAATTTTCCAAAAAATGACAAATTGGCGGGATGAATCCCGCCTTTTTGTTGTGGGAAAACCAACGCTTCATTGAGTTTGGAGGTTTTGGCAGATTTTGGTTTGAAAAAACCTCCAAAGTCACTCTCCGAAATTCAAAATATCCAACTTTAGTTGGATAGGTCCCTTCCTCGTTCTGTCCCTTCCCTTGGGGGTCATCTTTGACGTGCTGTGGCCCAGTATCTCCTTCGCCCCCGAAGCCAGCCTGTAGAGCTCGACGGGTATGTGGCCCTTGGCCTGCACTATCTCCTCGTCGGTCATTTCCGGGGCGAACGACTTGAACGCCGATTTGCATTGCCAGTACGCCGGCGACCTCGTCGCGGCGGTGGAGGAGAGGAACGCCGTCGCGGCGCATACCGCGAGCAGCAGCCAGTTCATCGCGCCTAGGTTCCTGACCATGAAGCCCTCCATCGAGTAGAAGACCTTCATGAAGCGGAAGACCTCCTCGACCCTCCACCTCGATCGGTAGCACGAAAGCGCCTTCCTGCACCCTTCCTTCGTCGAGCAGTCGACGTCGGTGAGGTAGCATCTGGCTTCCCTTTCGTCGGGGAAGAACTCCATGGCCAGCCAAACTCCTTTGGCGAAGTCCCTATGGCCGACCCGTACGGCGGTGGCCTTCACCTCGACGTCGCCCTTTTTGCCCGGTTCGGGGAAGTAGAAGGCGTATCTGCCCTTGACCGCCGAGGCGATCTCGCGGATGTCCTTGCCGGCGGATTTCAGCGATGGCACCGAGTATTTCCTCGTCGATCGCGCCCTTATCACCCAATGGAGCGAACGGTTTCTGGCGAACCTCGGCCACTCCGCCCCGTCGTATCCGCGGTCCATGGAAAGGCAAAGGCCCGGGGCGCTTTTGGCGAACGCCTTCTTGTGTTCCTTCAGCTGCGACTCGAACCCGTCCGCCTTCGCCGAATACGCGTGGAGTAGGAACGGAATCGGCTGGTTCCTCTGCGACACCGAGGCCATTCCGATGACGTGGTAGCCCCTGCCTATCTTCTTGCCCGGGTCGCTTCCGTCCATGACGTCGTCGAGCCACTGGAACGCCTTGCCGTAGGGCTTTTGCACGTCGCTTTCGTCGAGGGCGAGGAAGCCCGCGGACATCCCTAAGGCGAAGTCGGTCAGCGCGGATTCGATGGGTTTGGGGTCGGCGGAAGACATCGCCCTTGTGAGCCTATGCTCATGGGTGTCGATGGGGCCGTCCTGGAATAGGGATCTGGCGATGAGGCTGACGAGCGATGAGCCGGAACGGATGAGGCCATACACCAAATCGAAGAACAGTTTCGCGACCGGTCTGGAGACCCCTTCGACCAAGGGGTCTAGGAACGATTGAAGTTCGGCTTTAAAAACGCGTACGGCATAGCTAAAATTGACCATGAAAACGGCTCCCTTCCGGAATAATTTGATGAATCTGGGCAGATTCCACCAAATTATCCGATGGGAAGCCGTTTTCTTCTAGCCGTCAGGGGTTGCTTTGCAAAAAACCTAAAAACTCAATTCCAATCCATATTTTCATAATACGAATCATCACCCGCAATAATGCTTGAATGGCA
>JAXDTZ010000004.1:0-56251 GCA_034089705.1 Candidatus Alloenteromonas sp. | reverse complement strand
GCTGATCTCCGCCCTCGATGACGTGATCGGGGACATGAGGGCCTTGGACGAAATAACCGGCCGATTGCTCAGCTTAGCCAAAGAGCTGCCCCATTTCGCCCTGATCGCCTCGGTCGACGGGATAGGCGGCGCGTTGGCTTCATTGCTATGCGCCGAGATCGGAAATCCGTCCAGATTCGCCAGCCGCAACGGAATCGTCGCGTACGCGGGGCTGGACCCGACGATCCTCCAGTCGGGCAGGAACGACGGCCTGCATTATTCCATAACCAGGAAGGGGAACGCTTTCTTGAGGAAATACCTGTACCTGGCCGTGGAGAACATGATCATGAGCAAAGCGTCCAACGCGATAACCGAATTCTGCTCGTAAAAGAAAAGCAGCGGCCTTTGCCACAAGGCGGCTGCGACGGCGGCCTGCAGGAAGCTCCTGGTTTCCATCTGGGGAATGCTTCGCGGCGGGACCTTATTCGAGAGATAGTTTACCAAACGGCCGGATTTTTTAAAGGGTTTTCGAACGCCCTGTTTTCGTTGCGCCTCAAAAAGAGAAAGCGCAAATAGAGAAAAAACCGTTGACAAGACTTATCCCCTTTTCTTTTCCTTTGAGGCTTTGAAAAAGAATGAAACGTTCTTCCCCCCTTGGGTTTCCGCGATTTCCCCCAATCCGTATATCTTTCTTGCATGAATGGAAAAACGTACTACGATTAAATGGGAGGCCCATATGAACAAAGACCAAAAAATCCTCTATGCGATGAACGCGTGCTATTTCCTTTATTTTCTGATATTGCTCACCGAACGCGTCTTGTCGCTGTCCCTGGGGATCGCCTCGAACATCCCTTTGTTTGGGAGCCCTTTCCAAGGGGCCGTGAACGTCACGATTTTCCTAAGCGTTCTCTCTTTCCTGGTTTACATGGTCATCCGGGGCAGGCCCTTCGTGCATTTCTTGTTTTGCCCCAAGGGGTATGACGCCTCTTCTTTGCCATTGCCCCGGCTAGTCTTCGCCGCATGCTTGTTGCTCGTTTCGGGGATGGTCCATAACGAATGCGCGATTCCGGGATTGCAGTTCGCGAGTTATGGTTTCTTCATCCTCGGCATCCTCCTCCAAATGGTCCGCCTCCACCCCAAGAGCCAAAACAAAACCCTTCTTTGGCTGTCTTTTGCCTATTTGGTCGCCTTTTCGATGGCGATTCCCGTCGCCTATCCCAGCGCATTAAGCTATGCGGCGTTCTTCCATGTCGTCGAATTCGTCGCGGTGTTCCTTTTGGTCATCGCCTTCTTGATGCTCACCCTCAACCTCTACGAAGGGAGGGAAGACCTTTTCTCGCTTCCCTACATCGTCATCGCCGTCGCCCTCGACGCGGCCTTGATCGCCCTTCGTTTCCCCGAAGAAATCAATTTCTTCGTCTTGATTTTCATTTCCTTGAGCCTGGTCCTATTCTTGATTGGCAAATTCGTCTCCGCGTTTGCAAAGAAAGGCGCGAAAAAGTAAAATTTCGTAACGTTGGAAGAAAGGAGGTATTCACGAAGCCATGATCCGCATCTACACGTCTCCTTCTTGTTCTAGCTGCCGAAAGGTCAAATCCTGGTTCGCCTCCCAAAACATCCCTTTCATCGCGGTCAATATTTTCGGCGACTCCTTTTCCAAGGCGGACATCTGGGAGATGCTCGTCAAAAGCGAGAACGGGACGGAAGACATCATCTCCCCCCGTTCGAAAATCGTCCAAGAGAGCAACGTCGATTTCGACAATATGCGCATTTCCGAGCTCGTCGATTTCATCTACAAGAACCCCAGCGTCTTAAAGCGCCCGATCATCATCGACGACCGCCGCCTCCAAGTGGGGTACAACGAAGACGAAATCTCTTCCTTCCTCCCCGAAGGAAAGCGGCAAGCCGAGATGCGTTGCACCCGTTGCGGCCGTTGCGAGCATTGCCTCGCCAACCCACTCCCCCCAAAGAAAAAGCAGAAGGAGTGACGCTTCCAGCGCTTCCCATAAGAAATACCGCGGAACTTCCGCGGTATTTTCGTTATTTCCCAATCGCGGCCATCGCGCGATGGACTTTCGTGGCTTCCGAGAAGACGCATTCGATTCCAAGGCTGTGGAAGAGGTCCTTCATGATCTTCTGCGCCCCCACCATCGAATTGTATTCGAACTCGATCTCGTAATCGGTCTTGCCCGAATACGTGTTGCGGTCCAAGGAGAGCAAGCCCCCTTGGTATTCGATGTCGATCCGTTCGGTGGTCAAGGAGGTGAGGATCTTGAGCTTGGACACGTCGATGTCGAGTTGGATCAAGAACCGGGTGATGTCGGTCTTGGGGAATTCCCCGAAATCGCGGAGTTCGGCGAATTGGGTGAAACTGATCGGGACGTTCTTCTCCAAAAGGCCTTCCGAGAGGGGGGTCTTCAAGGTGAGTTCGTAGGATTGCCCCTTCTCCCGAATCCGAAGGGCGATGCCTTCTTGGGCGAGGTAACGGTCTTCCGTGTCGATGTAATGGTTGGTTTGGACGTAACGGGGATACCCGCGGAAGGCTTTGCTTAAGGTTTTGTAATCTTCGGCGCTGACGAGCGCTTTGGCTTCGATTTCGATGGCGTTGGACATTGTGTTCTCTCTTTCGCTTCGGAAGTATTATACTTTGTATTGTATGAATTGGCTGAACTTTTTTCGTTTCCTTGACGCGACCGACTTCGATCGCTTCCTCCGCGACTACGCTTGGATCTTCGCCCTTGCCCTCGTTGGGGTGATTTTCCTCGTCGTGTTGATCCTCCTTTTGGCTAGGCCCAAGAAAGGCAAAGCCAGGAAAGTGGACGTGAATGAATATTTCTTGGCCCTCGGGGGAGGGGAAAACGTCATCTCCCACCTCCGAAAAGGCTCCCGCATCGAACTCGTGCTGAGGGATTATTCCAAGGTGGACAAGGAAAAACTCCGTTCCATCGGGGTCGATTCCTTCCTCCTAATGTCCAACAAACTCACTTTGGTGGTTCAAGGGGACGCCGAAAAAGTCGAGAAAACCCTGTTTGGGGAGCCCAAGGAATAAAACGCATTTCCAAAAATCCAAAAAAAGAAGGCGTGATGCCTTCTTTTCATTCATTTATCATCCAGCGTTTTCCCAAACACGTGGACCGCGATGTCTTCTAAGGGCAACCCCACGACGTTGTGGTAACTCCCTTGGATGGATTCCACGAGGGGATATCCGTCTTGGATGCCATAGGACCCCGCCTTGTCGAGGGGTCGTTTGTCTTGCAAATAACGGGTAATTAACTCGGGGGTCAAGGCTGCGAAGTGCACCTCGGTTGCCACCGTCCGGGTGATTTCAATCCCTTTTCCGATGTAGGTATAGCCCGATAAGACGGTTTGGGTTTGGCCCGATTCCTCTTTTAGCATCGCTTCGGCTTCTTCCATGTCCTTGGGTTTGCCTAGGATTTTATCGTGGAGCAAAACGATGGTGTCGCAGGCCAAAATCTCTTCGTTAGGAAAGCGTTTCGCCACCGAACGGGCTTTGGCTTTGGAGATTTCCCCGGGAACAAGATGAGGGGGCAAATCCAAGAATTGCCCTTCGTCGATTTCGGGGACGACCACCTGGAAATCGTCGATCAGTCGATGGAGCAATTCTTTTCTTCTGGGGGAACCCGAAGCGAGGATCATCCTTATCTTGCCTCCATGATGAGGGTGATGATCATCGGGTGGCGATTGGTCTTGCGGGCGATGTATTTGGAAAGGGTGTCTCGGATGCAGCGGCGGATTTCGTTGTAGGAGAAATCCGGACCGTGGGCGAGTTCGGCGATCGCTTTCCTGGCCCGAATCTGGGAGTGGCGAACCACGTGGGAACTTTCATCCGCGGCAAATCCCCGGGTATAGACCAGGGGAGGCACGGTGACTTTGCGGGCGCGGGAATCCACCGACAAAAGAACGGAGACCATCCCATCGTTTTTGAGGATGGAGCGCTCGTTGATCGCGGTGGACGTCAATCCGTCGAGGTCGTTGCCGTCGATGTAGACCGCGGAGGCGGGGATGTGGGCGCTGCGGCGGATCTTGTGTTGGTAAAGGGTGATTTGGTCGCCGTTATCGCAAAGGAAGATGTGGTCCTTGGGAAGGCCGAGGGCTTCCGCGACTTCCCCATGCAATTTGAGCATGCGGTATTCCCCGTGGACCGGCATGAAGTATTTGGGGCGGACGAGGCGTTGCATGAGGCGGAGTTCCTGACGGGAAGGGTGGCCCGAGGAATGGAGGGAGAAAGCGAGGGAATTCTGCTTGACGTCCGCTCCCATCTTGACCAGCCGGTTGACGAGTTTTTCCACGAGGGCCCCGTTCCCCGGGATGGGGTTGGAAGAGAACACGACCGTATCCCCGGGAATAATGGAGGTGAAGCGGTTGTCCCCGCTCACGATGCGGGAAAGGGCCGCCATCTCCTCCCCTTGGGATCCGGTGCAAACGATGCAGATTTCGAAATTGCGGTAGGAACGGAGCATGTTCTCTTGGATGATCGCAGAATCGGGAATCTTGATGTACCCGTATTCGCGGGCGATTCCCACGACGTTTTTCATGCTGCGGCCCAAGACGCAGATTTTGCGCCCGTGCTTTACCGCGACTTCCACGACTTGCTGGATGCGGTTGATGTTGCTCGAGAAGGTGGAGACGATGATGCGTCCCGGGGCTTTGTCGAACACGTCTTCGACCCCGCGGCGAACCGCGGTTTCGCTTGGGGTATAGCCCTCGATTTCCGCATTCGTGGAATCCGCCATCAAAAGGTCCACCCCTTCGCTGCCGAGGCGGGCGAGCTTATCGAGTTCGAAATTGGGGCCCACCGGGGTCAAGTCGATCTTGAAGTCGCCGGTTTCGATGATACGCCCCGAATCGGTGTCGATGCAGATGCCGAAGGAATCGGGGATGGAATGGGTGACGCGGAAGAAAGAGACGCGGAAATCCTCCCCGATGTTCACGACGCTGTTTTCGTCGTATTCGAGGATGCGGACGGGTTCGCGGAATCGGGCGTCCTCGAGTTTATGCTTGATCAAAGCCGCCGCAAGGCGCGGGGCGTAGATGACGGGGACGGTGACGCTGCGGAGCAAGAAAGGAATGCCTCCGATGTGGTCTTCGTGGCCGTGGGTGATGAACAAGGCTTTGATTTTGGCCCGGTTGTTCTTCAAATAGGTATAGTCGGGGATGACGTAATCCACGCCCGGGAGGTTGGCTTCCGGGAAGCGGACGCCCGCATCCACTAAGATGATCGAGCGGTCGGATTCGAAGCAGTAGGTGTTTTTGCCGACTTCTCCGAGGCCGCCGAGGGCAAAGATATTAATGGGGGTATCTCTCATAGAAAGGCTCCGTAAAAAAGCACGCGTAACGTTATGACGTCGGTTCGTTGCTATAAATATACGGGTTTGTTTCCTAAAAGGAAAGCCTTATGCGCTTTGAAAGGGGTTTCAAAAAAGGAATCGAATGAACAAAGAAAAAAGAAAACCCCGAATTCTTTGCGTTTTCGGGGCAAAAACAATTAGAGGGCGACCGCGTCTTCGGGAGCGGAGAAGGGGTCGGTCTTGGAAATGCGGTCGTAATAGAGGATGCCGCCCAAATGGTCGATCTCGTGTTGGAGGACGATCGCGAGGTAACTCCGCGCCACGAAGGAAACGGGCTTTTTGGCTTTCGCGTCGTAAGCCTCCACGGCGATCTTGAAATCGCGGAGAACGTATCCCGGATGGTCCTGATCCACGGAGAGGCAACCCTCTCCCCCGGACAAGTAGACCTTTTTCACCGAGCTGCGGACGATGCGGGGGTTGACGAGTTGGAGGGAGATGTCCTCGCCAGGCTTGTCCCCGGGGATGTTGATCACGAGCATCCGGAGTTGCTTCCCCACTTGGGGGGCGGCCAAACCCACCCCTTCGCGGACGGAAGGATGCGCCTTCCGGTATTCGGGGTCTTGGCTCTTGAGGAGGTAATCCATCATGTCGTCGATGAGGGTTTGGTGTTCTTCCGATAACGGGGTGGGGACTTCCGCGCATTTTTCGCGGAGCCGCGGGTTGGTGTCTTTGACGATTTTGAGGCTCATGGATACTCCTTTCGGGGAAGCGAAGGTATTGTACCACGTTCCCTTCCTTCCCTTTAGGGTTTTTCTCGCGGATTCCCTTTTGGCGATTCCTTCCAAATAGGGTAAACTAGGTCCATGCCCGAAGAGAAAAACGTGTTTTACCGCCATCCCCGAATGGAACTCGTGCCCCTAAAAGGGGAAACCTTGGAAGTCGCCGAAGAGGTGATGCGGATCCTCGAAGACCACGATTATTACGTGGAAGGGGACCTCGACGAAGTGGATCCGTCGGAACGCCGCTACGTCATCGTGTTTTGCCCCATCTCCAAGCAAGGCTTCGTCGACCCTAAAGGGGAGATCAGCCTCCCTTGGGTCGTGCAATACGGGAAGATGCTCCCCATGGAGAAGTTCTTAGAGCACAGCGAGGCCATTTTGGATGGGGACACCATTCTTTACCAGCGGTTGCGCGAAGAGGAAATGCGCAAAAAGCCCATTTCCTAGCGTGCGCATTGGTCCTATAATTTTCCTATCAGGGAGTAGGGGATGAAACCGAAAAAACAGTTCGTTTTTACCGCAATATTGTTCCTCGTCGTTTTGTGCGTGGGAACGGTTTCGGTCGGTTTATATTCCCATTACCAAAACACCCAACGCGTCAACGTCCAGATTTCCTCTTTCGCGAACGAGAACACCATTCGAACCGAAAAGCACTTGGGGGACGTTTTCACAGATCAAGTTTCCAACATCACTTCCTGCGCTTACCTCTATGGCAACGCGATGAAAACCGCCGATCCGGATTTGGTTTTGCTCAAGCAACTCGAGAACGATTCCGGGTTCGATTGGATTCGCTTCATCGACTCCGATGGGATGAACTTCACTTCCAGCGGCCCTTTGACCAACGTCAAAGACCGTCCTTACTTCATTAACGGGATGAAAGGCTTGACCGGTCTCACCGCGGTCTCCGCCTCCCGGGTCAACGGCCAACGCCTCATCGGGTGCTATTCTCCCATTTATTTCGATCATGACATCGTCGGGGTCATGGTCGGATTCTTGAGCGAATCCACCGTCGAACAAATGCTTTCCGCCACGGTCTATGGCTACCATTCCGTCGCCATGATCGTGAACCGCCAAGGGGAAATCCTCGGGGATTCGGGGTACACGGATTTCACTATGGAGGGCTTCCTGACCATCATTCCCGACGCGGAAAAACAAGCGTTCGTCGACGCCTATTCGAACCAAACCCCGTTGCAATTCCAAGCCAACGGCACGAAAGGGAAAACCGTCGGGACCATCCGCCCCATCTCGCACACCGAATGGTCGGTGTGCCAACTCTTCCCACCCGAAGCCTACAAAGCCTTGATCGACGGGGCGGACCGGGATTCCATCTTGTCGATTTCCGCCGTCGCGACGCTCATCGCGGTCATCGCCCTGTTCGGGGGATTCGTGTTTTGGAGAATGCTGCGGATGTCCGTGGAAGTCGAACGCCACGAGGAAAGGGAAGCCCTCGACCGGGTCCGCCAACACGACTACGACATCATCCAGGGCTTGGCCCGCATCTACAAGGCCGTCTATTACGTTGATATCCGCCTCGATAGCTTTGAACGCGTCTTCTCCAATGTCCCGGAAATCTCCGCGGCCATCCCCAAGAAAGGCAACGCCACCCTCACGTTCGAATATTTCGCCAACGAATTCGTCTATCCCGAATTCACGGATGCCATCCTCCGCTTCACGAACCTCCATTCCTTGCCCGATCGCCTGCAAAACGTCCCCCTCATCTCCGTGGAATTCCAGGAAATCAACCGCGATTCGACTTCCCCGAGGAATTGGAGCGAGGCTTCCTTCATCCCCGCCAAGCGCGACGCTAACGGAAAAGTCACCCACGCCCTGTTCGCCATTGCCGACATCGAGGAACGGAAAGCCAAAGACATTGAATACACGAACAACCTGAAAGCCGCCTTGGCCAAAGCCGAGGCCGCCTCGGTCGCCAAAAGCGCCTTCTTGTCGAACATGTCCCACGACATCCGCACCCCGATGAACGCGGTTCTTGGGTTCACCGCTTTGGCCCAGTCCAACATCAACAACCCAGAAAAACTCGCCGAATATCTCCGGAAGATCGCCCAATCCGGGGACGCGCTGCTCGACCTCCTCAACAACGTCCTCGAACTCTCCCGCATCGAAAGCGGAAGGACCGAAGTCAATTGCAAATCCGCGAACATGGAGGACCTCAACGAATCCATCATCGCGACCTTCGAAGTCGAAATGGCGAACAAGAACCTCCATTTCCATTATCGGCCCAGCTTGAAGAACACCCACTTCCTGCTCGATGTCACCAAAGTCCGCCAAATCCTGATCAACGTCTTCTCCAACGCGGTGAAATACACCCCTAAAGGAGGCGCGGTTTCCTATCGCGTGACCGAAGTGGAAAACGAAGGAAACACCGAACTTTTGTTCGTGGTCTCCGACACCGGGGTGGGGATGTCCAAAGACTTCATCCCCCGCCTCTTCGACCGGTTCGAACGGGAAGAAAAGGAAGCGGTCAAAGGCATCCGCGGCACGGGCCTTGGCATGGCTATCGTCCAAAAGCTCGTCGACTTGCTCCATGGCCGGATCGAGGTCGATTCCGCGGTTGGGAAAGGGACGACCATTTCGATCACGTTGCCCACCCAATTGCCCACCGAGGCGGAAATCGCCGACAGCGTGGCCATCGAGAATCCGGTCGCCCAAGCTTCCTATCCCGGCAAGCGCGCCTTGATGGCGGAAGACAACGAACTCAACGCCGAAATCGCCAAATCGATGCTCACTTCCCGGGGCCTAGAAGTCGAATGGGTCAAAGACGGTTTGGATGCTTTCCACGCGATCCAAAACCATCCCGACGATTATTACGACATCGTCTTCCTCGACATCCAAATGCCCAGAATGGACGGGCACGCCTGCGCGACCGCCATTCGGGGCCTCAAGAATCCCGTTAAGAGAAAACTCCCCATCGTCGCGATGACCGCCAACGCGTTCGACGAAGACGTCCGCCATTCCATCCAAGCCGGGATGAATGAGCATCTGGGGAAACCCTTGAGCCCCTCCGCCCTCGACGTGGTGCTCCACCGCTTCCTCTCGGGCAAGAAATAACCATCCAAGGCTGTTGCAAACTCCCTTCGCATCAGCCTTTTTCTTTGTTTCTTTCCTCATTGGATAACCAAAAACTGATTGCCGAAAGAGTTTTTCAATAAAAACCAGGGCGCTTGGCCCTGGGGTTCAACGGATGGGAGGCAAGAAGAAGCGCCCGTAGACTTGCTTGAGCTCGGACACTTCGATGAAGGCGTTCGGGTCAGCTTCGGAAATCACGTGGATCGCTTGTTTGACTTCGTAAGAGGACACCACGATTTGGATCGCGTAACGGTCCTTGCCCGTGAAAGCCCCCGAGCCATGGAAGACGGTCGCCCCATGAGGCAAGGTGGAAATGATGACCTTGGCGAGGTCCGGGTTGGAGGAAATGGCTTCGATCTTCACTTTCTTGTTGCGGATGTTGATGACGTCGATCACGGCGCTCGTGACCATCAAATAGAGGATAGAGAAGAAGGCCATTGCCACGAATTCCATGGAGTTCGGGACCGTTTCGATTCCGGTCCAAACTTTGTAGCAGCCCAAAAAGGTGAATAGGAACAAGGTGCACGCGTTGATCAAGACGTTGTATTTGCCAACGAGCACCCCTTTCTTCAAGGCGATGAAGTAGGAGATGACGTCGATCCCCCCTCCCGATCCGTCGACCTTGTACGCGAGGCCCGAGCTGATGCCCGTGCAGACCCCCGCGAATACCGCGCGGGAAAGCATCCCCCCGTTGTCGTTGACGAAACGGGCGAGTTCGGTCACCCATCCATCGTCCCAGATCCCGAGCAAATTGGAGAACAAGGAAACGAGCATGACGTTAAGGAAGGTGAAGATGGTGAACCGTTTCCCAATCCCCTTCCAGGCGATGAGGAAGACCGGAACGTTCAACAAGAAATAGCAAGCCGAGAACACGATGTCCTCGAGATGGGGGTTCCCGATCAAAAAGTTGTTCGGGAAAACCGAAATGAACATGATGACGAGCTGGGAAATCCCGGAGATGCCCCCGGAGAGGAGTTTGGTGATAGTGCCCTCCGAAGCGGAAATCAGGCGATTGGGGGCCAAGAAACATTTGTAGCCCAAGGCGAAGACAAACGCCGAAAAGATTAAAACAAAAACCGCTCCCGCGTTTTTGAGGCTGCCGAGCAATATCGGGTGGTCGTAGAGGGCGTCGACCAACTTGGAAGAAAAGGTTTGGTTCTTTTTCATGGGGTTCACCCGGCGAGATTATGGACGATATCCAGCCAAAAAGGAAGGGGCAAAAAGGGAAAATGGGGCGGGAAAACGGCAAAGCGCCCTTCTTACTAGTAAGAAACGATTGAACGACGGCGGTGCGGGTGCTATTATTTACGCGCTGATTTTTCAGATGCTTTTTCTTACGGAGGACCAATAATGAATATCATGAAAGCCATTAGCGCCACCTTCGCGCGCTTCTGGAGATGGATCCGCGAAACCGCCTGGGTGCAACCGCTCCTCATCGTCGGCAGCTTGTTCGCGGTTATCTTCTCGATCCCCAAATTCACCACCTTGTTCCAAGCCTGGGGCGCCGAAAGCGCTTCGGGGTATTATTCCTCTTTCCGCCTTTCCCTCGAACGCCAAGGAACCGAAGATTTCGACACCGAAGCCGATAAGCTCACCCGCCAACTCTTCCGCTTCTCTTCCGAATTCGTCTCCGAAGGGAAATACCCGAGCTACGATGAATACCGCCAAGCCCTCGAAGGGGCCGGCGTCATCAGCAATTACGGCGAAAAGTTCTACCTCGCTTACGTGAGCCGCGATTCCAGCGCCTCGGATTCCGCCCGCGCCGGATTCGAAACCCTCGAAGAGAAGTGGGGAAGCACCTTCAATCCCACCGTCTACGAAGAAACCTTCCGCCTCCACACCATCTTCACCGATGACACTTCCACCAACGACGATTCTTACGTCGTGCAAAACGATAAGAAAGCCTTCTCCCGTTACCTCAACAAGTGGGATGGGGACGAAGAGGATTTCTTCTCCTACATCGGCGCCATGCTCGAAGACACCCCATACAAGCAAAACGCTTCCGTTTCATCGAGCAACTACGAACACATCCAAACCCCGGACGTCGACAACTTCCCCGTCCCGACGGTCTTCCTCGTCGATTTCACCGAATCGGCTTATAAAACCGGCCGCTATGGGGTCTGCGAAGCCCTCTTCTCCGTCACCGGGGACAACGCCTACGACAAAGCCACGCTCCTCATGAACATGTGGAACCACAACAACCGCAACCCGAACAACCCCTTCTCCGAAAACTACATTTCCAAATAAGGAAACCAGCAAAGCAAAAGCCCCGCATTCCGCGGGGCTTTTTCGTCATTTCCGGTACGCTTCTGCGACAATCGGGGGCACTAGGGGAGAGATATCCACCCCGGACAATCCCATCTGATGGACCGCGCTGGAAGAGATGAAGGACTTGCTTGACTCGGACATGAAGCAGACGGTGTCGATTTCCTTTCCCGCGAAGTGGTTCGCCGAATAAAGGGCAAATTCGTATTCGAAGTCGCTCACCGCGCGGAGGCCCCGCACGATCGCGCCCGCGCCTATCTTTTTGCAATAATCCACGGTGAGCCCATCCGTGAAATCCACTTTTGCCCCGGGAATGCCTTCGATGGAGGCTTGCATGAAACGAAGGCGCTCGGAGACGGAGAAATGGGAGGTTTTATCGGGATTGACGGCCAGAAGGAGGATCACTTCGTCGAACACGCGGCACGCGCGTTTCAAAATGTCGATGTGGCCATTGGTGATCGGGTCGAAGGATCCGGGGTAAACGGCGACTTTCATGTCATTCCTTTCTCAGGCGCACCACCTTGGTGTACCCGTATTTCTTTTCCTTGACGAGGAGGTAGCCTTCGATAAGTGGGGGAATCTCCCCTTCGTATTCTAGAAGCAGCGTGGACTGATCCGTCAAAAGATTCCGCCTTAATAATAAGGATAAGGAGGCGTTGTAGGCTTCCTTGTTCGCGTAGGGGGGATCGAGGAAGACCACGTCGAAGGGTTCGGTTTGGCTCGACAAGGCCGAAACGTAATCTTGGCAAAGGACGGTTCCTTTCGTTTCGCCCAAGGATTCGAGGTTCTTCCGGATGATGCTCGCCGCTTCCTGGGAGGAATCGACGAAAAGGCAAGAAGAAGCCCCGCGGGAGAGGCATTCGATGCCAAGGGCCCCGCTGCCGGCGAACAAATCGAGGACCCTCGCCCCTTCTAGATAGGGGCAAACCATGGAAAGCATGGCTTCCCGGACCCTCGCTTTGGTGGGGACGGTTCCTTCTTGGGGGACTTCAATGCTCCGGGACCGGTATTTCCCCCCGACGATCTTAATCATGCTTCCCTCCGCAGACGACGCGCAGACGGAACGGGGCGAACAAGATGGCGTCGATCTCCGCGTCGCGCTTCCGAATCTCCGAAAACGCCTTAGAATACGCCATTGCGAGAGGATGCTCGTCGAGTTCCTTTTTGGCCAAGTACAAAGCTCGTTGGGCGGTTTTTACTTGGGGGGATTCTTCCCCGAAATGGGACAAGGCAAAATCGTACTCGCTTAAGGCTTCTTTCACTTTTCGGGAGAGTCTTTGGATTTCTTCCGACGAGTTGAGGGCGGATTCGGCTTCTTTTAAGCGCAATTCCGCCGGGTCGATCTCCATGGCTTGGCGGAGGGCGAACACGGATTCCAGGGTCAATTTGTTCATATTTTTACTTATTATAGATAATTTCTTTGATTTTCGTCTTCCATTTTGCCTCAATTCGCGATAACCTTCTTTTCGCTATGACTATCACCGAATTAGAAACCAACTTGATGGAATTCGCGCAAAGCGTCGAATTCTACGATGGCCAAACGGACGACGAGTTCTTCGCGAAGGCCAAACTGCTCCTGAATGCCTACTGGAGCGAAACCCCCACCGAAGAGGTTCTTCACCAACGCGACCGTTATCTCGCGGATTGCATTCGCGTTTACGCGGATTCCTCGAGAAACGCCGCGGTCGACCAATTGGAAGACACCGAGGACCTCGCGGAGATTCGCGCGCTTCTCAACGCGAACAGCGCTTGCGCGAAAAAGATCGCCGATTTCTTCGATCTTTTCGCCGACCACGTCGTTGGCAGCGTGCTCACCATGCAAGCCATCCAATATTTGGCCGATGCCCGCGTCAAGTTCCACCAAATCAGCGCGTTGAATTCCAAGGTTGAAAAAGCTTTCGCGAATTCCGAAAAAGCAGCCTAATCGCTAGCGAGGATCGCAAGGCCCTCGATTGCCCCCCAAAGGAAGCAACCCTTCTTTTGGGGCGCTTTCGCGTATGGGAAATTCCAGAAGGAATTCTGGTATTTTTTTGTTGCCCGGTTTTGGAACCTTGCCAAGAATAACAAAAAAGCCGCTTGGTTTCCCAATCGGCTTAGCCGCCTTCTTGGCGGAGGAACAGGGATTCGAACCCTGGCTGGAGCATGACCCCACTAACGGTTTTCGAAACCGCCCCCTTCGACCACTTGGGTATTCCTCCAGTGCTCTTGACGGCGTGCTAGATGATAGCATTCCGCTTCTTTTCCTTCAAGGGATATTTTCGCCTGCTAACGCGGGGGAAACGCGATGAACGGGCAAGGAAATCCGCAGAATTCCGAAAGAGAGAAAATTGAGGAATATTGCTCATTACCACTTTGTGGTATCCTATTGCCATGGACGGGAAAGAGATAGTCGCGGAATTCCTCAAGCATTGGCCGATTTACGTCTCCCTTTTCTTGTTGCTTCTGGCGATTTTGGCCATGGTTATTTCGCTATGCGTCGCCAGCGCCTCCCGCGAGAGGTTCGAACGGGAGATCGACAGCACCATCAATTCTTCCCGTATCTACATCCTCGACGTGATCCGCCACAAAGTCCGTTACTTCAACGTCATGTCCCCTTCGGATATTTCCCCCGAAGAACCGCTATCGGATTTCTATAACCGCTTCCCGAGTTCCGAACGCCCGGGAATTCTCGCTTGGATCAACGGATTGACCGACGAAAACGCCGAAAACGTCCCGGATTATTACGAAATCGACATCAACGTCAAAAACACCAAACGCACCTATTTCTCGATGCTCGAAGTGGATTCCATCGACCGGGAAAGCGGAATCATCCACCTGCAATCCTATTTGCTGAAATCGTTGACGAGCAATCCCAAAACCCAAGGGGAGGGGCATGGTTTGTCTTCCCTCAAGCAATACGAGTCCGCGATGGCCGCCTCTTCCAAGCGGAAGGGTTATACCCTCGCGGTCCGTTTCCGTTTCCGTTCCATCCAAGAACGGAGCGACCCCCTCGATCCCCTCAGTTCCAACCAAATCCGCAACGTCATCTTCCCTTTATGCGGAAACCGCCAATTGCTCCTCAAACTCGACGGCAATTGCTTCGTGATCGGGGATTTCCACGCCTCCGCCAAACCCGATGGCCTCCGCTTCGCCAAATCCCTTTCCGTCGCCATCTCCCGTTACCTTTCGCTCAATTCCAAACTCGCCAAAATCGATTTCCGAATCGTCCTTGTGGAGCACCGCCTCTTCCAAAACCGCTCCGAAGCGATTCTCGAGCAAGCCAACAAAACCGCGATCTATGCCTTCGAAGAAGGGAATAAGGTCATCCTCTACGAACGGGGCAGGGAAGCGATGCTGGAGAATTACGAAGATCCCTCTTCCACCTTCCGCACGGAAGTCGAGCGCATCGTCCACGACAACAAAATCTCGGTCAAATTCCGCCCGATCTTCGACGTCAAGAACGAACGGGTTTACGGCTATTTGTCCAAAGCCACCCCCTTCAATTCCTATTTCGAATCGATGAAGGACCTCCACGATTACGCCTTCAAAACCGGCGATGACAAGGCGTTATTCTCCACGGTGGCTCGCAACACCATTCCCACCTTCCTCGCCGAAAACCGACTCAAAAGCGCCCGGCTCTTCCTCCCGGTGTACTTCGAGGACCGCGCCTTCATGCTTTCGGTCCTGGCGAAGATGTCCGGAGTCGCCTCCTCCAACCTTGTCTTCCTCTTCAGCGAATCCGACGTCAAATCCCATTATGACCCGGAAAGCGACGACAACATCGTGGAGAACATCCGGGAAATCAAGGCGAAAGGCTACGAAGTCGGGATTTTCTTCGAAGACCCCGAACTTTCTCTTCCGAGTTCCCTCTACGAGTCGTATGATTACTTCGTTTGCGGGTTCGGCTTCGCCGGCAGCGCCACCTCGATGGACGCCAAAATCCGTTCGAAGTTGCATAGCCTCGTCGAGAAGCTGCTCAAATACAAACACCCGATCATCGCAAGCGACATCGAAGGATGGGACGCGATCGAAATCATCGTCCGCTCGAAGGTGAATTTCATCTCCAGCGACGCCTTCGCCCCTTACGACCCGATGCTCATGCCCCCCGCGGTCAAATCGATCCGCAAAATCAAAGAAATGAAGAAATAGGAGATTCCCAATGGCCGAACAACGAAACATCAAAAACGAAGCGATCACTTCCCGCGAAGTCGATTTCGCCCAATGGTACACCGATGTCTGCCGCAAAGCCGAACTCATGGATTACAGCTCGGTGAAAGGCTTCATCGATTATTTGCCTTACGGCTACGCCATCTGGGAGCAGATCCAAGCCTTCGCCAACGCCAAATTCAAAGCCCATGGAGTGGAGAATGTCTACCTCCCCTGCGTCATCCCTTCCTCCCTTTTTGGCAAGGAAAAGGAGCATATCGAAGGCTTTGCCCCCGAATGCCTCGTCGCCACGATCGGGGGAAACAAAAAACTCGAAGATCCCTTGATTATCCGTCCCACCTCGGAAATCCTTTTCTCCGACCTCTACACCCGGATCGTTTCCTCGTATCGCGACCTTCCGAAACTCTATAACCAATGGTGCTCCGTCGTCCGCTGGGAAAAGACCACCCGCCCGTTCTTGCGCGGGGCGGAATTCCTTTGGCAAGAAGGGCACTGCCTCTTTGAAACGGAGGAAGAAGCCTGGAAGAACACCATGGACATGCTGGAGGTCTACGACTCCATCGGGCGCGACCTGCTCGCCATCCCCTTCGTCAAAGGGAAGAAGACCGAGCACGAGAAGTTCGCCGGGGCGGTCGCGACCTATTCCATCGAAGCCTTGATGCACGATGGCAAGGCCCTCCAAAGCGGAACCACCCATTACCTCGGAACCGGATTCGCCGAAGCTTTCGGCATTTCCTTCCTCGGACGCGACAACAAACTCCACGCCCCCCACCAAACCTCTTGGGGCGTTTCCACCCGCTTGATCGGCGCCGTCATCATGGTCCACGGGGACGACAATGGCCTTGTCCTCCCTCCCGAAGTCGCCCCAATCCAAGTGGTGATCGTCCCGATCCGCCAACAAGCCGAAGGCATCTTGCCCGCTTGCCATGAAATCGCGAGCAAACTCGAATCCTTGGGAATCCGCGTCAAAATCGACGAAACCGACCACACCCCGGGCTGGAAATTCGCCCAATGGGAAATGAAGGGCGTCCCGCTTCGCCTCGAAGTCGGGCCCCGCGACCTCGCCGAGAACAAGGTCACCTTGGCCAAGCGCTACAACGGGGAGAAACTCACCGGTTCCATCGAGCAAATCGAATCCGAAATCCCCGCCCTCTTGAAGGCCATCCAAGAAGAGATGTACCAAAAAGCCCTCGCCTTCCTCCAAAGCCGAATCGTCGACGTCTCGAACCTCGAGGAGCTCAAAGCCGCCCTCGACAAAGGCGGATACGCCCGCATGGCTTTCTGCGGCAAACCCGAATGCGAAGACCAAATCAAAGCCTTCACGAACGGGGGAACCGCCCGTTGCATCTATTCCGAAGAAGTCGAAGAAGGAACGCTTTGCCCCGTCTGCGGGGAAAAGGCCACCATCGTCGCCTATTTCGCGAAAGCCTATTGATTCTCGCGGCATCTCCGGATGCCGTTTTTTCTGCTCAAAAACTTTGAGAAATTTCCCTTAGGCTATTAAGGAAAAGAAAAAGCGGCCGAATCTCGGCCGCGATGCGGTTTTCTGGCGGAGGCAGAGAGATTCGAACTCTCGCATCAGGGATTCCCGATCTAACGGTTTAGCAAACCGTCCCCTTCGGCCTCTTGGGTATGCCTCCGTGCGCTCACAACTATACGGCATATTCTAGAGAAATGCACGCATTTTTTCTTTCAACCCCAGATTCCTCGCTCAAAGGGAGTTTGCGTGCCCAAAAGAAGAAAGAAGAGAATATCGCTTTCGTTTCCTTTTCCTTGGACTCGGGTTACCATAAAACCAAGGAGGATCCTTTATGTGCACTGCCATGGCTTTCACTTCCGCGTCCCGTTATTTTGGGCGCAACCTCGACTTTGAATTCTCGTATGGGGAATCCCTCGTCTTCCTTCCCCGAAACCACCGGTTGAATTTCTCCCACGTCCCTTCCTCGCCCCGTCATTACGCGATGCTCGGAATGGCCCATTTGGTGGGAGACATTCCCTTGTTTTACGATGCGATGAACGAAGAAGGGCTCGGCATCGCCGGACTCCATTTCGCGGGGAACGCGGTCTACCTCGATCCCCAAGAAGGGAAGAAGAACGTCGCGAGTTACGAACTGATCCCTTATTTATTGAGCCAAGCCAAAAACCTCGATGAAGTCCGCGCTTTATTGAAGGATTTATGCCTGACCAACGAGAGTTTCTCCCCCGAACTCCCTCCAAGCCCCCTCCATTATTTGATCTCGGATAAGACCTCATCCATCGTCGTCGAATTCACTTCCTCGGGGACGCAGATTTTCGATGCCCCCGTGGAGATATTGACCAACAATCCCCCATACCCCGAACAGATGCGCCGCCTCGTTGACATCGCTTCCTTAAGCGAAAAGCAACCGGAAACCCTATTTGGGAAACCCATCCCCATCTCCTACTATAGCCGCGGCCTAGGCGCGGTTGGTTTGCCGGGGGATTTCAGCAGTCCCTCGCGCTTTCTCCGGGGCGCCTTCGTCTTGATCCACGCGACAAAAGAAACGGGGGAACTCGCTTCTCTTTCCGCCTTTTTCCACGCGCTGGCTTCCGTAGAGCAAGACAAAGGATGCGTCGAAGTCCGGGAAGGGGAATACGAATACACGATCTATTCCTCTTGTTGCGATTTGAACAAAGGAATCTATTATTACAAAACCTATTTCAATTCCCAGATTTCCGCGGTGGACATGAACCGCGAAGACAAAGAAGGAACTTCCCTTCGCGCTTTCTCCCTTTTGGAAGGGGAACGCATTCAATTCCAAAATTGACCGCGCTTTTATCGCGGCCAAGATATTTGTCGTATCCCGGCAATCACGGCACCCTCGCCACAAGATCGGCGCCGAGTTCTGGACGATCCAAAGGGTAACTTGCGCTATTTTGCTTCCCTTCGCAATCCGTTATAATGGTACTAGCCGACGAAGCTTTCCGTCTGGCCGAAGTGCGAGGCCTATTGCTGCGATGCCAAGTATTGCAAGGCATGCCGCATCCTCGACCTTCGCTGCGCGCGCAAGGAACAAGCCAAAGACGTGTTGGCCGATGCCGTCCTCGCCTTTGGCAAAGGCATCGGAATCGACATGTATTTCGCTTCTCTAGTTCCCGACCAAGCGCTTTATGAGAGCAAAATGGAGGAATTGGCGTACCTGGCATACGAAGATCCATGCCCCTCAGCCAACCCGAGGGAACCCCTCGTCGAGGACATGATCCCCATCATGAAGAACGCCACCAAAGGAAACAAATGGAAACCATTGATTTGTCCATCTGCGTCGGAAGCTCTTGCCACCTGAAGGGCTCCAAACCCGTGATTGACGCCGTCAACGCGGAAATCGCCAAACGGGAATTGAAACCCCGCGTCAACCTCAAAGCCGCGTTTTGCCTCGGCCATTGCGGCCAGGGGGGCGTCTGCGTCAAGGTGGGCGATAAAGTGATTTCCGGCTTAACCCCGGAGAAGGTCCCCTCGTTTTTTGATACCGAGATTCTCCCTCTCCTCGATTAATGCCAAAGCGGCGGGATTCACCCCACCGCTTTTGTCTTGCCTACGCGCGCATTCCGCGCGGGAAAGGACCCCATGATCGCCCCGCTATTTTCCAAGAAAAACGATTGCCGCTCCTGCTACAAATGCATTCGGCATTGCCCGGTGAAATCCATCTCCTTCCAAGATAACCAGGCGATGATTTTGTCTTCCGAGTGCATCTATTGCGGCACCTGCTACACCGTCTGCCCCCAAGGGTGCAAGGAAGTCCGCTCCGACATCGCGAAGGCCAAGGAACTGATCGCGAAGGGGAATTGCTATCTCTCCCTCGCCCCCAGTTATTTGAGTTCCTTCCCCAGCACCACCTTCGAAACCATGAAGGAGGCGCTGCTTTCCCTTGGCTTTGCCGGGGTAGAAGAAACCGCGGTCGGGGCCACGATCGTCAAGAAAGCCTACGATGAACTCGTGGACCAAGAAGCCCAAGACGTTTTGATTTCCACCTGCTGCCCCAGCGTGGTGATGTTCGTCAAAAAGAAATACCCCGATTTGACCCCATTCCTCGCCCCCGTCCTTTCCCCGATGCAAGCCCACGCCCTCGACATCAAAAAGCGCCATCCCGAGGCGAGCGTTGTATTCGTCGGCCCCTGCATTTCCAAAAAAGCGGAAGTCGACCGCTACCCGGGAACCACCGATTGCGTCCTCACGTTCTTGGAACTCGCCCAGATGTTCGACGAACGAAAGATCGTCCCCAAAACGGTGGAGAATCCTCGCCACGAAGAAGCCACGAGGGCGCGCCTTTTCCCCACCGAAGGGGGAATCCTCGCCACGATGGAGTGCCGAAATCCGGACTACGAATACGTCTCCGTTTCGGGCATGCCCGCCTTGGAAGATTGCCTCAACGACGTCGCCACGGGGAAAATCCATCGAGTATTTTTAGAGGCGAGCGCTTGCCAGGGTTCCTGCATCAACGGGCCGGCCACCCCGAAGAAAAGCGCCCTCAAAACCCTCCTCCGCGTCCGTTCTAGCGCTGGGAAAGAGGATTTCCCGGTCGAGCATTATTCCCTCGAAGAACTCCATAAAGTCATGGATCCGGAAGAGATCCGGTCTCGGGTGTTCACCGTCGACGAGATCGAAAAAGTCCTCCGCGACATGGGGAAGAATTCCAAGAAAGACGAACTCAATTGCGGAAGCTGCGGGTATTCCACCTGCCGCGAAAAAGCCCGCGCGGTGTTAGAAGGCAAGGCCAGCGTTTCGATGTGCCTCCCCTTCTTGATGGGGAAGACCACCTCCTTCACCAACGACGTCATCGAGAATTCCCCCAACGCGATCGTCGTGGTCGACGAAAGCCTCTCGATTCAACTCGCCAATAACGTTTTCGCCCAATTCCTCGGCTTTTCCTCCGAAGAACTCACCGGCAAAACCTTGAGCGATTACCTCGATCCCACCCTCTTCCTCGACGCTCTGGATGGCCATAACTGCTTCGGGCGGCACATCGAGCTAGAACGCTACCACATCTTCGTGGAAGCGACCGTCCGTTACGACGAGACCTACCACATCATCATCGGCACCTTCCGCGACCGCACCCAAACCGTTTTGGACATGCGCCGCAGGAAAGCCGACGCCGAAGAAGCGGCCTCCGTCACCCGCGAAGTCATCGAAAAGAACATGCGCGCCGTTCAAGAAATCGCCGAACTCCTCGGCCAAAGCGCCGCGGAAACCAAAGTCGCCCTTACTCGTCTCAGCCGAGTCTTAAGCGGAGGAAACGATGGAAAGAAGTGATTCCACCGTCCTCGAATACGGATACCTTTCCCTGTTCCACAAAGGGGAGGAACTCTGCGGCGACCACGTCCAAGTCAGCAAGGACAAAGAAGGCGCCACGACTTTCGTCTTGGCCGACGGCATCGGATCCGGGGTCGTCGCCTCCATCCTTTCGACCCTCGCTTCCACGATGCTTTGCACGATGATCGAGCAAGGCCTTTCCATCGAAGAAGGGGTGGACGCCTTGATCAAGACTTTGCCTGTAGCCAAAGATCGCGGCGGAGTTGCCTACAGCACCTTCACGATTTGCCGCATCGAAGAGGATTACAGCGCCGTTGTCTACAACTTCGATAACCCCGAGCCCGTGTTCTTGCGGGATGGCAAAGAGCGGCCCCTTCGCTACGAATCGAGCACCATCGGGGGAAAGACCATCCAAAAAGCGAACTTCTATTTCTCCCCCGGGGACGAACTCGTCGTCTTCACCGACGGGGCGGTCTACGCCGGGGTGGGGGAATCCCTCAACTTCGGATGGACGCGAGATGAGATCGTGGCCTTCCTCGAATCCCTCTACAACCCCTCGTTAAGCGCCAAAAACCTCGCGACCTACTTAGTGGAGCAATGCGACATCCTCTATAACCGCCGTCCCGGGGACGACACCACCGCCTTGGCGATCCGCCGACGGGAGAAAAAACACCTCGCCCTCATGGTGGGGCCCGCCACGAGACGGGAAGACGATACCCGAAGGCTCGACGAATTCTTCCATAAGGAGATGCCCCACGTGGTCTGCGGGGGCACCACCGCCAAGATCGTCGCCGATTACCTCCACGAGGCGGTCGAAGGCAACCTCGACTTCGATTCCTCGGACATCCCGCCCATCTCCTACATCAACGGGGTGGACCTCGTCACGGAAGGGATCATCACCCTCAACAAGGTGCTGGCCCTCGCCAAAGACTACCAAGGCCAAAACAAAGAATACCTCCATTGGAGTTTCCGCCAAGATGGGGCGAGCCTCCTAGCCAAAATGCTCTTCGAAGAAGCCACCGACATCGACTTCTCCGTGGGATGCGCCGTCAACCCCGCCCACCAAGGCGAGGAAACCGGCATCGACATCAAAATGAAAATGCTCATCATCCATTCCTTGTGCGAGGAATTGCGCCGCATGGGGAAAACCGTATCCGTCACCTATTATTAAGGAGCCCGCCATGAACATCAAATTCGACACCCACGTCCAGCAAATCAAATACCGCGTCCTTCTGGAAGTCGCGAAAGACTATTGGGAAGGCACCCTCGAAGAGAAGAAGAGGCAAATCCCGAAGATCATTTCCCCGGGACCCAAATCGAGCGTGCGCTGCTGCATTTACAAGGAACGGGAAATCGTCCGCGACCGCATCGACCTCGCCCTTGGGGGCGATCCCGCCAACCCCAACATCATCGAAGTGATCGAAGCTGCCTGCGATTCCTGCCCTTTCTCCGGAATCGAAGTCACCGACCTTTGCCGCGGCTGCTTGGCCCATCGCTGTTCCGGGGCTTGCCACCGCAACGCGATTTCCTTTGGGCCGGATCTGCGCGCCCACATCGACAAGAGCCTCTGCGTCAATTGCGGGCTCTGCGCGAAAGCCTGCCCCTTCCAAGCCATCACCAACCGCAAACGCCCCTGCGAAGCCGCCTGCAAAGTCAACGCGATCCATCCCCGGGAAGATGGCATCTCCGAAATCGACGAAAGCAAATGCACCCGGTGTGGCCAATGCAGCGCCGCCTGCCCGTTTGGGGCCATCATGGACAAGAGCTTCATCACCAAGGCCATCGACATCCTCAAAGGCAAGGAAAACAGCTACCTCATCTGCGCCCCGGCGATTTCCTCCCAATTCGACTGGGCGACCTTGCCCCAAGTGATCCAAGGGGCCAAGGTCCTGGGGTTCACCGACGTCATCGAAGCCGCGGTCGGCGCCGACCTCGTCGCCATGAACGAAGCCCATGACCTCATCGAGGAAGGGTTCTGCACCTCCTCTTGCTGCCCCGCCTTCGTCCGTTACGTCCAACAAGCCTTCCCGACCCTCGCGGGCAACGTCTCCAACAACCTTTCCCCGATGGCCGCGATCGGCAAATACATCAAGCAAACCGACCCCACAGCCAAATGCGTCTTCGTCGGTCCCTGCATCGCCAAGAAGATGGAGATCGAAGACCCGATCGTCGCCCAATACATCGATTGCGTCATTACCTTTGAAGAACTCGCCGTCTTGTTCGACGTTCGGAACATCGACCTCAAGACCCTGCCCGAATCCCCGATGGACAACGCCTCCTATTTCGGGCGCATCTTCGCCCGCAGCGGAGGGGTCTCCGACGCGGTCCGGGAAGCCCTCAAGGAAATGGGCAGCGACTTCGAGGTGAAGCCCGTCGTCGCCAGCGGACTCGACCAGTGCAAAATCGCCCTCACCCAAGCCAAAAACGGCAAATTGCCCGGCAACTTCATCGAAGGCATGGCTTGCCCCGGAGGCTGCATCGGCGGGCCTTGCTGCTTGCTCCACGAAGTCCGCGACGCCGCTCAGGTGGACAAATACGGCCACGAATCGAAGGAAACGACCATCTCCGGAGCCATCGCCTCCATCATGGCGGATCCCAAGGTGGCGACCAAAGTCGAAAAGGACGAAGAATAAGCCTTTTTATGAAACTTCTTTTCCTCCGCCACGCCGATCCCGATTACGCCCACGATTCCTTGACCCCGAACGGGGTCGAGGAAGCCAAAGCCCTTCGCGATTATCTCTCTTCCCTCCCCATCGACAAGGCTTTCGTTTCCCCCTTAGGCCGAGCAAAACAAACGATGGAGATCGCCCTTTCTAGCCCCCGCCACCAAAACTTGACCCCCATCGTCTTGGATTTCCTCCGCGAATTCGACGCGGATGTCCCGGGTCAATCCCGCACCCACATCGCCTGGGATTTCTTGCCCGAGGAACTGGAGGAAGAAAGAGAACTCCTTTCTTCCCCTTCGCGGTGGATGGAGGCCAAAATCTATTCTTCGAGCCCCGACCTCAAAGAAAAAGTCGAGGCGGTTTTTGCCGGTTTCGACTCCCTTTTAAAAGAAGAAGGGTACGTTCGAATCGGGAACCATTACGAAACAACAAAAGGCCATCAAAGGACCCTAGCCTTCTTTTGCCATTTCGGCATCGAATCCCTCTTGCTTTCTCACCTAGTTAGCGCAAGCCCGGTGGTCTTTTGGCACGGCACCTGCGCCGCCCCTTCTTCCATCACCGAGGTCTACACCGAAGAAAGACGGGAAGGGAAGGTCAGCTTCCGCATCGCCCATTTCGGGGAAACGGCCCATTTGAAAATGGCAGGGCGCGAAGATTCCTTCTCCGCGCGCTTCAGCGAAACCTTCCTCGATCCGCGCCGACATGATTAAATATGGCAGGAGAATTCCATGAATAGCAAAACCGTAACCAAAATCTGGCGACCCATCAAAGCGGTCTTATGGACCGCGATCGCCATCCTCGTCCTCATCCTGAAGGACGTCTTCGTCCATAACCTCAACTACTTCGTCGGGGGCATCATGATCCTCTATGGGGTGGAATCGATTGCTTTACACCTCCTCAAGAAGCGTTCCTTCTTGAAGAAAAACCATTTCTTCTGGGGAGCGATGGAAACGATTCTTGGCCTCATCTTGATTTGCTTCGTCCACGTCGGGGCCCCCGAGACCACCGATTACGCGGTCGTCTGCGTCGTTTGGGCGGTTTGGTCCTTGCTTCGGGAAACCTTGGAAATCGAAGAATGCGTCGTGGAAATCGGGCATGGGCATCCCGTGATCTTGTCGCTTCTAGAATCCATCGTGGGGATCGTCTTCTCCTTCCTTCTCATCATCGAGCCGGGGGAGCACCACGCGGCCACCCACGTCGTCCTCTTGTTCTTCGAACTCCTCACCACGGGGTTCGTCTTCCCTTACCTCCGATTGCTAGGAAACGCCCTCAAGAAGCGCGCGGCGAAGAAAAAAGGGATCGAAATCGAAGAAGAGGAAGAAGAATAATCCGTTCTTTCTTTGGGGCGATCGCCCCTTTTTTCGCGAAAAAAATCCCCGGATGCCCGGGGAAAGATGGAAAGAGAATCGTTAAGCGGCTTCGTTCGAAGCGATGGCCTCGGTCACTTTTTCGATCAAGTGGTGGTTGACGTAGCCCATGACTTCCTTGATGGCCCCATAGAATTGGCGGGCTTTGGATTTGCCATGGCATTTGACGACGAGCTTTTTGCATCCTAGAAGCGGGGCCGCCGCGTCGTTGGCGTAATGGAAAGGTTTTTTGACTTTCTTCAAGGCTTTGAGCTGGAAGAGCGCCCCGATTTTGCGGACGAAGGTCCCCATCACGGCTTCTTTGAAGAGGTCACTTACGAAATAGGCCGCTCCTTCGAGGGATTTGATGAAGACGTTGCCGGCGAACCCATCGCAAACGAGGAGGTCGCAGATGCCATCGAGCACTTTGTCCCCCTCCACGTTTCCGATGAAGTGGAGTTCAGGGTCTTCTTTTAGCAAAGGGAAGACTTCCCTAACGAGTTCGTTCCCTTTCCCTTCTTCCATCCCGACGCTTAATAGGCCGATCCGGGGCTTTTCGATGCCCAAGACTTTCAAATAGGCGTTGGCCATCTTGGCGAATTGGACGAGGTATTCGGGTTTGCAATCCATGTTGGCCCCCGCGTCGAGCACGCGGACCAAAGTTTCTTTCTTCGTGGGGATGGTCGCGATGAGCCCAGGCCGTTTGACCCCCGGGATTCGCCCGAGTTTGAAGATGCATCCCGAAAGCATCGCCCCCGTGGGACCGGCGCCTAGGAACGCGTCGATGTCATCGCGTTCCTTCATCGCCGAGAAAGCGACCGCCATCGAGCAATCGGGTTTGGTGCGGAGGAAATTCGCGGGGTGGTCGGTGTTGAGGACCGAGGTTTCCGCGGGAAGGATTTCGTAACGGGAAGAAGGGATGCCCGCTTTGGTAAGTTTTTCTTCGATGATCTTGGCCGGCCCGGAGAGAACGAGGTTCAGATCGGGGAATTCCTTTAGGGCGCCAATGGCCCCCTCAAGCGGGGCTTCCGGGGCGTTGTCTCCCCCGAGGACGTCGAGCAATATTTTCATGTTCCATGCCTTTCGTGGTGAATCTAGTACATGATACTACGTTGTCATCCCCTCCTCAACTTACCCTCTTGGCATCTCCCTCCCGATTTGGGAAAAAGAAGCGAGAACGTGGGGTGAAAAAGAGAAATTTCGCGTTCGTTCCCACATACGCGCTCGCCCGTGATAGAATAGTGGCATGGATTTAGACGACGTTTTTGTATGGATGAAAAAGATGGACGGGCCTCGGTGCGTCCCAACGAAGGAACAGCTCGACCAAGCCCAACTGATGTGGCCTCACCTCAAGGACAACCAGGCCGAAATTCTCCATTCGCAATACTGCTATTGCCCGTTTTGCCATTCCGTTCTCAATTCGAAGAGCATCCATGAATGGGACGAAAACAACAGCGCCGTCTGCCCCGTCTGCGGGATGCCCGCGGTCTTGGGGGATTCTTCGGGAATCCATCCTCACTTCATGGAAGGGATGGAGATCGCTCCCTTCGTCTTGGCTTTGGGCCTCGAAAACTTCAAAACAGAGGATTTGATGGACTACCTGTCTTTCGTCCGCGACTGCGACAACTGGGATTCCGATTCCGTTCGACTCAATGCCTTGATTGTCGCCCTCTTTCTGGCGCTTTTGACCCATGACTCGTATTGCGCCGCCAACTATGTCAAACTGAAACTCGCGGACTACTTGCGCAAAGGCATTGTGAAAGACACCGACGTTCTCACCGCTTTTGAGTTCATTCGCCATCTGTGTCGAGAAAGGGATCCCGTTACCTGCAACGTGATCTCGGAACTCGTCCTCTGCTTCGGCGCCCGCGAACTCGGCAGGGTCGCTTACCGAAACATCGTGAAAGCGGCGGCCGCCGACGATTCGCTGGCCCCTTTCTTGGCCGCCTGGCACCTTCGCGATGGCATCGGGGTCAAAGAGGACCGCGAGAGCGCCTCGCGGATTACCATCTCCCAATTCCACCACTACATGCCCATCCTCATCGACGATCCGAGCCCCGAAGGAAGGGCCAACGCCTTCATTGCCGCCTATACTTTCGCCACTTGCCAGGATTTTTTGCCCGAAGACGCCAAACCCAAACAATTCCCCGAATACCATTATTCGCCCTTCTCCGACGACATCTACGCGGCTTATCTCATGGCGATTGAACTTTACAAGCGCTTGGTTTTCCCCGATACCATCCTCTACCGAAGCCTGTACGCTTACGCGCAAGAACGCGCGAGGGTGTACCGCCGATTCGCCAACCGCCGCCGGAAATGCGATCCGCCCAACGACGAATACGCTTTGTTCGTCACCATGTCGGTCGGGGGTTACGAACATGGGGTGTTCGAGATTTCCGATCTCTTCCACTACGTCGAATCCTACGAATTGCACTTCACCCTCCGTTGCGATCGGCCGTTCGTCCTCATTTCCCCCAACTTGGGGAAAGCCAAATGGATTCCCGCGTTCCAAGGAGTTCGCTTCAACCTCGCCTTCGTTTCTTCCATCGAAGGCTCGGAAGGGAAATTCCTCTATGGCAAGATCATTCCAGATGGGTATTCCCTAAGCAACGATCCCCAAAAGGTCGGAGAGGTTCTCCGAATCAATTTCCTAAAGAGGGAAGAGATTGAAGATTTGGAAGAACACTACGAAGAAACCCAGCATTCCTACCATAAATCCTGATGCCCATGAAAACCCCGAAATCCCCCTCTTTGTCCTTTTTGCGCCCGTATGCCTTTTTGGTGATTTTGGCCCCGCTTCTCAAAGTGATCGAGTGCATCACCGAACTCGCCGTTCCCTTTTTGGTGCGCGCGGTCATCGACCAAGGCCTCACTCCCCCGGATCTGAACGGGATTTATGGTTCCCATTACCATGAGAACGGGTACATTTTCGGTTTGCTCTCCCTCGTGTTCGTCTTCGCCCTCGTGGGATTCTCCCTCACGATGATTTCCCAATATTTGGCGTCCCGCGTTTCCACGGATTACGGGTATGCTTTGAAAGAATCGCTTTACGACGCCATTTTGCGCCGCGACCCCTCTTCCATCGATCGGATTGGGAAAGGGAAAACCTTGAATTTGCTGACTAGCGACGCTTACGCCCTCCAAGTGGGCGTGCAGCAATTCATGCGTTTGATGGTCCGCGCCCCTTTTCTTGTCATGGGGTCGGTGGCCGCCGCGTTCTTCGTCAACGTGTACGCGGGGTATGCGGTTCTCGCTTCCCTCGCCTGCTGCGCCGTCGTAATCTTCGTCGTCTTGAAACTCACCCCCAAGAGGTACAGCGCCCTCCAAAGCGAACTCGACGCGATTTCCGCCTTTGGGGAAGAGGCCACCTCCGGAGGAAGGGTGATCCGCGCCTTCAACAAAGAAGAAAAAGAAGCCTCCCGCTTCCTCGCCCAAAGCGAGAAATACCGGAAGATGGCCATGGGGATCGTCCGCATCAATTCCTTCATCAACCCCTTGACCTTCGCTTTCGTGAACTTCGCCACCATCGCCATCATCTACCTCGGGTCGTTTGCCTTCCCCTCGACCGGCTTAAGCGTCGGGAGCATCGTGGCCTTGATTTCCTTCCTCACCCAATCCTTGGCCGCCTTGCTCCAATTCACGCGCCTCGTCACTTCCATGTCGAAGGCCTTCGCGAGCAAGAAACGCGTGGATTCTTTCTTGCTCACCCCCGTTGCCATCCAGGAAGGGAACTACGAAGGAAACGGAAAAGAAGGGACCCCCTTGTTCGAATTCGACCATGTCTCCCTCTCCTTTGGGGGAGAAAAGAACGCGGTGGACAACATTTCCCTCACCGTCGAAGAAGGCCAAAGCGTCGGCATCATCGGGGGAACGGGCTCCGGGAAAAGCACCTTGCTTTCCTTGATGGAACGCTTCCTCGACCCCACCGAAGGGGAGATTCGTTTCCGGGGCATTCCCTTAAAAGAATGGAAATTCTCCTCTTTCCGAGGACAAATCGCCCTCGTGAGCCAAAAACCCCAAATCTTCCATGGGACCCTGCGCGACAACATCGTCTTGCCCGGGGCCACCCCCAGCGAAGAAGAGATATCGAAAGCCATCCGCGATTCCCTTTGCGAAGAATTCTTTTCCCATTATTCCGATGGCCTCGACCACGTCGTGGAAGAAGGGGGAACCAATTTGAGCGGCGGGCAGAAGCAGCGCCTTCTTTTGGCCCGCGCCTTCTTGAGCAAACGGAAGATCCTCTTCTTGGACGACGCGACGAGCGCTTTGGATTACAAAAGCGACCTCGCCGTGCGGAATGCCATCGCTTCCCAAACGGGCATGACCCTCGTGATGGTCTCCCAGCGCGCCTCTTCCATCAAGGATTGCGACCTCATCTACGTCCTCGACGGAGGCAAGGTCGTCGGGAGAGGAACCCATGATTCCCTTCTCTCCTCTTGCCCCATATACCGCGAAATCTACGAAGCCCAGGTGAACGCAAAATGAATCAGAAACGGCCCGCTTTCCTCTCTTATCTTTCTCCTTCCAAGGGACTGGTCGCCCTTTCGGTGGTTTTCGCTTCCCTTTCGGTGGTTTCCAAACTCGCGATTCCCTTCCTTGCCGGAAAGGCGATCGATTTAATCCGTTCGGGGCTCGATAACCCCGAAACCCTGCAAAACCTCGCGGTCATCCTTTATTTTGGGCTTGGGTTTTGCTTCCTAGGAATGGTGTTCCGTTACGCGTTTGATTACGTGACTTCCCAAATTGGGGAACGCCTCGTCAAGACTTTGCGCGATGAAGCCTATTCTTCCCTTCTCCGCGTCCCCGTCTCGTATTTGGATACTCATCCCCACGGGGATCTGCTTGCTCGTCTTACGACGGACGTCGAAAACGTCAAAACGGGGCTCGTCACGGGGGTGGGGGCGCTCTACGAAGGGATCGTCCAAATCCTCATCACGATCGGGTTCATGTTCGCGATCAACTACCTCCTTGCCCTCGTGGTTGTCCTTTTGACTCCGATTTCCATCTTCGTTTCCCGTTTCATTTCCTCCCATAACGCCCAATACTTCAAAGAGCAAAACGCGAGGATGGGCCAAATCAACGCTTTCGGCCTCGAAACCATCTCTTCCCTTGGGGCCATCCAATCCTATGGCATCGAAGGGGCGAGGAAATCCTCTTTCTCTTCGTTGAACGACAAAGCGAGGAAGGCTTCCTTCGCCGCGACCTTCGCCGCGACCTGGATCAATCCCTGCACCCGCCTCGTCAACAACATCATCTACGGCTCGATCGTCATGATCGGGGTGGCCTTGCTCCTTACCTCCCCCTCCTTCATCCCCGCCTCTTTCAGCGTTGGGGGTTTGACCGCTTTCCTCACCTATTCCAACCAGTACATGACCCCCTTCAACGAAATCGCCGACGCGATGGGAGAGGTCTTGGTCGCCAAAGCCTCCTTCGCCCGGGTGGAAGAAGCGATCCTCGCCCCCAAGGACGTCGACGAAGGGACTCTTCCCTTGGGGGAAACCGTCACGACCCTTAAAGCGGAAAACATCACCTTCGGTTACGACTCCTCCCGTTCCATCATCAAGGATTTCTCCCTCGACATCTATTCGGGGCACAAAATCGCCCTCGTCGGCACCACCGGATGCGGGAAAACCACGATCATCAATTTACTCATGCGCTTTTACGATCCCCAAGTCGGGGGTTTCCTGATGAACGGCATCCCCACCCAGAAAATCGCCAAAAAGGAGATGCGTTCCCATATTGGGATGGTCCTCCAAGACGCGTGGCTCGCCAAAGCGACCATCTTCGAAAACATCGCCTTCGGGAAAGAAGGGGCCACCAAAGAAGAGGTGGTGGCCGCCGCCAAAAAAGCCCATGCGGACGACTTCATCCGCCAACTCCCCCAAGGTTACGACACGGTGATTTCTTCCGATTCGGGCCTTTCGACCGGGCAAAAGCAGCTCTTATGCGTTGCCCGCATCTTATTGCTCGCCCCCGAAATCGTCTTGTTAGATGAAGCGACGAGCAACATCGACCTCCGCACCGAGCTCCTCTTAAGCGGGGCGTTTGACGAACTTATGAAAGGGAAGACCTCCATCGTGGTTGCCCATCGCCTCTCCACCATCCAAAACGCGGACCTGATCCTCGTCATGAACGGAGGGAAGATCCAAGAGCAGGGCAATTTCCGGGAACTGATGGAGAAAAACGGGCTCTTCGCGGAGCTCTACCGTTCCCAGTTCGCTTGATCACCAATTCCCTTTCGAGCAGATGCCGTCCCGTTTTTTGGGATGAAAAAAGATGCGACGGGGTTCCTTATCGTCCATGATGGGCTTCGAGGCCAAAAAACCTTGGGAAGCGAGGTAACGCATCGCTTCGGTTTGCTCTAGGGGGACGCGGGCAAAGAGGTGCGATTCCTTCTTTGAGGAAAGAAGCGAAGCGAATAAGGCGTCGAGGATTCGTTTCGGGGAAATCGAAGGGTCGACGAAATAGTCCAAGATGACCGCGATGTCCTCCCCTTGGTAATCCAAGGAGAAGAGGAAATCGTCGATCTCCCGTTGGCTTTTCCCTTCCGGAAACAAATCGGAAACGGAATGGGACAAGGCGATGCCTCCTAGCAGATCGTAGGGCCCTTTGGCGAGCAGCACCTTTCCTTCTTCGGCGAGCTGAGCAAAAGAAGAGGACGGAAGGCTCGTCAAAAACAAGGGATTCCCCGCCTTCTTGGCCCGCTTATGGAGGGCGATAAGGGGTTCGATGAGCTCGGCCTTGGACCACAAGATGCGCAGACAATTCATGCAACCATTCTAGGAGGGGGAAGAAAGCCCCGCAAGAAAGAGAAGGAAAAATCCTTGTTTTCCCCCTATGGGGAAAGGGAGAAAAAAGTTACAATTAGGATTAAGCGACAAAAGGAGGACTATGGGAAGCATCGTTTACGTTTTCAAAGCCTCCAAGCCGTCGGAGGAAGTGGTGGGGCTGAAACCCGGAGACCCCATCTCCGATTTTCACGCCGAAGAAGTGGCCAAACGCCTCGGCAAGATCCTCTGCCTCCAATTCAAAGGCGTTCCCCACATCGTCCCGCTTTCTTACGAGCCCACCGACGCGGACAACGAAAGGCGCAGGGATTTTCACCTAAGCGATTGGCATATGGTCGCCGTCGCCTCCACCGGGGAGAATTTCGCTTCCCGGGTCTTGCTCGTTTGCAAACGCGATCTTTCCTTTTCCCTCGTTTTGTCTCTTTCCCCCGTCCGCATCGTCGATGAAATCCACGGGGATATCGCGGTCATGGAATTTGGGGAAACCATTCCCTTGATCGAATACCTCGAAATCCTCGGGCTCGAAACGCCCAAACCCGAAACTCCGCAGCCTCCTGCGGCAACGCCGAAATCCCCTCTTCCCAAAGCTCCTGCGAAAGAGAATCCCCCTAAGCCTTATCGTCCCGAATTTTCTTACCATGAGGAGGAAGAAGAGGAAGAACCCCCGGTCCGAGAAGTGGATTTGTCGGCCTTCCAAGAACCCTTCCAAGGATATAACCCCGGAAAGCCGAAGAAGATTTCGGGAGATTTTTCGCTTCCTAAACCCCAAAAAGAAACGTCCCCCAAGGCAACTCCAAAAGCCCCCGCGAAGGGATCGTACAAACCGGATTATCCCGAAGAAGAACCTCCGGTCCGGAAGGTGGATTTGTCCGCTTTCCAAGAGCCTTTTCATGGCTATAACCCCGTAAAACCGAAGAAGATTTCGGGAGATTTTTCGCTTCCTAAGCCCAAGAAAGAAACCCCTCCCAAGGCAACCCCAAAAGCCCCTGTAAAACCCACCCCCAAACCCAACCCTTACGAAGAAGAACCTCCGGTCCGCGAGGTGGATTGGACCAAATTCCAATCGGAGTTCGTGCCGAATTCCTCCAAAAAACCCCGGTTGAATTCCTCCTCCCCCGCCTCCTCTTTCCGTTTTCACGTGGTTCCGGTTTGCTATTGGAACTCTCCGAACATTTCCTATTCCTTCTTTTCCCCGATCCATTCTCCCGAACGGTTTGCCGAACTCGCGGGGGAGGTAAAGGAAACATTGCAAAAATTTAGCGCCCTCCTTTACGACAAGAACACGTTGTTCGCTCCCCGTCCCCCGCTCCCGGGATCCCTCTTTTTCTCGATTACCAAGCGTTTGAATTTGGAAGAATTGGAGGTTTTGGCGCTTTTCGCGAATTCCATGGGCAAGATCGAATCCGCCCTCCTTTGCTCCAAATCCTCCCGATACCTCGGATTCGTGGTGAATCTGCTTGGCGTTGCCCCTCGCATCACCTCCTATTTCGACGATGCCCTCTTTTTGCCGGGCAGAACCGCGGATTTGTCGATGATTTATCAAGCAATCGATCGGAAAATCCAAGAGGAGAAAGCCCCAAAAGAAGAACCCTCCCCCGAAGTTTTGGAAGAATCGATCGAAGAAGAACCCATCCAAGAAGAGCCCGTCCTTGAAGAACCCGTCCTTGAAGAACCCGCCCTCGAAGAGCCCGAGGATTCTCGTGAGGAAGAGGCAATCCGAGGAACTCCCCAAAGAAGACTTTTCGTTTCCAAGAAATTCCATCGTTTGTTCAAGAAATTCGAAGCCAAATTCCACGAGCAAGCGCGCAACGACATCGAGGAAACCTACGAGAGATTCGTGTTTTCTCCCCAAGAAGAATTCGAAAAATACCTGACTCTCCAGGATTACAAAACGCTCGCCGGGGTGGATTCCGCGGTCCGGAAGATCCGTTTTGGAACCTCCAAAGAATACGATGGCAGCCGTTTGTTCTTCGTTTATGGGCGCGATTTTGAGCAACGGAGAATCGAATCCCGCGACATCGTCCTTTTGTATTTGACCGAGAACGGGGACCACGACGTCCAAGGGGAAATCGCCAGGGAAGTCGAATCCTCCCTCCGCGACCCCGATTTGCTGTTAGACGAAATCCTCTTCCCCCAAGAAGAGGACCATCCCGAAGAGATCGCTTATCCCTCCATCCATCAATTCTCCTTGCTCGAAGAAGCCAAAAAGAAACTGCCCCACATCTTCCTTGGCTCCGCCGGAACGGGGAAAACGATTGTCAGTTTCCAAAACGCCTTCGATGGCCTCGACCCCAACGAACGCATCCTCTATTTGACCTACCAAAGCGAGCTCCGCGATTATTCCAAGAGAATCCTTTCTTCGAGATTCGCCGACAACATCGACGTTTTCACCTTCCGCGACCTTTGCAAGGCTTTGGATTTGCCAGGCGCCAAGGAGATGCGCGACAAAGGCAGATTCCGCCGCTACATCGACGAAGCTCGGAAGAAGAACCGTTCCCTCCGCAAAGACCTTTCGATGCTAGGAGGGGAATTCGAAGACCAATGCCTCACCTGTTATTCCTTTTACCGCGGCATCGCCGAAGGCCTGGCTTCCGTCGAGGATGAAAGGAAGGACATCATCGGATTGGAGGAATTCCTGGAAAAAACCAAGAAAGAGCAAGGTTTCCTCTTGGAGCAAAAGAAAGCCATCTACCGCATCTGCGCTTTCTACCAAGACCACTTGAAACGGGTCGGTGGCACCACGGACAACCGCTTGGCCCACGATATCCTCCTCGGAAAAGAGAAATACCAGATTTACGACCGCATCATCGTCGACGAATTCCAAGACCTCACCGAAATCCAGTTCAAGGCGATTTGCTCCTTGCTTAAGCCCATCCGCCCCCTCCGCCTATTCTTGTACGGGGACGACAACCAAGCCATCAACCCCACGATCTTCGATTCCCACGACGCGGCCGCGATCGTCTCTTCGTTCTTCCCTCGGGCGACCTTGCACGCGAGCCGCCTCAACGAACTCTACCGCTGCGGAAACAACCTCACCCATTATATCAACCAAGTCCGCGCGATCACCACGAAATCGATCGGCAAGCGCGGAGGAATCATCGACATCGGGAAGGAAGAAAACGTCCGCCTGGACGAAGACGATGTGTTCGTGACCCTTCTTCAAGACCCAAATCGTTTCCTGAATTTGGTCCCTCAAGCCTTGAATTCCGGGAAAGACGTCAAATTCCTTTTCCCCAGCGCCACCATGGCGGAAGAATACAAGAAGCGCTTCCCCCAAATCGAAAAAGAAGTGCTCGATTCCTCCTTCTTAAGCGTGGGGAAAATCAAAGGCCAAGAATGCGACACGGCGATCCTCGTCAATTTCTTCTCCTCCAGCAGCGAGATATTCGACGCGATGCTCGGGGAAGAAAAAGCGGGGAAGAAGTCCACCCTCCACCGCATGCTGTTCAACCGCTATTACGTCGCCTTGACCCGCGCGAAAAACCGCGTGATCGTCTACGAAAGCCACGCCACCCCTTTGATCAACACACGCCTCCTCTCCGGCCTTGCCCCCCTCGACGATGGCTTGCCCCTAGAAGATTATTTCGGAGGGAAGGTCGACCCCCATCAATGGATCGAAGAAGGAAAGAGGCGGTACGCCCGGCGCGACTACGAAGGGGCTAGGAGCGCTTTTGGCAGAGGAAAGGGCGACCCCGAATTCGAATCTTGGCTGACCCGGGCTTCCTTGCTTGCCAAAGCCAAGAACGGGGATTTGCCCCAAGAAGAGGCGATCGCGGTGTTCTGCCGTTACGAAGCTTATCGCGATTTGCTGTCCTATTACGAGAACGAGCAGATCAATTCCCGTTACCACCTCCTCCTAGAGATTCTCACGGGCAAAGCCCCGTTTGGGGAACTCGTCAACGACGCTTTGGCCTTGCTGCCGAAGATGGGGAAAGAGGAAGCCGAAGCCTATTTTGCCTTATTAAGCCAATATTTCGTCAAAGAATGCGAACGGAAGGAGAAACCTTTATGGAAAAAGAACAAGTAGAACGGGCGTTAACCGATCTGGCGAGCCTCAGCGAATCCATCGCTAGAATCGAAGAAGTGGAATCGTCCTTCGCCAAGCGCCTCGCGAGCCTCCAAGCGAAAGCGGAAGCGCTTCGGGACGTCCAAAACCGCATCGAATCCTCGTTTGCGAGCATCCAAATCGCCATTAACGCGATCACATCGGCGGTTTCTTCCGCCCATTCCCTCACCAAGACCCTGGAAGAAACCCTTTCCCGTTTCACCGAACTCGATCCCCAAGGCCTCAAGTCTTCCTTGGATGCCGCTTCTTCGGGAATCAACAAAGGGCTCGACCGCATCTTGAAGGCCGAACGGGAGAAATCCACCCAAAGCGATTCCTTGAAAGGCCTCGTCAAAGGGAGGGGGAAGCGCAAATGAAGCGCGATCCCCAAATCGTCTCCCGAACGATGAAGCGGATCGGAAGCCGCGACACGGGAATCGAGATCAAACTGCGGAAAGCCTTACGAGAAGCCGGCCTCTCTTACCGCGTTTGCTCTTCCCTCGTCGAAGGCCATCCCGACGTGTTCTTCCCCCGCCTCCGCATCGCCGTGTTCGCGGATTCGGAGTTTTGGCATGGGTACCATTTTGAAGAAGCGAAAGCCCGGTTGACGACCAACCCCTCTTATTGGATCCCCAAGATCGAGCGCAACATCGCCCGCGACCGAGAGGTCAACGAAGCCTTGGCCAAACAAGGGATTCTCGTCTTGCGGTATTGGGGCCACCAAATCGAGAAGCATCTGGATGAAGTGGTGCAGGACATCCTTTCCCACGTGGAACGCCGGAAACAAATCCTGGCCTTGAAATCCCAAATCCAAGAATACACGACCCTTTGCTACGTCGAACAAGGCGATTCCTACCTATTTTTACGGAGAAACAAAGAAGAAAACGACATGAACGAAGGCAAATGCCTCGGAGTCGGAGGGCATTTGGAGAAAGGGGAAAGCCGCGTTGCTTGCATGAAACGGGAAATCTTGGAAGAAACCGGCTACACGGTGAAGCGTTACCGGTATCTTGGCAAGGTCGATTTCCTCAATACCCATTATCCCCCCGAACGGATGTACCTCTTCAAAATCACCGAGGTCGAAGGGGAACTCCATTCTTGCGACGAAGGGGAACTTTTCTACTACCCCAAAAGCAAGATGGGGGAACTCCCCATGTGGGAAGGGGACAAAATCTTTCTCCCCTTGTTAGATTCCTCCGCCCCATTCGGGCTCGATCTGCTCTACGATGGGGACGAACTCCAAGAAGTCCTCGGCCCCTACCCCTTAAATAAAACCCAGAAAGGAAAGAAACGAAATGGAAAAAAACGTCACCCTTAATATCCCAGAAATCTCCCGGGAAGCCGGAACCTTCACCACGACCTATTTGGTTCTTCGCGACATTCGAAAGGATTACAAGATGCCCGAAGACGATTTGGCGTGCCTTTCTTTGAGCGCTTTTTTCTTGCTCCCCCAGCATCTGCCCCAATACATCACCATCGCGTTTTTCTATTGCTTCCTCGATGGGGTGACTCATCGCGTCGTCCATTCAAAAACGGGCGATATCGTCTTCCCTCCATGGGACGAAAGCCAAAAAGAACTCTTGGATCTCTACCGCATCGCCGACGCGTTCCTTTGTTTTGAAGCTTGGAGCCTTTCGTTTGGTTCTTCCTTGCCTCCCGAATCGCATTTTGGCCCCCTTTTCTCCATCGCGGGCCATATCCTCACGGCGGTCGAAGGTGCCAAAACGGTCTACGATTCCCATCCCGAATCGTTTGAGGTATACCGGAATATCTTGTATCACGGAAGGCCGCAGGACAAACGGGAGCACGTCGCCCTCGTGGAACGCTTCCAAGGGGTCCAATCGATGATCAAGGAGTTCTTCAAACTCCAAGAGAATCCTAAAACAGAGTGACCCATGGGCTCATTTCGATGAGCTCCGCGGATTCGTAAGCCTCCAAGACCTCCTTCGAAACGGAGGTCTTTTTCACGAAAATCTGATAGACGTACTCGCTAAACCAACCGTCGTCCATCGTGTAATGGCCATTGATCCCCGCCTGGGTCCCCCAGGAATTGAGGACCTGGTAACGGAGGATCTTGCCCTTCCGTTCTTCTAAGCCCGTGATGGCCATCGCGTGGGCGGCCGTGGAGACCCGCGTGGAAAGGCGTTCCCCTTTTTGGAGTTTCACCGGGATTCCCGTCGCCTCGTCCAAACGGTAGAGGTCGCGCAAAAAATACCCGCCTTTCCGGTCGCTGGAGGCGTTCGAGTCGGCGGCGAACCAAACCGCCCTCCCTTCGAGGAGTTCTTTCTTGACGGCCTTCTTCATTTCCTTGACTTCGCAGTTGAAGAAGACGACGGGTTCCCCTTCGACCACGTTGTTGACGAGGGAAGAGGTGACTTTCGAATGCAAGGGGATTCCTTCCATCGGGAAAGAGCCCAAGGTGATGTAGGATTCGAGTTCTTGTTTGGCGTAACGTTCGTAGAATTCCTTCGGGGTGGAATGAAGGAAAAGGACCTTGTTGTCCTTGTTCATTGCCTCAAAGGTGAATTCCTTGGGAGGCACTCCAAGGCAGAGGCAAAGGAGGCGATAGACGGAACAGAGGACTTTCTTTTTGATGGAACGCAACGTTTCCTCCCCTTTTCCGTTCTTATGAGCCTTTCGCAAGGCAAGGAAGCCTTCGGCGAGGATTTGGCGGAGGCGGTAATTCATTTCCGGAGTGCATTCGGAACAAACGGTCGCTCGCATGGCGTTTTCGGGGACGATTCCATATTTGGAGGCGAGGTTGGCGAACATCGCGAAATGCCCTCCATCCGCGATTCCTTTCTCGAGCAAATACATGATTTCGATGCCTTCCAACCCTTTATCGAGCCGTTCCATGGCTTTTTCCAAGAAGAAATTGGCTTTTTCGAGCTTATCGAAGAATTGGAGATAGACGTAAGAAACGTCGAAGGAAGCCAAGTTGAGTTCTTTGGCGATCGCGTTGCGGATGATGTTGTATCCCGCGAACATCCAACACCGTCCCGTCTGATGCTGATTGGGGACGCTCGGGGCGGGGACGGTCAATCCGAAAACGGGCGGGTTTTTCGCGATTTCCCCTTCGTCGTATCCCACCCGGTTGAGCCCAAAATTGACGATGGGCCGTTGAAGGAGGGGAAACGATTCGTCTTGGATGGATTTTTCGAGCCAAGCGAGGTCGGATAGTTCAATGGATTCTTTCATGTTCATTCCTCCGGGATGGGTTTTCGCAAGGGAGCGCTGCGGTGGGGCCACTCGTAACGCATGAATTGGCAATTGGGCAAGATGAATGTCGTGAATTCCTCGTTGGTCATGTCGCGGAAATAGGAATGGACGATCCGCGACAATCCCCCATGCGCCACGAGGAGGATGTCTTCTTCGGGATAGAGGGTTTCGAGTTCGTGAAGGAAGGAATAGACCCTCGCCACGGCGTCGAAATACCCTTCCCCATGGGGATAACGGGTGAAAAAGCGTTGACGTTGACGGAGGTAATCCTCATTGGACCTCGACACGCCTTCGTAATCCCCGTAATAGAATTCGATGATTCGCTCTTCGGTGAAGCGCAGGGTTTCCGGATGGTTTTGAAGCAAGATGTCCGCGGTTTGCTGGGCGCGGATCAAAGGGGAAACGTAGCAACGGGAAAAGGAAATCCCAGACAACGCTTCCGCGGTGATTCGAGCTTCTTCGATCCCTTCCTTCGCGAGAGGGAAGTCTTGACGCCCTTGGACGCGACGGATCTTATTCCATTCCGTGGTGCCATGCCTTACGTAATATAATGCCATAACGAGAAATCCAATCTGGGGAAACCGGGAATAGACCTAGTCTATTCGCTGCCCGTTATTATACCCAAATGCCTGGAATACGGGAATGCGTAGAATTTCTCGAGGCCAACCATCCCAATCTCAAAGGAAAGCCCCATGAAAAACGATGTTCGTGTATAATAGGTGCCATATGAAATGGCGATTCCTCTCCGCGACCCAAGACACGGACCATCCGTTCTTGAATTTGTTCACCCTCCATTACGAGGTGGAAAAAGACGACGGGACCAAATCCCCGTATTCCTATTTCGTCGCTTCGCGGAACGGGCTGGATTCGATCAAAGCCAAAACGAGAGATTATTCCCACGCGGACGGGGTCGTTTTGGCCCTTTATTCCCTGGATATGGAAACCCATGAGGTATCCGTGATGATGACGAGGCAGTTCCGTCCCGCCTTAGGAGGATATATGGTGTCCTTCCCCGCCGGATTGCTCGATCCCGACGACCAAGACGATTTCGAGGCCGCATCCCGCGAAGCCAAAGAAGAAGCGGGCGCCTTGGTTTCCTCTTGGGAAGTCCTTTGCCCTCCTTGCCCCACCTCTTCCGGCTTAAGCGATGAACTCGATTCCTTGCTTCTCGGGCGCATCGAATCCTTGGAAGAGAACCGCCTCGAAGAATTCGAAGACATCTCTTGCTCCTTGATTCCCTTGAAAACGATTGCCCAATGGCTGAAAGACCCGACCCATTATGTCATTCCCATGATGGCGAGGATCACTCTCTTGTATTTGTTAGAAAGGTTCTCCGTCCATGAATGAAACCAATGAACCGTTGACCCCAGTTTCTCCCGAAACGGAAGGAAAGGCCCCTTCGAAGAGGAAGAAAACGAAGATTGTTTTCGCCTATCAACCCTTGCTCCTTGTGGCCTACGTGATCGCCTCTTTGATCGCTTTCTCTTTCCCGCTTTTCCCCAAAAACCCCGCGATTTACCTCGGAAGCGATTCTCTTCTCGCGGGAGATTTTTCCGGATTTGCCATCGCGACCCATTTCCCCTTGTCGACCGTTTTCTTCTCGTTTTTGATTCTTGGCTTCGCTTACCTCGCCGCGATCGGGGTCTTCGCTTCCCTCTACCCCGCTCTTCGCGAAGTCAAAATGGCGAATCTATTGCTCTTCCCAGGCTTATCCGTCAATGCCCTTTCTTCCTTCTTGTGCCTTTATTTCGCCGGGAAAGGGGTCGCCGATCTCGACGAAGCCTATCGCAGCCTCGCCCAAGTGTCCCAAACCCTCGATTCCCCAGTCCTTTCTTTCGTAGAACCCTCCTATTACGTCCTTTCTATCGCCCCGTGTTTGGTTCTTTTTTGGTGGTTGCTGGTGAACATCTTCAATTACCATGCCCAAAAGAAAAAACCCGTGGAAGAGAAACCGCAGGCAAAGTAACTTTGTTATTCGCTTTTCCTAGCGATATCCAAGAACGTCACCAAGGGAATGACGAGGAAGCATAAGCCGAATTGGTTTCCGATTGTTAAAGAAGCGATTAGCCCAAACGCCAAAACCCCGATCGACAATAAGGCCAACGCGCCGAATAAGATTTTTCGATAGGTGGGGATTTCGCTTCGGACCGCCTTTTCCAAACGGAAGAAGAGGTGCAATGCGAAACTCGGAATGCCCACTAAGGCGCTAACGATCGCGGTGAAGGTCGAAGGATTCTGAATCGCCCCCTTCGCGAATTCCCCAATGAGGCACAAAGCTAAGCACAGGAGCAACAAACCGACGGAAAGATAAGAAAGGATTTTGCTTTGTTTGCCGCTTAATGTTTCATCTCCTGGAATTTTCTTGAAGAAAAAAGAGAGAGCGACCAGCAAAGGATGGACGCAAGAAAGAACGAAGACCCCCGTCCAAAAAGGGACGTTGTGTTCGGCGTCTAAGCCGTGGGCAAACAACAACACCACCCCAACGAAAGCCAAAAGCAAACTCGCGAAGAAGGGGATGGAAGAATAGAATTTCGATTTCGTTTCGTTCATGCCCCATATTATGAAGGCAACGCCCAAGAAGGGCAACGCCCCAAACCATCCCCCTTTCCTTAGTAAAGGAAAATGGGGATAATACCGGCATGGAAAAGAACATTCTCGCATTGGACCTCGGAAAAGGATCCCTCGGCATCGCCTTGTCGCGTTCGGGGATGCTCGTTTCTTTGCTTCCGAACATCCGCTTCAAAATGGGGGATTACCAAACCGCCCTAAAAGAATTGAAAGAAGTTTTGTTTTTGGAAAAAATCGAACACATCGCGATGGGTTACCCCTTGTTCCCCAGCGGAGATCCCTGCGAAATGACCCCCATCGTCGAGCGGTTCATCCCCATGGTCCAAGAAGCCTTTCCCCAGGCGACCATCACCAAGGTGGACGAACGGAATTCCACCGTGGAAGCCGCTGCCCTCCTCCATTCCCTGGGGGAGAACGCAAAAAAACAGCGGCGCCATATCGACAGCGCCGCCGCAGGGGTGATTTTGCAACGTTATCTGCACCAGATCGGCCAGGATTAAGCTTCCCCAACCCTCGTCTCTTCTTTGGAATCCAAAAATTCCTGGATTTCGTCCACCGAATAATAGTAATTTTTGCCGCAGAAACCGCAGGTGATGTGGACGGTTTTCCCCTCTTCCACCATGGAACGGAGTTCCTCGCTATCGAGGCTTTTCAACAAGGCGGCCCCTTTTTCTTTGGAACAGGCGCATTTCCAAGTGACGGTTTTGGTTTCGGTGAGGTTTTCCCCCAGCCCGGCGAACAAGGCGTCTAGGATTTCTTTTGGGCCATATCCTCGGAATTCAAGGGCTTCCGGGGCGAGCATCTTGTCAAAGGATTGAAACACTTTGACCTTCGTGTCTTCGCTGGCGAAGGGAAGGGCTTGGAGCAAATACCCAAAAGCCCGTTGGACTTCCCCCTCTTCGTTGAAGGAAACGGAGAGCTTTGCCCGGGTCAATATTTGCTCGCTTTGGGCATAATAGGTTTCTAGTCCGCTTTCGACGGAATCAAAATCCGTGAGAACGGTACCCGAATATGGGGTTTTGAGCCCCATTTCCTTTATGAACGTCAAGGTGGCCGGGCCTTCCAAAACTTCGTCTTCGTGGAAGGTGGCGCTGGCCTTGATTTCGATCATGGAATTGGCGGAGGCGATCAAGCGGGCGTCCCCTTCTTTGCTGCGAAGGCAAACCGAAAGGAAATCATCCCCTTTCAAAGGGCTCGCGGCCATCGCGGCGCAAAGGAGGACCTTGCCTAAGGCAGCGCTGGTTTTTTGGTCGTATTTTCGGAGGGAAATCGCCGTTTTCAAAGCGTCGGTGACTTCCGCGGCTATGCCGATCCATTCCGAATTGGCACCGAGTGCCCGAACAACGCAATCGCTCATGTTTTTTGTCCTTTGGCCCTTATTTTAAAAGGATTCGAAGAAAGAACAAATAACTATTTGCATCCCCCTTTCCTCGCGCCTAGCGGGGAAGGGCAAAATGAAGTATCATAATTTTGAACAAAGCCAATGTATTTGACGGGATTTGAAGCAAAAATGAAGAAAGAATACAAAAATGTCGCGCGGAGCAAAGCCGGCCTCCAAGAAGCCTTGGTTCGCGCTTTGAACGAAGGGGTTCCCATTGAGAAAATCTCGGTTTCCTTTTTGTGCGAAAGGGCGGGAATCAGCCGGGGAACGTTCTACAACCATTACGAAAAAGTGATGGATCTGATTCGGGAGATTGAGAATTACTACCTCGAACTCGTCGGGGCAGCCTTCGCGGAAATCGGGGTCGGGAACCGGGCCAATCGCCTCGCGTTTTTCGAACGGGTCAACCGCGTCATTGAAGACAACCACCACGTGGCCGTCGCCGTCACCAAATGCATGCCCTACGACTTCCAAAACGACATCCAAGCCAAATTCGCCCGCGTCAACGTCAAGGGAATCGCGAAATGCTTTTTCGGGGATTTCCCCTCCAAAGAAGAGAAGAATCTGCTAGAACTCGTCTCCCTCGGCATCGCTTCTTTGTATTGCGCGACCATCGTCGGCAAAAGCGGACTGTCCACCAAAGAAGTCGCGGAAGCAAGCGTCAAACTCCTCGATTGCATTGACCCCCATCTCAAAAGCGAATCGTGATTTCCGCGATCCATTTTCCTTTTTTCGACGTCCCGGGAATGTCCGAAATCCGGACCTTCCCTTTTCTTTTCATCGAGACGTTGTCCCCGATTGGAACCTCTTTCTCGGGTTTGCCCGCCTCCGTCCCTTTATGGGTGACCAAGCCAAGCTCGATGGCTTTCTTCGCTTCCGTTCGCGAAAGGGAAAAGGCTTCCGAGACGAAGGCGTCCAAGCGAAGGGAAGACAAGGCGATTCCCCTTGTTTCCAAGGAAGGAACGTAGTCCACTGTCAAATTTTGAACACGTTGCACGTCCCCGCATCGTGAACCTTGGCCTCGATTCGCTCGATGACATCTAGTGTTTCCAAAAGCGTGGACTACTCATCGCCTACTCAAATTCCGCGAAAAAGTTTGGTGGATGAGAACGATTCAGACACCAAATCACGACGATCGATTGTGTTTGCGGTGGAGCACTCCGTGATAGTTTGGCCAATTGACTGCTCTTTCGGCGGACACTTCACAAGCAACACCGCGAGTTGGCGTGTTTTATCTGGACATTTATTTGGACATTTATCTGGACATTTATCTGGACATCGACCTTTGAAACCGATACGATTTAACCGAGGTCAGAACCATGAAAATAGGCGAAGAATCAGAAAAAATCGAATTCAAGAAATCCACCGGCGAGAAACGCGAGTCGATGGAGGCTATTTGTTGCATTTTGAACAAGCACTGTGGCGGGGAACTCTACTATGGCGTCGAGGACAACGGCGAAGTGGTGGGCCAGACGGTCACGGACTCGACGATACGCGATGTCGCGGCATGGATTTACGAGGCCATCGAACCACGTATCATCGCAACTGTTGAGAAGTTGACTTTCGAAGGGAAACAAATCATCAAAGTGACCTTTTCCGGACACCGTCGCCCATATTCCGTGTATGGCGACTTCCTGACGAGGGTCGGTACGACGAAGAAAAAGATGACGGCGGAGGAATTAAAACGCCTCTTCGAGCATGAGGACTACGCATCGAAATGGGAAGAGGAGACTACCCAATACGGAATTAACGACTTAGATGCAGAGGCGCTGCGACAATTTTACGAACGCGCGAAAGGGTGCGGGCGCCTTGGGATAGAGGACTACGACGAAACCAAGATCCTCAGTTCCGTTGGCCTCATCGAAGGAAAAACCGTTTTGAAAGGTGGATATGCTCTTTTTGGGAAGAAGGCGGATATCCATTTGAAGCTCGCCACATTCGCCACGCCTGACAAAGTAACCTTCCTCGACCTGAAACTACTGACAGGCAACATATTCAAATTGTTGGACATTGCCGTCGAATACATCAATCAGAGGCTAAATTACCGAATCGACATCGGCGAGAAGGAACGAATCGAAAAGCCGGAGATACCCGTCCGGGCCATCCGCGAAATCGTCGCGAACGCGTTCGCTCATGCCAACTACGAGAACTTGCCGGAGATCGAGGTTAACGTCCACCCTGATAAAATCGTTATCTACAATCCCGGTTCATTTCCTGACGAATACACCCCTCAGGATTTCGTTGAAAAGAACATCCATTCGTACAAACGAAACGGCAAAATCTTCGATGCGTTGTACATGAGCAAGAACTGCGAAAAGTCGGGAACGGGCTTTCAGCGAGTGGCAAAACTCTGTTCGGAATCCGGCGTCCGCTGGGATTACCAGAAAGAAGCCGCCGGTTTCACGTTCGTTTTCTTTAGAGGGACCTCTATGTTGGCCCGGGCGCCTGTTGAAGGTTTGTCCGCGTTGGAGGAATCCGTTCTTTCGTTGATCCGTGACAATCCCGGCATTTCCAAATCGGAGATGGCGTCGCGCTTAGGCAAATCCGAGAAGACGATTCAACGGGCGATCGCATCGTTGCTTAGCAAGCGGGCCATCAACAGAATCGGGTCCAACAAAGCCGGTTATTGGGAAGTTGCGTAAAATCGGTTTTCTTTCGATGCCGCCGAATAAAACCGTGGACTACTCTGGACTACTCGGTTCCTGAAAATCCTCAGCGTTCAAAGACGGTTAATAGGGTGGCAGAGAATCCAAAATGTGGACCGCTCCCCGCATCGCGCTCTATATGCCTAAATTCCCTTGACACCATCGGGGAAATTTCATTTCCATGGGTTGCATTTGGGTTACAAAAACAATCGCGTCTTTCCTATGACTTCAGACAGGAGAGCGGGCATATGACGATTCCGTCTTCCCTTCGATAGGCGAATTCGCCATCGGTGATGATAGCCATGACTTCGGGTTCTCTTAGGACGACGCTTTTTTCCATCGCCCTACGTTCTTTGATAAGCCTCAGCAGTTCGTTGAGATGCGCCGCGCCTTCCTCGATGTGTTTGCTTCCGGTTTTGCATTCGAATAGGCCATACCGTCCGTCGGGCAGATGGACGACGAAATCGCATTCCAATCCGTAACGATCTCGGTAATAGGAAAGGGAACCGCCTAATGCGGATGCGTATACGGAAAGATCCCTTCCCGCCATCGATTCGAAGAAATACCCGCGAGTCTTAAAATCGTAGCTCAAGGCATCGACCCCAAGGCCCAAGGCTGCGCAAGCAATGGAGGGGTCGTAGAATTCCTTCTTCGGAATGGAGCGGATGGCGGTGGCGCTTCGCACATTCGGGTTCCAAGCGGGGACCTCACGCAGAACGAAGAGACGACGGAGCCCTCTGATGTATTCGTAGAACGTATCCTCGGAAAGGGGTTGCCCATGCTCGTTGACGTCCTTGATGATGGTATCGTTGGTTACGGGGATGGTGATGTTTCGGGCAAGCGAAGCCAAAATGGCGGCGGTGGTATTTTTGTTCAAGCCTAGGCCGGTCGCCTCCTGAATGTCGGTTTCGCAGATGGAAACGAAGGCTTGTTCGCCATAATGGGAGAGTTTCCTCGGCGGTTGGGCGATGGCTTTCGGCCAGCCCCCGCGCACGATGGCCGCGGTGATGCCGGCCTTATCGAGCTTTGCGCGTCCTTTGATTGGTTCGTTCTTTTTACTAAAAAGCGCAGCGAAACTGACGTCGCCGCTCGATTCCCCGGATTCCCAAAGGGACATAGACTCCATATCTAGGCGGCTGATTCTCATCGCACCGGTATGCTTCGTCGAACCGGGCTTAGGCGATATTGAACCGGTGAGGAGAAATAGGCCATTGTCGGGGCTGTGGTCGCATTTTCCCCTGACGGCGTCCCACACGGAAGGGAATGTTTGCCATTCGTCGATGAGATGGGGCCTTTCGCCTTCAAGAAACAAAGATACTTGCTGGGATGCGATTTCCTCGTACTCTTCCAAATGGTCCGGATCGTTCAGGTAAATCGCGGACTCGGCGAAGCGCTCCGCGCTCGTCGTCTTTCCGCACCATTTCGGCCCGCGAATTAACACCGCGCCGAAATCGGCGAGAAGATCCTCCAATTCTTTGTCTCGGATTCTAGGCAAGTAGTTCTTTGTTCGTTCCGTTTTCATATGAAAATGATAAGCTGATTATGCCGCGAAATCAATGTATCTCCGAGAGATTTGTGGATTTTAAACCGAGAATATTGTGCTATTTGCTCCGAGAGATTTGTGCAAAGATTCCCACATCGCGCTCCAGTTGTACAAAAAGGGGTGTTGAAAAACTCCTCTGAATCAATAGCGTCAGATACTCGATGAACTGACGCTTTTCGATTCGAAGGCAATGGCTTGGGCATTATCTAAGGTCTTCCTTCACTAGATTGGTAAAGGAACATGCAAAGCATGTTGAAAAACCTCGCCATCCGTGTCCGCCGTTACAGATGCCATCGATTTTTTTGAGACGGAACTGAATTAAAAATGCCATAACATGCTTAATATGTTGAAAAACCTAAGGTTGGTGAATGAAAAATAGAGGCCGCTGATCTGAAATGTATCAAAAAGTCTGGACTGAAGTCAGTCTAAGGCTGGAGGGATTTTTCATGAAATGGACATTTGAGCAAAAGTTGTCATGGGCAAAGGCGTACCTGGATGGAAAGCGCGTCCCCGTTCCGGAAGGTTTCTCCCGATCGATAAGGAGATGGCATGACAGAGTTAGAGAATGGGTTCGCGTTCTTTTGAAATACGGCGAGGAGCGGCTGAACCCATCTAGGCAAAAGCGATACCTCCCGCCCGAGGCCAAGCTCGCGGCCATCAATCGCGCCCTGGCGGGATCTACCGCGCCACATTGGACGATCTCATGGACGGTATCCAAACGTATCGAAACCCCAGACTCGCAAACATTTTCGATAAGCTCGGCCTTATCGAAAACTTCGGCACGGGCATCCCCAGGACTTTGGAAGCAAACGCCCCATTCGGTGAAAAATCCGAGTTCAAACCGTCTGAGAATTTCTTCATCGTTCATCTGCCTAACCTCAACAATCCGGCGAGGAAACAACCAGCTGACGCTTCTTCCCATGACCGGATAACTGACCGATTAAACGATGTTTGCCTAGGCATTCTCAAATTCGTTAAAACGCATCCAGGGGCGTCACCTTGGGGTTGCGAAACGAGTTCGGTCCTCAAACGCCGGACTCCATTTACAACCAAATCAAGCGGTATCTCCGCGATTATTTGGAATTCAAAGGGCCGAAGAAGTCAGGTGGATACCATTTGAAGTAGTCCATTGAACCATTTTGGTTGATATCGCTCTTTTAAAGATTCGCGGTCAGCATGACCGGATAACTGACCGGATAACTGACCGCAAAAGAATAAATGGCGGAGGTCCAAAGGGCAGGTTATTTGACGGCATGGAATTGGTGTCGATTCCCGCATCGTCGTTTTGCTTTGCCAAAAGCAGCGATGTCTACTTGTAAAATGGTGATTATGGAGATATTGCCATATCATCCTGAAACAACTTTTTTGTAGAACGAACGAGGCTGGTGGAAATGTACGCCTCAACCACCCATTGAATGCAGGAGCACGATTCCCTGTCGTGCTTCGCGTAGTAACAATCCAAAACACTCCGATGGAATACTCCAAAACACTCCGATGAAATACTCCAAAACGCTCCGATGAAATACTCCAAAACGCTCCGATGGACCGATCGGATTCAATCACAATCTGGCGATTGGATCGCCAATGTGTTCGACTTTTTCTTTCGCGTTTTCAGCAAGGTGACGCGCGATTTCCCTGAGTCGTTCAAAATCGAGGATTTCCCCACGTTTGGCTCCCCGACAATGGCAATGGTGACGCCGTCTTGGCGAGGAGAAGGGTTCGCGCTACGTCCAGTTCAGGACAGGCAAAAGTCTTGGATTACCTTGCCGAGAACCCAGATGCGACGCTTCAAAAAGCTGCCGAGCACACTGGCCTTAGCCTTGCAGGCGTAAAGAAGATCGTTTCCGTTTTATCGAGTGCCAAATTGCTTGAAAGAGTTGGGTCGAAGAAGGCGGGCAAGTGGATCGTCCGAAGATAAAGTACACAAAAAGTAGACTTTAAAAAGTATACTTTAAATTTTCATGACAACTGGACACCTCCCCACATCGCGAACCATGCATGAAAACAGTCCGATACAGTCGTACTTTTTTGAAACATGCTCCATTTATCGCCCACTTAAAAAACGCTTCTATTTTGATAGACGAAAATTCTCGTCCACCATTTTTACTACGCTTTCGATGCGTTGGAACGCAACGAAGAAATAAGACTATTTCTATCTAGGAACATATATTTCGCCAAAGTAAATTTGTATAAAACCCACGACATGAAAGAAATGGACTCTTCAAATCAAATCAAAAATGCCCGAGACCGCTTGCTTATTGTCCGAATGTGGTGGATCATCTTCCGACGCGGACCCTTCTACTAATGATTGGGATTATTTTCATTTTTGTTCCGAAAATTTGCGAAATGCATTAAAAATTTGCGAAGCGATAGCGAAAACTTGCGAAATGAACCAAAGAAAAATTTACATGCCGCCATCGTTGATCGTGGCTATTCCCGCAATGTCGAGTCCGCGCTTCTTCGCATCGCGGAAGGCCTTGGCGATTCGGTTTTTTCCAATTCGGACATCGTCAAGCTGCTCGACTGCGCGCCAACGAGCAAAAGATGAGTCGTGAGAATGACAAGAACACTGAGGGCGGCGAGATGGGAATCAAAGGAGTGGGTTATTCGCAAGCGATGATAGAAAACCACGCCAATAACCATCCCCGCAATCCCGAGGGAAAGGGAGGCAACGGAAAAGGCGAAGCCGATTCAATATCGTCTATTATGCATTTTTGCATTGGGCAAATCATTTTCCGTACGGACTTGTTCCTTGGGTATAGTAGAGCCTTCCTTTGGTTTTGTTCCCATTCGTGCGAATTTGGCCGCTTGCCAACAAGGCGTTAAGCATGCCCATCATCGTTTTCCTCGTCACCCCAAATCGTTCGGTCAGCTCTTTTTGACCGATTCCGTTGGCAGACGCGATGACCGAAAGGACTTCTTGCGTCGATAGTTTTGTGGAGCCACTTTGTATACCGCGCCCAAAGAGGAATAGACGAAGCTCGGTGTAGTCAGGTGAGGAGTGGATGCTTAGCGAAGGGGTTGGGTAGCCATATTCGCGCATTGCAGCATAGATGTTGCTAACCCCATAACCGGTGCGTTGGGAAAAACGCAGCAAACGGAAGAAGCGCATGATTTCGGTGTTGCGGGGTTCGCTCGTGCCGCCAGCGATCATGTCGTCGACGGAGATGTAGGGCTTTCCCGAATTGCGGAATATCATCTCCCTCGGCGTTGCGACCAAGAGCAAAGATGCGCCGCTGAGATAATCGGCGTTGCATAGCGCGTTGACTAAGGCTTCGGTAAAAGCCTCAAAGATTCTTTCGCCGGAAATTTCCTGGCCCCCTTCGATTTCGTATGGGGCGGGGAGCATGCTTCGCGCTCGGCTACGGACGGTTTGGAAGAAATCGAACACGTTGCAATGGGTGAGACTATCGATGCTGCAGAGTCTGTAGTCGTAACGGCTGCCTTCCCTTGGGTTTTCCTGGTAATCGAGGAAAAAGGTGGGATAGACCGTGGAGATTGCGCTCCCGGAGCCGAGCATGAGGATGGCCCCGTTGGTTAACAGTTTCCTGCCATCGCATTCCCGAAGCATCTTCGCGCCGAGCAGGAATCCCTCGTCATCGAGAGAGGCATCGATCTCAAAGGGATTTCGTTCTTGCAAGAGCTTGCGGAAGGAGTGGAGGGATTCCTTTTCAACCGATTCGATGCCTAGGCCAAAGGAGTTGACGCTGAAATCGTAGGACCCTTGGCGGACGTCGTTGAGAAAGGAGATGAGCTGGGATTTGCTCGCGAGGTAATCACCCGACACGCGGCGGATGTAGGCTTTGGTGAAGTCACCATTTAGGTAAAGCGGTTTGTCGTTACGCGGCAATTCGTTCACGTGAACCTTCAAAACGAATCGCCCATTCGCCAGTGGGATGGCCTCGAAGGAGGAGTCGTCAAGGACGCTTTTGCTGCACTTGTCCTTAGAAGCGATCGTGTCGAGTATTGCCTTCTGGTACATGGGCCAATTTGCGATGCCCGGCAGATCTTTTACCTTTTCGTTCTCTTCCTCGACGCCTAGGTAGATGTCGCCGCCGTCTGTGTTGGCGAAGGCAGAGTATGTCTCATAGAAGTCCAAAGGGACCTTCGTTTTCGCGAGTTTGAACTCCGTGTGAAGGCCCTCTTCCAATTTATACAAATCTTTGTATTCCATGGGTCAAAACCTCTTGGGACTATTATCCATTTATTTGGGTAAAAAATCAATTTATCTGGGTAAATAATAGTGAACAAATTCTCGGTTGGCGACCCGCATTGTGCTCCAAAATTTGAAAAATACCCGACACAATCGGGCTTTTCGTAAAAGCGCCATATACATTACCGCCCGTTTACCACCCAGATTTTGCTTTTCCATTTGGAACACGCGCGCTCATGTGTGCACATATATAAAGAACAATTATTCACTTCATTCAAATTGTCCTGGACTCGGGGAGCGCATTTCTTCAAAGAACAAGGGATACAGATACAATTGTGTTTCCAATCAATCGAACACCGATCGTTTTGTTGTGACGATATGGTAGCTTGTCGCGTAACATATACTTTGCGTTTTAAGGAAAAAACCATCATTAGTTATCTTGCGTTTTAAGGAGAATCCCATGGAGCCGGAAATCCTTTTCAAAAAAAATCACCGAAAAACTCCTTCAGTGGAAGAAGGAATCAAAAGGCGAGAAGGCCTTGCTCATCGAAGGGGCTAGGCGTATCGGTAAATCCACGGCGGTCGAGGAATTCGCCAAAGCCCATTACCGTTCCTACATCCTGATCGATTTCAACAAGGCCAGCAGCATCGTATTCGATAACTTCCGCGATCATCTAGAAAATCTTGATACCTTCTTCATGGTGCTTTCCGCCGCCTATGGGAAGACGCTCTATCCGCGCGAAAGCCTCATCATCTTTGACGAGGTTCAGGCTTACCCCAAGGCCAGGGAGGCCATCAAATACCTCGTCGCGGATGGACGTTATGACTATATCGAAACGGGCTCTTTGATCTTCATCAAGCAAAACGTCCGAGGCATCACGATCCCCAGCGAGGAAAGGAAGATCAAGATGTACCCCATGGATTTCGAGGAATTTGTTTGGGCCTTAGGGGAAGAACAACTGCTTCCCTATATCCGGGATTGCTTTGAAAAGAAAATTCCTTTGGAACGCGGACTTCACGAAAGGGCCATGATGCTGTTCAAGCAATACATGCTGGTAGGCGGCATGCCCAAGGCGCTATCCAAATTCCTGCTCGCCCGCAAACAATTCGCCGATTGCGACGCGGAGAAGCGGGACATCCTCGTGAATTACCGCGATGACATCATGAAGATCGACGCCCAATACAAAGCCAAGGTCCTTTCCCTATTCGATCAGATCCCCTCGTTCCTCTCGATGCACGAGAAGAGGGTGAGGCTGCGCAGCATTGAATCGGGCACGAATTACCCCGAATACGAGGAGACCTTTTTCTGGCTGGCGGATTCCATGATCTGCAATGAGTGTTTCGCCTGCTTGGACCCCAATGTCGGGCTGTCCCTCAACGAATCCCGGGCGGCGGTGAAATGCTATATGGGGGATACCGGGCTTCTCCTCTCCCATGCCTTTGACGAAAACGAGCTGATCGCGGAGGAAGTTTACGCATCCATCCTCTCCGGAAAGCTGTCCGTCAACGAAGGCATGCTTTACGAAAACGCCATCGCCCAAATGTTCGTTGCAAGCGGCCATAAGCTTTATTTTTACACCCATTACAGTGAGGAGAAGAAGCGCAACGACATCGAGATCGACTTCCTCTTGTCCAATGGAAGCAAGACAAAACCCAAGATTTTCCCCATCGAGGTGAAGTCCTCGAAGAATTACGCGAACGTGTCCTTGACGCGGTTCGTCGAAAAATTCAAGGCGAGGATTGGGGGAGCCTTCATCCTGCACCCAAAGAACCTCTTCGTCCGTCCCGACGGGATCGTCGCGCTTCCTTGCTACATGGCGTATTTGCTCTAGAAGATAAATGATGTGTACCCAATTTGCTGGATTGAATGGGCACCACCATAACGACGCTCCGCGTGGATGTCCACCGAAGCTTGCCTCGAAGCGGGCCAAAGGGGTCATCCATTTTTTCTTGCCTATGGCAAAATATGGAATGCGGTTCTAATCCCGCAAAGTGTTTCATCGTTTCGAAAAGATTCAATACAATCGAAGAAAAAGCTATTAATCTCCTTCTTCTGGCTTATGCTTGGCCTACCGATATCGGATGTTTATTTGTCTCCAAGTCATGTTGATAAATAATCATAGAACTTTAATTGCTTTACTGGAATTGACGCCTATTTCCTTTTGAGTTTTATCAAAACTGCGGTGGGGAGTGCGGCCGAGACTTCTGTGCATATTCCGCACATATCCAATGGCCTAAAGCGCAATTCGCGGCAACTTGTAAAGAAATTTTACATGTTCGAATCATGCGCCGTCCCGAAGGAAAGGAGCCCCTATGGAAGAAAAGAAATACGACTGAATCGCCTTCACGGACAAGGGGTTTTCCCTCGATGTCCGTGTCGATCCCGACGAGGATATGGTATGGCTCACCAAGGACCAAATGGCGATGCTTTTCGATCGCGACAGGTCCGTAATCTCACGCCACATCAAAAGCATCTATAACGAAGGCGAATTGAGCGAAAAAAGTACCTGTGCATTTTTTACACGCGTACCTTCAACCCGAAAAAGATCATACGAATCGATAATGTACAATCTAGATGTCATCATCTCCGTGGGCTACCGCGTGAAATCTGGCCGCGGGATCTTGTTCAGGAAATGGGCTTCATCGATCCTCAAACAATATCTGCTCAAAGGGTACGCTGTGGACGAGAAAAGGCTTTCGGCCCATGAAAAATCTTTGGCCGAACTCTCCGGCAAGGTCCTATCGCTAGATGCGAGGACGTATGCTAACGAAGAACGGGTCAAGGCGCTCGAGGAGGCGGCCAAGCGCGGGGAATTCCCATCGGAATCGGTCTTCTATTCGGGCGAGTTTCTCGATGCTCGTGCGTTTTTCGCCGGATTATTCGCTAGGGCGGAAAGGGAGATTCTCGTCGTGGATTCCTATGCTCCGCCTGCGGAGGAACCGATCTTGATGAGCTCGTGAAGCCTCCCAATCTCCGGTTTCATCGTCGCATCACTCCTTCGTTTGAGGACGTGCTTAGCGGCGTTAGCGATGTCCTCGATCCGGATTTCCGAGGATTCGCTCAAGGTATTATCGAGGTGAGGATGGTATTCCAGGGCGCCCATGCCGCGGCTTCCGATATAGAGGAGTTCCTCAATCGGAGTGAGCGAATTTTTGTCCCCCCGATGGAAAGGAGGTATTCGTTGATTACCCTGCGGCCGAATTTGTCGGGCAGGGAGTCCGCGAATAGCCCGGGAAGGCGGCGAAAGGTATCGCTGGTTAGCCGCGGGAAAGAGTAGGGCTCGCGCCGGAGCTTCAGCGTAATGGGCGAGATCTCGACGCCGCGGCTCACGAAAGAGGGGTAGTAGGTGAAGTGGATGGCATTCTCAGCGCCATCGGACAAATAGCCGACCAAGGTGCCCCAGAGCTTGATTTCCGCGATCATTGCTCGTCACCCTACTTAACGCGATTGGTTCCCCTCTTCTTTCGCACCCTTTGCCTTTGGTGGCCGAGGTCATGGAGTTCAACGACGTTCACGCCCAAATCGGGGATGAACGCGTCGATGTTCTCTAGTAGGGATAGTGCCTTTAATAGTTTGATGAGGGAATCCAAGGAAATGATTCCGGTCCGTTCGAAGGACTTCACCGCGCCCAAGGATATGCCGCTTTTATTCGCGACGTCGAGTTGGGTGAGGTTCAGCGAAATGCGGTAGGCTTTGAACCTTCTGGCCAATTCGCTTTTTGTCTCAATGGATGTTGAGAAATTGTTGATTTTCATGGAAAAAAGACAATTCATAATATTTTAAAAGTCAGTAATATGACCTTTAATAAGAAAATATCCATATAAAAGTCATGAAAATATACCTTAAAAACAAATAGTTAATGACCCGTATCGCGAACCAAAATCCAAAAACACCCGATGGCCTCGAATGTTATTAATTTCTTGGCTTACAGTCAGCTTACGAAAAATCGATACTTTTATTTGATTTGAAAGTAATGACGGTATTCCGTTCCGTCATCGCCGATAAGCGGCTCCGCTGATTCAACGAATCCAAGCGCTGTAATTGCCTTGATTCTTTCCGATGCGGAAGGAATCGCTTTGGTCGCGATGGAGGAGGCGCCAAAGAGGGGGAGGAATAGCGGGTGGACGAGGGAGAGAATCTCTTCAATCGTTTCCTTGTTCTCGAAATCGCTCGCAAGGTCCAAACGCAGAAGGCAGCAGTCATCGTATGAGTCGCCGGCATGCCTTGCGAACGCTTCGATTGTTCCGATGGCGCTTTTGCTTCGTTTATCCACGATCGCCCAGCGGATGAAGAAACGGTTTTTATAGGAGTACGCCCAGAAATCCATGGTTTGGCGCATCCGCTCCAGGGTTTCATAATGGAAATCGTCGCCATGGCAGTTGTCAGAGTTGAAAAAAGGCTGGCTCTTTGGGTCGGAATACACCGCGAGCAGGTTGTCGATATCCTCGTCTTGAATGGCACGAAGCAAGAAGTGTTGACTTTCGAAAATGGGGAATGATTCATAAGGATCGCCGATTTCATAAAGACGGATAGCCAGCGCGGCGAGGTCGAACGCATCTGACGCGACTTTGGCGACTTTGTTGACGAGAGAGTAGGGCAAAGCGTTGAAAACGGTCTGTTTCCGGATGGTCAGGGCAAACGGGTTGGCGTTCTTCTTGATCGCGGCGGCTAGGAGCATGACCTTCGCGGCGGGCAGATAGGCGTTGTTGGGGTTGAGCTTCATCCCCACGATATGGCCGGCGATGCTTTTGAAGCCCTGAACGTAATTCCGATAGTCCTGCGGCTCGAACTTGCCCCACGTGAGGATGGATAAGGCGGCGCGGAAGGAATCGTCGAGGCAATCCCCGGCGGAGGCATTGATGCCTCGGTAGGTAATCTCGTCTTTTGCGGTCGCCAAATAGGTTTCCCTGACCAACGCGAAATCGCTGTGTAGTTATCCCGCGATTCGTTCACCCGTGTTTATTCCGCGATCCGTTCACCCCTTATAGGGTGAGACCCCATGGGGTCGCGGCCCTGCCCTGACCCGCGATTCGTTCACCCCCCTCGTGTATCATTTTTGCACAAAGGA
>JAXDTZ010000023.1:0-26666 GCA_034089705.1 Candidatus Alloenteromonas sp. | reverse complement strand
ATTCAAAGTGGCTGATAATGTTCCGCAAACATTGGTAATATACACATTTTCTGAATTGGAAAAATGTTCTGGCACACATTCACCTTGGGCTTGCGGACAAAAAACGGGACCATAAAGGAAGGAAATTATGGTCCAGTTTTTTGTCCGCATGCCCAAGGTGAATGTCTGCCAGAACATTTTTCCAATGCAGAAAATGTGTATATTACCATTGTTTGCGGAACATTATCAGCGACTTTGAATGAACAGGAAACACATGAATACCAGGCGGGAACCGTATTAAAAATTCCATTCCATACAAAAATGAACTTAAGAAATCTTTCGGAAGAAACGCTGGAGTTTATTGTTGTGAAAGCACCGGCCCCAAACTGCTAAACACCCATTTGTCAGTCCGTTTTCATGTACGCATTGGAGTAAACCGTACGCAAATTGTATCAAAATAGAATTTTTAACATTACGTTTTAATATAGATCCAAGCTGTTCTTATTAAGTAAGAATTCAAAAATTCCGATAACTAAAATGCCTTCTTCGGTAATCCACGCTTTTTTGTTTTCTTTTACTATTATTATTTTTTTAAAGTTATCATGGATATTTAATAAAGGCCTTTCTTCTTGAATTGTTTTTTCGTGAGTTGGAAGAGAAAGTGCTGATTGAATGTAATACTTCTTATTAAACTGATTGCATATAAAATCAACTTCAATTTGTTTTTTTGCATCTCCTTCTCGAATAGTTACAGCTCCCACATCCACGTTATAACCACGAGCTAATAGTTCATTATAAATAATATTTTCCAGAATATGGGTTTCTTCTTGTTGTCTGAAGTTTAGTCTAGCATTTCGCAATCCAATATCCGAAAAATAGAACTTAAAAGGTGATTGAATATACTTTTTGCCTTTTATATCGTATCTTTCGGATTTTTCAATTATGAATGCATCTTCCAAATGCTTCAGATAAGAAGATAGAGTATTGATCGATAAATCTTTTACCCCACTACTTCGGAATGTATTTAGTAATTTGTTTGGATTGGTCAATGAACCGATTGATGAAGCTAATATATTAATTAATGAATCTAAAACATCTATTCTTTGAATGTTGTTTCTTTCGACAATATCGCATAGGTAAGTTTTTTCAAATAATTGTTTAAGATATTTGGATTTTTCACTTTCGCTTTTAAAAGAAATTACTTTGGGTAATCCGCCATAAGTAATATATTCTTCCCAAGCATCTTCTTTATCGCCTTCAAATACAGAATAGTATTCCGAAAAAGTTAGAGGAAAAACTCGAATCTCATCACCACGCCCTCTAAATTCAGTAATGATGTCAGACGATAAAAATTTAGAATTACTTCCGGTAACGTATATATCTAAATTCTTAATATGCAAAAAGCCATTTAATACCGATTCAAAATCGTTTACTTTTTGAATCTCGTCTAATAACAAATAATATGGGGCATCATCAACAATTAAGCTCCTAATATATTCATCTAAAACATCAGGGTCTTGATATTTAGCATTCCTGCGTTCATCAAAATCTATTTTAATAATATGGTTTTCGCTGATTCCTTTGCCCAGTAAATATTCTTTAAATATAGGATCGAGAAGAAACGATTTTCCACATCTTCTCATTCCAGTAATAATTTTTACTAGTCCATTATTTTGCTTATTTATCAACTGATTAAGATAGCTTTCTCTACTAATTCTTAACATCAATGACCTCCGTTGAATATTTTTTCCGTTTACGTAAATTTTTTTCAATTATATTATTCATTCACCCATGCAATAATTCAACTAATCACTGAATATTTTTTCCGTTTACGTAACATTTATTCAGTGAAGTCTTTCCGTATGATGTCAGGCCTTTTTCTTGGAAAGGGCATGGGAATCGCTTGATGTTTTTCCTAGCAGGCATAAGAGACCCAATGAAACGAGCCGCATCGAGGCTTGCTATTCCCTCCCGCGAAGCGATAATAAAGCCATGGAACCTTGGCAAGTCATCTTACTCATCCTCATGATCGCCTTCTTCGTTTACGCGATCGGGCTTGTTTTCGTCGCGGGGCATGGGCTTGCCTTTCAAAAATCCCTCCGCATCCGATTGAAGGCTTTGGCCATCGTCATGGCGGAGAAGCAACGCCTCCTCAAACTCCAAAGCGATTTCTTGCAGGAAAAAGGCGTCGCCTATGGGGAAGGGGATGCGCAAACCATCTTCGCGATTGGGGGGCTTGATTTCTCTTCCTTGCATTACAAGGACGCGAAAGCCCTGCTAGGGAAGCTGGGGGAAGCGGAAACGCGCCTCAATTACCTCTCCCAAGGGGTGAATGGGTTATCGCGGGACGAAGATTACCAATCGCTCCTACGAACCATCGTGGAGAACGACCATTCGATTCGTCGGGGGACGAGCGCCTACAACATGGATGTCGCGGCCCTCAATTATTGGATGTCGATTCCGCTTCTTGGTTGGGTCAACTACTTATTCGGCATCACCCGCCGAGACCCCATCGTCTAAAAGAACATCTCGTAATCCACGAGCCCGTCGTAGAAATCCTTCTCGTGGGATACGATGATCACCGCGCCCGGGAAAGCCGAAATGGCCTCGAACAGGGCGTCTTTTGCTTTTTGGTCGAGGTGGTTGGTCGGTTCGTCGAAGACGAGGAAGTTGGACTTCTTGAGGGTCATGAGGGCGAACCTCGCCTTGGTGACTTCTCCTCCAGAGAGTTCGGAGAAGGGGCGGAGGGCGAGTTCAGCGCGGACCCCCACCATCCCGAGGGTGGTTCGAATTTGGGTGTTCGTTAATTCCGGGTGGGCCTCACGGAGGAATTCAAACGGAGTAAGGGACATATCGATCTTTTCGTCTTGGGAATATTCGTTGATGACCGTTCCTTCGAGGAACCGGTAGGTGCCTCCTAGACTTGGTATTTTTTGCAATATGGTGCGCAAGAACGTGGTTTTGCCCACCCCGTTTTGCCCAAGGATCGCGATCTTCTCCCCTTTCTTGAGCACGAACGAGATGCCTTCTAGAAGCGGGGCATCGTACCCGATGGAAAGATTGTCCACGACGAGGGGCTTTTCCCCGACGTCATGGGTGAAGGGGAAGGTGAAATGGACGGAAGGGGATTCTTTTCCCGGGGGGAGGAGGCGTTCGAGGTGGGACAAACGGGCGCGATGGCTTTTCGCGGCTTTCGCGGAGGTGGCCCGAACGATGTGGCGGGCGATGAAATCCTCTTCCTTTTTGATGTAGCGTTGTTGGGCGGCGTAGTTTTTCGCGTATTGTTCTTTGTCGAGTTGGTGCTGGGCCCGAAATTCCTCGAAAGTGCCTTTATAACGCGTGATGGTTTGGTTTTCGAGGCAGAAGGTCACCTGGGCGATCTGTTGGAGGAAGGCTTCGTCGTGGGAGACGACCAAGAAGGCTTTGGGATAGGAATTCAGATACGACGCGAGCCAAGCGACCTGGGTGGCGTCGAGGAAGTTCGTGGGCTCGTCCATCAAAAGGACGTCCTTCTCTTGGAGGAGCATCTTGGCAAGATAGGCTTTTTCGCGTTGCCCGGAAGAAAGGAGGGCGAGGGGTTTTTCCAAATCGGCTTTGTCAAAACCAAGCCCATCGGTAAGGCGCCCCACTTTTTCTTGGAGGCTATAGAAATCATTCTGCTCGAGTTCGTCCCCGATGCGCATCGCCCGTTCGAGGAGTTTTTCGTAATCTTCTCCTCCCAGGGAAGCTTCCGCGTAGAGTTCCTCCATCCTCTTCTCTTTGTCGAACAAGCCTTTGTAAACCCCATAGAGGTAGTCTTTGACCGGCATGTCCTGAACGACTTTGAGTTGCTGATCGAGGTAACTATAGGTGATGTGGGGTTCCCAGGATACCGTCCCTTTGTCCGGGCGAAGATCCCCGACGATCAAGGACAGCAAAGTGGTTTTGCCACATCCGTTGCTTCCCACGAGGACGCAGTGTTCCCCGGGGTTGATTTTCATGTTTGCCCCCGCGTAGAGCTCTTTGTCCGAATAGGAGAAATACACGGAGGAGATTTCTAGGATTGCCATGGGGGCTAGTGTACCACAAGAAAAAGGGAACCGCCAAACCATCCTAGGAACATCTCGTCACGAAGGAAGAATGAAAGAAGGAGGAATTCCCATGACTTGGAATCGGCTTTTCCGTGAAAACGAAAAGAAAACGAAAAGAAAACGAAGAAAAATCTCCTGATTGGGAAAACCAATAGAATCGCGAAGAAAAACACGGAAAACCATCGATTCCATCGAATGTTTTTCTGGGTTTTTCCCCATTGAAAAATCGCAAGATTTCCTTTTCTTTTCATGTAAGCGGTTTCGGAAAGGGCTTACGGAAAACGCTTACAGGGTTTCCCCCTCTTGCAGGTCTTTTTTCTTGTTCTATAACTATGGCGCCTGAACCAATCAGGCCTATTTAGGAGGAACCAAAATGAGCAACAAAGCTTACACCGAATTGCTCGAAACCCTTGCCAAGCAGGGATTCCGCCTTTCTCCGATCGATTCGGAAGAAAACGAACCGAAAAAGGAAGACGACGAGCAGAATCATCTCGAATTCTGATCTAGAGCAAACTACAGCGAGGGAGATTCGTTCTTCCTCTTTTTTTATCGAAAAACGGGAATTATTGGATTGCCTTCACGAAACTGCGGCGGCGTTTGTGCTGAATGGAATCGAAGTTCTTCCACATATTGATGATGGATTGGTTCGTTTCGAGGTTGAGGTTCGTTTCCGCGTATTCGATTCCCGCGGTCGCGAGGTAGTCTTGGGTTTTGCCAAGCAAGACAGCGGGGATGCCCCGGTTCGCGTAGAAGGGATCCACCCCGATGAGGGCGAAATCGAGGGCTTTGGGCTTCTTGATGGCTTGAAGGAGGCGCACGAGGGTCGGCAAGGTCATGCGGCCTCCCGATTTTTGGATGGCTTCCCCGATCGAGGGGAAGACTAGGCCGAAGCAAATGGGGTTTTCGTTCTCGTCGAGAATCATCGCGACGAAACGGAGGTCGATGATCAATTCAAAGGATTTCATCAAGCTCTTCTTGATGTTCTCGGAGAAGGGGACCGTCATGTAGAGGTTCTCGTAGGTCTTCTCGCAGAGGGCGAAGAACTTATCGCCGTATTTCTTCAAGAATTCCTTCGTGTTCTTGGCTTCCGCGAAATGGAGTTTGTTCCGTTTCATGATGAGGTCGGCGAAACGGGTCAAGCGTTCGTTCTTCTCTTTCGAAGCGTAAAGCCGGCGTTCGAGCCAATCGACTTCTTTGACGTAGCCGTGGTTCTCGATGAGGCGTTGGTAATAGGGGTAATTGTATTGCTCTTCGAAGGTGGAGAGATAATCGAAGCCTTCGATGAGCAAGCCTTCCCGTTCCATGTCGGAAAAGCCCAAGGGGCCCACGACTTCCTCCATCCCTTGCTTCTTCGCCCAATCTTCGACGGCGGTTAACAGCATGTCGGCGACTTCTTGGGAATCGATGCAATCAAAGCGATTGAACCTCACCCGTTTCTGCTTCCATTTCGCGTTGGAAACCTTTTGGAGGATGGCGCAGACCCGTCCGACGATCTTCTTGCCTTCGTATACGGAGAAGCAAATGTAATCGGCTTGGTCGCGGTAGAGGTAATCCTTTTGGAACAAGGCGAGTTCATCCGCGTAAAAACAAGGAACGAAATAGGGGTTCCCCTTGTACAGTTCTAACGGGAAATTGACGAAATCCCGGATTTCTTTTTTGGTGCGGACAACGCGTAATTCCATAACGACTCCCATTTGGCGGTGCGCCTAAAATCGCATGGCTTATTTTTTCATATTTCCCCATGGGATTTCGAGTGTTTTTTTCCAAGAATTCCGGAAATAAGGAACGGGAATGGCAACTTTGGGTTTCTTCGCGCGAAATTTGGGTCAAAAAAGGCAAACCAAATAGGATAGAAAACGGAGCTTGTTGATCAACGGGTTCGCTATTTCAGGACTTTTCGGTAAATGGAAGAGAGTTCTTCCGCGTTCATTTCTTTGGGAACGGGATAGAGGGGATTCCCTTCTTTGGCCGCGGTACGCGCGAGCTCAGGGATGTCTTCTTCTTGCAAGGCTTCCACGAACGAAGGGATGCCCATCTCGGCATTCATCGCTTCTAGGCGAGAAATAAAGGCTTCCGCGGCGAGGCCGACTTCCTCTTCTTCTTGGGCGAGTCCCGTAATCACGGCGAGGCGGCGAAGTTTTTTCTGAGCCGATTTCCCATACGCGCGAAGGACGACGGGCAAGAGGATGGCGTTGGCAAGACCATGGGGAACGCCATACTTCCCTCCTAAGGCGTGGGAAAGCGCGTGGACGTATCCTACGTAAGACACCGTGAAGGCCATCCCCGCGTAATAAGAGGCTTCTAACATCTTCGCCCTGGCCTCGAGGTTTTGGGGTTCGTGAAAGGAGGTCAAAAGATTGGAAAAGGCGAGAGATATCGCTTTTTCGGCATGGGCCCTCGTCGTTTTCGTCGTCGATCTCCCAATATAAGCCTCCACCGCATGGGTGATCGCGTCGAGGCCCGTGGAAGCGGTCAACCAAGCAGGAAGACCTATAAGCAAGGAGGGGTCGAGCAAGGCGTAACGGGGGATGAGGGGGAAGTCGTTGATGGCGAATTTATGGCGAGAAACGGAATCGACGATCACCGCGGCGAGGGTCGTCTCGGAGCCGGTCCCCGCGGTCGTGGGGACCGCAATCAACAAGGGAATTTTCTTTTTGACCTTCAACACGCCCTGGAAACGCGAAAGAGGGGTTTTGGGGTGGACGACTTTGATCCCTAGGGCTTTCGCGCAATCGATGGGGGATCCTCCCCCGAAGGCGAGGATGGCTTGGCAGTGATGGGAACGGTAAGCTTCATAAGCCCCTTCCACGTTGTCGGTCGTGGGGTTTGGCTCTACGTCCGAATACACCGAAAGGGCGATTCCCGCTTCTTTCACCGCCGCAATCAACGGATTGCATAAGCCCAAGGAAAAGAGGTTTTTATCGGTGACGAGCAAGAGGGAAGAAACGCCGTTTTCCTTCAAAACCGAACATAAGTCCCCGTTATTTTGGAGCAAGATGGGCTCGCGGTAAGGCAAAAAGGGGATGGCGCACCGGAATGCGGTTTGGTAGAGGCGGCAGTACAAAGTAGAGAACGGATTCATGAAATGACCTCCTCACCATTATGGAGCGAATTCGTCTAAGAAGAAAGCCCGCGAATGGGAAGATTCGCGGGCAATCGAAGTTATTTCTTCTCGCTGGGGAAGCGAACGCGGTCCGCCTCGTAGGAAGTGTGGAGCAAGTGTTCCGCTTCTTCCGAGCAAGGCTCGCCTAGGAAGTTGACGTAGAGGGCGATGATGTCCTTGTTGTTGTGGGATTGGCGCAAGGCCATCCGTTCGTCGATGCCATAGAGGATATCCGCGCGACGTTGCCGGTAAGTTTGCAGGATGTCCTTTCCTTCTTCGGGTTGGAGGGTGGGCTTCACGAAGGGTTGGCCTCCTCCGTTGATGCATCCGCCGGGGCAACCCATGATTTCGATGAAGGCGTAGGGGGATTTGCCGTCGCGGATCTGATCGAGCAAGACCTTCGCGTCGACCATGCCGCTGGCGACGGCCACCTTGACCTTGGTTCCGGCGATGTCGACTTCGGCTTCGCGGATGCCATGGAGGCCGCGGACTTCGCGGAAGGCGATCGGGCCGTATTCTTCTCCGGTCAAAGAATGGTAGGCGGTGCGGAGGGCCGCTTCCATGACGCCTCCCGTGACCCCGAAGATGACTCCGGCCCCGGAATATTCCCCAAGGAGGTCATTGTCGAATTCTTCTTCGGGCAATTCGCGGTAGAGAATGCCCGCGCGCTTGATCATGAGGGCGAGTTCGCGGGTCGTGAGGACCGCGTCGACGTCGGGGTAGCCCGTGGCGGCGTTTTGTTTGCGCCGGGCCTCGCCTTTTTTGGCGGTGCAGGGCATGACCGAGACGACGAAGATGTCCTTGGGGTCGATGTTATGGGTTTTGGCGAAGTAGCTCTTGATCACCGCCCCTTCCATTTCGTGGGGGGATTTGCAGGTCGAGAGATGGGGGATCAAATCGGGGTAAAAGTATTCGCAATAATTGATCCAGCCGGGGGAGCAGCTCGTGATTTGGGGCAAGGTTCCTCCCTGAGCCATGCGGTGGAGGAGTTCGGTGGCCTCTTCCATGATGGTGAGGTCCGCGCCGAAATTGGTGTCGTAGACGCGGTAGAATCCCAAGCGGTGGAGGGCGGCGACCATCTTGCCGGTTCCGTTGTCTTCGCCGATGCGGTATCCGAATTCCTCGGAGATGGCGGCGCGGACCGCGGGGGCGGTTTGGACGATCACTTTCTTCCCTTCGGCGAAGGCTTGGTCGACGAGGTCGATTTCCCGTTTCTCGCTCAAAGCGCCCGTGGGGCAGACTTCCACGCATTGCCCGCATTGGATGCAGGGGCTCGAAGCGAAACTGCGGTTGGCCGCGGGTCCGACGATGGTGGCGAATCCGCGCTTTTGGAAACCGAGGATTCCGATGCCTTGGGCTTCTTTGCACCGTTCGATGCAGCGACCGCAGAGGATGCATTTGCTCGTGTCGCGGACGATGCCGGGAGCCAAATCATCGTAGGTGGTGGGGGTTTTCGCCCCGACGTAGCGGTTGTCTTTGGCTCCGGTGATGCCCGCGACGTGGAGGAGTTCGCACTTCCCGTTCTTCACGCAGGTTTGGCAATCCTTCGAGTGGTTCGAGAGGAGGAGTTCCACGCTCGTTCGTCGGGCGGTGACCGCTTTGGGCGAGGAGATGCGGATTTCGAATCCTTTTTCCGCGGCGCATTCGGAGACGGGGTAGACGCAGGAAGCGACCAACCGGGAACCCCGGGGAGAGAGGACTTCTACGAGGCAAACGCGGCAGCTTGCGAGAGAGTTGTGCCCGCCGTTCCAATAGCAAAGGGAAGGGATGGCAAAGCCGAGTTTGCGGGCGGCTTCGAGGATGGAGAGGGAAGCATCCACTTCGTAGATGCGGCCTTCGAGTTTGATGTTGACGGTGTTCATGGTCGTTCTCCCTCCTTATTCCTTGATGATGGCCCCGAACCGGCATCCGCTTAAGCAGGAGCCGCATTTGACGCACTTGGTTTGGTCGATGACGTAGGGCTCTTTTCCCGGCACCCCGGAAATGCAGGAGACCGGGCAATTGCGGGCGCAAAGGGAGCACTTCTTGCACTTAATGGGGTCCACCGTGTAGCGGATGAGGCGTTTGCAAACGTGGGCGGGGCACTTCTTTTCGTGGACGTGGGCCGCGTATTCTTCCGGGAAGTTGTTCATCGTGGAGAGGATGGGGTTGGCGGCGGTTTGGCCTAAGGCGCAGAGGGCGCCGTTTTTGATGACTTCGGCCAAGGCGCGCATATCCTCCAGGGTTTTGTCGGTTCCCCGGCCTTCGACGACGTCGGTGAGCATCTCGAACAGGCGCTTGGTGCCGATGCGGCAACCCGTGCACTTCCCGCAGGATTCGTCGCAGATGAAGTTCATGTAGAAATGGGCGACGTCCACCATGCAGTTGTCTTCGTCCATGACGATGGCTCCCCCGCTCCCCATCATGGATCCTTTTTCCACGAGGGTGTCGTAATCGATCGGGGTGTCGAGGTCTTTGGCGGTCAAGCAGCCTCCGGAAGGACCTCCGGTTTGGATCGCCTTGAAGGCTTTTCCGTTGGGGATGCCTCCCCCGATGTCAAACACCAGGGTGCGGAGGGTGGTTCCCATCGGGACCTCCACGAGGCCGACGTTATTCACTTTCCCCGCGAGGGAGAAGACTTTCGTGCCTTTGGAACGATCGGTTCCCATCGAGGCGAATTTCTCCCATCCGTTCCGAAGGATATAGGGAACGGTCGCGAGGGTTTCGACGTTGTTGACGCAGGTGGGTTTTCCCCACAAGCCCTTGATCGCGGGGAAGGGCGGGCGGGGACGGGGCATGCCGCGCTTTCCTTCAATGGAATTGAGGAGGGCGGTTTCTTCTCCGCAGACGAAGGCTCCTGCCCCGAGGCGAATGGAAGCGTGGAAGGAGAAATCGGTTCCGAGGATGTTGTCCCCGAGCAAGCCGACCCGTTCGCATTCTTGGATGGCGATACTCAAGCGTTCGACGGCGACGGGGTATTCGGCGCGGACGTAGAAATACCCTTTGCTCGCCCCAAAGGCGTAACCCGCGATCATCATGCCTTCGATGACCGAGAAGGGGTTGCCTTCGAGAGTGGATCCGTCCATGAACGCGCCGGGGTCGCCTTCATCGCCGTTGCAAACGATGTATTTTTGGTCGCTTTCGACGTTGGCGGCGAAACGCCATTTCACGCCGGTGGGGAATCCTCCTCCGCCTCGGCCCCGGAGGCCGGATTTGATGACTTCTTCGATGACTTCGTTCGGGGTCATCTCGAACAAGGCGCGTTTCAAGCCTTTGAACCCATCGCAACCGAGGGATTCCTCGATGGAGTTCGGGTTGATGACCGAAACGCCGTGCAGGGCGACTTTGACTTGTTTCTTATAGAAGTTTATGTCTTCTTGCTTGGGAATGCGTTGGCCGGTTTGGGGGTCGACGTAAAGGAGGTCTTCGACGATGCGGTGGCCGACGAGGTCCTCTTCGACGATGCGGCGGACGTCGCTGACTTTGACCGCGCGGTAAAGGGTGTTCTCCGGGTAGATCTTGATGAAGGGGCCTTGGGAGCAAAGGCCGAAGCAACCGACGTGATTGAGGGTGACTTTGTCTTGGAGATGGCATTCTACGATCAACCGGGCGAGTTCTTCTTGAATCTCTTTGGAGTGGTTGGCGATGCAACCCGTGCCTCCGCAGATGACCACGGCCCGTTTCCCGGTGGATCCGTCGTATTTGGCCTTAAGGCAAGCCTCGCACTTGCCATGGGCTTCCGTTAATGCGGCGAGGGTGGATATTCTTTCCATTGCTTAGTTCCCTTCTTTCTTGCGGTATTCTTCGATGATGGTGGCGACTTGGTTCGGGGTGACCTTGGGATAGACCTTCCCGTTGATGGAAAGGGCGGGGGCGAGGGCGCAGGCGCCGATGCAGCGGACCGCTTCCAAGGTGAACAAACCGTCTTCCGTGGTTTCCCCCGGGCCGATATGGAGCAATTCGGAGAATTTGTCGAGGACGAGTTGGGACGATTTGACGTAGCAAGTCGTTCCGAGGCAAATCCCGATGACGTATTTCCCTTTGGGGAGGAAAGAGAAAAATCCATAGAAGGTGACGACGCCGTAAATCTCGGCGACGGGGATGTTCATTTCTTCGGAAACGATCTCTTGGACTTCCAAGGGAATGTACCCGTACTTCTTCTGGATGGTGGAAAGGACGATCATCAGCGGCGAGGGTTCGCCCTTGACCGACGCGCAAATGGCGCGAACGTCCTTTTCGACTTCGGCTTTGATTTTCATGTTTGAAGTTCCTTTCTTCTATGGGAATAGAACTGGCTTACCAGAGATTATAACGAAAGAAAAATTCGCGGAAAGGCCAATTTTTGGACAATGTATTAGGAGATTTTTTCCTTTATTTCCGACGGCCCTTGGCGAGGGTGAGGGACAAGCGGTGGGTCAAGATGGCGAGGGAACTCGCGAGATTCACGTTCTCCACGACCACCCCTTCGGGGACGTCGAGGTGGATGGGGGCGAAATTCCAAATCGCCTTGGCCCCGCTTTCGATGGCCATTTGGGCCACGTCTTGGGCGACCGGGGAGGGGACGGTGAGCACCACGAGGTAAACCCCGTTGTCCCGAATGAAGTCGCGCAGGGATTCGATCGGCAGCACCTTCTTGCCTCCGAATACCTTTCCGATCTTCTCGGGGGTGGTGTCGAACCCGGCGACGATGTCGAGGCCCATCTCCGTGAACGCGGAGAAGTTGAGGAGGGCTCCTCCGAGGTGGCCCGCCCCAATGAGGACCGCGGAAGTGTGCTCGCGGTATCCGAGGAAGGTTTCGAGGTCATCGATGAGTTGGTCGACTTTGCGCCCTTTCTTGGGCCGTCCCGGCACCAAGGACACGTTTTGGAGGTCCTTGCGGACTTGTTCTTCGCTGTAGCCGAGCTTCGAAGCGATTTTGGGGGAGGAAATGATGTCGACTCCCGCATCTTTGAGTTCTTTGAAATACTTCAAATAGATGGGGTAGCGTTCTAGTTGGTTCATCGAATAGGTTTTCATAGGGAAGTCTCCATATCGGTAATCCACAATCGATAATATTTTATCGGTAAGAAAAAATCAATAAATTATTTTGCTATTGCTTTAGCAAATTCACGAATTCGATGGATTGAAAATGGGAAAACAAGGGGATTACACGTCGCGTTTACGCTGGATCAAGAAGCCCAAACCGCAGGGGAAAGCGGTGTAAAGGACGGCCAGCAAGACCCGGAACAAGGGCAAGACAAACGAAGGAACGTTCTCGAAATCCTCGTTGTTAAAATAAATCGAGAAACTGAAAATGGAGGGATGGGGGAAGAGGGAGGGGGGATATTCTCCGTAGGCGTTGGCATAAATCTGCGCATAGGCCGATTCGAGGGTGTAGAGGAAGGAAAGCAGCAAAATCGGGAGGAGAATGCCCAAGGCGATGCCCATGGAGCGTTTGTTCGTGAGGGTGGCCCCGAAATAGACGACTTGCCAATAAACGAATTGGCCAAGGCAAGCCCAGAAGAACGGGGGCAGGTCTCGACCGTCGATGTGGAAGCCATACCCCAATGTCGCGGCGAAAAGATAGGTGAATATCGTGATGCCAAACGAAGTGAGGACGGCGACCCCCATCGTCACGAGGTAGTTCGCGAAATACACCTTGGTTTTGGAATAGCCGCGGCTCACGACGTTTTTCCTCGGGCCTTTGAAATCCTCGGTGACGAAAAGGGCGATGAAAAGGCTCAAATAGAAGGCGACCAAGATTTGGCTAGAAACCCCTAAGATGTTAAAAGCGCTCGTCTGCCGAATGGCTTCTCGGTCGACGTCCCACAAGACAATGGCGGTGATGAGGTGAATGAAAATGAAGAAAAGGAGGGTCAATCCGAGAACGATGTAATACGGGACGTAACGCGACCATCGGCGGAGCTCGTAACGAATCAGATTTTTCATCGGATGGCCCCTTTCAAAATGTTCAAAACGTAATCCTCGATGTCGGTGTGGCGCTCTTCCAGGGCGGAGACGGGGATGTTCGCCCCAAACAGGGATTTGGAGACTTCCAGCGCGGTGATGTCCTTCCTCTTTAAGAAGAGCGAATCGTTGGAATAGTAATCGTTCGGCCCGGTGAGACCCGCTTCTTGGAGGGCGGCGATGGCTTCTTTCACCATCGGGGTCGCGACGTAAATCCCGGCGAAGCATTGCTCTTGGAGTTCTTTAGCGGGTATTTCCTTCACGAGTTTCCCTCCGTTAATGAGGCCAAAACGGGTGGAAACGCGGGAGAGTTCGTCGAGCATGTGGGAAGAAATGAGGATCGCGATTCCCTCTTCGTGAGCGAGGCGGAGCAAGAGTTCGCGCATGTCCCGTATCCCTTCGGGGTCGAGGCCGTTGTTGGGTTCGTCGAGGACGAGGGCTCTGGGATGGCCGAGCAGGGCCATGGCGATGCCGAGGCGCTGCTTCATCCCGAGGGAATAATGGGCGACCTTCTTGTTCGCGGCGTTTTCTAACCCGACGGAACGGAGGACGTCTTTGATTTCAACTTCATTGTCCCCGGTCAAAATGGCATACCTCCGGAGGTTCTCGATTCCGGAGCAATTGGGGTAATAGGCGGGTTCTTCGATGAGGGATCCCACTTGGCGGCGGGCTTGGGAAAGCTTCATCCCATCGAAAAAGGAGACGGATCCTTCGTTCGCCTCGATCAACCCGACAAGGATTTTCATCAAGGTGGTTTTCCCAGCGCCGTTAGGCCCGATGAAGCCGTAAATCTCCCCGGGTTCGACGGCGATGGAAACGTGGTCTAAGACGACGTGGCGGCCGTAACTCTTGGTTACGCCTTCTGCTTTTATCGCGGTATTCATGCTTAGGGCAATCATAAACTCTGTTGGGGATTTGTCTAGACGGAAAGAGGGCAACGGTCTTTTGATTGACACTTTTCCTTTCCCGAAAACCCAAAATCTAACTTGTTAGGATAGAAAAAGGTTGCACATTTTTCAGGTTTGGGTAATCTAGTGGCATGAAACTTTTCAAGCCTATTTTTTTCCTTGCCGCGTCTGCCCTTCTTGCTTCCTGCGGGACCTCTCCGATTTCTAGCGCTTCTTCCAGCGAAGAAATCGCGTCGGTGGACATGCAATCCCCTTCCGCGGCGCTGGCTTCTCTTGCCAAAGCCAAGAACTACACGATCGACGTCGAGATCGCCATTTTGGGATCTTCGAGCACCATCACCCCGTTTGACACCCACCAGGTCGTTTTCACCCCGAGAACGTATTCTTACATCACGTCCCAATACGAATTCGGGTACGCCCAAGGGGCCGATGGGGTCTTCCCCTATTCCATCGAAGGAACCGGGGTCCTCCCTGGGGAGGTTCTTCGCGACAAAGACGGGAAGGCGATCCCTTCTTTATGGAATAGCGGATTATTTGGCTCCCTCGCTTCCTTAGAAGGGACTCCGGTCGACCAAAACGACGAATTCGCCATTTCGAACAAATCCGCCCGGCTGGCCTTGCTTGACATCGCGGGCCTCAGCCGCGACAACTACCCAAGCCTCTCCAACCTCACCGCTTCGATCGTTGAAGGGCAGCTATCCATCGGAGGCTATCTCACCGTCGAAGAGAAGGTCTATCACCTTTCTTACGCCGTAAAAGACGTGAATTCCTCCCGTTCCGATTTGATCGCCGAATACCTGGAAGAAGGCCATGGGGCCTTCGTCCCCGGAGAAAGCCTCCAAGCCATCCGCGATCTCTTCTACAGCAACAACTACACCCATTATTACACCGACGCGTCGGGTGCCATCCAAGGATACGAACGCTTCCACCCGGATTATTACGTCTTCACCTGCGGATCCGAGATGATGTCCCAAGGGTATTTCCCTTCCGGAATGGTGGGGCTCGACCATAAGAAGGATCCCGCGACCGGCATTTCTTACGATGGGTGCTATTCCTTGACTCCGTCCTCTACCGACAATGGGAAGAACATCGTCGATTTCACGGTCATGTCCTCCTTCCCATACAACTCTTCCACGAGGGATGTCGCGGAAGCCTATACCTATCCTTCTTATCTGCAGCTTTGGGAGAACCTCCAATTCGTGCAGGAATACCAAAAAGACCTTCCCCACGCGGGAATAGAGGAAGCGTATGTGATCTACGACGTTTCGGTCGCGGAAGATTTCGCCAAGAACTTCGGGTACCTCGCTTGGCTTTCCGAGAACGGTTACCAAGCCAAAGGGGTGTTGATCGAAGCCAAGGATTTGGACACGGATCCCGTCGTCTACCTCTCCTTGTTGCTCCACACGGGGGATTACCTCGAATTCGAGTTCGGGGAATTCTCCACCACCTACGTCCCCCTCATCGATCAATGGCTCAGCACCCTCGTTGACGCCTAACTCCATCCACTTGGGCATCCTCGTCGATGCCCTTTTCTTTGCCGTTTTTTGGGATTCGCACTTTAAGGCAAGAAAAAACCACCGTCCCAAGGAAGGAAACGGTGGCAAGAAATCGACGATTAGGCGAGGCGGAACCACTGATAAGCGGTGACGTAATCCTCCCCATCCCCGGCGATGCCGATGACGTCATCGTAAGTGACACCGTCGTAGGCGCTATAGGTCATAATGGTATATTGGAGGCCAATCAAGCCGTTTATCTTGTCTCCCGCGGAAGAGATTTCGACGTCATACGCTCCTCCGGCGGAGAAAGTGACGGGGATTTTCGCGGAAGGATCGTAGACGTATCCGACGTCGATGGTGCGGGTGGTGCTTCCGCTGATGGCCGTCAATTTGGCCACTTTATAGCCTTCTTTCTTCGTGAAATCTTCGTCGGTGAACCGAAGCGAGGAGTCCACGTGCATGTATCCTTTTTGATAGCCAAGCTCGACCGCGCGTTCTTCGGTGTAGGCTTCATCGCCGTTCCAGGTCGTGCCGACGATGGAAGAAGGCCAAACGTAATTGGCTCTTTTTTTCACCGTGACGGAGACGGTGGAATAGCCATCGCCGCGGTCGGATTCGAACATAGGGTCCCGAATCTCGAGGGTAACCGTTTCGGTATCGGTGATGTTCATCGCCGTGGCGTCCAAGGTCATGACGAAGGTCGGGTTGTTGGCGATGTTCCAAATCGACGGCTTGACGCGGCCGGAAAGGGAAACCTTCAAATTGGGGTTGGAAGAGGTGATGCTGGGTTCGGGATCGGCGTTAGTTGGAGCACCCCAGAGATAGACGTCGAGGGTGGTTCCCGAATACATGACCACCGAAGAGGAGGTGGGGACGCTCGCTTCGTCGGCGGAATCCATCGCCGAGACATAGTAGCCGGTGACTTGGACGTTGTTGATGACCGTGACGTCCACGGTGGCCAAGTTCGTTCCGAGGTGGTTGCCGATGGTCAAGGTCGAGGTCCCTTTGCTGAGAGCTTCCCAGGAATAACGGGTCCGTCCGCCCAAACCGATGACGGAGGCGTTGCTCGAAGCGACGACCCCATATTGCCAGGAATCGAGGGCGGTGGAGGGAGACGGGGTGAAGGAGAGAAGGCTCTCGTATCCCCCGATTTGGTCTTCGGAGCTCTTTTGGCCGGGGTAGCGGGATTGGTCGATGATATCCGCGATTTGGACGTTGTCGGTGGGGTAGTCCTTACGGGTGACGTGGACGTTGCTCAAAGACTCGATGAAATAGGGGGTCAAATCCACGTCCGGAGCCGAAGCAAGCGGGGCCCCGAAAGTATAGGAGAAACTGGATTTGCGGCGGACGGTCGGGCGGGTGCTATCTTTAGCGCTTCCTCCGTTGACGTAATCCCGATTATCGAAATTCCAATTGGTTTCGTCGTAGTAGTTCATGAGGTAGGTCCCCTTCGACAAGGTCGAATCCTTGTTGAATTCGAGGTGGATCTTGTATTCCTCGCGTTCCACTTTGGAGTGGGTGGCGTTGGCCGTGCTCGGATCGAAATTTTGCCAAGAATAGACATCGACGGAGAACGAGCCGTCTTCTTGGGTTGCCGGGGTGAGTTTGACCGAGGCGGCGACCCGATCGTCTTCCACGGTGAAACCGATGCGATAACCCCAGGCGATTTCGCGGGAGATGCTGTACATGTTATGGGACGGGGTGTCGATTTCAACGAGGGCGAGTTCCTTGTTCTTTTTGTAGCGGTAGAGCGGATCGCTATCTTCGTCGAAGTTCGGATCGACCGCGTATTTGGCCGAATAGGCGACGGTGTCGGTTTTGGCCGAATCGTCATAGTAAACCCCGGTGGCGTCCTTCACGCCTTCGATGTAATCGTCGACCACGACGTATTGGTCGCCTTGGATGGCGCGGTAAACGATCGAGGGGGTTTCTTCGAGGGGGTCCGTGGCAACGCCCAAGGAAGAGCCATCCTCGTATTTGTTCCACTCGTATTCCACGTTGGTGACGAAGTTGCGGTAATTGACGCCGGTCAAATTGCGCATGTAATAGGCCCCTCCGTCGAGGAGGCCGCGCCCGGAATAATCGCCGTTGAACAAATCGAGCAATTCGTCGGGGGTGGTGGGGGCGTGGAGGACGCCCGTGCGGTAGATGGTGAGGGGGAGGGCGGCGTTTGGGTTCACCGAAATCTCATAGACGGCGTTGCCCGCGAGGAGGAGGGAGCATCCGGCTTTGCGGCCCCGTTCGTAATTGCCAAAGGAGTGGTTGTCGTCGACATCGACGAATCCGTATTCGACGTTGGCGACTTTCACGGCGATGTTGGCGTCGGTCGTGGCGGTGACGGTGCCTTTGTAGGTGCCGTCGCTTTGCTTTTCCAATACGCAGGCGACGTCCCCCGTGACCACGGCTTCCCCGTCCACGTCGACGGTGGTGGTGATGACGGCGGAGGCGTCGGGCATGACGAAGGTGTATTTCCCTTCGCCCGCACCGCGAATCTTAGAAGCATCGCCGTTGAGCATGATGCTGAGGAGGCGGAATCCCGGTTCGGCCTGAACCGTGAGTTCCACGGTTTCCCCGGCGGCGGCTTCGGTTTTGTCCGCGGTGATGGCGAGGCCGGCGGAAGCGCGAATCACGATCTTATAAGTCGTAACGGAAGGTTGGCTCACGGAGTTCGAAGAGGATTCCGAAACGATGGGGTCGGAAGATTCGGGACGAGAAGAGATGCCGGGCACGCAGGAAGCCAAGAGGGCGAAACTTGCGGACAAGACGACGAGGCGAATGGCTGCTTTTTTCATGGAAACGGGTTCCTTTCTTATTGGGCCTCTCCCGGGACGAGGATCCCGAGGAGGGCGTTTCTGGTATGCATGTGGAGGATGTCTCCGGAACGATAGAGGATCACGGAGGTGAGGACGAAGTCGGCGATCGGCCAGTTCTTGACGGAATAACCCGCCCAGTAACGGCTGTCGTAGGATCCGCCTTCGCTGAAGACCGTGTCATCGCGTTCCAAGGTGAAGGTGACTCCTTCGAGGGAAGCGCCCCCGGATTCCTTTCCCGCCATCGAGGCGGAAAGGTCGTCGAAGAAAGCGACGGAGAAATTGCCGCAGAAGGATTGCCACATCTCATCGACTTGCCAGTGGTCGACTTCGTAGAGGGCTTGGTCGAGTTCCTTGTCGTTCAACTCCTTTTTGACCTCGATGACTTTGCGGAGGTGGATGATGCCTTCCGCGTCTTCGATGATCAAGTGGGTTTTGCCCGGGTTTTTGGCGAGGAGATACCAATATTCGCCGCGGAGTTCGGCTTCGGCGACCGAGGCGACGTCGGTTTTCACGACCGCCCCGGCAAGGTTCGCGGAAGAAAAGCCGAAAGCGAGTTTGTAATCCTTCCCGGAGATGGCGGGGGTTCCCACCAAGAAATCGTTTATGAATCCTTCCGTGGAAATCGAAAGGTCGTATTCCACGTCCGAGAGTTCCGGCAACTCGGGCTGGGAAACGATCGATTCGGATTCTTCGAGGCTAGAAGAGCTCGAAGGGTCGTTAGGGGATTCGTTCGGGGTTCCTGCGGCGCAAGCGCTTAACAAGGCAAGGAACGGAATCGCGAGGCAATATTTGAACTTCAAGATTGATTCCTCCACATAAATTGACGTTTTCGATTGGATGGTCTGACCCAAAGGGGCTTAGGCCTTCCGTAGGATATCGGATGGCGAAATTTTTGCAAGCCCTAAAGGGCAAAATGCTCCGGAAATCCTCCGTTTCATTGACGAAAATCCGTTCGACGTTCGAACCATAGGACTTTTTGATGGGAAAGCCCATCGTTTCGTCGGAAGAAAAGGATTCCGTTATTGGTTCGCGACAGGAAAATCGCGCATGGCAGAGCGGTCGTCCGACGAATCAAGAATGAAAGGCGAGGGTCACCCCGTGGTAAGCGAGACTCGGGGTGTTGCCGCTGGTGATCTGCCAGCTGTTGGCGATGGGGTCAAACACCATGGAGAACGCGATGGCGGTTTCCGGGGTTTTGTGCTGGCAATCGATGATTCGGGCGCTCAAGGTGAAGGTCGCCTCGTCATAGACGTATTCGGTTTCGCCGCGGGAATAGGCGTCCTGATGCCCGTTGCCAAAGAGGAACATGCTCCAATTCAATGCGTTGGGGATGCCATTGCCGCCTCCGCTTTGGAAGGTGTTCTCCGTTTCGTCGAAAATCACGTAGAAGGAGCTGGAATCGCCATCGTAGATCCAAGTTCCAAAGTAGGTGTGGCCGTGGAAATCGTACCCTTCTTCGTCCCGTTCTTCGACAAAAGCGATGGAACCGTCTTCTTGGACGGAGAAAATGACTTTGTGGAGGCCGGCAGTCAAGGTGATGGAACCGTTATCGATCGCGTAGACGTAATCGTCCCCGTCGTAAACGGCTTTGTCCACCCCGTTGAGGAAGAGGGTTTTCCCGTTGACTTCGAAATTCCCATACAAGCCTTGGACCAATGCGCGGTTGGCGCATCCCCCTTCTCCCGTCGTGCCGACGACTTTGACGAGGGTATCCCCGTTTTTGACTTCGTAAAGGAGGTTCGTGTCGGTGACTTGGGTTCCTTGGAGCATATGGAAATCGACGTTTGGCAAGAAATAGGAGTTGGCTTCCTGGTCTGCGTCGGCGGCGAAGGCGCTGGCGTAAGGGGCTCCATCGCGGGTGGCGGTCAAGGAGAAATAGCGAACCCCGTCCACCGTGAAGGTTTCGGCGTTCAAGGCGTAGAGGGAATCCGGATCGGAGGAGTTGAGTTTTTGGATGCCGACGAAATAATCGTTGCATCCGCTGCCAAAGGGGGTGCGGTTGGCGTCCGTGGTCCCGAAGAGAATGTGCTCGCCGTAATACCAAGACTTGGTCGAGTATCCTTCTTGGGAGGTCACGTAGGCATCGAAGACCTGATCGATTTGGGCATCGACCGTAGAGGTCCAAGAACAGGAGATTTCCCCCGCGGGATTGATGGTCATGTAACGGTTCGAATCAAAGGAGGTGTAATCGTGAGCCGCGTAAGAGAACAGGCTTTTGAATAAGTAGGTGCCGACGAAGGGGGATTCTTCGAAGGCGATCATCGATTTTTCGGTGACTTCGATGGTATAGGGGCTTTTGGGCTCGGAGGTGGTATATACCTTGAAGAAATAATCGTTCTTGAATACGCCGCTTCCCTTTTTGTTCAGGATGTTGACGGTCGTGGCTTTGCTGCTTCCTTCTGGGAAGTAGGAAACCGTTAAGGTATTCACCCCATACAGGGCTTCGTCCACGTATTGCAGGCGGACGTAATACGAATTCCCTTCGTTTCCTTCGATCGCCTCTTTCCCATCATCGGAGAGGACCGTGATGGCGATGTGCTCGCTGTTTTTGATTTCAAACGCGTGGGTGGTCTCATCGACGGAGGAACTTTCTTCGGTGGGGATCGATGTTTCGGGAAGGGAAGAAGAAACGGAGTCTTCCGAGGAAGGCCGCTCGGTTTCTAAAGAGGATTGCTCTTTCTCCGAGGAAGGCTTGGAAGAAGGGGTTTCCGCCTCCGAAGAAGAGACCCCTTCCGAAGAGAGGGAGGAAGGTTCTTCTAAAGAAGAGGAAGGATTTTCGCTCGACGCAGAAGAATAGGCGGGGATGCAGGCGGTCAGCAAGAAGGAAGCGCCGACGAGCCAGAGTTTCATTAAGGGATTCGCACGTTTCATAAAGAGCTCCAATGGTCTGGGTAGTAGTCTAAAAGAGAACCAAGATTGGTCAAGGGGAATTGACGAAAAAACGATGAAGATTATTTCGTAAAATAAATCACCCCGAAAGCGTGGGGGCCGCAATGGCAGGCGATGGCTCCTCCGGCGGAGACGATCTCCACGCGATGAAATCCGCGCTTATATAAGCGTTCTTTCGCGGAATCCAGGATTTCTTGGGGCATCATCGTGTGGGCGATGAAGGCAATGGAATCGTCGAATGCCGGGGCGTCTTTTTCCAAGGCGTCGAGGTAATCGTTGACGACTTTCTTTAACGGCCCGCGGAATTTGATCCCGGGGACGAGGAAGCCATCGCGGACCAGGATTTGGGGACGGAGTTTCAAGAGGTTAGCCCCAAAGAGGGCAAGGCGGGAACAACGGCCTCCTTTGCAGAGGTATTCTAGTTGTTCCACGAAGAAGGTGATGGAGAGGGATTTCGCTTTTTCGCGGCAATCTTCCACGATTTGGGGGACTTCCTTCCCTTCTTTGGCTAAGCGCGAGGCCTCCATGGCGATCAAGGCGATGCCCGCGGAAAGGAGTTTGGTGTCGAATACGGTGACCTTCCCTTGGAGTTCGGGGCTTTGGGAGGCGCGGATCGCGTTAGCGCAGCAAGCGGACAAGTTCGAGGAAAGGGAGATGTGGATGACGTGGTCGTATTCCTTTAAAAGCGAAGAAAAGAACTCGCCGAAAACGAACTCGTTGACCGCGGCGGTCTTGGCGAGGGATTTCGAGGCGCTCACGTAATCGTAGATCCGTTGGGGATCGGTTTCCCCGTCGGGGACTTCTTCTTCCCCGAGGATAATCGTGATGGGAACGACGTGGATGTCGAATTCTTTTTGGAGGTTTTTTGGCAAATCGAGGGCCGATTCCGAGGTAATAGCTATCTTTTTCATCGCGCATACTATACGGATTTTCCGATTCAATTCCATACAAATATTATTAATTTGTTCAAAATTGTTGATTTCATGGGAAAAGAAATCGGTTACAGTTCGGTAACAACTCGCCAATTCGATTGCGCGCTAGGGCGTTTTCTCCTATCCTTTTGGACATATGCACGACGAAAAGAAAATCTTGTTGCGGTCCATCCAGATCGCCTTATTCACCGCCTTGACCTTCGTGGGAACCATGGTTTCCATTCCCTTGGGGGCGTCGAAGGTCCACCTCGGCAACTTCGTTTGCCTTCTCGCGGGGATCTTATGCGGCCCATGGGTTGGGGCGATCGCCGGAAGCTTCGGGATGGGCATCAACGACATCTTCTTCGGGTATCCCTACACCACATACCTCCGAACCTTCATCCTCAAGTTCTTGATGGGGTTCATCGTGGGATGGCTGTTTCGGTTCCTGCTCAAGAAAAACGCGAAAGGCAACGCGCTTCTCTTCTCTGGGTTAGGCTTCGCCGCGGCGTTATTCGCCTTCGTCCTGATCATGTATTTCGTGGACCCCAACCAAAAATACTCGTTGACCCTCGTCATCCTCGCCGCGAGTTTGTTCTTCCTCGCCATCGTGGAGACGTGCTTCATCGCCAAACTCCCCAACGCGGCCAAGATTCTCGGATTCTCGTTGCTCGTCGCCTTATCGGTGAACGTCATCGGGGAGTTCTTCCTCCGTTACGCGATCAATTTGGGCCTTGGCTTCGACGCGGGGAAGGCGATGCTCACCAGTTACTTGAAACTCCCTGGGGCGCTTGGAACGTCGTTGGCTTCCATCCTTGGGGTCACCCTCCTCTTCTATCCTCTTTACGAGGCCACCCGACGGGTCAATTCCTTGGACGACCTCGCGCCGTATTTCCCCAAAAAGCAATCGAAAGATTCCCATTGATTCCTTAGGCTCTTGGAGCCTTTTTTTCTCGAAAACGCATCCACGCCCCCTCTATTTATCCTCTAAGTAAAAGCCTCGCTGGAATAATGGGGATGGATTCCCTAAAATGAATAACGTCCGAGGATTCCCCATGAAGAAAAAGAAAGTCATCGCACTAGTCGCCCACGACAAAAAGAAACACGAGATGGTTCAATGGTGCCTGAACCACAAAACCATGCTCGCCCCGTATACCCTCTGCGGGACCGGGCACACCGCGGCCCTCGTTTCGGAAGCCACCGGCTTGGCCGTGAAGAAATACCTTCCGGGCCCGTTAGGCGGAGACCAGCAAATCGGCGCGAAAATCGCCGAAAAGAAAATCGACATCGTAATCTTCTTCTGGGACCCCCTTCACACCCTGCCCCATGATCCGGACGTGAAAGCCCTCCTCCGCATCGCGGCGGTCTACGACATTCCCATCGCGACCAACCCCATCAGCGCGGACTACATCATGAGTTCGCCGCTATTAAGCGCCGAATAACGTTCGTTCTGCCAAACCGGCTTTGAATGGTTTGGCTTTTTTTCTTGCTTTTGATTTTTATCAAAGCAGCGTTTCCATGAGCATCATGAAGCCTAGCCCGATGACAAAGGCCCAAATCCCATAATGCTCCACGCCTTTTTTGCTGAACTGGGGGACGAGGTCGTCGATCACGACGTAAAGCATGGCCCCCGCCCCAAAGGAAAGGAAATAGCTCATGGCGCTCGAAAGGGCGGAAGCCAAGAACAACCCGGCGACCGCGGCGATGGGTTGCACCGCTCCCGAGGCCACCCCAAAGCCGAACGCTTTTCCGCGCCCCATCCCCTCGATGTACAACGGGACGGATACGGCCATGCCTTCCGGGATGTCTTGGACGGCGATGCCAATGCTCAGAATCAATGCGCTCATCGCGTAGGCGGCCGCCTGTTCGGCGTTCCCGTTTTGGAAGGAAGATAGAGCGAGCCCGCCGGCGAATCCGGTGATCAATCCTTCGGGCAAGTTATGGATGGTGACGGCGAGGAAAAACTTGAATTGATTGGTGAAATTCGGGGCTTGCACACCTTCTTGATGCCCCGTGTTGATGTGGATGTGGGGGACGATTTTATCAATGAGGTAAAGAAGGCCCGTGCCAAGCAATAAGCCAAGAAGAGGGGGTATCCATGCGAGTTCTTTTCCATAGTTCGCCTTCGCTTCTTCGATTGAGGGATTCAAAAGGCCGAAGAACGAGGCGGCGATCATGACTCCGGCGGCAAGTCCAAGGGAGATGGCTAGGAGCTTGTCTCCCGGGCGCTTTTTGAACAAAAAGACGAAGGCGCTTCCTATAGCGGTTCCCAAGAAGATGATGAGGAACGAAATCGCAATGATCCAACGAATATCCATACGGGGCTATTGTAAAACAATCTCTTTGCCTAGTTAATCAAAATTAACCATTTCTTCCGTTTTGCATGGAAGTTTCTCTTGGGTAGGGGAATCACGGTACCATTTGACTTGGGTTCCCACAATACAAAGGCTATGGATCCGAGCCGAAAACATCGGAACAAAACCGCGCTGAAATTAGATACATTAATATATAAGATCTGAACATGCCGTTGTTTTAGAAACCCAGGCAAAAGAAAGGCACCCCTTTCGTGGGAGTGCCATCGTTGTTCATGTGAGTGAATACCTATTTGGAATTTGGTTAATAACCGCGTGCAACCGTTGAAGCTAATAGCATGAGAATTAAAAATAATCCGATTGCTACGCCAAACGTCACATTGGCAGTTATTTTGATTCTCTTGTTATCAGAATATTTCACAGCAATCGCATTAATAACAGCGGAAACTGCCGCTATCGCCATTGCGATGTATGCGAAGATAGGATGTGCCCAATCTCCCACATTTTCCAGCATAGTATGACGAAATACCACTTCTACTATTTCACCAGTAGTTTGGTCGGGAAAATGCCCAACTCCTACAAACATTTTCAGAAACCACAATGGAATTGTTGCGATAGAAAGAAGAATCTTACTGATGGAAAATATGGTGTTTTTCATATCATTGTTCCTCCTTCGTCAAATTCTTATTTATCGTTTTGTTTATATAGCATAAATCTCGCATTTTTTCATTCCATTCGCCGAATATGTCGAGACTTAAGTAAGGATTTTTCTTAAAGCCTATCGTCCTGTAGCGCCCATCTATTTTTTATAGATGAGGCTTTCGTTCCGTAGTCAATACACACCCCGCAAAAGCGCTGTTTCACATCCTCACAAGGCTCTGAAGCTCGTTTAGGGATAGGGGAAATAAAACCTTTATGTAAAGAAAAAAGATCTGGCACGATTGTATCAAACCTTTGTTTTTCTTATGTGATTTTGCATCAATAATGATACATTTTGCCCTTTTTGCAAGAGGTTGCACTACAATATTGATACATTTCAAAGGGGATGTTTTTGATACAAAGCCCAAACCACTCTGAAGCCAGTTATCCCCATTTTGAAACCAGTCACCAAAAAGTGAAACCGGTCAAAGTAGGCAATGAAACCAACAAATTTCATTGATCATTTCTTTAGGCGACAGGCCGAGTTTTTATTGAACTATTGTTGAAAGAAACTAAATGTGCTTCAACTCAAATTGTCGCAGAAAACTTTTCACCAATTGGGTCTTCGAGCCGAAAAAGCCAATCTCCCACTTCGTCAGCTTTCCTTTTGCAGCCTTCCACCTCAAAGTCTCCAAAGTCACACAAAGATCCGCAGTCTGGAACAATGCGTAATCAGAGGGAATGACCTTCTTTAGCTCAAAAGGTATCGACAGGCCTATGGAAAATGTCGTGAGCAGGATGTTCCTTAGAATCATTTGGCCCGAGTCATAGTAAACGTGCACGTCGTCAAACGACGAAAAGAAATCCCGGTGCGAAATCAGGAAGGAGTGAATCTCAACGGATAGTCTCCTCACCAAAGATTCCTGATCGGGACAATCTTTCCTTTCTACGACCACGGAACCAAACCCAATATCGGCGTTTAAGGAGAATAAATAGAGGGCACGAAAGAGTTTATACCGGACCTCCGAGAGCTCTGCGGCATATTCGGCCTCACGTCGGATAAGCGGATAAGTATGCACCGCGTGTCCTTGGTAACCGCATTTGGCGACGAGTTCGGAAAGATAGTCGATCTTAGTTTTGATATCCACGGATTGGTCATGGAACACGAAAGCGACGACGTATAGGGGAGAATGGGGATCGGCCGGCCCAAAATCCCCGCCTTCGTCGACGAAGATGCTCAATGTTCTCTTCTTTTTCGGTACCATAGAAATAAAAAGCAGGGATGTTTCCCTGCGCCTCGGTGGACCATGATCTTGCGATCAGCCCACTCAAATTATAAACAAATACCATTGAAACGCAAGCGGCCCCGAACCATTTTGTGATTATAAGGCAATTTGTTCCTAGCCAATTATAAGGTAGTTTGTTTCCACCTTATTCCAAGCCCCTTTATGCCGAGAAAAACCGATGGCGCGAGGGATCCCCTTGGTTATCATCGAAAGTATCGAACGAATTCACCTCGGAGCGGGCGCGAACGATTGCTTGGGGTTCCAAGGGGCCGAGGCTCTGCGACATCGGTGGAATTGGAATAAATGGGGTAGAAACAAGTTACCCGATAATGACA
>JAXDTZ010000017.1:0-10653 GCA_034089705.1 Candidatus Alloenteromonas sp. | reverse complement strand
GATGCCGCCGCCTCGTTTAGCAAAGTCGACGGGTTCGAACCGTACAAGAAATCCGGCATCCTCGTTCAAGATGCCTATTTGATGGCCAAGAACGGGAATGACCGATTCGGTTACGCCTTCACCGTGGACGCCGGCACCCCAATGTCGGAGCCCCTTGCCTTCACGGTTGCCTTCAGCGGAGACATCAGCGAAGAAACCGTTGCCAGCGTGAAGCCTTACGCGATCAACGTCACCACCAAAGGCGGATACACGAATAAAGCCGCCGATTACGCCGCCGCCGTCGTGAACGGAAAAGTGGCGTTTGACGGAAGTAAGGATAGCTTCTCCGTCGGCGCCGGGGGAACGGTATCCACTTCCGCTTTGTACAAAGCCTTGACCATCGCCAGAGAATCTTATCTGGGCCTTTGGACCGGAGGAGGAACCGGGCCGGTCGACGACACCTTGGTCGCGATCCAAGAGATCTTCGAAACCGCGGAAAGCTACACCACTGCCGAAATGGACGTCAAATTCTCTTACAAAGACGCGAACAAGAAGACGAAAAACGGCTCGATTTCCAAGCGTTACGACGTCGTTTTGGGTGACAAATCCACCGCGGCGGTTTACTACGCCGAAACCGCGGATACGCCTTATTCGGAATACGGCGGCTCCGGAAAGATGGAATTCATGGTCGGGTTCTCCGGGTCCGTTACCGAAGGAAAGGCCGAAGAAGTCCGCCCAGCGGGCTACCACGTCCTCTCCAACACCTTCACTTACACGCAATGGACCGGGTTCGCGGACGGCCTCGTCTCGGGCAGCGCGAATTACGATGACGCGATCAAAAACGGCGCGACCATCACCTCCAACGCCTTCCGCAGCGCGGCGATCAAGATGCGCGACGATTATTACGAACGCACCCTCGCCGCCCAAAAGGCCAACGTCGCTTCCGCTTTCCCCGTCATCTATGGCGAGGATTACGATTCCTTCGCCGCGGATGAAACCTTCTCCGCCGTGGAAAGGGCCCTCGTGAGCGAAAACGGCAAATTCGTGATCGATTCCCGGTACTCGGTTACCCTGAAGAGCGGAACCAAAGCCGTGGCTTATCGAGGCAAAGCTAATTGCGCCATCGACAAAGGCCCGGTATCTTCGACGATCATCGTCGGGTTCGCGAAAAGCGAATCCGGGGCCCTCATCAAAGGCGCCACGATCGTCGCGGAAGAGAACTTCTCGGCGAAGGGCTATCTCGATGGCGTCGTTTCCGGAACCCATAGCATCGACAACGAAGGGCAAGTGGACGCGGGTTCCACCCACACTTCCAAAATGGTTCGGGAAATGCTCGTCGGCATGCGCGATCTCGCCGTTGCCGATCTCGGCGAATGAAAGGAGTAACCTATGGCTTCGGAACAAAAATCGAATAAAGCGGCCATCTTCCTGGATCCGCTTTTGAAGGCGAACCCTTTGTTCGTCATGGTCCTCGGCACCTGCCCTGCGATCGCCGTCACCAAATCCATTGAACAAGCGGTCGGCATGGCCGTCCTCTTCCTCTTCGTGTTGTTTTGCTCGAGCATTCTCGTCTCGGCTCTTCGCAGATTCATCCCCGATGAAATCCGCACCCCATCCTTCATCGTCATCATCGCGACCTTCGTTACCCTCGTGGACATCTTGACGAAAACCTTCCTTCCCGAGCTTTACACGAGTCTTGGAACCTTCATTTCCTTGATTGTCGTCAACTGCATCGCTTTGGGCCGAGCGGAGGCGTTCGCCAGCAAAAACACCGTCGTGGACAGCATGCTGGACGCCCTTGGCAACGGCCTGGGCTATGGCTGGGCCATCATCGCGATCGCCGCGGTGCGGGAAATCTTCGGCGTTGGTTACATCACCATCGGCGCCATCTTCGATTTCCTCCCCATGGTGAAGATTCCTCTCTTAGGCGGATTCAAGGGAAGCAGCTTCTCCCTCGCAATTCCCTTCCTCAGCTCTGCCGCCGGAGGATTCTTGGTCCTTGGCCTCGCCCTTGGCGTGATCCAAGCGGTCAGCAACTTCAAAGCGGCTAAGAAACGCGCGGCCGAACGCGCTGCCCGCGCCGCAACCGTCGCGGCGAAAGGAGGCAAATAATCATGAATATCGTTGTTGCGTTTTTCCTCGCCATCCTCTCCTACATCTTCGTCGATAACGTCGTCCTCAACCGCAGCTATGGGGTTTGCGCTTTCGTTGGAGTTTCCAACAAAATCAAATCGGCCGTCGGAATGGGGATCGCCGTTATCTTCGTCATGGTCATCGCCACTCTCGTCTGCTATCCGATCAACCTCCTTCTTGGCGTCGCCAAGATGGAATACATGCGGACCATCTTCTTCATCTTGGTCATCGCGTGTTTGGTTCAAGCGGTGGGCTTCGTGATCAAAAAGACTTCCCCCTCCCTCTATCGGGCTTTGGGCATCTATTTGCCCCTTATCACCACCAACTGCGCCGTTCTTGGCGTCGTGACCGATAACGTGAAATTTACGTTCCTCGGCGCGCTGGCGAACTGCCTTGGCACGGGAGTTGGATTCCTCTTCATTATCTTCGTCTTTGCTTGCATCCGCACTCGCTTGGAAGGGTCCAATGTCCCGAAGGCCCTCAAGGGTGTCCCCATCGCATTGCTCGTCGCCGGCATCTTGACCATGATCTTCATGGGCTTGAACGGCATGATCAAGGTCGGGGATGTCTTGAAACTTCAATAACATGCCCCAGAGCGTTGCGATTGCTCTTGTGATAGTCCTCGTCGTGGTCTTGTTGACCGCATTCGTCGTCACCTTCATCCTCTACGTGAAAACGCCGGCGCCGAAGGGATGCGAGTCCCAATTCGGGCCACAATGCGCCTCTTGCGATCAAGCGAGTTGCCAATTCTATCATCAGGCAGAGCAGTATTATCAAAAAAAGAAAGAAGAGGAAGAAGCCTCCGCTTCCAGCGGCGCTTCTTCGGAAAGAAAGGAGTAATCTATGGATTTGGATATCTTATGGGCCGTTCTTGCCTTGGCCGGCATCGCGATAGTCCTCTCCGTCCTTCTGGTTTGGTTTTCCATTATCTTCCACGTGGAAGAGGATCCTCGCATTGACGAGGTGACCAAGCTTCTCCCCAACGTCAATTGCGGCGCTTGCGGGAAGGCGGGTTGCCGCGATCTCGCGGAAGCCCTCGTGACCGGGGAAATCAAAAAAGTCAGCGCCTGCAAGGCGGGAAAGAAAGACAAGAATTTCGATCCGATCATCGCTTATCTCAAAGCGACTCCCGGACCGGACGGAACCACCGTCGACGTCACCTTATAACGACGAACCCATCGGACTTCCGGTGGGTTTTTTCGTGGACCAATGGCGTTCTTTGCAATCATCCAAACCGAATTCCTCCATTTCGGAATCCCAAGCGTTCTTTCAAGGTGAAAGAAATCTCGGTTCGACATATAATACCGACGCGATGAAAAACCGATTGTTGATTCTTCTTTCCGCGGCGCTCCTTGCTTCCTGCGGCCAAACCCCGTTGACCCCCTATTCTGGGTCCAACCCTTTGGTTTTTCATAGTTATTTTGGATGGAGTTACGATACCGCGGGCAACGACATTTCCGAAGAAATCAACGAGTTCGTTGATTTGCTGGACCGCTTAACTGACCCGTATACGTCTTCTTCTTCCTTGCGAACCGTTTACACGTTGAACCATACGAACTCCCCCGTCGTGGTGGATCCCCTTTTAATCGAGATTTTGCAAACCGCGTTGGACATGAAGGAAAAGACCGAAGGATATTTCAATCCCTTCATCGGCAAAGTCACTTCCTTATGGAAAGAAACCTTATTTGGCCTCGACGGATCCAAAGACCCCGAAACGATCACCGACGAAGAAATCCAGGCGGCGGAAGCCTCCGCCCCGGCGCTCATCGAGGAGATGAACGCCACTTCGTTGATCATCGATGAAGCCGCGAGAACCGTGCAACGGCTGGGAGAAGGGCACATCGATTTGGGCGGGCTCGTGAAAGGGTTCGCGGTGGAAAAAGTCCAACAGATGGTTTTGGAAAAAGGCGCGGTCCATTATTTGATCAACGGAGGGCAAAGCTCGTTGTCGCTTGGGAAAACCTCCAAGGACGGGCCCTGGAAAGTGAATCTAAAGTATTCCTTTCTCGAAAACGAGAATTCCTATTATTTGCAAGATACCGACACCTCAACCTCCGCGATTTACGAGCAATCCGTGAAATACAACGGGAAATGGTATTCCCACGTCATGAATCCGGTCACCGGGATCCCCGTCACGGATTATTCCATGGCATTTTTGGAAGGGAGCAACAGCGCTTTGTTAGACGCTTTCTCCACCTCCTGCATGATCGCAGGCCCAGAGAAAACGAAGGAATGGAGTGAGAAATACGATTTCCGTTACGCCTTGTTCTTCGATGCCTACGGAGGCGCGGGATTTGCCAAACTCAAAGAGGAGAGCCCGGAGTTGACCGCGGTTCGGGCGAACGATAAAAGCGAATGAGCCACGCCACCCAAGAAACCAACGTAACGAAAAAGAAAGGCTTCCTTCGGAAGCATCTTTTCGATTTCTTGCTTCTTGGGCTTTTGGTCGCCGGAACGGGCGCCGGGTTCCTTGTTCGGGAAGCGACGACCTCCCAAAAAGGGACCGAATTGACCGCGACCCTGTATTTGGAAGGAAACCTAATGGCGATTCCAGGAGAAGATGGGAAAAACAGAAACCCCATCTCCTTAAGCCAAATCCACGATTACCAGGAAATCGTAATTCAGGGCCGGAAAACCACTTTGACGATCGGGCTGAAGCACAATGCCATCGCGGTGGTTTCTTCGCGTTGCCCGGGCCAAGAATGCGTTCACGTGGGCTGGGTGAGCAAACCCAACCACCCCATCGTTTGCGCGCATAACGGCGTATTCATCGAAGTGGTATCCTCGACCCCGTCGGACGAGATTATTATTGGGTAAAGATTATGGACACGCGCACGCGAGTAAGAAAAGTGACTCTCATCGCCATGCTGCTGGCCATGGCCCTGACTTTAAGCATCGCCGAATCCTTTATTCCATTTGGCATCCCGGGGATGAAACTTGGGTTAGCTAACCTCGTAATCCTGCTTTCCATTTATTATTTTGGATTCTGGATCCCCCTCGCGATCGATTTGGCTCGCGTGCTGGTTGCTTCTTTGTTTACCGGGACATTCCTCCAAATGGGATTCGTGATGTCCATGTCGGGGGCGATTCTGTCGTTTTTCTTGATGTATGTCGCTTATCGCCTCTTTAAGATTTTCACCCCCGTTGGCGTTTCCATCCTTGGGGCGTATTCCCACGCGTTGGCCCAGATTTTCATCGCGGTCATCTACCTGGAGAATTGGGGCGTTTTCTATTACTTCCCCGTGATGGCGTTTGCCTCGCTGGTCACCGGAACCCTGAACGGATTCATCGTGGAAGGGTTGCTCGCGAACCGTTATTTATCCAAAACAGTGGAAATGGTTAAACGGGGATGACCCGTTGCCCGATGGATTTGGCGTTCGGAGGTTTCCTCCATGAGTTTTTCGTTTGTGTTTTTCGGGGCGGAGGGGGTTTGCGAGGAAGCGTAAACCCCTTTAGCGAAAAACGTTCATAAGAAAGCCTTCCTAAGAGAAAGATGGCAAAGAAAAAGCCCGCTTCGAGAGCGAAACGGGCTTTGCTGCGTTAACGAGAATTAGGCGAGGGCCTTGTCGTAAGCGGCTTTGATGAGTTGAGCGTAGCTGGAGTAGCCTTTTCCAGCGGTGTTGCTGTTGAGGTCGGTCCAGGTAGCGGCGGTTTTGACTTCTTCTCCATCGACGGTGATGAACCAAGCTTTTTTGGTGGAAGTGATCGAGCCGTTTTCATCGCTGGTGGTCGAGACGACTTTGAGTTCAGCGGTGGCGAGGGCTTCAACGCCGTAATCCATTACGATGCCGACAGTGGCGTTGCGTTGGCCAATCCAGTCGAATCTGGTGCCGCCGTAGCCGTTGACGTCTTTGTTGAATTCCTTGTTTCCGACTTTCTTGTCGCCGGCTTTGAGGACGAGGGTGACTGCATCCGCGATGACGGCGTTGGCCCAGGCTTCTTGTCCAGCGGCGGTGGCAAGGGGATTCTTGCCTTCCGCGTCTTTGTAGCTGAGCATGCCTTCGGCATCGACGGTGGCGGTCAAGGTGTAGGTTCCGAACTTAACGGTCTTGTACCAATTTTGGGTTTTGACTGCTCCGTGGCTGTTGACTTTGCCGGTGACATAGTCGGTTTCGTCGAAATCGGCTTTTTTGTCATCCGCGATCGTGATGTAGGAGGGGAGGCAGTATTCGTAGAGCTCCGCACCAACGACCGTGACATCGCCGTGGTAGTCTTTGGTGGCGGAGATGACGGCTTTGCCGACGTATCCGGCACCATGGACGAGGTCATAGGCGGTGCCGACTTTGGCGGCGTTGCTCATCTTGATGTCGACGGTGACGTCATTGGCCGGCATTTTGAAGAGCGAGGTGGTCTTTTGGATGTTGTTGATGGAGGCTTCGAGGGTGTTGGTGGGAACGGCTTTGTCACCGATTGCGGCGCTATAAGCAAACATTCCGCCGTGGTAGTTTTCAAGGTCATTTCCTTGGATCAACCAACCAGCCATGGCGCCTTCCAAAACCTCGATTTCGTGGGTTCCGGGAGTTTTGAAGTAGCTGTCGATGCCTTTTCCGGTGTATTCGCCCCATTTGGAGGTCGTGGTATTGTAGTACTTAACGCTACCGGTTTCGTCCTTGATGTTCAAAGTGACTTTGTGGGTGGTGCCTTCTTTGGCTCTGGAGAAGACTTTGACGGTCGGGGCTTTTTCCGGCATCGGGAATTCGGCGAAGCGGATTCCTTCGAGGCTGATTTCTCCTTTGTAGGTGGTGAACTTGTCTTCAGCGGTTCCGACTTTGGTTTCGATCTTGGTGCCGTCGAGGGTGATGTAATCAAGCTCGTATTTGCCTTCGAAGGTCGGGACGACGGTGACCTTTTGGTTCACGAACGGGCAGTAGATGAAGCTGCCGGGATAGTCGCCGAGAACGGCGGCGGTGAGGAGGTGCTCATCGCTGGTGTAGTCGATGATGACGCCGCCATAAACGGATCCGCCGAGCGAAACACTTTCTTCGGATTCAACGGGTTCGCTGCTGATGGACGGTTTGACGCCACAGGCGCTCAGAAGAGTCGCGGCAGCAGCAACAAGAAGAACTTTCTTCATGTTTTTCATGTCTTTTTTGTTCCTTTCAATAAAACGGTCTTTTGAGACAACTAAGATATTACACGCATGCGGACGCGCGTTCAATCATTGAAAATTCGATAATTCGGGAATTTTGCTGTTCTTGGTTAAGAGATGAGGGTTCTGGTGACCAAATATGCCAAATACCCGGCATAACAGGCCAGGAAGGTCCATCCACCCCATTTCTTGATTTTGCCCGTGAGGCCGAAAACAAGAAGCAAGACGGAAGCGGCGCTCATGACGACCAAATCGACCCAGATTTGGTTTCCGACGGTCAAAGGATTCACCGTGGAGGCAATGCCCAAAACGAAGAGAATGTTGAAGATATTCGATCCGATGACGTTGCCGAGGGCGATGTCGTTTTGCCCATGCCTCGCCGCGTTGGCGGAAACGATGAGTTCGGGAAGGGAGGTGCCCACCGCGACGATGGTGAGCCCGACCAAGGATTCGACCAAGTCCGGATTGAGCCCGGCGGCGGTTCCGATCCCGGTCGCCGCGTTCTTCGCCCCATAGACGACCGCTTCGCCTCCGACGATGACTCCGATGAGGCCGAAGATGGTGAACAAAATGGCTTTCGGGGTAGACATATCCTTGATTTCGTCGTTTTCGGTTTCCAGGTTTAAGCCTTTTTTGGCTTGATTGCGGGCACTGAGGACGAGATAGGAAACGTAAGCGATGATTCCGACGACCAAAATAATTCCTTCCCAGCGGAGAACGGCGTGTTCCCCCGTAGAAGTGTCAAACAATAAGACGAACAACACGCATAAGGCGGTGGCGCCCAACATAATGGGGAGTTCCTTTTTCAAGGTGCTTTTCTTCACGACGATCGGGGTGAATACCGCGGAGATTCCCAGAACGACCAAGATGTTGCAGATGTTGGATCCGACCACGTTGCCGATCGCGACGTTGGCGTTCCCTCCCGCGATTAAGCAGCTGATGGAGTCGGAGACCGAAACCGCGAGTTCGGGGCAAGAGGTGCCGAACGCCACGACGGTCAAACCGATGATCATCGTGGACACTTTGAGTTTCTTTGCGATGCTGGCCGCGCCGTCTACGAAGATGTCCGAGCATTTCCAAAGCATCAAAACCCCTACAGCAAGGCATGCGACGCACACAAGCCACGCCCACCAATTCGTCATATTTAAGTCTGGTATCATTCCGTTTTCTCCTTGAGACGTGGTTATCTTAACCGATTCGGTTGCAAAAGCAACGAAAGAGATAAGGTGCGTTACGAAAGACAAAAGAACGGACATCCCATATAATGTGGGCAAATAAGGAGATTCATCATGACCCCAGAACTGAAAAACCTCATCGAGGACCAAATCAACAAAGAGCTTTACAGCGCTTATCTTTACTTCGACATCGCCGAATACTACCGCGCCAAAGGTTTGAAAGGATTTCACGTTTGGTTTGAACAACAAGCCCGCGAGGAAATCGAACATGCGGAACGTTTCGCGGAATACCTCCACGACCTTTCCGTCCCCTTCGTTCTCAAACCCATCGAAGCCCCGTCGAATGATTTCCAATCCATTCGCGATCCTCTCGTTTTGCAAATCAACCATGAGAAATACGTCACGTCCTTAATCCACGCGATCGTCCGTCAAGCGGAGAAAGACGGCGACATCGGAACCGTTGACTTCCTCAGCTGGTACGTCGCCGAACAACGCGAAGAAGAAGAAAAGGCCACGGCCCTTCTCACGCGTTACGACGTGTTCGCGGACGGAGACAAAGTTGGCCTTTACCACATGGACAAAGACCTTCTGACCGAACGGAAATAAGAACTCCATATCGCAAGGGCGGATTCGGACCACGAACCGCCCTTTTCCTTTCTTTGGAAACGATGGGAATCAGAAAATGCGTTGCTTTTAGGTTTCGCATTCAAGGATATTTTCCCATATCGGTTGTTTTGATTTTTCAAAAATAAGCCAGAACGTTGGTCGTTTTTCTCCCCCTGGGGTGGCAAAAGAGAGCTAGGTTTAGTATCCTATTGGGGCATCCTCTTAAGGGGGTGTTTTTATACTAGGAAGGAGGGAAGCATGCACATTTCATTGAATGAGCACTTAACGGGGAAGAAAATCTTTTTCGCGGTGATCGCGCCCATCTGCATGATGGTGTTTTCTTCTCTCTATACCATCGTGGATGGGGTATTCATGGCCAACTTGGTGGGAGGGGACGCCTTCGCGGGCAACAACCTCGTCTGGCCCTTTTTCGCCGTGCTGGCGAGCGTTGGCTTCATGCTCGGAACCGGGGGAGCCGCCTTGGTTGGCAAATTATTGGGCGAGAAACAAAAAGAGAAGGCGAACCAAACGTTTTCGTTGATCGTCTACGTCGTATTGGTCTTGGGGATCTTGTTTGGGGTTATCGGTTTCTTCGCCGTGAAGCCCTTTGCCAACCTTATGGCCAAATTTTCCCATGAATCCACCGCGGCAATGGTGGAATATGGGGTCACGTATGGGCGAATTTTGTCGCTTGGGATGCCGGCGTTCATGCTGCAATTGCTGTTCCAATCCTTTTTCTCCACGGCGGAAAAGCCATACACGGGGTTCTTGTTTATCCTCGGAGCGGGGATTGCGAACATCCTGTTGGATGCTTTGTTCATGGGCCTTCTTTCCTGGGGAGTAGAAGGAGCGGCCTTCGCGACCATCATCGGTTATTGCATCGGCGGTCTCCTCCCGATTTTGTATTTCCGGTTCTCCAAAAAGGCTCCCATTCGTTTGGGCAAGACCCAGATGGATATCCCGTCGATTCTCCAAAGCGCCGGGAATGGAATCAGCGAATTCGTATCTAACATTTCCGCGTCGGTTTTGGCCATTTGCTACAACGCCCAGTTGCTTCGTTACGTTGGGCCCGTGGGCGTGTCTTCTTACGGAATCATTCAATATTTTTCGTATACCTTCATGGCGATATTCATCGGATACACCATCGGGATATCGCCTTTCGTCTCTTATCAATTCGGCGCCCAAAACAAAAAGGAACTCCACCATCTCCTCAAGCGTTCCTTGATGATTGTGGGGTGCGTGGGCGTTGGGATGTTTTTGCTTTCCGAGGCGCTCGGTCCGGTTTTGGCCAAAGCGTTTGCCTCGGGGGATCCCAAGTTAGAAGAGATGGCGAGTTATGCGACCCAGATCTACTCGTTTGTCTTCTTGACGTGCGGGTTCTCCGTGTTTGGCTCCGCCTTCTTCACCGCGTTGAACAACGGCTTGGTTTCCGGGATCATCTCGATTGTCCGAGCCCTCGTGTTTGAACTCTCCGCGGTTTTCTTATTGCCTTTGTTGCTATCGGTGGATGGCATTTGGTCCAGCGCGGCGTTTGCGGAGATCGGTTCCACCGCCTTGACCATCTTCTTCTTCGTGAAAGAAAAGAAGCGTTACGGCTATTAAGCGCATACGCCCCCTCTATTTTTTGAGTTCGTCGTATTTTTTCGCGGATCCTTTGCAAAGATCCACGGG
>JAXDTZ010000012.1:0-37301 GCA_034089705.1 Candidatus Alloenteromonas sp. | reverse complement strand
GACGTCCCCGAGCACGGAGTTGTCCTTGTCGAGGATTTTTTCAGTGACTCTGAAAAGCGTTTCGTAGCTTATTCCTCCGAGGATCCTGACGCATTCCTCAACGCTCAAGTCGTTTGAGTAGCTGAGGCATTTGTCGAGGTTAGCTATCGCGTCGCGCATGCCTCCCTTGCTGACGTTGGCTATGTAACCGCATGCGTCTTCGAAGTTCGAGGCACCCTCTTGCTGGCAGATGTAGATGAGCCGTTTCTTTATGTCCTCGGCCCTGATTTTTCCCAATGTGAATCGCTGAACCCTGTTCTGTATCGTCGCTGGAATCTTCTCTGGGTTCGTGGTGCAGAATATGAAAATTGTGTATCTCGGAGGCTCCTCGATGCATTTGAGGAATGCGTTCCACCCCTGGATAGTGAGCATGAGGCATTCGTCGATGATGAATATCTTGTATTCGCTGTCCAATGCCCGCTGATTAGCCTTGTCGATGATGTCCCTCACGTTGTCGACTCCGTTGTTGGACGCCGCGTCTATCTCTATCGGCGAACCCTTTCCGCAGTTGATTTCGTTGGCGAATATGCGGGCCAGCGTCGTTTTCCCAGTTCCGCTTGGTCCTGTTAGCAGGTAGCAGTTGCGGAACGTCTTGGTGATCGCCTGGCGCTGGAGCACCTTGACGACCGCTTCCTGCCCCACGACATCCTCGAATCGCGCGGGCCTGAATACATTAGCCAATGTTTCTCTCATTATATTCCTCCGTTTCGTCCATTTATCATACAATTTCCCGAATTACCTTCAGGTTGTCGACGGTCAGCCACCCGCTCCAGAACGTAGGAAGATCCCTGTCCCCGTCGAGGTCGAATCCGATTCCGTCAACGTATATCATCTTTCCCATCGTCTTGCAGACCTCCACCTTCATGTGCCTTTCGGTTGGGTGGCTGTTGTTGTTGAAGTTGGCGGCGAGCATTGCGCTCTTGCTAGGATCGAGCAGGAAGTCGTCGAGCTCGATGATGTAGCATTTGTTCACGTCGAGCTTGGCGGATCTGTACCTCGGTATGAAATAGGAATCGCCGTCGAAGTGCGACAGGTCCGCGACCATCGTCTTCCTGAGCTCCTTCTCTATTATCTTGTTCATTGCCTGTCGTCCGTGATGTAGCACGCTAAGCTGTCGGCCTCGTGCAGAAGGAGGGTGAGCGGATGCTCATGGAGCACGACTTTGATGTCTCCGCTCATTTCCCTCGTTCCGTCGTACTGGTTTACGAGGGCTATCGTAACTTCCTTGAACTCGTCGTCGAACACTGGCATGAACTTATTGAGGATCATGAGCGTGCTGAACCACCTCGTCCCAGAGGCGGCGGAGTCGTTGCCGTCCTTCACTTTGTAGAAAACCTCGTCGACCCAGTTGAACCACTTCCCAGTGGAGCCGTCGAACTTCGACCTGCTCGTTGCCTCTTCCTCCTCGATGAACTGCTTCGTCGGCTTCATGTATTTCTCATAGAAGCCTATCTTGGAGAAGTCGTGGAGCAAAGCCGTGAGAATCAATTCGTCCTCGGAGTACTTCTCCCCGTATCCGCCAGCGAGGAATTTCAGGTTTCTGTAGACGTTCAGCGTGTGCTCGCACAACCCGCCCTCGTAGCAGCAGTTGTACCTTACGCTTGCTGGCGCGGTGAAGAAATCGGTCGTGAATAGGTATTCCACCAATTCGCCAGTCTCCACCCTGTCACTGGAAATCTTCCCGATTAGCTCCAGGAACCTGTTTTTGTTTTCGACGATCTGCTCTTTTGTCAGCATGATATTAACCTCCATTTAATATTGACTGCAACATATTATACATCTTATGGAATCGCGATGCAATCCAAATCCTACAAAAAATGGCGTCCCCGAGGCGATTCGAACGCCTGACCCCTTCCTTAGGAGGGAAGTGCTCTATCCAGCTGAGCTACGGAGACAGCGGGGTTATTGTAATGCCCTCCAAGAGGATTTCCAAGGTCTGGAAACGAAAACCGACCCGGAAACCGAGTCGGTGTTTTCTTCATGGTCGGAACGGCGGGGTTCGAACCCGCGACCTCCTGGTCCCGAACCAGGCGCACTACCAAGCTGTGCTACGTCCCGAAGCGTCAAATCAATCGATTCGCGCGGGTGTTATTATAAAGACCTATCCCCCTGACTGCAACCAAGAATTCGCGAGTCGCCCTAGAAAGGAAGAGGCAAAACCCAAAGCCGTTCCTTCTTTGGATTTCAAGGGATGTCATAAAGACAGAATCGAAGGATTTTGGACGGATAAACGCATCAGAATAAGGTCATTTGGTTGGTTTCGCTTAAGTCTTCCAAGGCTCCTAAGCGATCGAGTTCGGCGAGGTTGGTGGAAGAGAGTTTCGTTTCCCGCAGCAACTGCTCCTTGGACAAGAAAGGCCGCCCCCCTAAGCGATTTCGGGCATCGACGACGCTCTTGCCGGCGTTCTCCCCCAACTGATCGATGACGGTGAAAGGCGGAATCAGGGCTTTGTTCTCTTCGTCGACGACAAACATCTTGAAATCGCTTCGATAGAGATCGATCTTGGAGAAATGGTAACCGCGTTCGCACATCTCCAGGGCGATGATCAAGGTTTTCAAAATATTGATTTCCTTGTTGGAAAGCGGATTGGCGCGGTCTTCTCGACGGGCGCGGAGCTCCTGAATCTTTTTGAGGATCGCTTCTTCCCCCGCGATCATCGTCTCGATGTCGTAAGCGTCGCTCCGCACGGAGAAGAAGACCGCGTAGAACTGCAAGGGGTAATAGAGTTTGAAGTAGGCGACGCGCACCGCCATCATGACGTAGGCGGTCGCGTGTCCCCGCGGGAAGAGGTATTTAATCTTCAAACAGGAATCGATATACCATTGGGGCACGTTATGGGCTTGCATGATCGGCACGTATTTCTCAGCGGTTTTGGCGAATTTGCCATGACGGACGTCTTCCATGATCGCAAAAGCGGTCCCGGGCTCGATTCCCTGGAGAATCAAATAGGACATGATATCGTCGCGGCATCCGATGACCCCATTGATGTCGGTCACGTGGTTCAAAATCAAATCCTCCGCGTTGCCCGCCCAAACGTCGGTTCCATGACTAAGGCCGGAGATGATGAGCAAATCGTTGAAGGTCTTCGGCTGGGCTTCGGACAACATTCGTTGGGCAAGGTCGGTTCCGAATTCCGGAAGGGCGCTGGCCCCGGTCACCACCCCGAGATAGTTGTGGCCCAAATGCAGTTCCGCGGGAGAGGTGAACAACGACAAAACGCGGGGGTCGTTCATCGGGATATCCTCGATTTTGACTCCGGTCAAATCGCGGTAATACCGCATGGCCATGGGGTCGACGTGGCCCAAGATATCGAACTTCAAGAGTTCGTCGTGCATGGAACGATAATCGAAATGGGTGGTGAGCCAATCCGATTCGAGGTCATCCGCGGGATGCTGAACGGCCGTGAAATCGTAAACGGATCGATCGCTAGGAACGACCACGATGCCTCCTGGATGCTGGCCCGTCGTGCGTTTGACCCCAGTGCACTTCGAGGCCAAATAGGCGATGTAGGCCGGATTGACCGAATCGAGGGTTTTGGCGCTGTGCTGCTCTTTCAACAAATCTTCGAAAAATCCGCGAACGAAACCGTACGCGGTTTTCTCGGCGACCGTTTCGATGGTGCCCGCGCGGAAGACATTGCGATCCCCCAAAAGCATTCGGGTATAGTTATGGGCTTTGTGCTGCGAATCTTCCTCGAAGTTCAAATCGATGTCCGGGACCTTGTTCGCGGAGAAGCCTAGGAAGGTTTCGAAGGGGATGTTCTGACCATTCGCCTTCAACGGGGTTCCGCATTTGGGACAGGTTTTCTCGGGCAAATCAAAGCCGGATTTGTATCCTTTCTTCAAGAAATTGACCCCGTCTTCGTCTTCGAAGGTCAAATAATGGCAATGGGGGCAATGGTAATGGGGAGGTAAGGGGTTGACCTCGGTGATATTGGCCATCGTCGCCGCGATGGAAGAACCGACCGATCCACGGGAACCGACAATGTAATGCTCCGGTTCGTCGTTGGCCATCTTGATGAGTTTATGGGCGATGTAATACGTCACCGCGTACCCATGCCCGATGATTCCGCCGAGTTCGCGGTCCAAGCGTTCCTTGACGAATTCGATGGCAGAGAGAACTTTTGGGTCCTCGTCGAAAGAATAATCGTAGGTCGCGTGGAAATTCCCATAGCAAAGATCGTTGAGCTTTTGGGCGGAATTGGGGAGGTTTTCGTTGGGAGGGAAGCATCCGGGAGAGACCGGGATGACTTCCGCGTCGATTTGATCGGCCACCCAGTTGGAGTTCTCGATGACGAGTTCTTCCGCTTCTTCTTTGCTCATCCACTTTTCCATCAAATCGAGCATTTCGCGCGTGGAACGGAAATGCTGGTCAGGATTATCAAACGGAGGGTAATGGACGCGGTATTCGGGGTTCAAGGGGTGGCGGCCGTTGCCGATTCCCATCGCGTGGATGTAGATGTCCCGATAAATCTTGTCTTCGGGGTTCACGTAATGGCAATCCCCCGTCACGACGACTTTCTTCCCCGCCATTTTGGCGGCCGTGATAATGTCGCGGAGGATCTTGATCAACCGTTCTTCGGAATCGATGCCCTCGGTGTTGAGCAAGAAGGAATAGTTCGGAAGAGGTTGGATTTCGATGTAATCGTAGAATTCCATCGCCTTGGCGAGGTCTTCCATTCCGCGGGTTCTCGCGATTTCGAAAATCTCCGAATTAAAGCAAGAAGACCCAACGAGCAGGTTCTTTCGCAGCACGGAAAGGAGGTCGCGAGGCGTCTTGGGATAACGGGCCAGATAAGTGGTGTTTCCCTGGGTGACGATTTTATAGAGGTCTTTCAAGCCCGCTTGATTCTTGACCAAGACGGTCACGTGGAAATCGCGGAGGTTTCGGCAGAAGGAGTTGAAGGCCATCTTCATGTCGGAGAAATGGACGAAGAGTTCGGGCTTCCCTTTGAGTTCCTTCTCTTCGGGATTGGGGTCATAGGCCCAGCGGCGGTATTCCTCGTGGGCGCTTTCAAAATCGTCGAAATGGGTTTTGATTTCGTCTTTGGGGTAATGGAAATGGAAGAAAGGGGCGAACCGATTCATCGCGCGGAGGAAGCGTTCCCGATTTTTCTCGTCGGCGTCTTTTCGTTCCACGTCGTCGATATCCGGCCATTCCACTTGCAGCGATTCGAAATCCGCGACAGTGAACCCGGGGTGGATTTCGTTGAGGCGACGGATGATTTCTTCCCATCCTTCGCTTAAGGCGGTCGCGTCGTATTCCGCGCGGTGGGCTTCGTTTTTGTCGTAAACGGCGAGGCCCAAATTCCGAAGCAATGCCCCTTCCGTGTGACGGGCGGCTTTCGGGAACAGGTAATGGGACAAGGAAAGCGTGTCGATCACGGGGTTCTTTAGCGGCGGACGCCCCAAACGGGCGAGTTCCGCGTTCATCATGGAGATATCGAAAATCGCGTTATGGGCAACGAGGATGTTATCCCCCATGAAATCGATGATTCGGTCGATGACCTCCGCCATCTTGGGCTCATGGGCGAGCATATCGTCGGTGATGTGGTTGACGCGGCTCGAGGCTTCCGGCATGTGCATCTCGGGATTGATGAGGACGTTCATGCGCTTCACGACCATCCCGTTTTCCACCACGACGCCGCCGAATTCGACGACGCGGTCGTAATGGGCGCTCAAGCCGGTGGTTTCGGTGTCGAATACGCAATATTTCCCGGACTTGAGTGGCGTGGAGCAAGGGTTCGATACGATGGTCAATTGCCGGTCAAACAGGTAAAGTTCGCATCCGTAGATGACCTTCAACGGATCTTTTTTGTCCCGTTCCCTTGCCGTTTGGGCGGCGGGGAAGGATTGCAAAACCCCATGGTCCGTCACCGCGATCGCGGTCATTCCCATGTTCTTGGCCAGTTTGTAATAGGACGCGAAATCCGCCACCCCATCCATCGAGGACATCTTGGTGTGGAGGTGGAGTTCTACGCGCTTCTTGGGCAATTCGGGATCGTCTTTTCGAAGTTCAAGCGGAGGGAGCAAATCCAGGAAATGGACCCGAACCGTCTTTTGTTTCGTGTATTGGTCGATGTCGATGGCCCCGCGAACGCGAAGGCGATCCCCCACTTTGATCTGGTCGAGGGTTTCATCGCTCACCCCGCGCTTGTTAGCAAAGGCGCGAATCGTGATGGCGTTGGTCGCGTCCCCGATGCCATACACCCCCATCTTTCCGCCTTTTCGGGTGCCGCGGACATTAGCTTCGAACACTTCGCCGCAGAAATCGACGTTGACTAAACCAAGGCGGAACACCTCTTCGAGGGTTTCGGCCACTTGGTAATCGCCTTTCTTGTTGACTCTGGCGCGGTTGCGTTCCTCCATCATCACCTTGAGGTTCTCTTGTTCTTGCTCTAAGAGCTCTTCCTCGCTTTTTTGCTGAGCGATGCGGAGATCGGCGGCGATGAGGGCCCGTCCGTCGATGTCCTCTTTCTTCTCTTCGGGGGGCACGATTTCTTCTTTCGGGACAAAACCCTGCTCTTCTGGGGTAAGCGGGGCTTCTTTGGGCTCATTTTCCATCGGTTTCACTTCGATGTCAGAAGGATATTGGATCGTAGAAAGAAGGGCTTTGAAATCCAAGAGGCGCTTTTCTTCTTCGTTTTGGCCAAGGGTTGCGACCAAGCGGTTATTGACCACCTTCAAAGAAGGGAAGGCGTATAGCGGATGAGCAAGGGTATAGGCCTCGTATAAGGCAACGACGTCCTCCAAAGTCACTTCCTGAATATAGCAGAAGCGGATGTAATAGGGATAACGGATGTTCGTGCAGGCATTTAAGAATTCATCGAGCAAGGCATAATCCCAAGGGGTGTCCTTTTGAATGAACATATCCACTTGGTTGGGGTTCTTCGGATTCCTGCCCGCCAAAGAGAAATCCATGTCAAAACGTTCCGGATCCTCGATTCCGATGGATAAGAGAAACGAATACATTTTGCGGTTCATAGATGGACTCCGATGCGTATTAAGGGATGAGGGCAATGATGTCTTTGACGGTGACGGCCACCATCAAGATACCAAGAAGAACAAACCCGATGAGGGAAGCGATGCCCTGGGCTTTCGCGGGGACTTTCTTCCGCGTGATGGCTTCCACCGCCGTGACGGCGAGTTGCCATCCGTCGAGCCCCGGGAAGGGCAAGAGGTTGAAAAACGCGAGGTTGATGGAAAGTAGTCCGGCGAAATAGAAGATATAGCCCACTCCCCCCAGCGCTTCGATCTGGGGCAAGGCGCTTGTCATCCCGACGATTCCGGAGAGATTTTGGAATCCTCCCGGGGAGAAGAGGGAGGCGAAGCCTTGGACGATCGCTCCGCAAGCTTGGGGAACGTCTTTCGCCCATAACGCCCACGCTTCATTCCACCCGTGGTAGGAAGAAATCACCATAACCCGGGCTTCGGGGGAGGTTAACGACTTCCCGTCGAATTCGAAAACGGTTTCGACCAGGATCGATTGGTTGAAGAAGCGTTGGTCGTTGATTTGCTGGTCTTCGCGGGTTGGGGCGAACAAACGCAAAGTGACATTCGCTTTCATTCCTTTTTGGTTGAAGGAGAAGGCTTCCCCTTTGAAATCCGGATAAGCGGTGATCCCCGCTTCCGAGTGAAGGGGAGAAACATCCAAATCCTCCGCCACAGGATAAATCGCGATGGAAGAGGCCAAATCGCGTTCTTTGGTCAAGGTGGTGGGATAATAGATCGCACAATAATCGCCCCCGTATCGGTTTCCTTCCGCGCTGAAGAGGGAGACGGAAGAATCCACGACGTAGCAAGCGGTGTTCTCCACGGTGATCTGTGGAATGGCCAAATGGTAATCCTCCACTTGGAGGCCGTTGGCTTTCTCGCTCTCCACGTAACTTCGGATTTCCCCGTTTAACAGCAATGGGACGCTTGGGACGGTCAAAGTTTCCTTTTGGCTCGTGGTCACCTCTCCCCCGTAAGCAATGTAATAATCCGGGAAGGCGACGTTGGAGATGAAAATGAGGATGAGGCCAAGCAAGAAATTCATGACCACCCCGGCAGACAAAATCACGGCCTTCTTCCCTTTATGGATGCGGTTCAACGCCCGATCGTCTTCCGGAGCTTGTTCCCCTTCTGGGAATTCCCCGGGTTCGGAATACATCGAAACGAATCCGCCTAGAGGGATTGCGCGCAAGGAGAAATAGGTTTCCCCGCCCTTGCGTCTTTTCCGGAAGATCTTGGGCCCAAACCCGATCGCGTATTCAAAGCAATAGACATGGAACGCCTTCGCCGCGACGAGGTGCCCCGCTTCATGGATGGAAATCAAGACGCCGAGGATGGCGATCATGACGAGGATATAGAGAATGGTTTGCAACACTACCGGCATGGATGAACTCCTTTCGCTTGTTCTTCGATGAACGCTCTCGCTTCCTTGTCCGCTTTCGCGATCTCTTCCAGGCTCGGATTTGGAATCGAAGGAAGGGCCTCCAGGGCCTTTTCCACGAGGTCGTCAATGGACAAGAAGGGGATGCGCCCCTCCAAAAACGCATAGACGGCTGCCTCGTTTGCCCCGTTAAGGACCGCTCGGGAGGTGCCGCCCATCGCAAAGGCGCGCAAGGCAATCTCCGGAGCGTGGTACCTCTTGGGATCGTAGACGCCAAAATGATACGGGCCAAAATCTTCCAGTCGAGCAACATGCATCAACGAGAAATCCAGATTTCCTTCCCACAAGGCATAGGCGATTGGCCCATGCATGTCGGGAACGGATACGTCCCCCACGAAGGTGCCGTCTTTCATTTCGACGACGGAATGCACATGGCTTTCTTGGTGCATCAGGATTCCCGTTTGCTCCAAGGGAAAATCAAACAAGACTTTGGCTTCGATCACCTCGAATCCTTTGTTCATCATGGTCGCGGAGTCGATCGTGATTTTCGCCCCCATCGACCACGTGGGATGCTTCAAGGCATCCGCGGGAGTTACGTGGCGCAACTCTTCGCGGGTGAAATCGCGGAAGGAACCTCCGCTGGCGGTGATCCAAATCTTAGCAATGTCTTCCCTTGGGATTCGGGAAAGCAATTTGGCGATGGCCACGTGTTCCGAATCGATCGGATAGAGTTTGCCGTGCCCTTTCGACAACAAATCGCGGATGATGTCCCCTCCAACCACGAGAGATTCTTTGTTCGCGAGGGCGAGGATTTTATCGCGTTTTAACGCTTCCACGGACGGGAATAGCCCAGCAAAGCCGACCAAAGCGTTGACCACCATATCGGAGGGGCAATCGCGGATAATGGAAAGCAAACCCTCATCTCCCCAATACCAATGGAGGTTTGGGTATTCTTGGGCCAAGCGGTCGTAATCTTCCTTTCTTTGGACGCAGACGAAGTTTACGGAAGGGAACAACGATAAAATCCGACCCACGTTCTCCACTCTTTTTCCCACGGAGAAACCGCGAAGGGAAAATCTCTCGGGAGAAGCAGAAAGGAGATCGATGGTTTGGCTCCCGATCGATCCGCTCGCGCCCAAAAGGAGGATTTCCCTCATAGGAAGATATTCCACCCCGCCGCAGACATCACGGCAAACACCGACGCGTAAATCGAAGTGAAGGTCAAGGAATCCACGCGGTCCAGCACGCCCCCATGGGCGCCCAAGACATGGCTGTAATCCTTAAACCCGTAAAAACGTTTGATCATGGAGAAGGTGAAATCCCCCAGGTTGCCAATCACGGGAATCGTGAAGGAAAGGAGGATGAGCAACCACCAGGATTTCGGGTGGGAGAGTACCGCGAGCCCCGGGAGGATGGGAGATCCGCAGGCTTCGGCAATCAGGGCGAATCCCAAACCGGAAATCCCGCCCAAAACAATTCCGCCGATGAAACCTTCCCAAGTCTTGTTGGGGGAGATGCGCGGATTGACGCGGTGCTTGCCGAACAACATCCCGACGAAATACGCAAAGGAATCGTTCAAGAACGTGGTGGCCACCACGTAAATCACAAAGACAAGAGACCCCCAATAACGGAATCCATTCGAGGTGGTGTCGACAATTCCTTCCCAAGCGGGCCCTATCGCAAAAGGATAAAAACGAACAAAGAGCAAGGCTTGGAAGCCCATCCCGACGACGAAGCTCATCGTAAAGAAATAGATCACGTCATGCCAGGTGAATTCATCGTGCAATACGGCGCATAAGGCATAAATGGCGAAAGAAGAGGCCAGGCAGTAGGTTGAAATCGCCAAATATTGGAAATGGCCTTCTAGCTGAAACGTCCAAGAAGAACTCTGCCCGTTTTGGATGGCGTGGAGATGATAGAGGTAACTCTGCACGTTGAATTTGATCAAAAACCAATAGACGTATAAGAAAACAAGCACGTAAGTGGCGAGCCAAATATACCATTTGAATTTCTTTTGGGGCGCCTTCATGATTTCGTACACGGCCACCCCCAACACCAAGGTGACGAAGGCAAACCACGCCCAACCGCCAACCACCAAACAGGGGACGGCGATGATAAAAAGAATCAGAGCGACCAAAATTCGATTCCCCATGCTCTTTTTCTTCTTTTCGTCGAGTCGATTGATCTCGATGTGCGGACGATTCGGCCGCGGTGGCAGTGGCTCATTCATTGACTAATCCCCCAAACCGACGGGAACGGCCCTGGTATTCCTTCAAGCAATCGATGAAGGCCCCGCGTTTGAAATCCGGCCATTTGACGTCGGTAAAAACAAATTCCGCGTAAGCGTTTTGATAAAGCAAGAAATTGGACAATCGTTGTTCCCCCGAGGTGCGGATCATCAAATCCACATCCGGCAGCCCCTTGGTGTAAAGATAACCCGCAAACCGCTCTTCGGTTAAATCCTCAATGGCGAGTTTCCCTTCTTTCACGTCTTCGGCGAAGGCTTTGGCGGCGCGCACGATATCGTCGCGTCCCCCATAATTGAGGCAGACGTTCAATATCCAAGTGGAGTTGTGGGCGGTCCTCGCTAACGCCTCTTGGCAGACTTTTCTCGTTTGGGATCGGATGGCGGAAAGATCCCCCGAGATGATGAGGCGGGCCCCGACGGAATCCAAATAATCGATTTCCTTATGGAAGAACTCTTCCAAGTAATCCATCAAGTGATCGATTTCCTCTTGGGGGCGATTCCAGTTTTCGGTGGAAAACGCGTAAAAGGACATGCAATGGATATCGAATTCCCGGCAAGCTTCGAAGATCTCGATGATCCGATTGCAGGCTTCGTGATGGCCAAAATGGCGAGCTAATCCGCGGAGCTTCGCCCAACGTCCGTTCCCGTCCATGATGAAGGCCACGTGACGGCACTTCTTGGTCAATTGAAAAGCAGTCTTGTCCATATATTGAATTATAGACGAGAAAGGGGGAAGAAGACACGAAAAAGAAAAGCCAAATTCCTTAAAGGAATTCCCTTAACGAATTTGGCGGGATGTCGAATGGGGATATGCCCTTAAATGGACATGATTTCGTCTTGTTTGGCTTTGACCATTTCTTCGATGCGTTTATTGATCGCGTCGACTTCTTTTTGCAGGTCTTCTTCCACCCGATCCTTGTAGTCGTCCGACATGGAATCGTCGTCCTTGAGGAGGGACAAGACGTCGCGGCGGATGTTACGGACCGCGACCTTGGCTTCTTCTCCGAGGGCTTTGGCTTTCTTGGCGATTTCCCGACGGGTGTCTTCGGTGAGGGCGGCGACGACAATGCGAATGCCATCCGCTTCCACTTGGGGGTTCACCCCCAAATTCGCCGCGGCGATTCCGGCGGCGATGGCTTTGATGTCTTCGCGGGAATAGGGGCGAACGTAAAGTTGGCGGGGTTCGGGACGGGAGATTTGGCAAAGATCCGAGATCGGCATCTTCTCCCCATAATAATCGCAGGTGACTCCGTTCAGCATCGCGGGGTTGGCGACTCCGGTGCGGAGTTTGTCCATCCCGATTCCCAAATTCCGAATAGTTCCTTCGAAGGATTGTTTGGCATCAATAACGTAAGCGTCCATGTTGGTTTCCTCTCTATTCATTATCGGTAACGGTCGTTCCGATCTCCTCCCCCGTCAAGACGGCCTCAAACGCGTGCGGGTCGTCCATGGAGAAGACGCGGATGACTTTGTGCTTTCCCTTGAGCATCGCCGCGGCCCCGAGGTCCATGACGGCGAGGTTGCGCTCAATCATCTCATCTAACGTGATCCGGTCGATTTTCTTGGCGTCCGGATGTTTCCTCGGATCGGCGGAATACACCCCATCCACCCCGTTTTTCGCCATCAAGATGGCGTCCGCGCCGACTTCTAAGCAGCGAAGCGCCGCGCAGGAATCCGTCGTGCAATAGGGGTTGCCCGTTCCTCCCGCGAAGATGACGACCTTCCCGTTTTCCATGTGGGCGATGGCTTTCCGGCGATAATACGGTTCGCACACTTGGGGGACGTTGATCGCGGACATCACGCGGCAAGCGAGCCCTTTTTCCTCGATTGCGCTTTGGATGGCCAAGGCGTTGATCACGGTTCCGAGCATCCCCATGTAATCCGCGGTGGACGCCTCGATTCCGATTTTGTCGGCGAGCCTTCCGCGCCAGATGTTGCCGGCTCCGACGACGATGCCGACATCGACGCCCAGGGAACGGATCATTTCCACGGTGTTGGCGACCGAAAGGAGTTTTTCGTGATCCAATATCGTGGAATCCTTGCTGTCGGCCAAGGCCTCCCCCGACAATTTGAGAATCACTCGTTGGTAAATGGGTTTCATAGCGAGGTTATATTAATCGAACGGCGGACGAAAATAAAGACTTACGGGCGCGCGAACGCTAAAGAAAAGTGCCGCTTCCAGTGGAAACGGCACTCCAGTTGTGGGCTTATTCTGCTTCGGGAGCAGTGGGGACGCCTTCCCCGACAAGGAAGCGGGTGAAGGAGACGACCGAGGCGCCTTTTTCCTTGAGGAATTGGGCGACGGAGAGTTTTCCATCCGGATCCAAAGCATAGGGCTTGGCTTCGAGGCAGTTCTCGCCAAGGCGGGAGTCGACTTTGCGTTGGGCGATCATTTCGCGAACGTTCTCGGGCTTGGATTGGAGCTTCGGATCTTCGGCGACTTCCTTTTGGGCGATCGCGAGTTCCCGAGCGCGGTCGGTGGCCGGGACATCCGCAAGGGTCAAATATTCCGGAGCGGCGGAAGCGACGGTCATGGCAAGGCCGCGGTTACCTTCGCCGAGGTCTTTGGAAAGAACGACCAAGGCAGCGATTTTGCCGTGCATGTGGATGTAGGAACCAAAGGCTTGTTCCCCTTCGGCGCGAACGAGGGCGTAGCGGCGGAGTTGGAACTTTTCTCCCATGGCGATGGTCGCTTCGGCCATGAGGTCCGCGCAGGCGGCTTGGGCTTCTTCGACATTCGCGCATTCTTTTTCGAAGCAAAGATCCAAGCAATCTTGGATGAGCTTTTGGAATTTGTCGCTGGAGGAAACGAAGTCGGTTTCGCAGTTGAGCTCGAGGATGACGGCTTTCTTCGCGTCGGCTTTGATGAGGGCGAGGCCTTCGGCGGCGACGCGGCCGGATTTCTTCACGGCTTTGGCGATTCCTTTTTCGCGGAGGACGTCAATGGCTCTTTCGATGTCGCATTCGGCTTCGATAAGGGCTTTTTTGCAGTCCATGATCCCCGCGCCGGTACGATCGCGGAGGGCTTTGATTTGGTCAATGGTCGGGGTAGCCATTGTTATTTGGTCTCCTGGGCCTTGGGGGCTTCTTGGGGTTTTTCTCCACCGGCAGCGGCGGCGCGGCGAGCTTGGAAGCGAGCTTCGCGTTCGGCGCGCATCTTGGCATAACGCTCTTCGCGGGCCTTGCGGGCGGCGCGGACAGCGGCGCGGTGTTGTTCAGCGGCGATATCGGCAACGCGGATGGCATCGGCCATGGTCGCTTCTTCGCCTTCGTCCTTGACGTAAGCGATTTGGGTCACCCCAGCGCGGGCTTCGACGACGGCGTCAGCGAGAACGCCGACGATTAGTTTGATGGCGCTGGTGGCGTCGTTGTTGGTCGGGATGGGGAAGTCGACGATTTCGGGATCATCGTTGGTGTCGCAGAGAGCAAAGACGGGGATTCCGAGTTTGCGGGCTTCCAAGGCGGCGTTCTTTTCGAGGGAAGGATCCGCGAGGACGATCGCTTGCGGGGTGCGGCGCATTTCTTTCAAACCGCCGAGGTTCTTTTCGAGCTTGGCGAGTTCTTTGCGGAGAAGGGCGACTTCTTTCTTCGGAAGTTTTTCCCAGGAGCCATCATTGGCGGCGGTGTCGAGGTCGCGAAGGCGTTTGATGCGGTTCGCGATGGTGCGCCAGTTGGTGAGGGTGCCACCGAGCCAGCGGTTGGTGATGTAGAAGGAGCCGGAACGGACCGCTTCGTCGATGACGATTTGTTGGGCTTGGGCCTTGGTGCCGACGAAGAGGACTTTTCCGCCCGCTTCGACGATGGACTTAAGAGCCGCGTAAGCAACGATGGTGCGTTCGACGGTTTTGTTCAAATCGATGATGTAGATGCCGTTGCGTCCGCCATAGATGAATTTGCCCATCTTGGGGTTCCAGCGGTGGGTTTGGTGTCCGAAGTGGACGCCGGCTTCCAAGCACTTCTTCATCGTGATGATGGGAGCGTTGGGATCGTGGAAGACTTCAGCCATGGTCGGCTCGGCGCTTTCGACCGGGGCCGCGGTTTCTTCCGCGACCGTTTCCTTGATTTCGTCACTCATTTTGGTGACCTCCATTTGTTTAAGCCTCCCTCGCTTCGAACCGCTGACCACCTCAACTGATTTTCAAGCCTGCTTCGGCCCAGGAGGAACACGGCGCGGAATCCACGGGGTGCGTATTTGCCGTCAGAGACAGCGCGGAAAGTATACACATACACGCACGTAAGATGCAAGGCTCATTTTTTCGCAGGGTAACTATTCGTTCGGTTTGAGTTGATTTGGTATTGAACCAAAAGAGGCGAAAAATGGCGCCATGGGAACCAAGGATTTAACCCTGAATTGGAAAAACAAAGGGAAACGGGGGTTGAATTCGACGTCTCAATCCTTTTTGTCGGTTCGAGAACGGGCAGGGAAGCAGGCATCGTATTGGCTCTTCAGATCGTCGAAAGTCAGGTGGGTGTAGACTTGGGTGGTGTCGATGCTGGAATGGCCAAGGAGCTCTTGGATCAAACGCAAATCCGCCCCATTTTGAAGGAGGTGGGTGGCGAATGTGTGGCGAAGTTCGTGGGGATGGAGGTGGAAATGGGTTCCGATTTTCTCTTCCACCGCGGCGAGGATGTATTCGAGCCCGCGAACGGTGAGTTTCCTTCCTCGGTCGCTGAGGAAAAACGCCTTGGGTCGGCGGGTCACCAACGGCTCGGGGTTCTTGGCCAGCAGTTTAGGGCGGAGTTCCGAATAATACTTCTTCATCCACCCTTCCGCGGTTTTGCCAAATGGGACCAAGCGGTATTTCTTCCCTTTTCCCAAAATCCGAATCATGCGATTTCGATAATCGATGGACGAGGAATCAAACGAGACCAGTTCGGAGGCGCGCATCCCCGAGGCGTAAAGCAATTCCAAAATGGCTTGGTCGCGAACCATCAGTTCGTCTTCTCGGGCTTGGTTTTTCTCCAACAATTCGTTGACTTGTTCCAAAAAGAGCGCAGTGGGGTACTTGATTTCCGCTTTCGGAGAGGAGACGTCCCGAAATGGATTGGAGGAGTATTTCCCGGGAAATCTCCGATGGAGATAATCATAAAAAGCCCTTAATCCGCAGAGGCGGCGTTTCAACGTTCGCTTGGTCGCTTTCGTCTCTTCTTTCCCCGAAAGCTGCTCCGCCAAATAATTGACGATGTCCGGTTCTTCGATTCGGTAATAATCGAGCATCTCCCGATCGCAAAACCGCAGAAAGGATTCCGCGTCGTGGAGATAAGATTCCACGGTTTTGGGAGAATAGCCCTTCGTGTAGAGCAAATACTGGGAATACGGTTGCAGTAGCGAAAGGTATTGTTCGGAAATCATCGCTCCACCCTCTGGATAAAAGCGTCGATCTCGCGAAGGGAATTCTCGATCATGGCTTCCCGGTTTTCTTTTTTCGCCCCGGGCAATAACGCCCAATTGGCGTTCATCGGGGCAAACGAAGCGGGGGAGGCGTGCAACAAATAGGAAACGAGCCCGCCGTAAACGGTCATGCGCGGAATCTTCTCGAACGGTTTGCCTTGGATTTTCCTCGCGCAATGAATCGCGGCCAAAATCCCCATGGCGGCGCTTTCCACATACCCTTCCACCCCGGAAAGCTGTCCCGCAACATAGACGTTGGGAGCCGCTTTTAACGAGAGGTCGTCATTTAATAACAACGGGGCATTAATGTAAGAATTCCGATGCATCAAACCATAACGCAGGAATTCCGCGTTCTCTAAACCGGGTATCATGGAGAACACCCGTTTTTGTTCGGGATAGGTCAGATTGGTTTGGAAGCCAACGATGTTGTAATAGTCGCCGAGTTTGGTGTCTTGCCGAAGCTGGGCCACCGCGTAGGGTTTGGGGTATTCCGGGGTTTCGAGTCCAAACGGTTTTAACGGCCCATGTCGCAACGTCTCCATTCCTCGGCTCGCGATGACTTCCACGGGCAAGCAACCTTCGAAATAATGGGTGTCGAATTCATGCAGCAAGGCCTTGTCCGCGTGGATGAGTTCCTTGACGAAAGCAAAATACTCTTCTTTGGTAAACGGGCAATTGATGTAGGATTCATCCCCTTGTTCGTAACGGGATTTGAAATACGCCTTCGAGAAATCGATGGAATCCTTTTTCACGATGGGCGCGGAAGCATCGAAAAAGGAAAGGTTCTTTTGCCCGACGAGGGCGGTTAACCATTCCGATAAGGCGGGGCTCGTTAGTGGCCCAGTCGCCAAAATAACGGGGACATCTAGCGGAATTTGCGTGATCTCTTCCTTATGGAAATGGAGATTGGGGAAGGACAAAAGCTTCTCGGTGATGAATTTTCCGAATAACTCCCTATCGACACTTAAGGCGTTTCCGGCGGGGACTTCCGAAGGAACCGAGGCTTCCATCATGATGGAACCTAGCCTCCGCATCTCCTCTTTCAATAGCCCGCAAGCGTTATCGAGCCGTTTGGATTTCAAAGAGTTGGAGCAGACGAGCTCGCCGAAATATTCGGTCTCGTGGGCCCCGTCTTGATACATCGGGCGCGCATCGAAAAGATGCACTTCAAATCCGTGTTTTAGAAGATAATAAGCGGCTTCCGATCCCGCGAGTCCGGCGCCGATTACGTCGACCCGTGCCATGGTTATTCCTTATGCTCGCCTTCCTTGGGCAACCATTCGTGATAATGGCAGCGCGGATAGTTCGTGCATCCCAGGAATTTCACTTTTTTGCCCTGCTTGATCACCAAATGGCCATTTTTGCAACGGGGGCAGGGTTTCACGTAATCCGATTCTTTTACCACGGGTTTTTCTTTGGGTTTGCTTGGGGTTCCATTCAAGGAAGCGGTGTAACGGCAATTGGGGAAATTGCTGCAACCGATGAATTTTTCGCCTTTTTTGGAGAGTTTATAGACCAAGGGTTTTCCGCATTCCGGGCAATTCTCCCCGGTCGGTTCAGATTCCGGAGTCTCTTTCTTGATATATTTGCAGGAAGGGAAATTGCTGCAACCGATGAACTCATCGCCTTTGCGGCTGCGCTTGTAAACCAGCGGAGATCCGCAGACGGGGCAATTCTCCCCGGTTGGCTTCGGCGCGGTTTTGTACATCGCTTCCCGAACGCGTTCGAAATTCTCTTCAAACGGGATGTAAAACTCGTTCATCGTTTGAAGGAAGGATTTCTCGCCGAGCTCGACTTTGTCCAAAGTGCTTTCCATTTCCGCGGTGTAAGTGGCGGAAACCACGTCGGGGAAGTATTTGCGCAACACCGTGACGGTTATCTTCCCATCTTCCGTCGGGGTCAAAACCCCTTTCGTCGCGGTGACGTAACGGCGTTTGATCAACGTATCGATCGTGGTCGCGTAAGTCGACGGACGCCCGATTCCTTTCTCTTCCATGGCTTTCACGATGGAAGCTTCGTTGTATGGGGGTTCTGGCTTCGTCCAGTGCTGTTCCGGTTCAACGGAAGACACGGAAAATGTTTGGGATTCGGACAATTCAGGGAGAACGGCTTCTTTTTCTTCGAGGTCGTTGTACAAAACGGTGAAACCGGGGAACAAGACCCGAGTCCCTTTCAAGGAAAATTCCAAACCGTTCCCGCTGAGGGTCACGACCGTGGATTCGATCCGTTTCGGAGCCATCAACGAAGCCATCGCGCGATTATAGATCAAGCGATAAAGTTTGGCTTCGTCCGGGGTGAGCCATTTGGCGACGCTGTCCGGGGTGCGGTGGGTGCCGGTCGGACGGATGGCTTCGTGGGCGTCTTGGACTTTGTCGTCCTTTTTGGCCCCGCGAAGAGGTCCGACGTATTCTTCGGAGAATTGTTCCGTAATGAAGGGGACGGCGTGCTTGTAATAGAAATTCGGAGAGATGCGCGTGGAATCCGTACGCATGTAAGTGATCAAGCCCACGTGCTCCCCGTTGATGTTGACGCCTTCGTATAAGCTCTGGGCGACCTTTTGGGTGCGAAGGTTGCTGAAGCGGAAGCGCGTATAAGCTTCTTGCTGCATCGAAGAGGTCGTAAGCGGCCCTTTCGCGGCGATGGATTTCTCGGTTTTCGCAATGGAGGAAATCGTCAATGTATCCGGGATTCGAGCGCAGATGGCATCGGCTTCTTCCTTGGATTTGCATTCCAAAGGCTTCCCGTCGACTTTGTTTAACGGAACTTCGTAAACTTTGCCTTCGAGAGAGATTTTGACCGTGATGGTCCAATATTCTTCTGGCACAAAGGCTTCTATTTTCTCTTGGCGTTCGACAATCATCGCCAACGTCGCGCTTTGGACGCGCCCGGCGCTTTGCATCCCTACGCGGCGTTGAAGGAGGGAGGAAATGCGGAAGCCGATAATGCGGTCTTCCATTCTCCGTGCTTCTTGGGAACGAACCAGATTTTCGTCAATGGTCGTGGCGTTTTCCATGGCTTCGAGAATCGCCGGTTTGGTGATTTCGTGGAAGCGCAAACGCTTGGTGGTCTCCACCGGCAAGTGGAGGACTTCGGCCAAATGCCAGGAAATCGCTTCCCCTTCCCGGTCAGGGTCGGTTGCGAGATAGACTTCGCTTGCTTTCTTGGCCGCGGAAGCCAATTTGGCAACGATCTCTTTCTTTTTCGGGGAGATGATATAGTCCGGTTCAAAGCCCGCTGGAATGTCAATTCCAAGACCCCCTTTGCCGCGAGTCGACAAATCGCGAACGTGGCCTTGGGAAGCCATGACCACAAAATCATTGCCCAAATATCGGGCAATCGTATCGCATTTTTTCGGAGACTCAACAATTACTAACTTCATAATCGGTAGCGATTGTAGGAAACAAAAATTGGGTTGTCAAAGGGAATGAATCGGCCGTTTCGGATATAAATAATACTATTTATAGATAATAGAAAATTATTTTTCGCCGTTCCTCGGACTTTGGATTTGGTACATGACGTCTTCCGCACTTAAGATCATGGCCGCGCCGTCTTGGATCAAACGATTGCAGGCGCTTTCTTCATCCGCGCGATACGGAACCGCCCCCACGTCCCTTCCCGCGTCAATCGCAAACGCCACGGTCAATAACGTCCCGCTTCGGGGCTTTGCTTCCGCGACGACCACAATGGAACTCAAGAAAGCGATGATGCGATTCCTCGATGGGAAGTTTTTGGCTTCGGGGGGCGTGTCATAAGGGTATTCGGTGAGGAGAAGTCCTTGGGAAGCGATCCGCTTCTGCAATTCCTTGTTAATCGTTGGGTAATATTTCCCAAGCCCGTTCCCCAACACCCCGACGGCTTTCCCATATGGAACCGCGGCTTCGAGGGCGGCCGCATCCACCCCTTTGGCCAAACCCGATACCACGGTGTATCCATTCTTCGCCAAATCCTCGCTCAATTTCCGGGCCATGGACAAACCATAAGGGCTCGCTTCCCGGCTTCCGATTATCGCGACGCATTTCTCTCGTTTTGCAATCAATTCCAAATTCCCTTGGTAATACAAAACAAATGGGGGACGGGCAACCTCGCGAAAATCTTCAGGATATTTTCCGTTCTCCATGTCCAAAAAGGTCATAAAAGGAGTGGGTACCTTCTTTCTCGTCGATTCGACATCCTCGGCAGTCAAAGGCGTTCGGGAGCGGATGTGCTCCGCGATGGCATCCCAATTCCCACCTGTGATCTCCGACAGGTGCAGCAACACGTCATTTCCGTTCATCATATATGGACCTCCTATATAGTTAGTCCATTTTGAGAAGGATTTTGTTGGAAGTTTTTTAATTCAAAACGAAAAATCGAACTCAGTCTTCGAACAATTTCAGCTGTTCAACGTAAAAGCGGCGCACGGGAGCGTAGGTTTTTCGGTGAACCCCATCAATTGGGCCGAACCGTTCCAATTCTTCCATGTGTTTTTTCGTTCCATATCCCTTGTGAACGCCGAAAGAAAACGCGGGATAACGCAGTTCGAGCTCTTCCATGTAACGGTCACGGGTCACCTTCGCCAAAATCGAAGCCGCGGCGATGCATTCCGCTTTCGCGTCGCCTTTGATGATGGGGACCACCGGGGCGGGAAGCCCGCTTAAGGGCATCGCGTCGGTTAATATCAATTGATAGGAAACCTTCAATTGGGCAATGGCCATCTTCATGCATTTTTGGGTAGCCGCGTAAATATTGAGTTCGTCGATCTCATCCGCGGAAACCATGGCAATTCCATAGGCAAGCGCCCGTTCCTTGATTTCGTCGAACAATTGATCCCGCTTTTTCGCGGTAAGTTGTTTGGAATCGTTAATTAGAGGGTTCGCGTACGCGCGAGGAAGAATCACCGCCGCGGCGCAAACCGGGCCCGCCAAAGGGCCGCGTCCGGCTTCGTCCACCCCCACAATCGCGGTCACTTCGTCCGAATAAAATTCATTCTCAAAATCAAGCATCGGGTTCTTCCAAGGAGAAACGGCCGAGAATGCCGTCCTTAAATTCTTTGATTAACGCGTACGCGGCCTTCTCTTCCGAAGGGTTCGCCCCATCGAGGAGGCCCCGCTTGGAAGCGATGCCTTGCAAAATGGTCGCGCTGTCCATCTCCGAGATATCCTCCATTCCGAAGCGGTCGGACAAAGCGGAGGGGTAATTCTCTTTTAGATACCCAAGAAGCGCGATGGACAAATCCAACGTGGGAAGCACTTCTTCTCTCATCGATCCCAAAATCGCGAGGCGAATCGCTTGTTTCGCGTCGGGATAATTCATCGGAAGGATCCCCGGGGTATCCAAAACCACGAAATCCTGATTGAGCTTAATCCATTGTTCCGCGCGGGTGACGCCGGCTTTGTTCCCAACTTTGGTTTTCTTTTTGTTCGCCAAATTGTTGATTAAGGTGCTTTTCCCGACGTTAGGAATCCCCACGATCATGACGCGAATCGGTTGGGGCTTCATTCCAAACCTCGCTTCTTTTTCCCGTTTCTTCGCGACCAAGGGTTCCGCCGCGGAAGAAAGGAGAGATAAGAACCGGTCTTTTTTCAAATTGCCCGCCACCGCGGGAATCTGGTTCGCTTCAAAATAACGCACCCACGCATCCGTGATTTTCGGATCCGCGTAATCGCTTTTGGACAATAACAACAAAATCGGCTTATTGCCCGCGATCTCCGCGAGCAACGGATTTTGGCTGGACAAAGGGGCCCGTCCGTCCACGACTTCCACAATCAAATCCACCGATTTGACGAAGCCGCGCATCTTCTCCAGCGCTTTGGACATATGTCCCGGAAAATAATGAATGTTCTGCTGTGCCATAATTAATGAACGTCCAAATGAATGTAATCCCAAGGCATGCGATGGAGGGACAAATCGAAACGGGTCTCGTAGATTCCCCCTTCCGTGATTTCGAGTTTTCTCCGTCCGGTGATCAAATACGCTTTCCCAATGATCATTTCGGAAGTGATGGGGCCGACTTCCCGGGAATCTTTGGAGAAGAACGTCCCGCCGCGATTATCCCCCATCACGATGTATTGATTATCCTTCAAGGTCCAGGTCTTGCGGTAAACCCCTCCCGCGATTCCGGCGCTTGGATAGGTTTGGCCACTCGATAAGGCGGGAAAATCGCTTTCGTCGTAAAGGGGCTTCAAAACGAATTCTTCCCCGCTTGGGGTAACGATCGTCGTCTTTCCCCACGCGGTGTTGTAATCGTCGCTATACCGTTCCACATCGACGGCTTCATTTCCCCCGATGGATTCCTTCCCCCCATACCCGGGCGCGTTGGGCACGCGAGTTACCGTTTCAAAGGTGAGTGTTTCCCCAGGAAGCCCAATCAAACGTTTGATTTTGGGGTCGGCGTTCTGGGTAATCTGCCCGTTTACATAATCGCTGGGGTAGTAGCAAACAACGACGTCGTAACGGCTTAAGGTGGCCCGCCAATTCCCTTTGGTCCCGGTTTTGGCGTACCCATAATCCACGATATCCCCCGTTCCGTTCCCGCGGTCATTCCACGTCAAAGGACGGTATTGCCCATTTTCGAGACGAAGCCCGTCTTTGTTCAACGTGGGATACATGGACATTCCATTGACGAAAAACGGCTCGTTGAACGTGAAATTCAAATATCCCGCGGAGATGGTGATTACGGAAGAAACCAGAATGACCGTGACGAAAAGAACGTTCAACAGAACTTTTGGCCAACGTTTCTTTTTCTTCGGGGGAAGGGTTTCCCCATGCAGGCGTTCCTCTTCCAGTTCTTCTTCAATCATGGATGGGAGAATTATAAAAGGGTTTTGCCCATCGAGCAATTCGCGCGCGAGCACGCGCTATTGAACAAAATGCCATCGCGATCGGTTTTCGACATCTCTCTGCGATATTTCGGGAAGTACAAAAAAGAGGCCGCTCCACCGATTTCCGATGGAACAGCCTCCTCGTCACAATGAGAATTGGAACAAAGTTACTTCGCTTCTTTGATGCGAGCAGCTTTGCCAGAGAGTTTCCGCATGTAGGTGATCTTGTTGCGGCGGACTTTGCCGTGCTTGACCACTTCGATCTTGGCGATCGAGGGGGCGTTGACCGGGAAAGTGCGTTCGACACCGATACCAGCGGAGATCTTGCGGACGGTGAAGGTCGCGGAGACCCCAGAGCCGCGGCGTTGCATAACGACGCCTTCGAAGACCTGGTTACGTTCCTTCTTGTTCTCGATGATGCGGACGTAGACCTTGATGGTGTCGCCGCTCGAGAAATCGGGAATATCTTGGCGAAGCTGACGGGCGGCGATCTCATTGACAAGATTGTTGTTCATGGCTCATTCCTCCTTCAGCATTAGGTTTCTCTTCAGGTTCATTCGCCCGTGACGTGGGCCAGCGGAGCCTGCGTAGCGCGTTACCGCGCGAGGCATAGTGTACTCGGCCTCGCCCGCGAGCGCAAGTGCGAGTTCCTTTTCGGCGGACCCCCCGCCCAAATCCATCCAAGATTTCACGGCCAATCCGTGTCATCATCAATTCCTTTTTGGTGTAAAGCAAAAATGCTTGACAGCCTCAACGAAGACGAATAAAGTATGCGTCGGAAAACAAAGGAGTAAGAAAATGGCAGTTAAAATCAGATTGACCCGCATCGGCCGCCACGAAGATCCGTTCTACCGCATCGTCGCCGCCGATTCCCACTGCGCCCGCGATGGCCGCATCATCGAACAAATCGGCACCTACGATCCCTCCAAGGGCATCGAAGAAGCGAATATCGATGAAGCTCTCGCCCTCAAGTGGCTCGGCAATGGCGCGATCCCCTCGGATTCTGTTCGCAACATGTTCGCCCGCAAGGGAATCATGACCAAATTCGTCGAAAGCAAAAAGAAGGCCAAGTAATGAAACGCGACTACACCGCAATCCTCATGCCCGTCATCAGCCCGCTCGTTCATCATCCGGAACTCATTCGGATTGAAGAGCTCTCGGGCGAAACGGATCGAGGTGTTTCGTTGCTTGTCCTCGCGAACAACGACGATACCGCTCGCTTAATCGGCAAAAGCGGATCCGTTGCCAACGCCCTTCGCGAAGTGATTGGCATCGTTGGGAAAGCCGACGACACCAACCAACGCATTCGCTTGAAGTTCGAAAGCTTCGAAGAGAACGAAACCGAATACGACGGGGAGTAATTCCCGCCGTTTCTTTTTTATGGAATACATCACGATCGCTCAATTATCCAAACCCTTCGGTCTCAAAGGGGAGATCCGCGCTTTTTCGATGACCTCTTTCCCGGAAGAACGGTTCCGAAAAGGACAGAAGGTTTACGCCAGAAAAGAAGGGAAGGAAACCATCCCTTTAACCATCGAACGTGCTCGAATGCAAGGGGATGCCCTCATTCTTTTGTTCGCGGAATGCCATTCCGTGGAAGAAGTGGAAGGGTTAAAAACCTATTATCTCGACATGGACAAAGCGGAGGCCGATATCCCGGAAGGCTATTATCGTTTCGCCGACCTGATCGGCTGCAAAGCCGTGGATGAAGAGGGGAACGAACTGGGAGAAGTCCTTTCGGTCACCAGCTATGCCCCGACGAAGAACCTGAAGATCAAAAAGGCGGATGGCAAATCCTTTTACGTCCCGTTCTTGGATCAATTCGTCCCCACCGTCGACATCGAGAAGAAAATCATCGTCATCCACGTCACCGAGGGGATGTTATGAACATTACCATCCTCACTTTGTTTCCGGAGATGTTCTCTGGGTTTACCACCAACTCGATCATGAAGCGGGCCCTGGGCAAAGGGGTCGCCACCATTCGGTTGGTCAACATCCGAGATTACACGAAGGACAAATGGGGAAGGACGGACACCCCTCCCATCGGAGGCGGGGCCGGTTTGATTGAAAAATGCCAACCCATCGTGGATGCTCTTCGGGCCAACAAAACGGAAAACAGCCACGTGATCCTCATGTCTCCCCGGGGACATACCTACGACCAGCAAACCGCCCAACGATTCGCGGCCATGGAGGATTTGGTCATCATCTGTGGCCATTACGAAGGAATCGACGAACGGGTGAATTCCTATTGTGACGAACTCATCTCCATCGGCGATTATATCTTAACCGGCGGAGAAATCCCCGCCATGGCGATCGCCGACTCCGTGATTCGCTTGCTCGATGGGGCCATCACCGCGGAATCCCTCGTGGACGAATCCTTCAATCGATCCGCCTTAGAATATCCCCAATACACGGAGCCCTACGACTTCGAAGGGCAAACCGTCCCCGATATCCTCTATAGCGGGAACCACACGGCGATTGAAAAATGGAGGAGAAAGCAAAGCCTCTTGCTCACCAAGAAGCATCGTCCGGACTTGTTTGCTTCCCTTCCTCTTTCCAAAGCGGACCTAAAACTCTTAAAAGAGGCGGAGTCCGACGAAACCCCGAAATGGGAGAGCGACGCCCTAGAAAAAGGGAAAAAGTTCCTCCATCGGTAATATCCTCCAAAGCCCTCCCCCAAACGTGGGAAGGCTTTTTTGATGAAAACAGGGACCTCATCCCTTTGTTTTTCATCGAAGAAGTTCCGTTGTCCCCACGGGAATTTTGTCGGCGATTTTCTTTTTTCTTTCTCTTCGGTTACAATGTTATCATGAGAATCCAAAACCCGTTTCTCTCCGTGACCGCCAGTTCCCACGGAGGCGAGATTTCGTCCATTCAGCTTTTTTCCCAGGAAATCGTCTACCAAAAAACCGGTTCCTGGAAACACAGCGACCACGTCCTCTTCCCAACCATCGGAATCGGAAACCGTTATTCCTGCCATGGAGTTCCCTCCAGCATGGATTTCCATGGTTTCCCCCGAACCCGGGACCTCAAAGAAACCCGAAATAGCGACACCAGTATGTCGTTTTCCCTTTCTTCAAGCCCCGAGACATTACGAGTTTACCCCTATCCGTTTGAACTCATCGAAACCTTATCCCTGGAAGATGATGTTTTGGTTCGAACCCACGAAGTCCGAAACCTCGGTTCCGAATCCATGCCGTTTGGCATCGGGGATCATCTCGCTTTCGAGGTAAGGTTCGACAAAGCCAAGTTGACCCTGCCCAAATCCCGTTATTTCCCATCCAACGAAACCAATTCGCTGCAATGCCTCGATTTCCCCCTTCAAGGCGAAATCCTTCTCGACGTGAACCGGAATTTCTTATGCGGCCAAGGAACGATCATCCTCGTCAATCCCATGGAACCGATCCGTTTGGACACGGGGAAAGGCGTGCACATCGAATTCATCTTCAATTGCCCATATATCGCCATATGGACCCCAAGGAACATCGCCGACTCCTTCCTCTGCATAGAGCCGTGGTGGGGCCTTCCTTACCAAGAAGGGGATGTTCTTGAATTATCGGAACGAACCTGCCTCAACCACCTCGCCCCGGGAGAAAGTCAAACCTTTACGTCCCGATTCCGTTTCCGTTTGATGTGACAACCAATTCAACAAAAAGACCGCCGGGATATCCCGACGGCTTTTCGTGATAGAGAGGGAATTAAGCGAAGAAATCGGCTTGCGCTTGTTCTTTGACTTCGCGGGAAACCGAGAACGGAATGCGAGTCGTGTATTTGGCCTTGGCCGCGACGATGCGGTAGGTCGGCCATTGTTGGATGAGGGAGTTCCATTGGTAGACGGTGTCGTTGTAGGCCTCGCGAGCCGCGGTGATTTCGCGTTGGGTGTACTCGTTTTGTTGCATGACCTTTTGGATGTCCGCGTGGGCGCGAAGTTCCGGATAGGCTTCTAACGCGACGTTGATGTTGCGTTCGACGACATCGAGTTTGCCGGCGAGTTCGTTTCGTTCGGCATCGGAGATGTTTCCGCTGCGGAAGCGGGCGATGTCCGCGAAGGTCTCACGGTCCAACTTAATGGATTTTTCCAAAAGCGACGCGGCGTTCTTCAAAATGGTGACGCGGTTCAACAAGTAGTTGTCGACCGTGGAAGCGTCGTGTTGGATCTTTTGTTGAAGAGTTTGAAGAGTGGCTTTCGCCTTGATCTTCATGATCGCAAAGACGATTCCTGGGATAATGAGGGGGAACCAGAGGAAGAAAACAAAAAGGGTGCTTCTCCAGTCCACGTCGATCGTCAGTTGTTTTTCGATAACATTAATGTCGCGACCTTGCTCATTAACGGGGTCTCTCATTTCATCTAATTCGTTGCCCATGTGCAATAACCTCCTTGAGCAAAAATACTATAGTTTATTTCCCGTCATTAGAGAAGAGCGAACGAATTTTCGCGGATACGGTTTCCGCCGAAATGGTGTCGTCCGTTCCAAAAGCGAGCAGTCCTCTCTCAAAATGGGATGAGCCTTTTGCGAACAATCCGCGGATCGCCGCATCCACTTTGGAAGCGTAGGATTTCTGGCTTCCTCCGACATCGGCGATGGCAATGCGTTGGTCTTGCTGCACCAAATCGTATTGGGTCCAATGCACGGGGACTTCATGCATCCTGCCATCCCCGCCATGGACGGGAACGTAATCCACCATCGGGGTCGTTTTGAACGAATAGGCGTGCACCGTCAACGAGTCGCTCGACCCTTGCTTCTCCGTGCGGGTGATTTTCAAAATCAAAGGCAAGGAGGGGTCGGCCTCTTTTGGACGGAAATAGGCGGTGTCCATCCCGTTGGCCATCGCTTCTTGCTCGAAGGAACAGAAGTGCGGAGTATCGAGGGACTCGCCGTAAATGTATTCTTCCGGGGCATGCGTCTGATATAAGGGAATGGAAATCAAGGGAGCCAAATCGAAGAAGAGCCCTTGGATGAAGGCATCGCAATAGGTGATGAACCGCTTCTTCGCCTCATCGATGTCGTAGTGACGGAATTGCGCGGGGTCTCCGCTGTAATCGAAGGTTTGGGAGTGCTTCGAAGCCACGCTGTTGACCATGCCTTCCTTCACCTGGACGAAATCATCCCCATAAGGTTCGGGGTTCAGCAAAATATCGAGGACGTTTTTCTGGGCCAATGGGGAATAGAGCAAACGGAATTCGACTTCGTTGTCCCGATCATCCGCCCCGAAATACGCTTCGAATTTGTCGTTGGCCATTCGGGTGTAATTCGTAGAAGGATCGTTGTCCATCATTTCATTCCGAGCTTTCTTATCCAACAATTTCACCCGATTGCGAACAAACCGGGCGCTTTCTTTCGTATCGGCTCCGCATTTCCCGGAAGGATAACGGGTGAAGTTCAGGTTAGGGGCGGCTTCATTCCCGTAAATCAAGCGCGTGGAAACTTCGTAATGGGGGCCCGGATGCACCGAATGGGCAACCAAGGTTTCGGTATGGGTGACGGTATGGGTTCCGTTTTTGTCCCGGTAAGTCGTGGTCCAGGTGATGACTTTGGTGCCGGTGTATTGGATGTCGATGATCTCGGAAGAAAGGTCGCGTTCGAGGACGAAGGGGTTCCCATGAATGTTCCCCGAAAGGACTCCGAGGACGGAAACGTTCTTGCCTAAATCGCTTGGAAATCCGAATTTCTTCACCAAATAGGCGAAGCGTTGGCCGGAGAAATACCGGTCCATATCCAGAATCGGGGTGACTTGTTTCATCAAGACCCCAGGAATGTTCCAGTCGTATTCGTTGTTGAGCGCCGCTAAATCAGCCCAGCATTCTTGGAGTTTTGCTTCCGCTTTGGCCTGCAAATCCGCGATGAGTTGGTCGATGTTTTTGATTTTCTTTCGGAGGGGTCCGAAGATGTAATACGCGTAGAAACCATCGCCAATGAGCACCAAAGGCCCGACGATGATGGCCCACACCATCGGGGCTTGGATTCCAACAATCAATAAGATGATTCCGGCAAGGAGCAAAAGGGCAAAGAAGACAATGGAGAGGGAAAACCAAGCTTTCAATCTCCCGGCTTTTTTCTTCGTGTGCTCGATGGCAGCCAACAGTTCCTTGTATTCCCGAACGTGGGTGCGATTGGCTTCGACGTCCGTTTGGGTCTTGTTCACTAATTGGTCAAAATAGGCTTCCGCGGCATCGTGGTATTGCTGTTTTAAGGATTCGTTAAAGAATTTCCGCGGTTCGTAAATCGCTTCATGGACTTCTGCCATAGATTATCGACCTCCCATCATGCCTCCAAAGGGGTTCTTCCCTCCTTTGGAAAGTTGTTTCATTTGTTTCATCATGGCTTTGGATTGCTCGAACTTCTTCAAAACGCGATTGATGTCCGCGTTGGTTGTTCCGCTTCCCTTGGCGATGCGGTTTTTATGGGAAAAGCGAAGGATTTCCGGATGGCGGCGTTCGTAGGGGGTCATCGAATTGATGATGGCCTCGAAGGTCTTCATCTCTTTCTCCGCGGCGGCCTGTTGCTCCTCCGTGATGGTCGGCATGCCCGGGATCATCTTCAAAAGGGAACGCATGGATCCCATTTTTTGGACCTGTTTCATTTGCCGGAGCATGTCTTCCAAGGTGAATCGGCCGTCGAGCATCCTCCGCGCGTCTTTTTCCGCCTGCCTCTCGTCCATCGTCTCCTTCGCCCGTTCGACGAGGGACACGACGTCTCCCATGCCGAGGATGCGGTCCGCCATCCGGTCGGGATAGAAGATCTCAAACTCGGTCGCCTTTTCCCCGACGCCGGCGAATTTGATGGGGAGGCCGGTCAAATATTTGATGGACAAGGCCGCGCCGCCACGAGCATCGCCGTCCAATCGGGACATGATGACGCCGGTGAGGCGGAGGGCTTGGTTAAAGGCATTCGCCACGTTGACCGCGTCTTGTCCGGCGGCCGCATCCACCAAAAGGAGGGCTTCCTCGGGATGGATTTCGTGGTTGATCTTCTTGAGCTCCTCCATGAGGGCTTCGTCGACTTGGAGGCGGCCGGCGGTATCCAAAATCAGATAATCGTAATGCTCGGCAAGGGCTTTCGCCTTGGCTTGTTTCGCGATTTCGACCGGATTCACGCCTTTGCCAAGGGAAAAGAAATCGGCGCTCGTTTTGCTAACGACGGCTTCTAGTTGCTCGATGGCCCCTGGACGGTAGACGTCTAACGCGGCGACCAGAACCTTTTTGCTTTGCTTGTTCGAAAGCAAATAGGAAAGCTTCCCGGCGGTGGTGGTTTTGCCGGTTCCTTGCAAGCCCAAAAGCAAAATCGAAGTCAGGCCGCTTGGATTCACGTTCAATCCGCATTGGTCCGCCCCCAAAAGGGTTTGGATTTCGTCGTGAACGATTTTGACGACCATTTGAGAGGGATTGACTTTGGAATACACCCCCTGCCCAATCGCTTTTTCCTTCACGTCATTGGTAAAGGCTTTCACGACTTTGAAATTAACGTCGGCTTCAAGCAACGCCACGCGGATTTCGCGTAGCATCTCGTCCATGTTTTTCTCGGTCAAGACCGCGTTGCCCCGCATTTTCTTAAAGATGTTGGCGAATTTTTCGCCCAAGGATTCAAATGCCATGAATGATTTCCTCCAGCAACGACGCGTAGGCGCCGATTCGTTCTTCTTCCGGAAGGGCGGCGATGGCTTCCTTTTTCGCCTTCCAATCCTTTTTCTTGGCGAGCAAGCCCAATTTGGATTCGCTGTCCTCCAATTTCGCGGCGGTTTTCTTCACCGCGTCGGAAACCGCGGAACGGGTCACCCCTTCCGCGTCGGAGATCTCCCCTAAGGACAAATCGTACCGATAATAGGCGTCCATCGTTTCCTTTTGCTTCGGGGTCAAAAGGGATTCGTAGGTTTCGAGGAGTTCCAAGATGCGTTCCCGATCGTCAAGAGACACCATTTTCTTCTCCTCCTAGGAGCAAGCCATAGAGATATTTATCGAGGTCGAATTCTTGCAAATCCCCCATCCCTTCGCCTAGGCCGATGAAGCGGACGGGAACGCCGAGTTCATCGCGGATGGAAAGGATGATGCCTCCTTTGGAGGTCCCATCCATTTTGGTGATGACAATGCCCGAAATATTGGTGACTTCTTTAAACGCTTTGGCTTGCAACACCCCGTTTTGCCCCGTGGTGGCGTCGATGATGAGGAACGTCTCATGGGGAGCCCCGGGGATTTCCCGTTCCAAAACCCGACGGATTTTGGACAGTTCCTGCATCAAATTGGCCTTGGTTTGCAGCCTTCCCGCGGTGTCGACGATCAGCAAATCCACGCCTTCGGCGACCGCGGCTTTCGCCCCGTCGTAAGCCACCGAAGCGGGGTCGCTTCCCGGCTTCCCGGTGATGATGGGGCAATGGAGGCGTTCCGCCCAAACGGAAAGCTGTTCGACCGCTCCGGCGCGGAAGGTATCCCCGGCCACCAGCATCACTTTCTTCCCTTGATGGAGGTAACGGTAAGCGAGTTTGGCGATGCTCGTGGTTTTGCCAACCCCATTGACGCCGCAGACCAGCAAAACGGTCGGGCCGTCTTTGGCGAATTCGATTTCATTTTGGATCGCGTCCCCTTTGGTCGCGTAGCCAACGAACATTTGGTCGACGAGCATTTCGTTGATGGCTTTGGGCTCCGTGATTTTCTCCCGGCTTGCCTGGTCAAGCAACGCTTCGCATAAACGGATGGACAAATCGACTCCGACGTCGGATTCGATTAAGATCTCCTCGAGTTCTTCGAAATATTCCGAATCGATTTTCGCGTAACGTTTGCTCAATTGATCCAAACGGGAAGCGAAATTCTTTCGGCTTTTCTCCATTCCTTTCGCGTAGACTTCTTCCGAGGATTTCTCGCTGGAGGAAGGACGTTCTTTCTTGCTGAATTTGCTTTTCAAAAAGGCGAATAAACCCATCTTATCGGCCTCCTTTGACGCAGAGCTTCTCCAAAGCGTCTTTCGCGGCCGCCATCTCCGCGGCTTTCTTGTTCTTTCCTTCTCCCCGTCCGAGTTCGATTCCATCGAAATACACTCCCGAGCAGAATAAACCATCTTGGGGGGACCCTTCTTTATGGATCAAACGGTAGGTGATGCTGACGACCCCGTCGGCCTGCAAGTGATGCTGCAAAGCGCTTTTGGGGTCGAGCTCCACCTTCGCCTTCTCAATGTCTTCGCGGTAAAGCCGAACCAGGAATTCGTGAACGAAAGTATACCCTTGATCGAGGAACAACGCCCCGACAAAGGATTCGAAGACATTCTCGTACAAAGCCCGTTCCACCTTGGAAAGGCCATCGGGTTGGGTCGGGTCTTTTTCCAGCACCACGCTTGCCCCGAGGCGAATGTATTTATCAAGGCCCGCGCGCAAGCAAAGGGACGCTTCGTGGGAAGACATGACCATCTGGTTCTTGATGTGGGTCAAATCCCCTTCTTCCATCTCGGGATGGAGGGTATAGCAAAGTTCGCAGACCACCATGCCGACGATGGAGTCGCCCAAAAACTCGAGGCGTTCGTAATCCACGTGTTTGGTGCCCGCGTCGCTATTGCAGGAAGGGTGGGTGAAGGCCAGTTCGTAGAGCCTTTCATCGCGGGGGAGAATTCCGAATTCACGGAAGAGTTTGCTGTAAGGGGATGCCATAGATAACGGCATTATACAGGAATCTTGTTTACAAGATTAGGCCAAAGATGAACCTTCGAGAAATTTCGTGGCAAATTCGATGAGGGAACGGCAGTCTTCATCGCTTTTATTCTCGTAAACTTCTTCCGCGTCTTTTCGGGCGCATTCGAGCATTCGGACGTCGGTGACGAGGCTTAGGTAACGGAAATCGGGGAGCCCGGATTGCCGGATTCCCGCGACATCGCCCGGGCCTCGGGTTTGAAGATCCTTCTCCGCGATTTCAAATCCATCGTTGGACTGGACCAAAACCCGAAGGCGGTCTAATTCCTCTTGGACCTCCCGTCCATACACGAGCAGGCACTTGGATTCATCGCCCCCTCGCCCGATTCTTCCACGCAACTGATGGAGAGAAGCCAGTCCAAAATGGGTGGGGCCGTAAATGATCATCAAATTAGCCTCCCGAACATCGATTCCGACCTCGATGACCGAAGTCGATATCAATATGGGGGTGTTGCCCGATGCAAACGAGGCGATCGCCTCTTCTTTTTCTTCCGGCTTCATTTTGCCATGCATCAAGGTCACCAATCCGGGATAAAGCGAGGAATAATGTTCGTAGACCGCGGTCGCGGAAGTGTCGTCTTCGCCTCCTTTTTCGATTTGGGGGGCGCAGATGTAGACCCGATGGCCCGAAGATATGGAGGCGGTGATGCTTTTAATAATTTCCTTGGCCGTGGGTTTCACGATTTTGGTCTGGACGTCCCGCTTCGCGGCGGGGAATTCGCTAAGAATCGATACGTCGAGATCCCCATACAAAGAGAAGGCAAGCGTCCTGGGAATCGGAGTCGCGGACATCAACAACATGTCGGCGCTATCGCCTTTCGAAGCCAATTTCGCGCGTTGGTTCACCCCAAATTTATGCTGCTCGTCCACGATGACGAGCCCCAGGCGATCGTATTCCACCCCTTCGGAAAATAAGGCGTGGGTTCCGATTGCGATGTCGATCGTTCCCTCCTTTAACCCCTCCAGGATTTCCTTCTTTTCTTTGGGGCTCAACGAGCCCACAAGCAAGGCCGTTTTGATGGAATAACGCGCATACGCCTCGCTTAAATTCGCGTAATGCTGCCTCGCCAAAGCATCGGTTGGGGCAAGCAAAGCCCCTTGCATTCCACGGCAATAATTGCCATAAAGCAGGATTTCGGCGACCAAAGTCTTCCCCGTTCCCACATCCCCTTGGAGGAGGCGATACATCAAGGTTTCGGAGTTCATGTCGGTCAAGGAAGCACGGACCGCCTTCTTTTGGTCTCCGGTCAAGGGATAGGGGAGGGCGCGGACGAAATCCCCGACCACGCGGAAATCAATCTTTTCTTTCCGAGGGGAAGAAAGGGATTTGTTCTCGCTTCGAATCAGGAAATTTTTCAAAGAAAAGAGCAGGGCCTCTTCGTATTTCAGGGTCCGAAGTCCTTTCTTCACTTGCTCAGGAGAGGTGGGGAAATGGACATAACGGAACGCTTCGAGGCGCTCCAAAAGGTGGTATCGGTTCCGCAAAAAGGAGGGAACGATGTTGGGCAAAGAAGACACGCTCCACATGACTTTCTTTAACACGTTTCGCCAGGCGTATTGAGACACGTCTTCCGACAAAGAATATTGGGGGATGATCGCATCCGCGACTTCCACCTTTCCTTCCTTCATCGCGAGGAAATTCAAGCAATGCTCTTTCGCGTCAAACGACCCTTTGATCGTGTAATAAGAAGACAAGTCAATGGTCTTCGCGAGATACAGGCGATTCCATGCCTCGATCACGAAATCCTGCTGATTGGCTTCGTTTCGGAAATAAAGGCGAACCAGGGACGTGCTCCCGTATTTCCGGATTCTAGGACGGGCGAGCACCTTGCCGTAAAGCACCACTTTCTGTTTGTCTTGCAGATGGGTCAATTCTTGGACATCCGTAAGAAGAAAGGATTCGTATTTTCGGGGAAGGTACTCCAAAATGGAAGAAACCGATACCAAACCCGCTTCCTCCATAAAGGAGGAAATCGCGGGGGAAGAGGTCCATTTTTTCGTCGCCTGAGCCATGACAACATTATGATTCTAGAAAAGGAAAGGAACAACTCCGATTCGTTTTCTTTCCTGAAATTCAACCCCCGTTCTGCCTTGTTTTCGACTTTGGCGCGAGAAAGAGGTATCCATTGGCCTTCCTTCCAAAGAAAAAGCCTCCTAGAAGAATCTAAGAGGCAATGGGGTTATTCCACTCCAACGAGGTAGCTATAAACGGGTTGATCGCCACGTTTGACGTCGACGTCGGCTTGATCGCCGTATTTCTCCCGAATGGCATCTTCCATTTTCGAGGCTTCTTGGTCATCGACATCAGATCCGACGAGAACCGTTACCATGTAACTGTCTTCCGTGATCAGGTTGTCGATCAAATCCAAGAGGGCTTGGCTGCGGTCTTTCACGCAGGAGACGATGCTCTTGTCCATCATCGCCATGTAATAATCTTTGGTGACGTGGACCCCGTCAATGTCCGTATCGCGCACGGCGTAGGTGACCGATCCCGAGGCGACGGTTTTGAGCGCGCCTTTCATTTCCTCGGCGATGCAACTCACTTCTCCTTCTGGAGCGTAATTCATCGCGGAGACGATGCCTTGGGGAATGGTTTTGGAGGGAATGACAATCGCCGTCACTCCCGTTCCTTCCATGACGTCGCAAGCCTGCGAAGCCGCCATGACGATATTGGAGTTGTTGGGAAGAAGGAAAACGTTACGGGCGTGCGTTTTCTTAATGGCGCGAACGAAATCCTCCGTGGAGGGGTTCATCGTTTGGCCTCCTCCGACAATGACGTCCGCCCCGAGCTCGCGGAACAATTCGTCGAGCCCTTTTCCGGAAGATACCGCGACGAGTCCGAATTCCTTTTCGATCGAAATGGTTTCTTCGACTTCTTCTTCCACCGGTTGTTCGGCGGTTTTTTCTTGCTTGCCGCGGGCGATGTTGGAAGCCATGTCGGTCGCGACGTTCCCGTGTTCGATGTTATGGTGCTCTTCGGACATGTTCTCGATGATAATGGTCAAGAATTCGCCGAATTGTTGGGCGTAATTGAGCATGTTGCCCGGAGTTAAGGTGTGGACGTGGACTTTGATGATGTCTTCGTCGCGAACCGTGACCAAGGACTTTCCGTGTTTGGCCAAGAATCCTTTGAAATTCTTTTCCACGAACGGCTTTTTCCCGTCTTGTCCCGGGGTTCCCAGGCGAAGGATGAATTGGGTGCAATAGCCATATCCTTCTTCGTCTTCGGATAATTTGGCGCCCGCGTACAAGGAAGCATTGGTTTCGGTGGGGACCTGCCCAACGTCTTGGTTGCGTTCGATGACTTTTCCTTTCAAAGCGGAAAGCATGCCTTCGAGGATGTAGACCAAACCTGCACCGCCGCTATCGACGACGCCGACTTCTTTCAGCACGGGGAGCAAGTCAGGGGTATGTTCCAAGGCGATTCTAGCTTGTTGGACCAAATATTCCATCGCCTCTTCAATGGTCGTGGAGCTTTGGACGAATTCCATCAAGGCGCTCGAAGATTCGCGAATGACGGTGAGAATCGTGCCTTCCACCGGTTTCATAACCGCTTTGTAGGCCACTTCTTTCGCGGAGACGAATGCGGCGGCGAAATCATGCGCGGTCAAGGATTTTTTATCTTTCAAAGCGACGGAAAAGCCTTTGAAAATTTGGGAGGTGATGACCCCGCTGTTCCCGCGAGCCCCCATCAGCAATCCCCTGCTGAATCCATTTCCCAAACGGAACAAATCATCGTCCTCAGGAATGTTTTGGATCTCTTTTACGCCGGAAGTGACGGTCAAATTCATGTTCATGCCCGTGTCGCCGTCAGGAACGGGGAAGACATTAAGTTGGTCGACTTCCGGATAATGGTTATACAAATGGTTCGCCCCGGAAATGAGCATCCGTTTTAAAGTTTTGGCATCCAAACGTTTCATTGTCCTGCCTCCCTTTCCCGGATATCTTGGATATAAACGTTCACGGCCTCGAATTTCACGCCGAAGGTTTTTTCCAAATCATATTTCACTTTTTTCCGGACTTCGGAAACGACTTCGGTGAGTTTGACGTCGTAAGCGCCATAAAGATAAAGGTCCACTTCAAACCCTTTCTTTCCCCGACGGGTCGTGACTCCTTTAGCGAATTCTTCCGCTTTGAGCAACGCCGCAACGTTGTCCACAACGCTTTTGGATTTCGGGGCCAAGCCGACGACGCCATAACATTCGCTCGCCGCCCGACCCGCAACGGAGGCAACCGCTTCTAAAGAGATGTCGATTCCCCCATAAGGTGTTTTCTGATCGATATTCATGGATGATCCCTGCAAATAGGTAACGAGGTGCACTAGAGGCCCATAGAAAAAGAAAGGCTCTTCATGGATATTATACCATATGATATGAAACCTTGGGTTGCGGATTTTTTCTTCGTCCAATTTTATAAATACCCAGGAATAATCGAAGGAATTTTGCTTCTGATAAAAGGAGAGGATCTTGTTCTATCTTTCGAAAAGGTCCTTGGGAAAGGATCCTTTTCTTCAGGGAGAGGCTTCTTGGTTGCCATTCCTCAATTCCGTTGTTCCTAATCATAAAGGGATAAGAAAACAAAGAAAAAAAGCCCCCGAGGGGGCCGAATAAAAAAAGAGCCCGGCAGCGCGCTACCCTCGCCCCGATGGGGCTACTCTCGCCGCTGCGGCGCTTAACTTCTGTGTTCGGGATGGTGACAGGTGTGACCGCCGCGCCACTACCGCCGGACTCTTTTTTCCCCCGCCCCTTGGCAACCGGACATTGCAGCACACGACCTTCC
>JAXDTZ010000005.1:0-38878 GCA_034089705.1 Candidatus Alloenteromonas sp. | reverse complement strand
GGTTTCTTCATAGAATAAGCCGGCTTGGCGAAATGGTAGACGCAAGGGACTTAAAATCCCTCGAGTGTCAAAACTCATGCCGGTTCGAGTCCGGCAGCCGGCACCAAAACGGAAATAACCCCGATTCCATCGGGGTTTTTACTTGATCATGCCGTTATTCATTCAATCGATTAGCTTTTGCAAATAATCGTTTCTAGCAATCATTGTCCTGCCTCCAACTAAAATTTTTGCAAGTTCTTGCACTTTTATAATCTGGAATGTTTTCGATCTCGCCGTTAAGGAAACCTGCATGGAGGTTGTTTCAGAAGGAAAACGTCTTTGGAATCTCCAAAAGGAGATGTGTCTAAACTCAGCAACCCAAATATCTTGGTTTGTTTGAAAGCAAAGACAATTTTGATACCGACTGCACACCCCTTTGATCTTTCGTGTAAAAGTTTAGAGGAGTGTGCATCTTTTAATCATATGCATTTATTCCTGGTGTGCATTTTCATATGCTTTTCGCACATCCCCCGGCAATCCGTCAGGAATCATGCTCTGCACTTGATCTTCACCGCCATCCCGCATTGCCTGCTCATAGTACCAGCACTTGAATTTCAGCATATCCAACACTTTGTTCATATGGATAAGTTCTTCCTCAAGTCTCTTCCTTTGCTTTTCCAAGAGTGCTTTTCTCTGAGGATAGGTGGGTGCGCCTTCTACGCACCAATCCATGAATTGTTTAATATCCTTGATTTCCAAGCCGGATTTCTTCAAGCACTCAATGACTCGGAGGGCTTCGATCTCCGTCTTGCTCCAGGATTTCATCGAAAACGATCTCCGTTTGACGAACACCCACGTGGGGGATTGTGGCGCCATCGTGGATCCTATCGCGTGGGGAAAAGTCAAAAAGAAATGGGTATGGAGGAAAGACAACCCTTTTCTCCCCGCGGGAGGAATCGCTTCTAGCGTTGAAGACTTGATGCGGATGGCCCAAATCGTGCTAGAAGGGCAAGCCGAATACGCGAAGCAGGCTTCTCTTCTTTGCCCCGAATCCTTCCATCCGAAACGGAAAACCATGACGACGTATTCCTTCCATACGTACCATCGCTCCCATCAGCTCTGGCATATGGGAGGAGTTGGGCCATTCCGTTCTGGCATCTTCCTCAACACGAATAGAAACATCGCGGTGGCGGTGTTAACCAACGCGAAAGGGAAACATCATACGAACCCATTCCATATCTGCAAGGTCATTTATGGCCGATTGAAACGGAAAAAGAAACTCTGGTAGGGGATCAAAGGGAAGCCTCAAGGGATCCAGGAAGGATATAACCTTGGAAATACTTGCTGGTATTCCATAAATACGGGGCGAATTGCAAGGTGACCCGTTCTTTCGAAGTGTAATAAGGGTATAGGAGCGAGGAGTCGAAATCGGCCTTCTTGTAGAGGCTGTTCTCGGTGTCGTTCTTGAAGAACAGAGCCTTGGCCGAAACGGCGTTCGTGTAAGCATTGAAGTCGGCATCGTATGCTTCATCGGTCAGGACGAAATATTTTTTCTCGTTCTTGGTATAGGCATTCACGTATCCCGTGACGGAATAGGTTTTGCCAAACACCCCTTCGTAATTGGGCTGATGGGCATCGGTGTCATTCTTGTAATTCCAGGAATAGGTGGAAGCGCAGGTGACAGACGTAGCAGAAGCGATATCTCCGATGCTTTCTTCCGAAGCCACCTTTTCGAGATATTCCATTCCCGGGGCGAAACGGTATTCGTCCATCACCCCATAGACGGTGTAGACCTGGTTCAGGGTGAAGGAATTGGAAATTTTGTTATTCCCATGGACTTTCATGAGGTGCGTCCCATCGGAAAATAGCAAAACCGAATCGTCCATTTCGGCGATGTATTTCCCGGTGAAAGAGGCGATGTCGCCGAAGCCACATCCCTTCAAATTGATGGGCATATCCGCGATATACGAATAGATGTCCCCCATATTTTGGATGGAGGAGGACAGATTTTGAATGTCATCAACCCCGATGCTCATCGTCGGGTTTTGGATAAAATCAAACGACCGAACTTGGACGTGGGGCGTGCCTTGGAAGGAAGAGAGGGTTCCTTGGATGCGGAAATACTGGTTCTCGGTTCCGGCATATTTTTTGGGATTGCCAGAGTAGGTCGCCGAATCGATGTCGCAATAGAGGTAGCCGGTTTTATCCACCGCGAAGGCGGAATATTGGTTTCCGCTTCCGGCTTGGGCGGCGACCATGTCGCCATAAAAATACACGCGTCCAGTGAGATCGACGGGAATGTCGGTGAATACGTAACCTTTGTCGTTGGGAAGGCTTCCCTCCAAGGCGGTTTTCGCCTCTTTCAGGATGGAAGCGATGCTTCCTTTAAGGACTAAGGTGTCTCCCGAAGAACCGATTTCCGAGGAAGGATCTTCTTTCGATGTCGAATCGAAAGAGGAGGTTTGCTCGCTAGAAACCGTTTCATCGCTCGAAAGCTGGTTTTCGCTAGAAGAGGAAGGATTCTCGATTTCTTCGGTCGATAAGGCCGAAGAGGAAGCTTCTTCCCCAAGCGAGTCGCTAGAAAGGGAAGAGGAGGTTTCGCTTGCGCAAGAAGCGAGGAGGAACAAGCATAACAAAGGGATAATCTTTTTCATATTTTAATACACGTCCTCGTTATTTTTTGGAATAGATTCGAGTTTCAAAGGGTCGGAAATGCCCTTGAGGATCGTCGGCGTAATTGCCAAAGACGGATTCGTATCCTTCCGGGATCTCAATCTCGCTTGGCTTGTTGTAGTTAATGGCGATGAAGAGACATTCGTCCCCTTCTTCCCGGAAGAACAAAAAGCAATCCTTCCTGTCCTTCGTCGCGTCTTCGAAATGGCCGAAAGTCAAAGCGTTCGACCCTTTGCGGAAGGCGAGCATCTTTTGGTAGTAACGGAAGATGGATTTCTCGCTCGCGAGGTCGTCTTGCAAGGAGAAACGCCCGCGCTCCGAATGCAGGGAGAGCCATGGCTTATGCCCTTGGTTGAATCCGGAGTTGACCGAATCGTCCCAGACCATCGGGCGGCGTCCGTTGTCGCGGCTGTCGTAATTCATGAGATCAAACAAGGTTTCGCGGTCCATGGAGTCTTTGTTCCGATGATAGAAATTGACGGTTTCCACGTCGTCGAAATCCTCGATGTCGTCGTAATGAGCGTTCATCGTCCCGAATTCTTGGCCTTGGAGAATGAACGGGGTGCCCCGGAGGGTATAGAGGATGGTCGCGAAGAAGGTGGCGGACTCGTAACGGAGTTCCTTGTCGCAGGCGAGTTTGCTGACGCTGCGGGTCAAATCGTGGTTTTCAAAGAAGGGGGCGAACACCAAATCCAGGCGTTCGTACGCTTCTTGCATTTTGGCAAAGTGATCGTGGATGCGGGTGTAATCGATGTGGTCCACTTTTTCAAAGCGGGGACCGACCACCGCGGGATGGCCGCCGCGGAACGCGGTGACGAGTTCTCCGCGATCTTCTCCGCAGAGGCGGGCCACTTCTTCATCCGTCGTGCCCCAGCATTCTCCCACCGTGTAGATGGATTGGCATTTTTCCCTTCCGAACACTTCGTGGAGGAATTCGTGAAGGCGGGGGCCGTTGGAATTGAGGCCATGGGCGAAGTCCTTGGAAACCATGTCCAAGACGTCGCAACGGAATCCATCGACTCCGAAATCGATCCAGAAATCGACGATGTCGCAAACTTCTTGGCGGACTTTGGGGTTCTCCCAATTCAAATCCGCTTGCTCAATTGCGAAGGAATGGAGGTAGTACTTCTTCAAGGAAGGGACGTATTCGTAGGCGCTTCCTCCAAAACATGCCCCCCAGGAATTGGGGATTTCGTCAAACCAGTAGAAATAATCAAAATACGGGGAAGAGGGGCCTTTTAAGGCTTCTTGGAACCAGCGGTGTTTCGTGGAGCAGTGGTTGACGACGAGGTCGACGATCACTTTGATTCCGTAGCGATGGAAGGTTTCGATCATGGTTTTGAAATCCTCCATCGTCCCGAATTCGGGGCCGACTTTCCGATAATCCGAAATGTCGTATCCGCTGTCAACGCCCGGGCTTTCAAAGCAAGGGGAGAGCCAAACCGCGTTGATGCCAAGTTCCGCCAGATAAGGAATCTTTTCGGTGATGCCGTTAAAGTCTCCGATTCCGTCGTTGTTGGAATCCTTGAACGACTTGGGATAAATCTGATAGAAGTTGAGTTTCAAAAAGTCTCGATAACGTTGTTTCATAATGCAATGTCGATGTCCTTTCCCAATGTTTGGTACGCCCATAAAAGCATGGCTTTTTCCTTTTCAAATAGTGCCCTTTCCCCTTCCCATTGCTCTTCCATCTTTTCGGTGTACCCATGAATGGTGAGAAATTTCGGGCAGAGCATTTTGGCGAGTTGGAGGCTTCGGGCCATATGGAACGGCTCGGTGATGATCGTGATGGATTTCACCTCAAAAAGAAGCCGGTCCTGATCGATGATCAAAAGGGAAGAGAGGATGTTTTGAGTCGTATCTTGCGAGGAGGATTCCAGAATCATCGCTTCCCGGGGAACCCCAAGGGAAAGGAGCATCCCTTGCAGGATCTCGCATTCCTTTTGGTTGCCCATCTCCGGATAAGCGACCCCGCCTGAGAGAACGAGTTTTTTGGTATATCCCAAGTGGTAATAATGGGCCGCGATTTCCGCGCGGGCCATCAAGCGATCGGGGCTAGTCCCCAAGACGACCGCGTAGTCGCTTGGACAGGGCAATGAAAATTCCTTGGAGCAAAAGTAATCTTTGTTCAAAAACGATTCGATATCCATTGGGTCTATTGTACCTGCACGAAAGCAAGATATCGAGCCTTTTCCTTTCTTCGAACTCATCTTATGAGTAGACTTATGGAAAAAGGAATCCTGCGCATATGACCCCATCGTTTACTATCCTAAAACCTTACCTCGAAAAAGCCCGCCGCCTCCATTACCTCGTGAGCCTCCTCAATTACGACATGGCCACGGCCTGTCCGGAGAAAAGCTTAGAGGACATCGCTTCTTTGCTGACCCAGTACGACACCGAGCTCGCCTCGATCGCCAAGGATCCGGAGTTCATCGCCGCCCTCCAAAGCCTCCAAGGCGATACGACCTTGAACCCCAAAGAACGTCGCTTGGTGGAACGGCAACTCGAAACCATCGAATACATGGGAAAATTGACCCCCGAAGAATACGCGTCGATGCGTCAAGCGTACACCAAATCCAACGAGATGTGGCGCTTGTGCAAAGGCAAAAGCGACTTCGCGACCTGGCTCCCGTATTGGGAAAAATGCGTCGAAGCCAAAAAGAAGGAACTCCGTCTCCGTCGAAAGGAAGGCGAATCCCTTTACGACGTCTGCCTCCGGACCTACGAACCCGGTTCGAGCGAGCAAGCCATCGACGCGGTGTTCGAGCCGCTCAAGCGGTATTTGATCGCCAAAATCCCGGAAGCCCTCAAAGCCCAAGAGACGCTGCCGAAGCCTTACCTCGCCCCATTTCCCAAGCATAAACAAGAAGCCCTTTCCTACGCGGTTTTGAAAACCATCGGGTACGATTTGACCCGCGGGGCCTTGCGCGAATCGGAACATCCCTTCTCCGACAACATGTCGAAATTCGACGCGCGGATCACGACCCATTACGACATCAACGACTACCGTTCCTCCCTCTTTTCGGTCATCCACGAAGGGGGGCACGCCCTCGAATTCCAAGGATGGCCCGACGAACTCTACGAAGATTACGTCGACGGATTCTCCACCGCCGCCATCTGCGAGACCCATTCCCGTTTCTACGAGAACCTCTTGGGCAGGAGCATTCATTTCGTCCCGACCTTGCGTCGACTCCTCGCTGAAAACCTCGATCCGGTCTTTAACGGTTTTGACGATTCGCAGATTTACAGCATCGCCAACTCGGTGAAGCCCATCCCCAACCGTTGCGACTCCGACGAACTCACCTATTCCCTGCACATCATCATCCGTTACGAAATCGAGAAAGAACTCATCAATGGGCGGATCGAATGCAAGGACGTTCCCGCCCTTTGGAAGAAAAAATACAAAGAATACCTTGGGGTGGACGTACCGAATGACAAAGAAGGATGCATGCAGGACATCCATTGGACGGATGGGGAATTCGGGTACTTCCCTTCTTACGCGTTAGGCAACATCTACGGAGCCATGATTCTGAACGAAATGAAAAAGACCTTGGACGTCGATGCGTTACTGGAAAAAGGAACCCTCGACCCGATTCTTGCTTGGTTGAAGGAATTCGACTTCCCCTACACCTATTTGTCCCCGAAGGATTGGATTGCCAAAATCACGGGCCGAGCCATGGATTCGACGGATTTCATCGAATACCTCAACTCCAAATACTGAGCAAACGAAAAGGCCAAAACGAACTGCGTTCTGGCCTTTTTTCGTTATTCTCCGATGTGGTAGGACTCCAAGACGTGGAGGAGAGGGCGAATGGTCTTCTTGATGGTTCCCGGGGCGAAGGGATCCTGCATATGCCCTTTGAGAACCAAGGTGCGGAAGGGGTATTTTCCTCCGGTTTCGCAGAACTTGAGATACCGTTTCCAAGCGAGTTCATGGTTTTTGCGGTCCAAATTGAAGAATTGGAAGGCCATGACTTGGGCGAGGGTGTAATCGATGTAATAGAAGGGGTTTTCGAAGATGTGGGCTTGGGTGAGCCAGCGATGGCCGGTCGCCATGTACTCACAACCGCGGTAGGCGGCGACTTTGTAGGGGGTGTAGTACTCCTCGAGTTCGTGCCATTTCGCGTCGCGTTCTTCTTTGGTGGCGTCGGGGTTTTCGTACACCCATTCTTGGAAGTGGTCGACGGTCACCCCATAGGGCAAGAAGGTGATGCTGTCGGCGAGGTGGGCGTAACGATATTTCTCCGGGTTATCGAAGAAGCGGTCCATCCAGGGATGGGCGAAGAATTCCATGGACATGGAATGGACTTCGCAGCCTTCGGAAGTGGGGGAACGATACTCCGGGATCTTGATCTTGCGCGAGCAATAGGCTTGGAAGGAATGGCCGAATTCGTGGGTTAACACGTCCACGTCCCCTTTGGTTCCGTTGAAATTGGAGAAGATGAAGGGGATTCCGTATTTCGGGAAATAGGTCATGTATCCCCCGCTTTGCTTGCCGGGACGGGCTTCAAGGTCCAAGACGTGGTGGTCCGCCATAAAGCGGAAGAAATATCCGGTTTCCGGGGAGAGTTCGTCGTACATCCCTTTCGCGGCTTCGATCTTTTCTTGGGTCGTGCCCTTGGGCAAGGGGTTGCCGTCTTGGAATTGCAAGCTCAAGTCATAGACTTCCGGACGGCGGATGCCCGTGCGTCGGAATTGGGCTTTCATGATTTTCTCGACGATCGGGGTGACGAAATCGTGGATGTCTTTGCGGTATGCGGCGACGTCTTCTTGGGAATAGTCGTAACGTCCCATGCGGAGGTAACCGAGTTCGACGTAGTTCTTGAATCCGAGTTTCTTCGCCATCTTGTCGCGGAGGTGGACGAGGCGATCGTAGATGTCTTCGAGCTCATCCGCTTTGGTGGAGAGGTAGGCGTAATAGGCCGCGGCGGCTTCCTTGCGGGTGTTGCGGTCCAAATCCTGCATGAATTTGCCCATTTGGGGGAGGTTGTAGGTTTCTCCGCGGAAAGGCACCAAATAGGAAGCGATTTTGGCGGCGTATTCCGTGCTCAACTTGTTCTCTTCCACGGATTCCTCAATGATGCGTTCGTCGAAGGATTTGAGGGCGTATTCCCCCATCGTGAAGTAATGGGTGCCGAGTTTCTTTTCCAAGTAGGCGCGATGCGGGCTTTCGAGCATCGCCAGGGTGAACTTATTCTCTTCCGCTTGAATCAAGGGCATCCCTTCGTTCATCTTGTCCATCGCTTTGGCGTATTTGGGGTTGGCGGAATCCAAGGTGAACAAAACGAAGACGTGGGTCATTTCGTTTTGGAACGCGTCGGAGTCCTTGACGTGCTTCTTGTAAGCGCGCAAGGCCGAAGGGCCGTCGACGGCCGCTTTCAACATGGCGGTGGCTTTTTGGATTTTGACGAGGCAGGCCTTGACGCTAGGGACCTTAAAAGGCCATTCTTCAAAAACCGGGATTTCTTTTTCTTTCATGGTATTCTTCTCCTTATTTCGTATTTATTGTTCCAAAGGGATGAACAACGGGATGGGTTCTTTCCCTTTGCGGACTTTGTGGTCCTTCGAGAGGTAGGCCACGGCAATCTGCCGGGCGTTAGGATAGAGGTAATAATACTCTTCCCCGTATTCCTTCGCGGAATCGAGGTATCCTTCTTTTTTCAGTTTCGCAAGCAAGGCGCCAAGGCGCTTGGGAGTCATGGAGGAATAGCCTCCAAACATCAAGCAGCCTTCGAATTGCTCCGCGGTTCCTTCCCCTTTCAAGAAGGCGCGCAACCCCTTTTGGGAGGGGGCGTACCCGGAAAGGGAAAGCTCGTAGACGCTCACGATGATTTTGATTTGGACGGAGGGCAAAAGCTCGCGCGCACTTCTCTTGTTATTCATGCTTTAACCAAAAGACAAACGGCACGGGCCTATCCCCTTTTCTTGTCCACGAGCATCAGGATTCCCGCGATGAGGTTCACGAAGATCAACGTGCAGACTTTGAACCCGACCGAGACATCGTCTCCCGATTTGACGGTTTTCGCGTAATAGATGGTCATGGGGATGGACCAGGCCAAAGGGGTCAATTGGACCACCGCGTTGATCCAGCGCCTCGAATCGGAAAATCCCTGAATGAAATAGGAAATCCCAAGCGAAACCGCGGAAGCCATGGCGAGGATCATGAAGATTTTCGCGGCGAGGACGAGCCCGGGGTTATGGGCGACCCCCGAAACCTCGGGCCCGATAGGCTCGTATGGGCTTCGATAATCCATCTCGCACCCGCAATGGGGGCAGAATTTCCCCTGCCCTTCCAACCGTTGTCCGCATTTGGTGCAGAATTTCATGGCTCAGTGCTCTTCGTCGCAAAGCATCAAGATTCCGGGGATAACGTTCATGAAAATCAAGACGCAAATCTTGAAGGCGACGGAAACCTTCTCCTTGTTTTTGATGCAACTAAAATAGTGCACGGTCATCGGGATGCACCAGGCAAGGGGGATGAGGAGAAAACCAGAAGCCACCGTGGTGAGGATCATAAAGACTTTGGCGATCGTGACGAGGGCCCCTTCTTCTTGGTTCCCGCCGCTCACCACTTCGGGGTTCACGGTTCCCGGGGCGGACAGGTGCTTCCCGCATTTGGCGCAATAAGCGGCCCCTTCTTCGACGGGGGCTCCGCATTCTGGGCAATAATTCATGGTAAATTTCTCCTTTGAGGTGCTAATAGTATGGAACAAAACGGCATTTTTGGGCAGGCAAATATCGGTTGCCACCCCCGTTTCCTGACTTTTTGATTCCTTTTTTCAGTCATAAGAATTGCAACGAGGCAACAAACGGCTAAAATAGCAGTTGTTATGGAAGACGAAGCACAAATCAGATTAATCGAGGCGACCATCGACAAGGTTCGTCCCTTCTTGCAACGCGATGGGGGCGACATCGAATTCGTCGGATTCCGCGATGGAATCGTCTATGTCACGATGGTCGGGGCCTGCCAAGGCTGCATCATGGCCGGGGAAGACATTTCTTCTGGGGTGGAAATTATCCTCATGGAGGAAGTCCCGGGAGTCATGGCGGTCCGTCATGAAAACATCCCCGACGACCTCATGGCCGAATACGTCGAACGGAAATCCCAAGCGATCCTCGACGCCAGCGGAAAGTAAACTCCGCTACCAAAAGTTTCTTAGACGAAAGAAAAATCGCGCCTGGAATGGTGTCCGGGCGCGATTTTTTTCGCTCAAATTAGGCTTTGAACCAGAAGATGTGGTTCTTCAAGAGAATCCAAACCAAGTCGAGGATCCAGCCGACGGTCGCGGCGGCGAAGATCCAGAGGATGGCGAGGACGAGGTGAACGGCATCTTTCTTGATGAGAGCTTCGCAGATACGGTATGCGGCCCAGAGAAGGTCGAGGATCCAGAAGCAGCAGATAAACTTCACGAGTTTGGGAAGGCTATCCATCCAGTTGCAGAATTTTTTCATCAGTTTTCCTCCTAGCGCGGTAATTATGCCACGCTGATTTCAGAAGTGGCAGGCTTCGCTATTCTTGCTTAATTTTGCCCTTCCAAAAGCAAATTTTCCGGGCAATTGGCCATCACGTAGCCGTTGCGGTTGTAGACGTCGTCCCGGTTGTAGGTGAAGGGTTTGCCGTTAGGTTCCACGAGGACTCCGCCGGCCTCGGTGAGGATGATGTCCCCCGCGGCGACGTCCCATTCCTTGGTTCCCGCGGAAATGCGGATGAAGAATTCTTTCTTCCCTTCGGCGATGAGGCAGAACTTATACGCGGCCCCGACAGGTTCGATGAAGGGGTCGAAGCGATCCTCGTGTTCTTGGTAAAAACGACTTTCTTTCTCGTTGAAATGGGAAATGGAACGCATGGAACGGAGGTCTTCCTTCCGCGAAGAGACGTGAAGGCGAGTGATTTTGCCATCCGGATCGAGGCGATACGAGCCTTGCCCTTTCACGGCGAAATAGACCGTGTGCTTGCCAGGGAGATTGATGACTCCCGCGACGACTTCATGCCCTTTGACGAGGGCGATGTTGGTGCAGAATTGGTCGTCCTTGGCCACGAAATCGCTCGTCCCATCCACCGGGTCGACTACGAAGATGAACTCCTTGTTCTTCCTCTCTCCGGTATCCTTACTTTCTTCGGTCAGGAACCCATAATCGGGGAAGGCGATCGAGAGTTCTCGACGGATGATTTCATCCGCGCCTTTGTCCGCGATCGTCACGGGGCTGTCGTCGTCTTTGATCTCCACCGCGAAATCGGTTTGGTAGACCTTCATGATATGGATTTCGGCTTTTCGGGCCGCATCAATCATCGCTTTCAATTCACGCTCGTACATCGGAATCTCCTTGGACATCGTTTAGCGCCTTAATGATATCACGAAAATCCGGGACTCCGTTTTGGATTTCCCCTCCGGAAGCGTAACGATGTCCTCCTCCTCCGAAGGCTTTGGCGACGGAAGAGACGGGGTAAAGGCGGTTGGAACGGTATTCCACGCGCGTCCATCCGTCTTCCCGAACGCAGAAATAGACGAATATCGGGGCGGAATATTTCCCCGCCAAGGCGTTGACGAAATTAGAAGCCACCTCAAAAGAAAGCCCAAAGGAGGCATAATCCTCGGGATAAGCCCAAAGGTAGCAAACTTGCCCATCGAGGACCGCGTGGTCCTTCATCCATTTCTTATAGGCTTTTTCTTCTTCGCTTTCGCGGTAGCAAAGTTCGATGATTTCCTTCGCGGGAATGCCGTAGGAAAAGAGTTTCCCGACGATTTCCATCGTATGGGGGGTGACCCCATGGAACATGAACTTCCCCGAATCGGTCAATATCCCCGTGTAGAGGGCGGAGGCGATGACGCGGTTGATGGGAAGGTGGTGTTCCATCAAAAAGTCATAGATGAGTTCGCATGCGGCGATGCGGCTCGGATCGCAGATGCCAGAATACGGGAAATCTTCCGTGCCCGGATTGGGTTCGTGATGATCGATCTTCGTGAAAGTTTTGCAGCGTTGCATCCGTTGGTCTTCTAACCGGGAGACGCAGGAAACGTCCACCAAAAACCCTAAGGCGCCTTCCATGACCTCGTCGTCCACTTGATCCAAGGGAAGCAAGGTGTTCTCCAAGAAAGGGAGTCCGGTGCCGATTGCGAAAACCCGTTTTTCGGGGAATGCCAAACGAAGGGATTCCCGCAGGGCAATCTGCGCCCCAAAACAATCCCCGTCGGGGAAGGCGTGGCCTCCGATGATAATCGTATCCGCGGAGGAGAGGAGGGAATAAACTTCGTCTGAGGTGCTCATGAAGCCTTATAGAATACTAAAGAGAAAGGAAAACGGAAAGGGGAATTTTGGCTTTTTTCGAGAAAAGTGGGATCAAAACGGCAAGAAAAAAGGGCCCGAAGGCCCAATTGGAAATGTGGGGATTAGCGATCGCCGAGGAAGGAGACGTCTTCTTCCGCGTGTCCGTTTCCATGGTCGGCAGCGGCCGCTTCGGTTTCTTCGGCGCGAAGGTCGCCGGTGACGGCGAGGTCGTATTCTTCGTCGTCTTTGGCGTCTTCCGCATCGCCGGAAGTTTGATCCACGTCGGAATAGACGTCGCTCATATCGACTTTATTGGAGACCGGTTGGCGTTCGGCGAGGTCCCAACGGTTATCGCGGAGGACGACGGTCATACCGCTTAGCGAAAGGTCGGTGTAGAAACTGCCGATGCGTTCGGCTTCTTCTTCGGGGGAGATTTCCAAGGCGGTTTTGACTCCGTTCCAAAGATATTGGAAGGAGAGGGGGGCTTTGGCGGATTTGAGCATTTGGATCGCGATTTCGATCATGCTTCCTTTGTTCATATTCATCGTGAGAATGTCCTTTCTTGAAAAGAAATTGCGGTAGTTTTATATCACATCTTCTCGGGGGAAGAAACCCCGAGAATGCCAAGCGCGTTCTTCAAAACGATTTTGCTGGCTTTGGCGAGGGCGAGCCTCGAGGCGGTCGTGGCAAGATCCCCGCGGTCGATGATGCGGCAATTCGTGTAGAAGGAATGCACCGCGGCGGCGAGCTTTTGGATGTAGGCCGCGACTTTGTACGGGGCGCGTTCTTCGGCGCTGGAGGAAATCACTCCAGGGAAATCGGCGAGCAAGCGAAGCAAGCTCATTTCCCCTTCTTCTTTTAACTCCTTGGCCGAAATGTCGAGGGGGATGTCTTGTCCCAGGGAAAGAACGCTGCAGCAACGCGCGTGGGCATATTGGGCGTAATAGACCGGGTTGTTGGAGGATTGTTCCGTCGCGAGGTTGTAGTTGAAATCGAGGTGGCTCGATTGGGAACGCTCGGAGAAGAAATACCGGACGGCGTCCACCCCGACGTCTTCCACGAGGTCGCGGTGGGCGATGGCTTTGCCGGTGCGTTTGGACATCCGGACTTCTTGGCCGTCGCGGAACACCCGGACGACTTGGACGAATTCCGCGGAAAGCACGTTTTCGGGATAGCCCTTCATCATTAAGGCGCTCTTCATGCGGGCGATGTAGCCGTGGTGGTCGGCTCCCAGGACATCGATCAAATAATCGAATCCGCGGGCCATCTTGTCGTAATGGTAGACGATGTCGGGCATGAAATAGGTATAGCACCCATCCGCTTTGATGACCGGGCGATCCTTGTCGTCGAGGAACTTCGACGTGGCGAGGTAAGTGGCCCCTTCGCTTTGGTAGAGATAGGGCTTGAGGAATTCGAGGGTTTTCTCGATCTTGCCGTCTTTTCGGATGTCCGATTCGTAGGTGATTTTGTCGAACCGAACGCGGAAGGCATTGAGGTCGTCGCGGATCTTTTGCAATTCCGCGTCGATTCCGAAACGGATGAAGAAATCGTGGGATTCTTGGTTGTCTTCGAGATAAGCGTCCCCATAACGGTCTTTGATCCGTTGGGCGATTTCAATCAAATCCTGGCCATGGTAATCGTCTTCGTCAAGAACCGCGCCTTCCACTCCGAAGAGTTCTAAGTAGCGGATGCGGAGGGAATGGCCGAGGTGCTCGACTTGGTTTCCGCAGTCATTGACGTAATATTCGCGGGTGACGTCGTATCCCGCGAAATCCAAAAGCGAGGCGATGCTGTCGCCGATCGCGGCACAGCGGGTGTGGCCGAGGTGCAGGTCCCCCGTGGGGTTCGCGGAAACGTATTCGACGTTGATCTTGATTCCTTTTTTGGGGCTGCGGCCATAGTCGTCGCCCTCTTGGATAATGCGTTCGACGACCCCTTGAAGGGCATCCTTCTTCAAAAAGAAATTGATGAATCCAGGACCGGCGATCTCGACTTTTTCGAGCATCGGGGAAGAAATCGCGGAAACGAGTTCTTTGGCAAGGTCCAGCGGTTTTTTCTGGGCCAAACGGGAAAACCGCATCGCCGCATTCGTGGAATAATCCCCATGGGCGGTGTCGCGGGAGTGCTCAATGACGATTTGAGCGGGATCGATGGACAAACCGATGGCCTCCGCGGCGAGGCGCAACGTTTCTTTTAACAGTTCTTCGTTGGTCATTTTTGGGTCCTTTCGAGTAACAAGATGGCGGTGGCGCGAATCGCTTTTCCTTCCCCGACGGCATCAAGGCCTTCGTTGGTCATGAGTTGCAGGCCGATGTCTTCGATGGGGGAAAGAAGCAACGAAGCGAGGTTTTGGCGCATGGCTAGGGAGTAACGCGACAAGTGGGGCTTTTCGCAGAGCAACGCCACGTCGAGGTTCCCCAGGCGATACCCTTTTTCCTGCACCATCGCATAGCATTCTTGGAGAATGAGGGATGAATCGTAACCCTCGTATCGGGGGTCGTCGGGCGGGAAGTATTTCCCAATGTCCCCGAGGGCAAGCGCCCCCAAGAGGGCGTCGGAGACCGCGTGGAACACCACGTCGGCGTCGCTATGGCCGATCAATCCGAGTTCATAAGGGATTTCCACCCCGGCGAGGATCAGTTTTCGGTTCGGGCCAAGGCGGTGGATGTCTTCCCCGTATCCGATGCGGAAGGCGTGGCTCATACGTTAAACCGGAAGAACACGATGTCTCCGTCCTTCATGACGTAATCTTTCCCTTCTTGGCGGAGTTTGCCCGCTTCCTTGACCGCGTTTTCCGAGCCATAGGCGTGCAAGGCGTCGAAATCGTACACCTCCGCTTTGATGAATCCTTTTTGGAAATCGGTGTGGATGACCCCCGCGCATTCGGGGGCGGTCATGCCGTTGCGGAAGGTCCAAGCGCGGCATTCGTCGCTTCCGCAGGTGAAGAAGGTGGAGAGATTGAGGAGTTTATAGGCCGCGGTCACGAGTTTGTTGAGACCGGATTCCTCGGTGCCAAGGTCGGAGAGGAACACGGCGCGGTCTTCTTCGTTCAATTGGGAGAGTTCGTATTCGATTTGGCAAGAGACCGGGATGCATTGGGCACCTTGTTCTTCCGCGATTCTCTTCACCGTTTGGTAATAGGAGCAGGAATCGATGTTGGAATAATCTTCCGGGGCGACGTTGGCCACGTAGATGATCGGTTTTAGGGTCAGCAAGAAGAAATTTTTCCTGGCGTACGCGATTTGCTCGGCGTTCAAGGAACGGACCGAACGGGCGGGAAGGCCATCGCTTAAGGCTTTTTGGATCGGTTCGAGGATGGCCATTTCGTAGATCGCGGTTTTGTCTTTGGCAACGCGGGCCTTGATGCTTTGGCGTCCAATGATCTTGTTGACCGTTTCCAAATCCGCCATCGCGAGCTCGAGGTCGATCGTTTCGATGTCTCTTGCGGGGTCGACGCTGGAATCCACGTGGATGATTTCGCTCGATTCGAAGCAGCGCACGACTTCGCAGATCGCGTCGCATTCCCGGATCGCGGCGAGGAATTGGTTCCCCAGCCCTTCCCCTTGGGAGGCTCCTTTGACGAGTCCCGCGATGTCGTAGAACTCAAAGGTCGCGTTGATTTTCCTTTGGGGGTGGAACATCTCGGTGAGTTCATCCAAGCGTCGGTCGGGGACGATGACGACACCGGTGTTGGGCTTGATGGTCGCGAAGGGATAATTGGCCGCTTCGACGTGGGAATTGGTTATGGCGTTGAACAGGGTGGACTTCCCAACATTGGGCAATCCGACGATTCCGGCTTTTAATGGCATTTGAGATAAACTCCTTGGTCGCGCAAAGATTGTATACGTATCTTCTCTAAGAAGATAGTCTTTCTTCGGAAAAGGACGAAAAAACCCTACCTCGCCGGCAGGGTTAGAAGCTAATGGCTTTAGATCTTCTTAACGTTCGCAGCACGCGGCCCACGTTCCGATTCCGTGACATCGAATTCGACGGCTTCGCCTTTTTCGGCGGTCTTGAATTCGTCCATCACCAAAGCGGAATAGTGGAAGAAATAGTCACGGCCGTCTTCCGCATGGATGAAGCCATAACCCTTCTCTTTGTTGAACATTTTCACTGTTCCCTTCATGAGACTCCTAACCTTCCTGGCTCGTTTTATGAAAAACTCTACCTCAAAAAGTATATTACTTGAATTTTTCATTGACTAGGAAAAACAGGAGAAATCGTTATTTTTCTTACTCTTTCGCTGTTTTCCCCTCTTTAAGCTCAAGAATACCGCGTATTCCGCGACCCCAAATCCTTGGAATGCAGGATTTTGACGGCGATCCCCGTCGTGATTCCCGTAAGCAATGCCCCGACTCCGGCCATCCAAAGGAGCGGGGAAAGCGAAATGGTAAACGATAACGGGGTGCCAAACGCAAACGACAAAAAGATGCTCACGAAGATCTCGCAGGCAAGAAGGGAAAGGGAGGAGCCTAGCATTGCCGAAGAACAATAAAGAAGAGCGCTCGAAGCATAGATTTTCCCGATCTCCTTCTTGCTGACTCCGATCGCGAACAAGGTTTTCGCCTCGGAGAAACCTTCGGAGACCGAAAGCGATATCACGAGGGCAAAAAGGAGGACGCTGCTAAGAAACCCCACCCCAGAGAAAAACAAAAGGGCGACCCCAAAATAGGAAGTGGTTTCTTCGAGGGATTTCATGACTTCGCTCGAAGGGCAGGAAAGGCCTACCCCGGGGATCTGGCTCGAGAGGTTCTGCAGCGCCTCGTCTTCCTTTCCCGGGGCGTCCAAAAAATAGGCGCAGGCGGTCGGCTCGAGTTTTAAAGGGCTGACCCCTAGCTGGTTCAAGAAGAAATCGATGGTCCAATCACTAGCGACGAACAAGGTGTCGCTGGCTTCGTTTTTGCTTCCGACGACGAGCAATTCCCGTCGCTCGAATTCCCGCGACAAATTGTTGCCGACTTCGACGCTGTCAACCTCCACGACCACGTTTACTTTTTCGGGATTCCCCCATTTCTCCATGAGGGAAGAAGACAAAACGACTTCGTTCTCGTTCTTCGGGATTCTCCCTTTGACGTCGTCGAGGTTCGCGGATACTCGGAATTTCGCATCCTCTCCGCAAAGGAGGCTTCCTTCTTTGACGGAAGGCGGGAGTTCTCCGAGCAAACTCGCGCTTTCTAAAGGCAAATCCGAATACGCGGATTGAACTTCTTTGGCCGCGGAAACGTCTTGGCAAAGAAAGAATCGAGTCAAGAATCCGGATAAGGCACTTTCGGTGGAGGCGTAATAGTACGTCTCGTTGCTTGGCAAACGGCCTTGGATGCGGGGTTCGACTTCCATCCCTCTGTCCATCTCTTGAAACGATAATCCTCGGTTTGGCATTCGGTAGAGGTAAAGCCGGGGAATAGAGGGTGTTTCTCCAAATGGGCAAATCGTAGGGGCGTAATCGGCGCTGATTAGGTCAAACCCCACGTTACTGAGGCTTTTCTCCCTTCGGCATTTCTTGAAAAATTCTCCGAAAGGCGAGGTGATTTCCAAAAAAGGGATGGTGGAAGATTCTTGAGGAGATAATGGGATCCCATCCCCGATATCTTGGATATGGAAATAACTTCCGAGGATCCTTTGGTTCCAGGAGGGATCGGAATGGAAGAGGGAAGGCAATTTCGTTTCGCAGACGCCTTGGACGAAGAAGGTAATTTGCTCGGAGAGATTCCAATCCGCATTCCCGATTCGAAGCGACAAAGAGAACCGTCCAGAGGCGCAATAATCCCCTAGGTAAGAATAGCCCTTGGGCAATCCGAACTTCCCGCACAGCTGAGCCATGGTTTCATAAGGCAGCCCCAACACAAGGTCGTCAAACGAAAGATCGGGGAGGAGGCTTGGGTAAGTGGATATCCCTTCGACGTTTTGGAAATCGTTCACGGAGCGAGAAGAGAACCCGGGGAGGATTTCGTCTTGGACGCCACAAGAATAATGGAATTCGTTCTCATCGGGAAAAGAGGATTCAAAATCGTAGAGGTAGGTCTTCCCCCTCCAAGAGATGTCTTCGGGGAAAGCATCGAAGACAGCGTCCGCTTCTTCTTGGGTGCCGAGGGCCAAATTCGAATAGACGGCGTCCTTGTTTTGCTTTTCCATCACGATCAAACCAGAGGGAACGATGGAAGAAAACACCGCGGAAACCTGATGGCTGATGGAAGAGGAGACGTAGACCGATAGCCCAAGCCCTAGCAAGCCAAGGGACAAGGCCGCTTCGGAAATCAACGTGCGAAACCGTTTGGCCTTCCTTCTTCGCGAAGCGTGGCCAATCCGTTCGAAGAAGGAAAGCGATGGCTTCTCCTTTTTGTTTTCTAACGGGGTGATAAACCGGGGTTTGGATTGGATTTGGGGCAAGCGGGTATCGGAAATCACCTTGCCGTCTTTTAACCGAATGAGGCGTTCCGCGTAATGTTGGAGGAGGTTTTCGTCGTGGGAAACCACGATGACCAAACGGGTTCTGCTGATTTCTAAGAAAAGATCCATCACGAGCCTTCCGTTCTCTTCGTCGAGAGCGCTCGTGGGTTCGTCCGCCAAAACCATCGCGGGAGAGGTCACCAAAGCCCTGGATATCGCGACCCGTTGACGTTCTCCCCCTGACATCTTCCTCACCTTCTTCTTGGCCTTTTTCTCCATCTTCAACGCGTAAAGCATCGACAGGGCTTTCTCTTTTTGACCGGCTTTCGATTCTTTGGAAAGCATGGTTAAAGGAAACATCACGTTTTGCAGCGCGGTTTCGAGTTCCAAGAGTTCTCCTTTTTGGAAAACCATCCCGATGTTCTCGAGGCGAAAGGCGGCCCTTTCTTCCGCGGTTTTCTTTCCCATCTCGCGGTCGTCGAAAAGAACGGTCCCTTCATACCCCTCGTCGATTCCCGCGAGGATCGAAAGAAGGGTGCTCTTCCCGCATCCGGAAGGGCCGAGGATTCCGATGAATCCCGATTTGGGGAAACGGAGGGTGATGTTATGGAGGACTTCCTCCCCTTGGAAGGAACGGCTCACGTGGAGGAGGGAGAGGAAATTATTCATCGCGGACCTCATTCCCCAAGGAGGCGTTCTTATGAAACGTCAAGGGAATCCAGGAAGAGAAAAAACCGATTCCCAAAGCAACCCCAAGGCCCGCTAACGGAAGGAAAAAGGGGATGCCAAATAGCGAACCAAGGGGCACCCGAATCAAGGAGGCGATGCCAAATTCAGAGAAGAAATAGGAATTGACCAGGCGAGACAAAGAAGGGACGGAAAACAAGGAGGCAAGCATCGAGAAAAAGGACACGAACATGGTTTCTTCGACAAATAACGAAGACACGTCCCCTTCCTTTGCTCCCAAAATCCTTAGAATTGCCCCTTCTTTTTTATGGGAATAGAAACAGGAATACCCGCTCATTCCAAGGAGAGCGGACAAGGAAAAGGCCGCGATTACCCCAAATAGGGCTAAAGCGCTATTTAAGGCATCCGCCAACATCAAAAAGGAGTATTCCGCCTCGAAAGAAGGGGAAGAGAGTTCAAAGGTGCTGGATTCCTCTCTCGCATTTCGCTGGAATTCCCGCAACGCGTCTTCTTCTCCCGGCAGGGCGAACACCCAACGGGAGGAAGACAAGAAGGATCCTTCCTTCTCTTGGAGGTCGAGGAGATAAGGAAGGTTGACGGAGGTTCCGAAGCGTTCTTGGAGTTTGGGGAGAGGGAAGTTTCTTAACGTTTCCACTAGGCCGTCATAAGAATAATAAAACGTGGGGGATCCCATGAAGGCAAAATCGCGACAAATGCCCAACACTTCGAATTCAAAGGAAGATGACACCTCTTCGCTGACTCCGCGGTAAGCGAACGCGAATTCGAAGGGGACTTGGATGAGGTCGTGGACCTTTATGCCATATTCGCTGGCCATCGACTCGTTGACGTAAAGGTAACGGAAGGAAGGGGAATCCCCATAGCTGCCTTCGGTGATCAAGGACGCCAAACGGGAGGGGCCTACTTGGCCAAGTGGAGAAAACGACGAAGCGGGGAAGCGTTCGTTTCCTCGGGAAAAAGGAATCTTCGAAGGGAAGAAAAAGGAATAATCGCGTTCGATGGACACCCCGATTCCTTGGAACAAGGCTTCCGATTCTTCCATCGTCGGGATGGTTTCCTTTACGAGGGTGAGCTCCGAACCCGAGATTCCCATTCGTTCCTTTTTAGTGAGTTCCAAATAGCCATACCCGAGGCTCGCGGAGGCGGATTCTTCTAACGCGGGGGTTGATCCATAGGCAAACCCCAAGGAGAGGAGCAGCATGGAGAAACCAACGTATCCCGAAACGAAGCCAAGGATGTTTTTCCAACCGTCTTCTTGGAAATGGGAAAGAAGGAAAGAGGTCTTCCATCCTTTGCTTCGCTTGATTTTCATCTTGGGAGAAGGAACCAAATGGGCGCATTCCCCTAAAGCAGGCATGATCGCTTCTTCCCCCGTCAATGAAATCACGGAGTCCGCGTATTGCTTCACCAGGGGCAAGTTATGGGAAACGAGGAACACCAAGCGATCCTTGGATTCTTGTTTCAGGGTTTCCATGACAAAACTGGCAGACAGGCTATCGAGGGCCCCGGTTGGCTCGTCGGCAAAAAGGATTTTGGGATCGGCAATCAAGGCTCTGGCCAAGGCGACGCGTTGCTTCTCTCCTCCCGAAAGCACATCCACGTCCTCCTTCGTTTTGGTTTCTAAGCCGAATCGGGCGAGAAGTTCTTTCGCCCGCCTCTTCGCTTTTCGAACCGATACACCCGTTAGCAAAAGGGGCAACGCGACGTTTTCTAAGACGCTATGTCCGCTTAAGAGTTCGTAATGCTGAAACAAAAAGGCAACCATCTTCCCGTGGAAGTGCCTCCGCTGCTTCGAAGAAAACTTGGCGATGTCTTTGCCAAAGAAACACACCTTCCCTTCCGTCGGGGTTTCTAGTCCCGCGAGCAAATGCATCAAGGTGCTCTTCCCGCTTCCGCTCGCCCCAAGGATGGCAAAGAGTCCTGTTTTGGGAAAGGAAAAATTCACGTGACGGAACAAAAACCTCTCCCCCTGGTATCGAATCCCCAAATTCCTCGCTTCCAGCAAATAATCCACGAAATGCCCTCCTACTATATATGGGAAATCGGAGGGAAAATCGGGGAATTTCCCTTTAGGGGAAAGAAAAAGCGCCGAATCCATCGGAAGAAATTTTTTTCAAATTTCCCGCAACGAAATATCGGCGCTGCAACAATTGGCTACTTGACGAGGGGGCCTTCGTGGGAGGCGATGACTTTTTTGATTCTCGAATTGAACCTGTCGCGGTCCATCATGATGACGTTCCCGCAGGCGAGGCAGACGATCTTGACGTCCGCTCCCAAGCGAATGATTTGGAATCTCTTGTTTCGCGAAGCGCAGGGATGGGGTTTCTTCATCTCCACTTCGTCGAACAAGGCGTATTCGATTACCACGGGGTGTCCTCCATCTTTTTGGCCGCGGGGACCTTCGGAAGGCCCGGCATCGTCATGATTTCCCCCGTCAAAGGAATCACGAAACGCGCCCCGGCGGAGAGGTTCACTTCCCGGATGTGGATGGTGTGGCCTTTCGGCGCGCCCAAGACCTTGGGATCGTCGGTCAGCGATTGGGGCGTTTTGGCCATGCAGACGTAGGCGTCGGCGAATCCCATCGCTTCGTATTCCTCGATCTGCTTCAAGGCTTTGGGTTCGTATTCCACGTCTTTCGCCCCGTAGATCGTTTTGCAGATGGTTTCGATCTTCTCCTTAATCGGGGCATTCAAATCGTAAATCGGGTGGTAATGGGTTTCTTCTTCTTGGAGCAAGGCTTGCACTTTTTTCGCCAAATCGATGGCCCCATCCCCTCCTTTTTCGAATCCGTCGAGGAAAGAATAGCGATATCCTTTCTCTTCGCACCACTTCTCCAAGAAGGCGATTTCCTCAGGGGAATCGGAAGCGAAATGATTGATGGCGACGATGCTTGGGACGCCGAAAGCGGCGATGTTTTGCAGGTGGGCTTCCAGGTTGCAAACCCCGCGAGCTAGAGCGTCGACGTTTGGGGTTTTGAGGTCTTCAAAGGCCTGCCCTCCATGCATCTTGAGGGCGCGGATGGTGGCGACCATCACCACCGCATCGGGGGTCAAATCACCCGCGCGGCATTTGATGTCGAGGAATTTCTCGGCCCCGAGATCCGCCCCGAAACCGGCCTCGGTAACGGTGATGGGGGCGAGGCGGAGGGCTAAGGAAGTGGCGATGATGGAATTGCATCCATGGGCGATGTTGGCGAAGGGACCCCCATGAATCAAACAGGGGTTTCCTTCCAACGTTTGGACGAGGTTCGGAAGCAGGGCTTGGCGCATCAATTTCATGATCGCGTGGGAAATCCGGAGGTCTTTGACCGTGACGGGCTTCCCTTCGAAGGTATAGGCGACGATGATGCTTTGGACGCGAGTTAAGAAATCCTCTTCGTCTTTGGCGAGGCACAAAATGGCCATCATTTCGCTGGCGACGGTGATGAGGAAGGAATCGTTTCGCGAAGCGTCGCGGGCATCGTTGCCGTGCAAACTCACTTCGCGAAGAGCCCGGTCATTCATGTCCAAGGCCCGTTTCCATACGATGCGACTAGGGTCGATTCCGAGTTCATTTCCCTGCCAAAGTTCGTTGTCGATGATCGCCGAGATGAGATTGATGGAACTCGTTAACGCATGCATGTCCCCCGTGAAATGGAGGTTAATGTCTTCCGAAGGGGCGACGGAAGCCTTTCCTCCCCCGGTGGCTCCCCCTTTGATGCCAAACACCGGGCCAAGGCTCGGTTCGCGAAGGCAAAGCATGGCTTTTTGGCCAATCTTGCCAAAGCCTTCCGCCAAAGCGATCGAGGTGGTGGTTTTCCCTTCTCCCGCCTTGGTTGGGGTGATCGCGGAAACCAAAACGAGTTTGCCTTTGGGGGCGGAGTCTAGGGAATGAATGAAAGAAGAGGAGATTTTGGCTTTCCACTTGCCATAAGGCTCCAACGCTTCTTCGGGGATGCCGGCTTTCGCGGCGATTTGGGTGATCGGTTGCAATTCCATGAGATTCCCTCCAATGGATAAGTCTAACGCTTTAATGAAAATAATCACGAAATATTCGCGAGGATGTCTTCTTCTCCTTCCACCGGGATCAAGGAGAATTGGTGACGGAAGAAGGTTTCTTGCCTCTTAACGTAATTTCGGGTGTTCTTTTTGATGTCCTCTTTGCATTCTTCGAGGGTTTTGAGCCCATCGAAATAAGGAAAGAGTTCTTTGACCCCGATGGCGCGGAAGGCGCGGGGGGTTCTGCCGTATTTTTCCACTAAGCGGCGGTTTTCTTCCACCAAGCCATCCTCGAACATCTTGTCCACGCGGGCATTCACCCGTTCGTACAAGGGGGCGCGGTCGCTTTGGAGAACGAAGAATTTCGCGTCGTATAAGGGAAGGTGCTTTTGGGAAGCGAGGATCTCGCTTTTGGTCTTCCCGGTCCCCAGGATCATGGCGATCGTGCGCAAGACCCGGAGGCGGTTGTTCGGATGGATGGCTTTCGCGGCTTCGGGGTCCATTTGGAACAAGACGTCGTGGAGGGCTTGGTTATCGAGATTCGCGTAAGGGGAGAGGTCCACCGCGGCTTCTTCGGGGAATTCATAGTCGTAGAGGCCCGCGCGGATGTATAGCCCCGTTCCTCCCGCAATGATGGCGTTCTTCCCTTGAATGGCAAGTTCGGCGAGCAAGGCGCGGAGGTCTTCTTGGTATTCGTACACCGAATAAGAGGAATCCAGGGGGATGAAATCGAAAAGGTAATGGGGCGCGCTTAAACGGAGCGATTCATCCGGCATGGCCGTGGCGATGTGGAGTTCCCGGTAAACCTGGAAGGCGTCCGCGTTGATGACCACCCCATTGATTTTTTGGGCCAGCGAGGCGGCGATTTTGCTCTTCCCCGTGCCGGTGGCGCCCGTCAAAACCAGAATCACTTCAAATGCCCCTCCACTTCCAATAACAAGCCTTCCATTTCGTTTTCGCTGGCTTGGTAATTGAGGACGACGGGGTCGTTTTGATAGCGATCCATGAGGGACGCGTAGGATTTTTTGGCCGCGAAATACCCTTCGTCGTCTTGTTTGGCGGCGCAATCCATCATGGCCTTTTGGGCTTCCTCGATGCTCTTTCGGAGGGCTTGGAGGGTGGGGGATTCTTCTAACGCTTTTTTATTCCGCAAGAATTCTTTGGCGATGGGTTCGTTGGCCAAGGCTTTGCCAAGGCGCTTCGCCAAAATCAATACCGGGGAGTCGAGGAGTTCCCCTTTCATGGAGAAGGCGTGGTCTTCGGTGATCCGGACTTCGACGATGCAGCCTTTGAGATAGGCCGGTCCCGGGAAATGGACCAGTTTGTTGGTTTCGGTGTAGCCCGAAAGCATCGTTTCGTCTTTTTTCGAAGGGCCGTCCACGAGGACGCGGTAGGTTTTGCCCACCATCTCGCGGCTATGGGACATGACCCCTTCTTCCACGACTTTGAGCAGGCGATCGAAGCGGGCGTGCTTGGTCGCCTCGTCGACGTTGTCTTCCATCTTGGCCGCGGGAGTTCCGGCCCGGGGAGAATAAATGAAGGTGAACGCTGCGTCGTATTGGACGATTTGGCAAAGGGAGAGGGTTTCTTCGAATTGCTCTTCCGTTTCGTTAGGGAAGCCGACGATGATGTCGGTCGTGATCGCGCATCCGGGGATTTTCTCTTTGATTTTGGCGACCAGTTCCAAATACTGTTCTCGGGAATAACGCCTTCCCATGATGCGGAGCATCGAGGTGGACCCGCTTTGGACGGGCAAGTGGATGCAAGGCATGATGTTGGGATAGGCGGCGATGGTGTCGATCATCTCGTCGGTGAAATCCCAAGGATGGGAAGTCATGAAACGGAGGCGCGGGATTCCGAGTTCCGCAACTTCCTTCAAGATGGTGGCGAAGGAGGTGCCGTCATGGAAATCCTTGCCATAGCTGTTCACGTTTTGGCCCAAAAGGGTGATTTCCTGATACCCTTCTTCCACGAGGGCCTTGCATTCGCTGAGAATATCTTCTTTGGCGCGGCTTCTCTCCCTTCCCCGGGTGTAAGGAACGATGCAGTAGGTGCAGAATTTGTCGCACCCATAGGTGATGTTCACGAACGCCTTCACCCGGTCAAGACGGGTCGAAGGGAGGTTTTCCACGATGTCCCCGGGATAGGAAATGACGTCGACCAGGTCTTTTTTCCGTTCCAAATGCTCCCCGAGGAGATTGAGGATTTCCGGGATGTTGTGGGTCCCGAAAATCAAATTGACGTAGGGATAGGAGGCTTTGATCTTTTTGGCGATCCCCTCTTCTTGCATCATGCATCCGCAGATGCCGAGGACAAAGGAGGGGTCTTTTTGGCGGTTGGCTTTGAATTTGCCGATTTCCCCATAGACCTTCTCTTCCGCGTTTTCGCGGACGGCGCAGGTGTTGATGAGAACCATCCCCGCTTCTTTTTCCACGGTCGTGCGGGTCATGCCAGCCGCTTCCAAATAGCCGGCCAAGATTTCTTCGTCGCGGACGTTGCCTTGGCATCCAAAAGTTTTGATCAGGTATTTCCGCCCCGCAGCGAAAGCTTTGACGCTCGGAGGAACGACCACGGGCTTTCGGATCGTGGCGGGGACGTCCTTGCGATTTCTCGCCTTGGAGAGATCGGGCAGGGATTTATAAACGGTGCGAGACACGGGCAAACTCCTTTCCATCGAGCAAACGAACGGGCTCGATATTGACGCAATTCCCACTAATGGGGTCGATGTCGAGGATCGCGAAGTCGATTTCCGTCGGCCCTTCTTCGGCGATTTGGAAGCGTTCCCCCGTTTTGCGAACCAGGGCTCCGACGACGCTTTCCGGGACGTAACCGATGATGCCGTCGCGCATTCCGCAATACCCGACGTCACTTAGGAAGGCGGTGCCTCCCCGAATCCCCTCATCCGCGGTTTGGACGTGGGTGTGGGTGCCGATCACGGCGCTGACTTGACCGCGGTAGACTTCGGCGAAAATGGCTTTCTCGGAAGTGGATTCCGCGTGGTAATCCACGATGTGGACGATGGAAGAATCCCCCAAGATTTCGCGAAAAGAAGCGATGGGGTCATCCACTTCTTCTTTCATGAAGGCGGTCCCAAGAAGATTGGTGACCGTGACGTCCACCCCCTCGACTTCAAAGGTGGCGGACCCTTCGCCTCGATAGTAGGTCTTTAAATTCAAAGGCCGAATCAAATGTCCGGCCTCTTGGATGTAATCGTCGATTTGATCCCGGCCGCGATAATGGTTGCCGAGGGTAATGCAATCGCTCCCGGCTTCCACCAGCGCGCGGTATTCTTTGTAAGTCAAACCCCTTCCTTTGCAGACGTTCTCGCCGTTGACGATGACGAAATCGGCTTGCAGGGATTTTCGAAGCCTCGGGAGTTCCTTTTGCAAGGCTCGAAGGCCGATCTCCCCGACGACGTCGCCGAAAAAGAGGATGCGGATCATTGGCGTTATTTCGCGGTTTCAATCGCGCGGTATTCGCGGATGACCGATACTTTGATTTGCCCGGGATAGGTGACTTTGTTCTCGATGTCGCGGCGGATGTCTTGGGCCATTTTGACGGCTTCGGCATCGGAGACCTTATCGGGAATGACCATGACGCGGACTTCGCGGCCCGATTGCATGGCGAAGGCTTGGGAAACCCCGTCATAGGATTTGGCGATGGTTTCGAGGGCTTCAATACGCTTCACGTAGGTTTCCAAGGTTTCGCTGCGGGCACCCGGACGGGCGGCGGACAAGGTATCCGCGGCCGCGACGAGATAGGAAATCAAGTAGCGGGGTTCCACATCGCCATGGTGGGATTGGATGGCGTTGAGAACCACATCGCTCTCCCCGGCGCGGCGAGCCATTTCGTAACCGAGTTGGACGTGGGTCCCTTCTTGTTCGAAATCGACGGCTTTTCCGATGTCATGGAGGAGTCCGGCGCGGCGGGCAAGGTTGACATCAAGGCCGAGTTCTCCGGCCATGACCCCGGCGAGGTAAGCGACTTCCATGGAGTGCATCAAGCCGTTTTGCCCATAGGAAGTGCGGTAATGGAGGCGACCGATGTAATAGACCAAATCGCGGGGCATGCGGGGCAAGCCGAGTTTGAAGCAAGCTTCTTGCCCGTATTTGTTGCAGGAATCGTCCACCTCTTTCTTCACTTTGGCGACGACTTCTTCGATGCGTCCGGGTTGGATGCGGCCGTCCTTCACGAGGATTTCGAGGGTTTTGCGAGCGATTTCGCGGCGAATCGGATCGAAGCAGGAAACCGTGATGGCTTCCGGGGTGTCGTCGATGACGAGGTCGACGCCGAGCTGTTGCTCCAAGACGCGGATGTTGCGCCCTTCGCGCCCGATGATACGGCCTTTCATGTCATCGCTTGGCAAGGCGACGACGGAGACGGTGCGTTCGGTGACGACGTCTTGGGCGTAGCGTTGGCAGGCGTGGACCAAGAGGTCGGTGGCGCGGGCTTTGGCGGTGTCGCGGGCTTCGTCTTCCGCGGATTTGATGTAGGCGGAGATTTCCATCGCCATCTTGCTTTCGACGCGGGCAATGATTTCGTCGTGGGCTTGGTCGACGGTCATGCCGGAAACCTTTTCGAGCTCCTTGATCAAATCGTCAACTCGGTGATCGAGTTCTTCTTTGCGTTTGCGGTTGGATTCGATCAACGCGTCGAGGGAGGCGCTTTTCGCTTCTAAGGATTCGGTCCGACGGAGGAGTTGGGTTTCCCGTTCGTCGAAGGCGGCTTGGCGGGCATCCAGTTTGGATTGCTCCGCGGAGAGTTCTTGTTTGCGTTGGCGGTAATCCGCTTCCGCTTGTTGTTTGGCTTCTAATAAATGTTGCTTGGCGTCGATTTGGGCGTCCCGCACAATGCGGTTCGCTTTGGCGGTAGCATCGCGGATGATGGAATCCGCTTTCTTCGAGGCGGACTTTTTCTTCCGTTTGTCGAGCAAAAGCATAACGAGGAAGGTGATCCCCGCGCCGAAAACCGCAGTAATCGCTGCTAAGCCGATGGCGAATTCTAATGGCATACTATAAACTCCTTAACTGATGGGGCGCACAAAAAGCCGATTGCTCCCCCTCGGTTTTGGGAAAACGTTCCATGACTACGGTTGCAGGCTACAGGGAGATGCTCCCAATAAATATCAATCGAATGGGAATTTGGAGAAGCAACACTCTTAAAGTGCGCTTCATTTTACCAAGGATTGGGCCTTCCGAATAGGCGAAATTTCATTTCGAAATTCCAAAAAAGGAAAATAAGGGGGGCGTGTATGGGAATTCGGGAAAAAAGATTTTTTCTATGAAAGGCGATTTCGTCAATGGAACCCTATTTCCCCAGCAAATCCGTGAAGAGGAAAAGACCTTCCTTGTCCGTTTTGACTTCGATCCCTTCTTTGATCAAGGGCAAGAGATAAGCGCCGAATTCCTTGGTAATGGAATAGCCTTGGATCCATTCTTCGGGGAAGAGGCGTTCCTGGTCCGCGGGGATGCGAAGCGGGGTTTTTTCTAGCGCGAAATGCAAGGTTTTCTCCCCGGAACGGCGAAGGCCCACCATGATGCCACATTCTCCAGATAGGGCAGCATCGACAGCGGCTTCCCCAAGCCACTGGGCTTTGTCGCTATCGACTTTGCTGATCAAAAAGGGATCGGCGCGGCAAAGCGTCGACAAAGCGATGGGGCGAACGGGAAGGGAAAAGCGCTCGTGAAGCGAAGAGGCGAGGGCGAAGCACACCCCTTCATTCATGGCATGTCCGAATTCATCGGTTCCGGAGAAGGTCTCGTGGGGGAAATCGACGCCTTCGCTCAAGACGATGAAGGCGCATCCTTTTTCTTTATAGATATCGTGGATGCGGTTGAGCAAATCCTCCCATTCCCATTTCATTTCGGGAAGCAAGACCAGATCCGGGGCGGAGGCGCCCTTGATGAGGGACGCGGGTGCGGTGAGCCATCCGGCTTCCCGGCCTTGGATTTCGATGAGATTCACTTTCCCGCCGGAATAGCTCCGCCCATCGAGAACGATGGAAGCCACGCTGTTCATGACGTGGCGGCAGGCGCTAGGATAGCCAGGGCAAAAGTCGGTGCCAAGAAGATCGTTGTCGATGGTCTTGGGGATTCCGACGACCTTCAATCCCCACGAAACGAAATGTTCGTGGAGGCGAAGGGCGGTGTCCATGGAATCATTCCCGCCATTGACGAGCAAATAGTCAACGTCCAAATCGATGAGGGTTTGCTCCACTTCTTTCCAATGCGGGAAATCGGAGGTGATTTTCTTCCGGGAAGTGCCAAGGGCCATGCCTGGAGTTTGCCGAAGCAAGCACAACCGGTTATAGGGCAAGGAAGTCAAATCCACCACTTCGTGACGAATCAAGCCTTCGATGCCATAAAGGGCGCCATAGACGGCAATCCCCCGGTCTTTGCAGCGGCGGATGACTCCGTTTAAGGTGGAATTGATCACGGAGGTCGGGCCTCCGGATTGGAAGATAAGCAATGAACCCATAGTCTACTCCTGGAAAAAAGGGGGCGGAAACGCCCCCAAAACGGTTATTCCGCGTCTGGCAAAACCCCATCGCCGGAGAAGGAGGCCCGAATCTTCGCCTCCAAGGAATCGGCGATGTCAGGGTGGTCTTCGAAGTAGCCTTTTGCCGCTTCTCGCCCATTTCCGATCTTGTTGCCCTCAATAGAATACCAGTTGCCGCTTTTCTCGACGAAGCCGAGTTCTAAGCCGAGGTCGAGGATCTCGCCATGGCGGGAGATGCCTTTCCCGTAGATGATGTCGACCGTGCAGCTTTTGAAGGGCGGGGCGACTTTGTTCTTCACCACTTTGACCTTCACGGAGTTGCCGATGATTTCGGCTCCGAGTTTGATGGCTTCCGCTTTGCGGATGTCGATGCGGATGGTGGCGTAGAATTTGAGCGCGCGTCCACCGGTCGTGGTTTCGGGGTTGCCATAGAGCACGCCCACCTTCTCGCGGAGTTGGTTGATGAAAATGACCACCGTTCCCGTGCGGTTCAGGATGCCGGCGATTTTGCGCATGCCTTTGGACATCAAGCGGGCTTGGAGGCCGACTTGGTTGTCCGACATGACCCCATCGAGTTCCGCTTGGGGGACCAAGGCGGCGACGGAGTCCACCACGATGATGTCGAGGGCTCCGGAGCTCGCGAGCATTTCCACGATTTCGAGGGCTTGTTCCCCGGAATCGGGCTGAGAAAGGATCAAGTTGTCGATGTCGACGCCGAGCTTTTCGGCGTAGTCGGGGTCGATCGCGTGTTCCGCGTCCACGAAGGCGGCGCGGCCCCCTTTCTTTTGGGCTTGGGCGATCGCTTCGAGGGCCAAGGTGGTTTTCCCGGAAGATTCCGGTCCATAGATTTCAATGATGCGCCCGCGGGGATATCCGCCGACCCCCAAAGCGTGGTCGACGAGGATGGAGCCGCTGGGAATCACGTCGACGTCGACGCGCTGGCGTTCCCCAAGGCGCATGACCGCGCCTTTCCCGAATGTCTTTTGGATATTTTTGAGCGCATCCTCAAGCGCTTTGTCTTTGGTTGAGATTTCGTCGTTCGTTGCCATTTTTGGATTTCCTCCTATTATCGTTATTCGCTTTTCTCGAAGTTTTGTTGAAAGAATTTTTAAGATTCAACATTCGGGAAGAGGGATGCAACGAAGCAAACCATCGCATCCACCGTCTTTTTTCGAATCGTATTTCGGTCTCCGGTAAAATCCAAGGGAATCGTCCATACCGAACCGGAATAGCATACCCCGAGGTAGACGCGGCCAACCGGGGCCTTGCCCGGTTCTGCGGTCGGGCCGGCGTTGCCCGTGCAGGAAACGCAGACATCGACCTGAAGGGCGTCTTTTCCTCCGACCGCCATTTGCTTGGCCACTTCCGCGGAGACGACCCCGTAATCGGCAATCGCATCAGGAGAAACGCGGAGAATCTTTTCTTTGACTTCGGGGGAATAGGAGATGACGCCCCCTTTGTATACGGCGCTCGCCCCGGGAATGGCACAGACGCTCGCGCCAAACAAGCCTCCGGTGAGGCTTTCCGCCGAGCCCAAGGTCAACCCCTTGGAAGAGAGGGTTGCGAGCAAGTTTTCCATGCGGGTCATTCTTCCGACTCCTTCGACGCCAAGACGTGCCGGTTCTGCACGACGTAAATCGCACCGCTAACCAAGGAAAGCAAAGCGGCGATATAAACGAGAATATGGGCGATGGACCCTGCGCCCCAAGAGGAATCGAAGAGGGAAAAGGGCCATCCGTTGAGCAAAACGAAAGGGATGGCCACCATCTGGGCGACGGTTTTGAGTTTTCCAAAGATGTTCGCGGCGAGGACTTCCCCTTTGCTCGCGGCGAGGAAGCGCAAGGTATCCACGATCAAATCACGAAGGATCATCAGGATGACGCAGAAGACGGGAACCACCATTTGCCCACTAACAAAAGAAGAGGGAACGGCGAGGAAAATGAATAAGGAATTGACGAGCATTTTGTCGGCGATCGGATCCAAAAATTTCCCAAGGTCGGTCACTTGGTTCCATTTGCGGGCCAAATACCCATCCAAGGCGTCGGTGGCGCTCGCTATGACGAAAACGACGCAGGCGATGAGGTGGACGAGGGAAATGCCCGAATCGCCAAGCGTGATTCCCCGGTACCCGTTTTGCCCCAGGATTTCGAAAACGAAGAGGGCGACCAAAAGGGCGAGCACCAAAACGATGCGGGCGATGGTGATTTTGGTTGGCAGATTGATTCTTTTCTTCATAATGATTCCTTAAAAGAATAGCATCCGACCCGATAAGCCATGTTTTGTCGTGGATGGCAATTTATCTCAGATTGCTCTGGTTCCTTCGGCTTCGGTTCGCTCTAGGAACTTCCCCTACCAATTTTGGGTTTCTCGCTTGCGGGGCTTACCTCGTTTCATCTTGATGTCGCCATCAAGCTCGTCTCTGTGGTGCGTTTATGGGCTCCTGGCCACGGGGGTCAGTCGCCTTCCGTTGCGCGCTACCGCACGTGGGGTTATTCATTCCCCCACCGCAATCACTACCGCCATCCCAGGCGGTGCGAGCATGGACTTTCCTCTCCTTTCGGAGCAGCCATCTGGGTCGGATTTATTTCAAAGAACGCGGATCAATTCCGCGGGCGTAGAGGGCGCGCTCCAACCGATCGATGTATTGGATCAAATCGATGTTGGAAGCGTTGACGCCGCGCTCGGAAACGCCACGGAGCTGATTGTTGGCTCTGGCGAGGGTCATGTCCTTTTCCTTGATCTCTTCTTGGAGTTTGGCGATCGTGGTCTCCAGGCTTTGGATGTAGGCGGCCGAATCTTGGCTGTATTTCTCGTAATGGCGGTAATCCTCCACCACGAGATCCAAGAACCGATCCACTTCATCGGGATCATACCCTTTGACGTTGGCCGTAAACACTTTTCCCAAAATGAGTTTCGGGCTGAGATTCAAGGATTTGTCGTCCATAATTTTCCTCGCATTGGATTATATCCAATCCCGAAGAAAGGCACAATGAAAGGAAGCGATTTCTTCGGGATTTTCATTCCGTTTTTGCGGAAAAGGGAAGAAAAGGAGGAAGGCGAAAGGGCATATGTGCGTTTCCTCCCTACGAAAGAAAGGAAAAAGGAAGTATAATTCGGGGACGCATGAAAGAACTCCAACGCATCCTCAAAGAACGCAAAACCATTTGTTTCCTTGATTTGGAAGGGACCCAAACCTCCCACGAGATTATCGAAATCGGGGCCTACAAAGCCACGATTCGGCCGAATGGCACCATCAAAAAAGTCTTCCCGCCTTACCGCGCTTACGTAAAAGCCAAGCACCCGATCGGCTTTTACGTGACCAAATTGACCGGCATCACCGAAGCCAAAATCCGAAGCGAGGGGATTCCCTTCCGCACCATGCTCCACGAACTCGTCCAATATGTGGGGAAAGATTTCGAAAGCGTGCTCTTTTTGGCGTATGGGAACCAAGACGCCTCCATGTTCATCGCCTCTTCGGACAACAACCTGGACGCGGATGAGGAACTCGCGTGCAACATCTCCCACAAGGTATTTGACTTCGGGGCTTTCTTCTCCAATTTCGTTCGCAGCGAAGCGGACAACATGCTGTCCCTAGAAAAAGCCTGCGAAGTCTATGGCATCCCCTTCCAAGGGAAAGCCCACGACGCGTTGACCGACGCCTACAACCTCATGCTTCTTTACCAAGCGATGCTCGAAAAGAAAGACATCACCAAGCGGGAATACGCCTCCGTATTAAGCCGGACGAGAAAAGTCCCTTCTCCCCTCAGGGCTTTGCTAAGGGAACTCCAAGAGAAGGGCAGCGTCACGAAAGAAGACTTCGACCGCTTGTTGGAGGATGACCTCCGATGAGCATCCATTATCCCCCGGGATCCGCTCCCAAAAGCGCGGACTCGGAACTGTTGAAAAAAAGCAGAACCAAAAAACCCAAAAGCGCGAAAAGCCTCTGCAAAGTCGCCCCGGGGAACCGCGGCATCGCCTTTGAAGAATCGATCAACCGCAGCAACGCTTATTATGGGGAAAAAGGGCTTTGTCTCATCACCAAACGCCCGACCCCGATCAAGGTCGTGAAGGTGGATTATTCCCATGGGCCGAAGATCACCCACGCCTTCTACGAGAAACAATCGACCACGGACTATAACGGCGTTTATCGGGGGCATTACATCGATTTCGAGGCCAAGGAAACCCAAAACAAGACGGCGTTCCCTTTGGCGAACATCCCCCTTCAGCAGATTGCGCATCTAGAGCAAGTGATCGCCCATGGGGGGATTGCCTTCTTCTTGATTCACTTCGCCAGCCTCCGGAAGACCTATCTTTTGCCCGCGAAATTCATCACCGCTTTTTACCGCGAAAAACCCAGGGCGAGCATTCCGCTTTCCCTCATTGAAAAAGAAGGGCAACTCATCGAAGAAAGCTATATGCCCCCGGTGGATTACTTGCCCGCCTTGGTCAAGGCTTTCGCTCTATAAGGGCAAAGGGATTGCAATCCGCATCGATGGCACTCGGGAGACAAGGCATGGCAAATCCCCCTTCCGAAGGCGATGATTCGGTGATGGAGGGGAATCCAAGAATCTTTGGGGAAAATCTTTTCGAGTCTTTTTTCCACGTCCGCGGGTTCGTCCTTGTTTTTCGCATACCCCACCCGTTTGCTCACCCGGGCTACGTGGGTGTCCACGGGGATCGCGGGGCGGCCGAAGCATTCGGCGCAGACGACGTTCGCGGTCTTGATGCCAACCCCGGGCAAGGTCAGCAAATCCTCAAAAGAAGAGGGGACGTCCCCTTGAAATCGCTCGCAAAGGACCTTGGACAAGGCAATGAGGTTCTTCGCTTTGTTATGGTATAGCCCCAAACTTTGGATGCAGGTTTCGACCTCTGACAGTTCGGCTTTGGCTAGAGAAGAAGGAGAAGGAAATTTCAAAAACAAAGCCGGGGTCACTTTGTTGACCGAGGCGTCGGTGGTTTGGGCGCTTAGCATCACCGCGACGAGGGCTTCAAAAGGACTGGAAAAATGCAACGAGCATTTCGCGTCGGGAAAGGTCCGCGCCATATAATCGGCGAAATAAACCGGATCAATCTTCATGTCCGTGCACCCATTGGATATTGGCGATGCGGATCGTTTCTTCCATGTCCTTGGTCCATTCTTCGGTTACGGGGGACATCCCTTCTTTTTGCCGGTCTTCCCCGATGCGCATCTGACGGAGGCGCTTGCCGATCGATTTGACGGATTTCTTGTTCTCCGCGAGGCAATCGATCAAGGCGTCTTTGATTTGGGGGATGCGGTATCCGTCGTCGAGCCAATCGTTGATCGCGTCTTTGTCAAACGGGGAGAGGGTTTTCCGAAGTTTCTTTTCAAAGAAATCGTAGATTTCCTCCAAATCCTTCGCGCGTTGCTTGTCATAACCGTTTTGGTTGTTCCTCGCCATCTCATCCCCAAACCGTTTCCATAATACTTTCCGAAGGGGTTCGATGGACGTGCGCCACCCCCCGGGGACCGAAGGATCGGAAACGAACTCCAAATATTTCTTGGAGACGAGGGAAGCGAGGAGGGCGTCCGCTTCCTTGGTGGGGAAAGTCATCTTCATGGAAAGCATGTCCGCGGTGATCCAAAGGTTCTTTTGGTTGAGCAAATGGTTCACCATCAGGATGGCTGCCAGTTCGTTCTCGGTGATTCCGAGTTTCTTGTAATATTCAAGCAGCAAGTAATGGAAGTCGAATCCTTCCGTTGGAAGACTAGTGGCCATGGGTTTCTTTTTTCCTTTCCATTGCGATTTTTTGGGGATTGAGGAGGCGAAGGAGGTCGCGATGTTCCTCCATCGCCTTTTGGGTGGATTCCTCGATTTGGAATCCAAGGCGTTTGGCGAAGCGCTCGCCCCGTAAGATGCGGAGGGGGTCTTCTTGGCTGCGGGTGGGGGGATCGCCAATGAAGCGGATCAAACGTTTTTCCAAATCCTCGAGGCCGTGATGGAAATCGAGGATGTTCTTGTCTTTGTCGATGTAAATGGCGTTGATGGTGAAGTCCCGTCGAATCGAATCTTCTTGGGGAGAAACGATGAATTCCACGGAGGAAGGGTGCCGTAAGTCCGCGTATCCCCCTTCTTTTCGGAAGGTCGTGATGTCCACGGGCACCCCGAAGGAAGAATCCTTCACCGTGCCGAAGCGGGCGAAGGCAAAATCCCCGTCAAGGAGAAAGGAGGCCATTTCTTTGGGGGTCGCGTCGGTGGCGAAATCGTAATCCTCCGGCTCTTTCCCGAGCATATAGTCGCGGCTTGTGCCCCCGACCATGTAGAGGGCGAACCCATTCCTAGCGAAGAGTTCTGCGTATTGGAGGAACACCCGTGGCAAATCCATAGGCGTATTCTACCATAAGAAGACAAGAAAAGGGCTCGCAAAGGAGCCCTAACTTCTCAGCAAGTAAAAATTACTTATTGAGTTCTTCCTTCAAATTCTTGGAAGGTTTGAAGGAGACGGATTTCGACGCTTGGATGCGAATCGTTTCGCCAGTGGACGGATTGGTGCCAAGGCGTTCGGCACGATCCTTCTTCGAGAAAATGCCAAAGCCAGAAAGCTTGACGTCTTCCCCACGGACGAGAGCATCTTTGATGATTTCGAGGGCTTCGTCGATCGCGGCTTCCGCATCGCGACGGGAGAGAACGCCCTTTTCGGCGATGGCGCTAATAAGATCTGCTTTGTTCATGGGATGATTCCTCCTATTCATTGAACATTTGTACTATAAGACGGGGATATTCCCTTTGCAAACCATTTTCATCCGAAAAGCCGAATTTTCATGTAAACGCTTACATTTTTATGCCAAACCAAGGAAAAAATCCGATGAAAGCGCGTATTTCGTTTTCTTTGTCATATCAAGAAAAACCGAACTTATTTTTTCATTCGGTAGATGATATGAATCGGGGTTCCGGTGAAGTTGAACGTCTCGCGCAGGCGGTTTTCCAAATATCGCGTGTACGAGAAATGGGCGAATTTGGGATCGTTGGAGAAAAAGACGAACGTCGGCGGGTTGGTGGCCACTTGGTTCGCGTAAAAGACCTTAAGGCGACCGTGGTTGAATTCCGGGGTCGGGTTCATGTTTTGGGCGTCTTGGATGATCTGGTTGAGGATGGAAGTCGGGACGCGGCGGGAAGCCGACTCATAGGCTTCTTCGACCGCGGGCAAGATCTTTTCGAGTCCCCGTCCGGTTTTGGCCGAGACGAAAATCACCTTGGCGAAATCGAGGAACTTGAAGCGGGTTTTCATCTCTTCGACGAACTGCTCTTGCCCAAGACCTTTGGGGGCGAGGTCCCATTTGTTGACGACGACCACGATGGCCTTTTTGGCGTCGAGGGCGTAGCCGCAGACGTGGCGGTCTTGGTCCAAAATGCCGGTGGAGGCATCCAAAACCAGGACCGCGACTTGGGAACGATCGATGGCGCTTAAGGCCCGGATGGCCGCGTATTTGTCCACCGCTTCGTAAATCCTTCCCCGCTTCACGAGTCCCGCGGTGTCGATGGCGACGTAATTCCGGCCATCCCGCGAGAAAGGGGTGTCGATGGAATCCCGGGTGGTGCCAGCCAAATCCTTCACGATGACGCGGTCATCCCCGAGGATGGCGTTGGTCAAGGAGCTCTTCCCCACGTTGGGGCGCCCGATGAAGGAGAAGGGGATGGCGTCCCCGTATTGCTCTTCTTCTTTTTCCGGCAGCATGCTGATGATACGGTCGAGCAAATCGCCGACCCCGATGCCGTGGACTCCGGAGACGGGATAGGGCTCGCCAAGTCCCAAGGCGTAGAACTCTTGGGCGTTGGCCACCATTTGGAGGTTATCCACTTTATTCACGACCAAAATGATCGGTTTGTCGCAGGAATACAGCATTTTGGCCACCGCTTTGTCATCTCCGGATAGGCCTTTTTGCCCATCGGTGACGAAAACGATGACGTCGGCTTCCTCGATGGCGATTTCCACTTGGGCTTTGATCTCTTCGCGGAAAGGGGCTTTGCGAATTTCGATTCCCCCCGTGTCCACGACGCGGAATTTCTTCGTGAGCCATTCCCCGGTTCCGTATAAGCGGTCGCGGGTCACTCCCGGGGTGTCCTCCACGATGGAAAGGCGTTGCCCGAGCATTCGGTTGAAGATGGTGCTTTTTCCAACGTTTGGCGCACCGACCAAGGCGACGAGTCCTAATGGCATGGAACAACTCCTGTTTTTTCTTTCACGATGTTCAAAATGGCGTCGACGACTTCCTCGATCGACATATCCGAGGTGTCGAGGGGGATCGCGTCTTCCGCCTGCATCAAGGGATCGAAATCCCGATGGGAATCGATGTAATCGCGGTTTTTGACGTCCGCGACCACCTCTTCGTAGGTGGTGGGGATCCCTTTGGTTTGGTTTTCGAGGTAGCGGCGTTTGGCCCGGCATTCGACGGAAGCGATCTGGAAGATTTTGACTTCCGCTTGGGGAAGGACGTAGGAGCCGATATCCCGTCCATCCATGACGACGCAGGCGGCGAGGCCCATTTTGCGTTGCAGTTCGATGAGGGCCAAACGGATTGCTTTATAAGAAGCGATATAGGAAACATTCGAGGAAACCGCGGGTTCCCGAATGGCCTTGGTGACATCATGCCCGGAAACGAAAACCGATCCGTCTTCCCGAAGCTCGATATCCACCTCGGGAATGAGGGAGCAGCTCTCCTCTTCGTTTTTGGGGTCTAAGCCCTTATGGAGCACATACCAAGTGAAGGCCCGGTACATGGCCCCCGTGTCGACATAGACGTATCCGAGTTTTTTCGCCACGAGCTTGGCGACGGTGCTTTTGCCCGCGGCCGCCGGCCCATCGATCGCAATTGAGACGTGTTTCATTTTGGCATCCTCATCCATAAGGAAATCCCCCAGATGGCGAACCCGACCAAAAGAAGGAGGCCGATGACGAGTTTCAGCACGGCCATCCGTCGCTTCGATTTCAAATAATCGCGATTGGCGGTTTCGTGGTTTTTGGGAACGGGCAGCGAGCCAAGCAATGCTTGGGCGGCTTCTTCCGGGCTTTTCGCCGCGGAGAGGCGGCTCCGTTCCGCCGGGGTGAGGCGAGCTTCCGCGAAATCTTCCTCGGTCATTCGGCGAATCGAATCCCGATATTTCGCGTAACGCTCCATCCTGGTTTCCATGCCTTTCATTATCCTTGAGAATTGGGGTTTGGTAAATACCAAAGCGAAGAATTCCCCATTCCCTTTTTCGCTTTGCGAAACCGAAATTTCCCAAAATACCCGTTATTGAGTTTGGAGGTTTTGGCAGATTTTGGTTTGAAAAAACCTCCAAAGTCACTCTCCGAAATTCAAAATATCCAACTTTAGTTGGATAGGTCCCTTCCTCGTTCTGTCCCTTCCCTTGGGGGTCATCTTTGACGTGCTG
>JAXDTZ010000003.1:0-8353 GCA_034089705.1 Candidatus Alloenteromonas sp. | reverse complement strand
TCCTTTGTGCAAAAATGATACACGAGGGGGGTGAACGAATCGCGGGTCAGGGCAGGGCCGCGACCCCATGGGGTCTCACCCTATAAGGGGTGAACGGATCGCGGAATAAACACGGGTGAACGAATCGCGGGATAACTACACGAGGGGGATTTCTCGGTTGCGGTTCTTTATGCGCGCGAATAAAATCAAAGGCATGGAAAAAATCATCGTTTTGGATTTCGGAGGGCAATACAACCAATTGATTGCTCGAAGGATTCGCGACCTCAAGGTCTATTCCGAGGTGTTGCCTTACTCCACCCCCGTGGAGGAATTAGCCGACCCCTCGATTCGCGGCATCATCTTCACGGGCGGCCCTTCTTCGGTATACGAGGAAGGCTCCCCCAAGGTGGATCCTAGAATCTATGCCTTGGGCAAACCCATCTTGGGCATCTGCTATGGGGCCCAGCTCATCGCTTACCAACACGAAGGCGAGGTCAAGCCGATTTCCGAACGGGAATACGGCTTACGGGAACTCATTGTCGACCCCCGTTCCCCTTTATTTTCCGGTTTCACCGAAGAACAAGACGTGTTCATGAGCCATGGGGACCAAATCGAATCTTTGCCCCCATCCTTTAGCATCACCGCCTCTTCCCCCACCTGCCCCATCGCCGCCTACGAAGACCGCGCGTTAGGCCTTTACGGGGTCCAATTCCATCCCGAAGTCGAGCATAGCGTCCATGGCCAAGAAGTGCTCGCCCATTTCGTGTTCGACATCGCCAAAGCTAGGCCCACTTGGGTCAGCGAGAACTTCCTAGAAACGAAAATCCAAGAAGCGAGGGAACTCGTGGGGGACCACCAAGTCCTTTGCGGGCTTTCCGGAGGGGTGGACAGCGCCGTGGTGGCCGCCTTGCTTTCTAAGGCCATCGGCAAGAAACTCACCTGCGTCTTCGTGGACCATGGACTTCTTCGAAAAGGGGAAGCCGAGCAAGTCATATCCACTTTCGGGAAGATGGATTTGAACCTCGTCGCGGTCGACGCTTCCTCTTATTTTCTCTCCGCGCTTCAAGGGGTCAGCGAACCCGAAGAAAAACGGAAGATCATCGGAAAATGCTTCGTGGACGTTTTTTCCAAGGAAGAAAAGAAACTCCAAGGGACGGGGTCCTTCTTCTTGGCCCAGGGCACCATCTACCCCGACCGCATCGAATCGGGACTCGGGATTTCTTCCAAGATCAAGTCCCACCACAACGTCGGGGGCTTGCCCAAAGACCTCGATTTCCTCGGTTTGGTCGAGCCGTTAAAGGACTTGTTCAAAGACGAAGTCCGCCAGATCGGGCGCTTGTTAGGCCTGCCCGAAGCCATCGTATCGCGCCAACCCTTCCCCGGGCCGGGCCTTGGGATCCGCATCATCGGGGAAGTGAGCAAGGAACGCGTTTTGATATGCCAAGAGGCCGATGCGATCTTCCGCGAAGAACTCGAAAAAAGCGGCATCCCCTCCTCCCAATATTTCGCAGCCCTCTCGAATATGCGCTCCGTCGGGGTCCAAGGGGATTTCCGGACCTACGAAGAGGCCGTCGTCTTGCGCGCGGTCTCCACTGACGATTTCATGACCGCCTCCCCCACCAAAATCCCCTATGAAATCTTGTTCCGCGTGGCAAACCGCATCGTCAATGAAGTGAAAGGGGTCAACCGCGTGCTCTTCGACGTGACCTCCAAACCCCCTTCGACGATCGAACTCGAATAACGGGAAAAAGCAAAAGAATTCGATAGCCCGTGCAATCTTCTTAATAAATAAGACGTTTTTCTTTTTTTCGGATTGACAAGGGATTCGGGCGTTTCGACAATGGAAGCAACTCATGGAGGTATTTATGAACGATTCGTATTTCGACGGCAAATTGCTTCACTGGTTCGAATGGGCCCTGCTTGGGGGCCTCATCACCATCTTGACGCTTGGCATTTGCTATCCTTTCGCCGTCTGCATGATCCAATCTTGGGAAGCCAAGCACACGGTCATAAGCGGCAAGAGATTGGCCTTCGACGGCACCGGGGCGCAACTCATGGGCAACTACATCAAGTGGTTCCTCCTCACCCTCGTCACCTTCGGCATCTACTCCTTCTGGCTCCATATCAACATGAAAAAGTGGATCGCGAAGCACACCCACTTCGCAGAGTAATCCTTATCCTTCTTGGCGGTTGATTCTTATCAACCGCTTTTCTTTTGCCAAAAAAGGGCCGTGGCAATGATTGCGATGGCCCTAAAATTCATTTCTTCGCGTAATTGGGCGCGGATACCGTCATGGCGACGTCGTGGGGATGGGATTCGATTTCCCCCGAGACGGTGATTTGGACGAACTCCGCGTTCCTTGCGAGTTCCTCCAAATTAGAAGCCCCGAGATACCCCATCCCGGAACGGAGCCCTCCAAGGATCTGGAAGAGGACGTCTTCCACTTTCCCTTCTACGGGAACCATGGCCTCCACCCCTTCGGGAACGAGTTTCCCTTTCGAACTTTGGAAATACCGGTCCGCGCTTCCTTTGGTCATGGCCTTCAAAGAGCCCATCCCGCGGTAAGCCTTGTACTTTTTCCCTTCGATTTCATAGATTTCCCCGGGGGCTTCTTCACACCGGGCGAGCATCGATCCGAGCATCACCGCGTTGGCCCCCAGAGCCAAGGCTTTCACGATGTCCCCCGAATAACGGATTCCCCCGTCGGCGATGACCCCGATGCCAAGAGTTTTGGCGACTTCCACGACATCGTCCACCGCGGAGGCTTGGGGAACGCCCACCCCGGCGACCACGCGGGTCGTGCAAATCGATCCGGGCCCGATGCCGACCTTGACGCAGTCGGCGCCGGCTTGGGCGAGGCGCTGGGCCGCTTCGGGAGTCACGATGTTCCCCGCGATGATGGGGAGGGTGGGGTAAGCGCGACGGAGTTCCGCGACTTTGTCGATCACGTTTTGGGAATCTCCATGTGCGGAGTCCAGGCACAAGACGTCGGCCCCGGCTTCCACGAGGGCTTTGGCCCGGTCGAGCAATTCGGGATTGGCCCCCACGGCCGCCCCGACGAGCAACCTCCCTTGGGCGTCCACCGCGGCGGATTCGCCATGCGGTTCCGCTTCTTTCACGATTTTCACTTGATTGGCCTGGTCTTCGATGTTCATGTTCTTATGAAGAATGGCAAGGCCTCCCATCCGGGCAAGGGCAATGGCTAACGATGCCTCCGACACGGTGTCCATGGCCGCGGAGAGGATGGGGGTTTTGAGGCGAATGCCCCGGCATAAAATCGTCGAAACATCGACTTGGTTGGGGATGACGTTCGAATGTTGAGGGACCAAAAGAAGGTCGTCGTAGGTGAATGCCAAACGAGGAGAAGATAATTTCATGGTTGCCTCCTGAGTTCCCTTTAGTCTACCTGAAATTGGGCGAAAGGCCCAAAGATAGCGCTTTCATTTTCCCCTTTGGTTGCATTCTGGCCCTTTCGTTTCCTAAACTAGGGAAACAAGTAGGAGAATCCCCCATGCGAGACGAAGTCGTTTTGAGCAGTGAGCAGATCCAAACCATCAACCGACGCCTCGGCCGTCAATTGACCGCGAGGCTCATGAACGAAGAAAAGATCCCCGTCGTGATCGCCGTCATGAAAGGGGCCCTTTACTTCTTCGCGGACGTGACCCGGCAAATCAAATGCCCCATCTACATCGACTACATCAAAGTCCATTCCTACATCGGCAAGGAATCCAGCGGCAAGATCACCTTGGAAAACGACATCCATCGCGACCTTGAAGGAAGAACGGTCGTGATCGTGGAGGACGTCATCGACACCGGCCTCACCATGTATCACCTCAAGGAATACCTCTACAAGAAATACAACCCTAAGCAGATCCTCGTCTGCGCCTTGTTCAACAAGCGGCCCTTGCGGCAACTCGAAGTCGACGTCGACTTCGTGGGAAAGGAAATCAACGATTCCCTCTTCTTGATGGGATATGGGCTCGATTACGACGAGCTCGACCGTCACGTCCCCTATGTCTATAGCGCCGCGGCGGAAGACATCGAGCGGATGGAAGTCGACAAGAAACGATAAAAAATGGAGCTATTGCTCCATTTTTATTGATAGGCAAGGAAATTCCTTGCTTTTTTCCTTATTGAATCGTGCCGAAGATGCGGTCGCCGGCATCCCCCAGCCCTGGGCAGATGTAGGCGTTTTCGTTGAGCTCGCGGTCCAAAGCCCCAATGAAGAGAGGGACTTCGGGGTAGCGTTTGACGAAGGCCTCGACTCCTTCCGGAGCGGCTATGATGCAGATGAAATGGAGTTTCTTGACTCCGCGTTTGTAGAGGGCTTCCACCGCGTCAATGGCGCTGCCGCCCGTGGCGAGCATCGGGTCGATCAGGTAGACGTCGAGGTCGGCGATGTTCTTGGGGAGTTTGCAGAAATATTCCACCGGCATATGGGTTTCTTCGTTCCGGTACATCCCGATGTGGCCCACGTGGGCCCCGGGGATGAGATCCAGCATGCCATCCACCATGCCAAGCCCCGCGCGGAGGATGGGGACGAAGCAGAGGGAATCCGGATCGATGACGGGTTGAACGGTTGTTTCCAGAGGAGTTTGGATGGTCACGGATTGGGTCGGGAGGTCGCGGAAGGCTTCGAGCCCTTCGATGACGGCGATTTCTTTGACGAGTTGGCGGAATTCGTTGGTTTGGGTGGTGACTTTGCGGATTTGCGAAATCTTGTGTTGCAGCAAAGGGTGGTCCAAAACGTGAACGGACGGCATTTTGTTGATTTCCATGGTGGTCTTTGAAAAATTCCTTTCTTATTATCATAGCCAAGTTTCGCCCAACTACAAAGCACGGATTGTTCGAAAACGCTTTCAGGAATTTGCCTATGGAAACTCCCTTGCCTCTACGGATATATTTTGAGTGTCGATCCACCCTTTGGAAAAGATGGAAAGGATTCTATAGCGCGGTCTTTTCCCTTTTCCAAAGCGGATCGGCCTGTCATCCTAAGGAGGAAAAAATGGAAACAGAAGAAACCATTGTCGCCACCCCCGAATCCTCTTGGCGTCCCAAGACCAAATTCGGCGGTTTCCTAGACCGGTATTTCCATATCGGGGAGCGGGGATCCAACATCCTTCGCGAATTGCTCGGAGGACTCGTCATCTTCTTGGCGATGTTCTACATCCTTCCCTTGAACGCGGGAATGCTCTCGGGTTCGTGGGCTAACGCCGGCACCGCAGCCCTCGGCATCAGCCACGGCAACATGAAAGTCGTCGGCGACGTCATCTACGTCTTGATTTACGGGGACGTTTGGGCGAGCGTCAGCGAACTCAACGCCGCCGTCTTCGCCGCTACCGCGGTCTCCGCGGCCGTCTCCACCATCTTGATGGGCATCATTGGCAAACTCCCCATCGGCCTTGCCTCTGGCCTTGGCCTCAACTCCCTCATCGCTTACACCGTTCTTCTCTCCATGGGCTTCAACTTCGCCGAAGCCATGATGGTCGTCCTCGTGGACGGTATCCTCTTCCTCATTATCTCGATCACCCCCCTTCGCGCTTGGATCGTCCGTTCCATCCCCAAGTCCCTCAAGATCGCCATCTCCGCGGGCATCGGCTTCTTCATTGGCTTCATCGGCCTCCAGAACATGGGCATCATCACCGCCCACCCCGCGACCAAAGTCGCCTTGGGCAGCTTCGCCGAACCGACCGTTTTGGTGGGCTTGATCGGCATTATCCTGATCGTCGTCATCGCTTCCCTCCCGGAAAAGAACCGCGTGGTCTTCTGGGTGAAGAAATTCGGCGTCATCCTTTCCATCCTCGTGATGGGCGTCCTCTGCGGCATCCTCGGAACTGCGGGGGTTGAAGGATTCGCGCCCTTCTACGATTCGTCCTACCACCTCACCAACATCGGAAACTTCGGCAAGATCTTCGGCAGCGTCTTCCACGGCTTCTCCGTCTTCGCCCGTCCGGAAACCTACGCCTTGATGTTCGCTTTGCTCTTCACCGACTTCTTCGACACGACCGGCACCTTGGTCGGCGTGGAACAAGGGGCCGGCATGATCGATGAAAACGGCAACATGACCGTCTCCGACCGCGGGGCGATGGTGTGCGACGCGATCGGCACCTGCTTCGGCGCCATCTGCGGCACGAGCACCGTCACTTCCTTCGTGGAATCCACGACCGGCGTCACCGCCGGGGCGCGCACCGGGCTCGCCGCGGTGACCACAGGCCTTCTTTTCGCCCTTTCCCTTCTCGTCTTCCCCGCCCTTTCGATGTTCTCCACTTCCGCCGTCACGGGCCTTGCCCTCGTCTACGTCGGCATCTGCATGTTCTCCGGGCTCAAGAACCTCGAATGGCACGATTGGGTGTCGGTGGGATCGGGATTCTTGACGGTCCTCTTCATGACCGTGTCCTATTCGATCTCCGATGGCATCGCCGCCGGATTCCTCTTCTACACCGTCATGAAGCTCGCCAGCGGGCAATTCAAGAAAGCCGACCTCGTCGTCGCTTGCTGCGCCATCGCCTTCGTGGTTCTCTTCATCGTCAAATACGCGACCCACATCGGATAAGGGTCTGAACCAGTAAGGACTGTCTTCGAAGGCAGTCCTTTTCCTACACTTAGAGCCGAGGATGTGATCTCCCTCTAGAAAGAATCCGTATCAAGGGTATTATCCCTTCTAGGATTCCCGGAGAGAGGCCATGGCCTCGGCTTTCCCTTTATAGGCATATAGGGGGAATGGCGGATCAGCGCGAAGCCCTTTTTGAGCCACCAGCTCGTAATGAAAAGAGCGCGGTCCGCGCCTTTGGAGGAGCGCGTTTAACCCTAATGCGAAACATCCTGTTATCGCGAGTACATCTTGGGAAAAAGCGACGCCAACGGACGAACGCGGATCACGGGAAGGGTCCAAATGCCGGAAAGGAAGGTCTATTGACATGATAGACAAGGAAGCGCCGATACTGGCGTTCGACGTGTCGAAGGGAAGCAGCCATTGCCAAGGCTACCTCTCGTTCGGCAAACCGTCGTCCAAGCCGATAAAGGCGGCGCACAGCAGAAGCGGCATGGCGGCCGCGGAGGGGATCTCCGAAACGCTTGAGCGGAAGACGGGAAGGAAGCCCAAGGTGGTCATGGAATCCACCGGCGTCTACTCGAAACCCGTGATCAGATGGGCGGAATCGCTGGGGCTGGAGGTCTACCTCATATCGCCTTTGGAGTCGGCGAAGGTGAGGAAGAGCAAGGTCAGGCCGACGAAGACGGACGCCCTGGACTGCGGCGTGATCGCCGAGGTCGCCTACACCAGAAGCCTGAGGGGGGCCACTCCCAAATCCTCCCTTTATTCCCAACTGTATTCGCTCTCGCGAAGGAGGGCCGCGATCGCGGACAGGCTGGTCGCGTCGAAGAACCAATACAGGAAAAGCCTCGATTGCGTCTGGCCTTTATTGGATGAGGCGTGCGATCCGTTCTCCGGATACGCGATGTGGGCGGTCGGTAAATACGGGCATCCGGAAGCGCTCACGAAGGCGAAGGAGGGATCGGTCGAAAAGGCGCTTGAGAAAGCCAAAATAAGGACCGGCGCGATATCCAAAGCGGCGATAGCGTCAAAGCTGATCGCCTACGCGAAGGAAGCCGTGAGCGGATGCTCCCCGAATGACGGCGAAGTCGATGCCCTCATGTCTGCCTTGTCGGACGTCAAACGGGACATGGAGGCGTTGGGCGAGGCGACCGAAAAGCTGATCGCCTTGGCCAAGGAGCTCCCCCATTTCGCCCTCATCGCCTCGATCGACGGGGCGGGCGACGCGTTGGCGGCGTTGCTTTGCGCGGAGATAGGGGAGCCGTCGAGGTTCTCGTGCCGAAACGGGATCGTCGCATACGCGGGGCTCGATCCGACCATATTGCAGTCGGGCCGGAACGACGGCCTGCATTACTCCATAACGCGGAAAGGCAATGCGTTCCTCAGGAAATACCTTTACCTCGCCGTGGAGAACATGATCATCTCCAAAGCGGACAACGCGATCACGAGGTTCTACTCCGAAAAGAAAAGCAGCGGCCTCTGCCAGAAGGCGGCTGCGACTGCGGCCTGCAGGAAGCTCCTAGTTGCCATCTGGGGAATGCTTCGCAGCGGGTCCTTATTCGAGAAATAGTCTAGCAAACCACAGAGATTTAAAAAAGGGGTTTTGTGCCCCGTTTTCGGCATGCCCTCAAAAGAGAACGCCCAAAAAGAGAAAAGGCTGCTTGACAAGACTTATCCTATTTGGTTTTTGTTTTTACACCGATTTGCTGATCGAAAGGTATGATTCTTTGCTTTTTGGCAAGAGCATTGCAGATAATTCATCCCGAACGTCATAGGAATAAATGTTTTCGATGACGGATACCTCGATCACGTCCCTGCAA
>JAXDTZ010000002.1:0-46916 GCA_034089705.1 Candidatus Alloenteromonas sp. | reverse complement strand
AATAACAATTTGGATCCCGAGTTCTTCACGAATCTCGCGGACGATGCATTCTTCTTTGCTCTCTCCAACTTCAATTTTACCCCCGGGGAATTCCCAGCCGTCCTTGAACTCCCCATAACCACGTTGGGTGACAAACACTTCCTTTCCATCGTGGATAATGGCGGCGCTGACTTCAACTATTTTCATATAACTAACTCTAGCACCAGAGGGAAAACATAGAAAGAAAAACGAAAAAATCGAGATTGGCAAACGAATGGTGGATTGAAAACGTCAACGGACTATAATTTTGGGGTTCCGAAAGGAAATAAGATCCTTTTGGGCGTCATCGCCTTATGAGGCTTGGCGGTCTCCGCGATGGCGCCCAAAAGGACGGAGACCGCCAATGAAAAAACGAGAGAGAGGGGGCAAACCCCGGCCTTTGACTTTGAAGGCCAGCTTTGAGGGCACCGGCTCGGGGAGCCCCGTCGGCAGGCTGACCAAAGCCACCGTCGCCGAATGGAACGAGCAGAAACACCGCAGGCCAAGCAAAGAGGAGATCGAGCTCATCGACTCCCTCTTCGACGGCTGCCCGCACGCGGTCGCCGGGGACGGAATCGCCCACGAATGCCTCAAATACGGCTCCACGAAGCTCGGGATCCAGAAATACCTCTGCAAGGGCTGCGGGAGGCAGTTCACGCCCATAACCGGCACGGTGTTCGACTCGAAGAAGATACCGATATCGGAATGGGTGGAATTCATAATAAACCTCGCCTCGTACGAGAGCCTGGCGCAGGCGTCGCTGACCAACATGAACGCGAAAAGCACCGGCCGCTACTGGCTTTCCAAGGTATTCGAGGTGCTCAAGGGATGCCAAGGCGGCGTCGTCCTCGGGGGCGAGGTATGGGTTGACGAGACCTACTTCAAGCAAACGGAATCCGGCCTGGTCCTCCACGAGGGGAAGAAGCCGAGGGGCCTTTCAAGGAACCTCTTCTGCGTCGCCACGGCAAGGGATTCCAAGGGGAGAACCGTCCTAATACCCTGCGGCAGGGGGAAGCCGGACGGCGAGAGGCTCGTGGGCGCCTTGGGGGGCCGCATAGCGAAGGGATCGCGGATCATCCACGACGGGGAAAACGCCCATTCGCTCCTCGTGAAAGGGCTCGCTTGCTCCGAGGAAGTCCACCCGACGTCCGAGACGAAGGGGCTCCGGGATTCCGAAAACCCGATGGAGGCGATCAACGAGGTGCACCGCTTCCCCAAGAAGTTCATGGCGAGGCACGGCGGCTTCAAGCGGGACGAGCTTTCCGATTGGATGAACCTGTTTTGGTTCGTTTTCACCTGCTTCGGAAGGAAAGACCTCGCCGTCAACAGATTCCTCGAAATGGCCGTGAAATGCAGAAAAATCATGCGATATCGCGATATCATGAAGAGAAAAAACTAGATTTCATCGAACAAAAACCACCATTCATTTGCAAATCTCGATTTTTTAATTTATTTCGAATTTACATAGAATTAGGCTCTTTTTGGGCCCACAAATAGAGACTTTGGGGAATTTAAGAAGGCCCAGGCCTTATAGTAGGCATTTAGGTAATCAAAGTAACGAATTAAGACTTCCTTGGTTTTTTCCGCCATTTTGGGGTGAGAACGAATGTAGATTATCACTTTTTGGCTATAGGAAAGATAAACCGTTTGGCTGTCAAACAACAAAAAGTCCGTATAACTCTTGGAAATCTTTCGAAGCATTGGGTTGAGGACATCATCAATATTTTGAATGATGCTCTCAATCGTTTTTTGGTTTTTGCCTAGGGATTCCAAGTACGCGGTTAACAAAACAATCGCTTTCTTTCTGTAGAACGCTTGAACTTCTGGTTCTTCCGCTCCGGAAGGACGGCGGATGACAAAAACAACCTGATTCAAATCAACTTGGAACCAAGCCAATAAATCCTGGACCAACCAACAAGAATGCAATGCGGTGTGATTGCAATTGAGCCATAGACCGCATGGAAGCTTCCGATAATTGGACTTCGCCTTCAAAGAAAAAATATCCGCCTTGGACCAGTCCGTATGATAGGATTCCGCTTCCGAGACTTTGTTTGGATATTGGTCGAATAGATAGAGGGTCAAATTTTCCAATAGCTCCGTCCAGACATGTTCCTTGAACACTTTGTCGCCAATCGTCAGGGTGTGAGGGTTCGTGCACTCCAAATCAAACCGTCTTTCAGTACACGAAATCCGATAATAACGTTTCCGTCTCTCTTTAACGATATGGTATTTATCAATTAAAGCCTGCTCTTCTTCATCCATATTCCAAATATATCCGTTTTGTCAGGGCGGAAACAACCCGTTTGGATCCATTTCATTACCCTTGTAGATGTCGCCAATAAATCTTCCGTTTGTTCCCAAAGATAAACAACAGCCCCGACGGAGACCACTATTTCACCTCGACCAATCAACGCAAGAACATCTTTGCGAATTAAACTCGACCCACGTTCTCGCTTATTTCGATTCTTCTCACCGTTTGTTGGTCCGACGATAGACCATTAACTTGTCGGTCATCCTTTATGATAGATTCCAACAATCCAGATAAGGTCGGGACGGGTGGAATCCTTTTGGAGGGATACGCTTTGGAAGCAAAGTTCTCGAAAGAGCTCCTCATTCACGTAATGCATCATCCTGCCTTTTTCATCTACTATGGACTTCTCTCCCTTTTTTAAGGACACGAGCAATACCCCTTTGGGAGACAAGAACCCCATGAGTTTACGAACCACTTTCTTTATGGTCTCTTTATCAAAATGGACCAAGGATGCATTCGCCCAAACCCCATCGAACTTTTCTTCGGTGGAATAGTCCAGTACGTCCGCTTGAACGGCATCAAGCCCCATCGACAAAGCGTGTTCCACAAATTGGGGTTCTTGGTCGATTCCCAATACACGGTATCCCCGTTTTGTAAAATAGAGCATGTCCCTTCCCGAGCCAAAACCAACGTCGAGGATGGATCCGCCTTTGGGGAGGCTTGGTTCAAAGAGGGCATACTCCTCGCTCATATCCGAATCCATCGTGGATTCGATATATTCCCGCGCGTGTTCTTTGTAATAACTCATAAGTACGTCCTCGTAAGGCCGAAGTAATAACGGTCCACTAATGAGGAGGATTTCGCTTCGATGAGCTCCTCGGCGTATTTCGACCCCGAGGGAAGCAAGGGAAGCAGGATCTCATTCCGCTTCTTGAGTTTCTCAATCCACCTCCGTTCGGGGGTGGAGTTGCTCTTCCGCGAGTTCTCTTTCTTGGAGGTGACGACCAAGTTCCAGAGGTCGTCACTATAGAGGTACGACCATGGGATGACGTGATCGATGGACACCTCTTCTTCTTGCAGGGGTTGTCCAGTATAGAAATCCAATATCTCCCTCCCTTGGAATTCCAAGAACAAGGGTTGCTTGAACGGACTTAAGGAATGCCTCTTGATCTTCAAATCCCCCGCGTCGATGACTTTGCTTAGTAACTTCGGGGATTCGTTCCAGGCTTCTAACAACTGAGACCATTTGTAACTAAATAGCCGGGAGAGGATGGAGGAATAGTCCTTCAACAACTCCACTTGGCCTTTACGAAAATGGAGAGAGGTATCCCTTGATTTGTCGAATACGTATAAGGGTTTCTCTGTCCCGTTAACGTTCTTGAGCCTCCAGGCGACGTCAATGGGGAGTACGTTCACCGCGCGTTGACGGCATTTCATGATAAAGACGGGATCGACTCTCTCCAGGAACGATAATCCCTTATCGCACCAAACGGGGATATTCGATCCGGATAATTCAATGTAACGTTGGATGAGGGCATCCACCGTTTGGTAGATCTTCGGAACCTTATTCCCCGGTTGTTGCTTCAAATGAAAGAAGAAACATTGATTCCAGTAGTATCGAATCATGCAGTCGGCAATATCAAGCAATGAGACATCCACAGTCCCAAACTCATCTTGGACATAACGATCCGAGGAAATGCATTCCAAAATCCCTAACCCAAAAGCGAGTTTGTAGGTGTTGGTGTTGGCCATCCCACCCAAAACGTCAAGCCAATCCTCGATATAGGGATCCATAACAATGGATATTATAGAAAAACGACCACCAAAGATAAACGGGAGGACCAAAGAGGGCAAAACATAAAAAATGGGCTATCCGGAAATGCATTTAGGATAAATGTCACCCATAAATCCAACAATATTCCTCTACCCATTCGTTTTGTTTTGACGATTCCAATTCTGTTTACTAAAATAATGCCGTTATCCAAGCCCCTGTGAACGTCAACACGGGGGAGACATCAACTTGGATTACAATGGGCGACATTATTTAGCCGGCGCTTCAGGCACACCGAACCAATTATCCTCTTAGTGCTTGTTAATTAAAGTGTTGTCAACAATGAATGCTCTTTTAATGATTCCGGCATTCAGAATTTGGCAAAACTAGCGCTACTACTTAGTGTCAATCCCAGGGGACGTCACCGATATTCGGTGGCGTCTTTTTCTTATATCGAGTTCACGTACAATCCCAAGAATTGGAATAGATACAAAAAAACGCATCCCCAAAGCAGAACTATCGTACCGCATCAGGGATGCATTCGCTGACCTCAACACGAAAGTAACTCGTCGTTCACCTTATTGTCGGCATTTGATGTTCCTAGGAACTCGCCCATCCCTCGTCTATAGCAGCGCCCGGGCTTCCTTCATGATCTTCTGCATCTCTTTTTCTAGGAGGGCGTTATGTTCGGCGTACTCCGCTTTTTGACGGCTCTTGAAAACGAGATATATGACAAGGGGGAAGACGAAAAGAAGGAACAAAAGGACCATAATGAGAATCTTTTCCGGCTCTTCATTAACAGGGCTATACGTTTTCTTTTGGGCAAGCAGACTCTCGTATTTGGATTCAAGCGCCTTGATCAAGCGATAGTTCGGCATGTCTTTGTCTCGGGCCAATAGTTCATAACGGTAGCGAGAATGATGGACATCTTGAGTGTATTTCCATCCAAAGGCTTCGTAGGTTGCAAGGCTTCTTCCGTTGGCGGACAGGGATACTTCTTTGGTTTCAATGTTCATAGGTATTACTCCACGCTTGCGGCGGTTCCGATATAGGCTTCAATGGTCTCTCCGGTGACGTTCTCTTTGTTCACGATGAAAACATCCACCAAGGTCGCGTAATCACTTTGAATTTTGTTTAGGACGGCCGAGGGCATGTTGACGCGGGCGGAGATTCCGCTCTTGGAGAGGATGTCCGAGGGGAAATCGCTGAAATTGGTGTACCCATCGTGGTCCGCTTGGATGAACATCATCGGAATTTGAACTTGGTATTCGGTCAAGACATCCTCGACGTACCCAAAGAAGGATTGCTTACGCATCTCCACGTCGTATTTCCGGGAGGTTTGGATGGTGAGTTTCTTGTTGTAGGTCGGCTCAAAGACAGAGGAACTGCCATTGAGGTAGATATCATGGGCGTTGTTGCCTCCTAGTCCAAAGGAATTGGAATCGTTCTTGATGGCTTTGACGGAGGTAATCCCCGAGATATCGCAGAGATTGAACCAGAGGGTGTGGTAAGTCGCGGTGATGCCCCACTTGCTAAAGGTTTCCCGTACCTCATATCCAAGGAGTTTCCCTTCCTCGGTCTTGTAAAGCTCATTGATATAACCGGTGAATCCGGGCATGCCACTGGCCTTATTCCCGACGACGGAGACGTATTCCTCCCCGATGTAGAAGTCCGCGCAAGAGGGGACCATATCCGAATCCTTGTATTGGATGAACTCGTAGATATGGCCATCGACGCTGCCGTCATTCCGTCGGTCGATTTGGAAGTAGGCTTTCCGGGAGAGGGCACTCACGCCATATTGGATGGCAAAAGCATAACTTCCTTCCTTCACCACATAACGCATCACGTTGTTCTCGGTGAGTTGGACGCGAACGCTGCGTTCCCCGCTCATTACGTTATAGGTCATGTCAATCTGCGGCAGGATCTCGCCGAAGAAAGGCACGTTCCATCCCGTTTTGTATTGGAGGATATAAGTAAGGATACCGTTATGGTAATCCAATGAAGCGGTATATTCCGTCTCGGAGAGTTGATGGCTCGCCGAATCGCTCGGATTGGCGTCGAGGTAATTGTTAAAGGCGATCACGGAGGCGTTCACCGCGGTCTCCGCCAAAGAGAGGATGGAATAAAAACGTTCACTCTCGATGATGTTCCCGATGACCATGTTCCATTGTTCCCCATATCCCCCATAGCGGATATTCGAGACATTCACGGAACTCGTGAAATCATAGGTGACATCTTGCTCGGTGACGTGATTGTCGCTATTGGTGGGCAACATCGTTTCGGGGATGAAGCTATAGGGGTCTTGTTTCACCGCCGACACGAGGGAAGAGAGATACGCCTTTATTTCCACCGTCTCGTTCCAGTTCGCGTAGAGGGTTTCGTTCTTTGTGAGAACTAGCGGCCAGGTGACTTTTTCTTCACCTCCCTCATCAAACGACCAAGCGACGAACTTATGCTTTTCGTAAGTTGGTTTGGCGGGTTCTTGGATTTCGGTACCGTATTCCTCCGTGATGGGGGATACCTCACTCCCTCCGTTGCTGATAAAGGTGATGGTGTAACGTTGTTTTACTTTCGTTACCACCGCGTAATACGTAGCTTCGGCGGTCACCTCGGGGATCGTGATCACTTCGCCCCCGAGGGTAGAGGACCAACCATGGAAGGTGTAATCCCATTCTTGGTTATCCTCTTTTGAATAAGAATAAGAGGGGGTGCTTCCTTCTTCCCATTCTTTGGCTTCTAGCACACTTCCCTCTTCATCCTTAAAGGTGATGAGATAACGGGCTTTGGACTCTTCGGTGCTGATCGAGGTGTCAAGAGAGGACTCTTCGGAAGGAACGACTTTCGAACTTTCTTGGCTGCCAGTTTCATTTACCTCACTACGGGAAGAGGGGGCCGAATCTCCTCCGCAGGCGGTAAGAAGCATGGCAATTGCAAGGATAGATAGGACAATTGGCTTTTTGTTCATAAAAGGATCTCCTTAGGAATTGTGGGTGTTGTAGATGACGAGCGGAATAAAACTAAAGATGGAAAGTACCGCGGAAAGGGTGAGGGCGAGGGTAAAGGTCGCGATTCCGACTAACGCACCGAGGACAAAGAAGAGAATCTTCATCCCGATGAGCCACATGATGCCATCGAGGTCCCAGGTAAAGATGAGCCCCGGGAAGCGGATGGACCACCCCGCGACGGAGGAGAATACATCCGCAATGTAGCTAACGCTGAAAATGCAATAGATCGTGGCTAAAACGGTATATCCAATGAGGATCGGTCCCCCGATGGTCCAGCCTATGCCAACGCTTGAATAGTTCACGATAAAGAGGATGAGAGAAACCACAAGGGCGATTACCCCAATCACGATTCCCCAAATAAGGGGTGCCTTATCTCCTCGGTCGGTGATGCGGTGGAATCCCTTTTTCGCCGGCTTTGGTTTGGGGGCAAGAGAGGCTTCGATCTCTTCCGCCCGACGGGCCATTTCCCGTTCATGGGCCGCGAAGCACTCATTGCAGACGGGGACCATCTCCTTCACACCGCTTTCGCTTTTGCGTTCCACGTTATGGTAAGCGGTGCCTTCATAAATGTCCTTCCCGCAGTCTTTGCAGGTCGCGATGACCTTGGGCTCGGGTTCGGGGGCGATGATCGGAACCGGGATTTCCTCTTCAATGGGGGTAGGCGCAGGGGAATCCTCTTGATCACTAATGAGGTATTCGAGACTGCATTCGAGTAATTTCGCTAACGCACGTAAGGTGGCGAGATCGGGTTCGGTCGTGTCATTCTCCCACTTACTCACGGTTTGGAAGGTAACGTTCAAACGTTCCGCTAAATCCTTCTGCGTCAAATTCGCGTCACAACGCGCTTTCTTTATTTTTTGGCCTAATGTCATTGGTGGTTGCTCCTTTGTACGCCACTATGCTCACTTTTTCGGCGAATCGGGTAAATAACTTGTTCGGCGAATGGTTCGCTTTTTCCGCGAACTACCGATAAAAACCCGTTTTTCTTAATAATTTTCGCCCCTAAAACTCTTTGTTATTCTACTACCCCCCCCCGACGAATTTCAATCTCGCTTTTCATATATTAAATTCCGGGAGAATTTGTTCCTTCCGACCTTCGAGGATAAGATATCCGAGAAGGGTGGTTGGGAGCCATGGCTCCCGGCTTTTTCGCGGGGCCCTGCATCCTCGCGAAAACCGCTGCGACGACCCCGCTCCTTTTTGGAGGCGGAGACGACCTCGTCAAAAAAATGGGGCGCCGCAACACCATGCGTTTATACTGCTTAAATCTAGTTTGGGCGCTTGCGACCCCGTATCACACGTGAAAAGAGTAAGCCTTGGATGAGTTTGCGGCACGGCCATTCTTCCGATGCAGAGAAGGAGGATCTACCATGATCAAAGAAGGACCGTCGATAAGCGTCGACGTGTCGAAGTCCGGCGTAACCTACCAAGGATGGCTCTCCTATGGCAAGCCGCACGGCAAGGCGAGGAAAGCGGACATGACCAGGACCGGGCTTTCCGCGATAAAAGCACTGGCGGACGACCTCGGCGCCAAAGACGGCGTCGTGGTGCCGGTCGCCTACGAAGACACCGGGATATACTCGAAGCCGCTGAGGATGTTCCTGTCGGAATCCGGCATGGTCGAGGCGGTGATGTCGCCGCTTCTCTCGGCGAAGGTCAGGAAGGCCGACGACAAGCCGATAAAGACCGACATGAGGGACTGCGCTTCCATCGCGGAGGCCTATTACACCAAGGACAAGGTCAGAATCGCCGCGCCAACCGTCGGGCAAGACGCGCTCAAGCAGCTTTCAAAAAGCCACCAAACCCGCAAGGCGGAGTTGAGGAAGGCGAAGGAGAGATTCAGGAAAAACCTCGATGAGGTGTGGCCTTTCTGGGATTCCGTTTTCGCGGATCCATACCGGAACGGCCCTTGGGCGATGGTTTCGAAATACCGCCACCCATATGTTCTCGCGCGCAAAAGGAAAGCCGACGTCGTCGCCCTTTTGGAGGCCAACGGCATACACGGGAAAAGGGCGGACGCAATGGCCGAAAAGGCCATTGCCTACGCGAAGGACTGCGTCAGCGGCGCGCTGGAATCGTCGCCCGAGGTCGAATCGCTCGGGAGGTGGATGGCCGGCGTCGAATCGGTCGCGGCCGAAGACGCCGCGGTTATGGGGAAGATGGTCGCCATGCTGGAGGGGAACCGCGATTTCGAGCACCTCAAAGAGATAAGGGGCATAGGGGCTTCGCTCGCGGCAATCATAGTCGCCGAGCTTGGCGACGCGTTCAGATTCGGCAGCGCCAAAGCCGTCGTTTCCTACGCCGGGCTAAACCCCATGGTGTGCCAATCGGGGAAAATGACGGGGCGCCACCTCCCGATAACGAAGAAAGGGAACGCGAGGCTTAGATGGGCGCTTGTCATGGCCGTCAGGGTCATGGGCCTGACCGACGCCGACAACAAGGTGACGAGATTCAGGGACCATCTGATAAACGAAAACCGCCTCTCGTCAGAGGCGGCGATTGTGGCTGCGTCGTCTAAATTACTTAGAATAATTTATTCGATGATGAAGAGCGGCCAACCGTTCGAACAAGATTAGTCTAACACCGAGAGCTTTCATTTTAAACCCGCTGGCGGCTCTTTTCGGCGCGCCTCGAATCCAAAGTCGGAGAATTTTAAAATACCTCTTGATTTTAGTTATCTAGTTTCACCATGCCGTTATTCTCCGATTGTCCACATTACGGGATTTTCCCTATCACGTTGTCCACTTTTAGAGATTCGCGCTTTCGGGATTGTCCACTTATTGGGATTTAATGGTACGTAACTGTCCGCTTTTCGGGGTTCAGTTTACTTCGCCATCGACAAAGACTGTGATGCAGTCCTGCGTAACAAGATCACTGTTTTCCAATCGCAAGAGTTATCGCGAAAACCATCCAGCTGACATTCATCACAATATTCGGTTTGGAGATAAATAAATATCGCAATGTCGTATCGAGGATTCTGAGCCTGGATGATTTGTTCGTGTTTTGATTCTAGGTCGAATTCATCTTGTTTTTCCTCGTTTTCGACCGAAAATCCGCATTCGCTCATTTGCGCATCGTTGGATACACTTCGTGCCAACCATGGGGATAAACCCAAATCGTGCACCATCTCAGCCACCACCGGAAGAGCGGAATGGTAATTTCGCTATTGCGATAGTGCGCCAACCAAAATGCCTTGAAATTCGTGGTAATATCGCGAGACGGATTCTTTAAAATCAAAGAAAGTATCGACGGCATCGATGCTTTTTGCGCATATGGAGCGCGATGCGTTCGCTGCTCTGAGCGCTTAACGCATAATTGGTCCAAAACATGAAAATTTCACTTGTTTTAGACCAAAAATATCATCGAAACAAGTCATTGAGGACAAGTGTTTTCGAAACGATGTTGCTATCAATGTTTCGCGATAGTCCGAAAGTCGTGATCAGGACAAGCTGCAAGCTTTTCATTCTCTTAGTGAAATCCACATAGCGTGTGATTTTATTCCTTAAAACCGCTTCGTAGTTCTTGTTTATGGCGAACAACCCTTCCGTGAGTTTCATCTCGCATAAGGTTTCCATATTGTCTTTTCGGAAAATAATCAAATCCACTTGGGCGCCCGGATAAGTGCCGTCCTCGGAAATCTTCCAACAAAACGATTCCGACAAAACGCCTCCGATTGATAACGCCTCCCTGATTTGAGAAAGATGGCCCAGACAAATGAATTCGAACGCGATTCGAGACATAATGCGCCTCCTTTTTTGGTATTGCACCAAACAACTTCCCCAGACGGAAAAGAAAATGAAACACTATGGGGAGTGAAAAAATTGCAACTTCATGGATGTCAGGGAAAAGCCTTTCTCCCGTCGGGCTCATACAATCAAGGCGTAGGCTTTGATTATGGGCACGAACCAATGGAATCCCGATTCCGCGACTTCTAACCGAAGCGTCTTTTTTCGTTCCGCCCAACCGGTTTGGAAGAAAGGGGAATCCACCGCTTTGCATTCCCGGGTGGTTTTCCTTGCTCGCCTTGATTACGCGAAAGACGCCTTGTTAACCATCACGGGGTGCAATTTTTACCGGGTTTTCCTCAATGGGGAATTCGTGGGGTTTGGGCCCGCCCGAACGAGCCATGGCTATGCGGAGGTGGATTCCTATCCCCTGAACCTTTCCGCTTCTGGTCAGAACGTTTTGGAAATCTACGCCCTCGCGTATGGGTCGGACAATTACTACGCCCCCAACGAACCCGCGTTCCTGCAGGCGGAAGTGGTGGCAAACGGCACCGTTTTATCCGCGACGGGAAAGGATTTCCTGCTTCGGGAATGGAATGAAAAAATCCAAAAGATCATTCGTTATAGCTTTCAAAGGGGTTTCGCAGAAGGGTATGACTTTACTAGGAATCCCGCAGAATGGGAGGAGCCGGAAATCGTGGAAGGCAGAATCCTCCTTCCCCGGATGGTGAGTTACCCCACGTACCGAGAATACCGCGCCACAACGAGAGAAAGAGGGCGATTCGAATACACTCCCCGCTCAATCGAAGACGATCCGTGGCTTTGTTCCCATTTCTTCCGGACCTTCCCAAGCCGGGAATACGAGATGGACGCCTATCGATATGGGCTTTGCTTAACTTATGAGCCCAACCCTTTAGAAAAAGAATGGAAGGGGGGCACCTATTCGATTTTCGCCTTGGAAGCCTCGAAAACCGGTTTCCTTCACTTGAAGGGGCGCGCGAAAGAAGAGTCGGAAATTTACCTCTATTTTGACGAGATCGATTGCCATTTCGAAACCAAAGACCGGATCGACGTGAACTTCCGCAGATCCGGATGCATGAACGGAGTCGGGCTCCGCTTGAAAACAGGGGAATTCGATTTCGTTTCCTTCGAACCTTACTGCGCCAAATACGTTCGTCTCGTGGTCAAATACGGCCACATCGAAAACCCGGAATTCTCGATCCAATCCTATGAGAACCCCGACGCGGATCGGTTTGTCTTGGAATGTGATGATCCGGATATCGTTCGCATCGCGGAAGCTTCGCGCAATAACTTCGTTTCCAACGCGGTGGACATCCTTACCGATTGCCCCTCCCGCGAACGGGCCGGATGGCTTTGCGATTCCTATTTCTCGGGAAAGGCGGAAACCCTCCTGACGGGGAAAAACCTCGTGGAAGAGAACTTCCTTACCTCCCTTTTGCATTTCAAAGCCCCCATCCCGGAAGGGGCCGTTCCCATGTGCTATCCCGCGGACAATTACGATGGGAAATACATCCCGAATTGGTGCTTCTTCTACGTCGTGGAAATCGCGGATTTCGCGAGGAGAAACCCCGCTTCCCCGTTAATTTGGCAAAGCCGGGAGAACGTGGCTAAAGCTTTGGGCATGTTCCAACGGTTTGAAAACGAATTCGGCCTTTTGGAGAATCTCGAAGGCTGGGTTTTCATCGAATGGAGCAAGGCCAATGACGAAGAATTCCTCCAAGGGGTGAACTTCCCTAGCAACATGATGTACGCCTACTCCCTTTGGGAGGCTGGTTGCCTTTATGGGGTGGATGAATGGAAAGAAAAAGCCCAACGGGTTTACGACGCGATCCGCCGTTTCTCCTTCCAAGGCGAGTTCTTTGTGGACAACGCCATCCGGGAAGAAGGGGTACTCACCCCCACCGACCACATCTCGGAAGCTTGCCAATATTACGCTTTCTTTACCAAAACCGCGACCAAAGCCGATTATCCGGAACTCTACGCGGTGCTGCTGGATCGATTCGGCGCCAAACGAGACGCGGAAAAGGTGTATCCCCAGGTCGCGAAATCCAATGCCTTCATCGGCAACTTCCTCCGTCTGCTTTCCTTGGTGGAGAACGGGGACAAAAAGGCAATTAAGGGGGAGTGTATCGATTATTTTGCCAATATGGCGAAGTTAACCGGCACCTTATGGGAGATGGACAACCCCTATTATGGGTCGTTGAACCATGGTTTCGCTTCCTACGTGGCCAATTTGCTCGTGGATTATTTGACGGGCTATTCGGGGAAGGAAGGGAAGGTCCTCCGTTTCTCTCCGACGGAAACCCAAATGGATTGCCATATCGAAATCCCCTTGGAAGAGGGGAAGCTCATCATTGATCGGAAAAACGGCCTTCTTTCCGTTGCATGCCCGGAAGGATACCGAATCACGGGACTCGAGAAATGATCACCATCGCGAATAAGTTCTTCTGGAAGGACGGCAAGCCCTTCTTCCCCGTCATTGGGGAATTCCAATACTCCCGAACTTTTGAAGCGGATTGGGATAAGGACATGAAGAAGATGAAGGCGCTGGGAATCAATGCGATCGCCTCCTATTCGTTTTGGATTCACCATGAAGAAATCCAAGGGGAATTCGATTTCTCCGGGAACAAAAACATTCGGAAATTCCTCCAAACCGCGAAAGATAACCACCTCTTGGTTTCCCTCCGCTTGGGCCCTTGGGTGCATGGGGAATGCCGAAACGGGGGATTTCCGGATTGGATCTACCAAATCCCTTGCCGATTGCGAAGCAACGACCCCGTCTATATGGATTTGGTCCGGAAATACTTTTCCCGGTTGTACCAAGAATGCCAAGGTTACATGGAAAAAGACGGAGGCCCCGTCTTCGCAATCCAAATCGAGAACGAATACGCCCAATGGGGGAAATCGGATTCCGAATTCGGCGACGTCCATATCCTTGCCTTAGAAAAAATGCTCCGCGAAATTGGCTTTGAGGTTCCGGTGTATTTGGCGACGGGTTGGGGGAACGCCGCGACCGGGAACGCCTTGCCCGTTTGGGGCGCCTATGCCGCGGGGCCCTGGGAACGCCACGTGGATCCCTTGCCTCCGTTAGAAGGTTTTTTGTTCTCCCCCAATCCCAACGACAAGTCCATTGGCAGCGATTCGGGAATCAAGGATTTCGACCTCACAAGCAAAAAGAGCGATGCCCCCTATGCAACGATTGAGCTTGGCTCGGGAATCCAAGCGACGAAACTCCGTCGCCCATTGCTTCAAGGGGCGGACAACGCATCGATTGTCTGCTGCCGTCTGGGAAGCGGGGTGGACGCCCTGGGGTATTACGTGTTTCACGGGGGAATCCACCCGATGGGAAAACTCTCTTCCACACAGGAATACCGGAACGAAGAACGGCTCGAAGCGGGCAGTTATTGCGACCTCGCGGAACGCGATTACGATTTTCAAGCGGCGGTGTCCCAATATGGACGGGTCCATCCAAGCGGGTTATCCCTTCGCCTTTGGAACTGGTTCGCGGACACGAACAAAGAAATCCTATTAGGGGCGGAAGTGACCTTCTTTGAGGACAACGCGATCGATCCCGAAGACCTAAGCCGGAAACGGTATGCGTTCCGTCATAAAGGCGACTCGGGGTTCTTGTTCATCAATCGTTACGTCCGAAACTACGAAATCGAGGATCGCGAATTGTCCGATTACCTCAAACCGCTTGGGATTTCCGCTCCCAACATCTTCCTCCCCAAGAAATTCGGGGCGTTCCCCGTGAATCTTCCCATTGGGGAAGGTTTTGTCCGTTTTTCCTTGGCGACCCCATTCATGGTGTTGAATTCCCGGGATGTTCTGTTCGCCAAAACGATGGATTCGGATTATATGGACGGCGATCCCAAAAGCGGCAAATTCCTCTTTTTGTCCCAAGAAGACGCGGAACGTTGCTATTCCTATACTTATCAGGGAAAGGACATCGCCGTTATCACGGATGGGGAAGTCTACGCGGATGAAAAAGGCCTCCACGTCGAAGGCGGACCCGGGACGATTGTGAAGATATACCCCGACGTCAAAGGCGCCATTCGAAATGGGACATATTGTCAAAATGAGGGAGAATGGGGGGTCTATTCCGTGATTTCTTCCCCATTAAAAGGCTCTGTTCGCTATAAAGAAATCTTTTCGACCGACCTCGTGAAACGTTACCGGGTTGAGATCGATTATCCCGAGGATGTTGACGACGCGTATTTGTCGGTGGACTTCGAAGGGGATTCCGTGGATCTATTGGTAAACGGAAAGAAAGAAAACGACCGATTCTATATTGGTGCCCCCTTTGAAATCGGACTTCGCGCGTATCGGTATCCTTCCGTTTTGGAACTGGAAGTCCATGCGCTTTCCGAGAGCGAACCCCGGTATTTGGAAAAGCTCCCTCATTTTGAAAACGGGGTGGCTTGCTCGATTCGTTCCCTGAGGCTCGAATGCCTCCAAGACGCGCTGATTATCGATGCGCCGCTCTCCAAAAACGGGGAGACACCCCATAAACTTTCTTGAAGGCGTTGGTGAATGCGCTTTGGGAAGAATAATTGAGGCGCATCGCGATTTCCAAAATCGAATCTTCGCTATTGCGGAGGAGTATCGCACTGTAAAAAATCCGGGATTCGTTGAGGCATTCGACCATGGTTTTTCCCACGTGTTTTTTGAATTCTCGGCAGATGTGCCCGCGGGAATAGTTCATTTCCGCGATGATTTCCCCGATGTTTTTCTGCAGGGTCGCTTCCGTGTTCAAAGCCCGGAAGAACTCTTGAATCCATTCCGGATACGCTTTTTCGGCGAGGGAGTCTTTGCTCGCCAAATACAGGTCGAGGACGTTGCAGACCGCCACGGTGTGGTGGCGTTCTAGCGCCTCCACGCTTTCTTTCGTCAACGGGGTGTTGCTGTATAACCGGCCGGCCATCCGTTCCAAAGCTTCCAAGGCTTCCCTGGAGCAAGAAATCACGATTGGCCCTTTCACGCTCATGATTTCCTCATACAAACCGGGCTTGAGGAACTCCGCAATCGTGCGGAATTTCTCTTTCGTGCAGTAGATGTCGCGATGGTATTCGGCGACATCGGAAACCGGGGTTTCTTTTCGAATTTCATGCGTTTCCCCGGGCCGGAGAATCAACAATTCGTGGAACGCGTCCGTGTGGACCCGTTTCTCATCGACGATGTTGATGACCTCCCCGCTCAAACAATAGGTGAATTCGAAGAACATGTGTTTATGGGCTTCGATGTCACGATTGTGCAAAAAAGAAGTAAATGGATGCGAGGAAATCGTTTCTTGGGTGTACTCGGAGTACTTCGGTAATGAGGTTTCCATATATTCATCTTATTCCCTTTCTTTCGATGTTTTAAGGATTTTTCGCATTTTTTTTGTCGAAAATCGAGCGAAGAATGTAAGCGCTTTACAAGCGATGTTAAAAAAATGCAATTACATGCAAAAGGGACGATAGTTTGCTTTGGTGCAGGGCCTTATTATGTCGGTATAGATTGGAAGGGATGGATTCCTTTGCATGCGATGAGATTGAAAGCGAAAAGACTCCGCGCAACGCTTCTCTTGCTTCTTGCATTGCCTTTTGCCATGGCGGCCAAAGCGGAAGGAAGTGCTTCTCTTCATCATGATGGCAAAGCGGAAGCCGCTGTTTCGATTTCTTCGTCTTTGCCTCAACCCGAATTTGAAACCTTCTTGCAAAATAAACTCCGCGGCTTTAACGTCGTTTCCGGCTATCAAGATGCGGTCACCGTCAAAAAGGTGACCCCCATGAGCGAAGGCTATCAGGTGGATTTGGCCTTTCGCCGAGTGGATAAGGTCAAACTCCAAGGCACGATCTTGTTGGATTCGTTTTCTTCGTTCTCAATCGAAGGCAGCGAAGCGAGGAAAGCCGTGGAAAACGGCGCCCGGGGAAGTATTGAAACCGTCTGCGGGACATACGTGGACGAAGGGTATGCGACCTTAAAGGTGTCGCGTGACACCAAGGTCCCCTTGTCGCCCCGCTTGCTCGATGGATCCCCCGTACCCGTGACGGATTTCGTGGAAGCCGCGTCAAAGTCATCGAAATCCGATTGGATGCTCTTTTTCCGTTCGTTTGACGTGCAATACGTCACCAAAGTGAAACTGTCCATTCCGGGCAAACTCCGATATCTCGCAGGAGAAGGCGTGCGTGCGATTGATTCCCAAACCTTGGAATTGACCCCGGTTTCGATCCCGGTCACGCTCAACAAAACCTATAACTACATCGATGAGAACGGCGTGGAGAAAACCGCGACCGAGACCATCCAGAAAACCGACGCACTAGGTTTCGCCGGATATTTTGTTTACGAAAAATCCTTGAGCCCCACCGCGATTGTCTTTCTTTGCCTCGGAGGGGCGGCTATTGTCGGATTATTGACCGCCGCCTGCGTGTATTTCGTGCGCCTTGGCAAGAAAGAAATCCAGAAAGGAAGTACCCTATGACTCCGATCGCCAGCGCGCGTCGAGAACGCAGGAACCCTTTCTGCGTAGGGGTCAAAGCCTTCTTCCGAAGCAAGAAGTTCACCACCGCCAAGAAGCATTGGATGCTCTATTTGATGGTGTTGCCCGCCGTTGTGATGATCGCGATTTTCAATTACGCCCCGATGGTCGGTTTGCTCATCGCGTTCCAAGATTTCCGGTTGGGGGATGGGCTCTTTGGCAGCGAATTCGTCGGGCTTTCCGTTTTCAACTCCATTCTTTTCGATCCCGCGAGCGCCTCGTTCCTTGAATTCCGCAACACGGTGTTCATCTCCTTGCTCCGCATCGCCACGAATTTCCCGATCATTTTGATTTACACCCTCCTTCTCCATGAGATTCGGAGAAAAAAGCTCCGCGGCGCCGTCCAAGCCATCTCGTATATCCCATTCTTCATCTCCTGGATTTCGGTGGGAGGCATGGCCTATAACCTGCTCGCGCTCGACGGGGGAATTTTCAACAACATCATCGAGTTCTTCGGCGGGGAACGCATCGCCTTTTACAACGAGCCCAAGTATTGGTGGACCATCCTTTCCCTCTCCTCTCTTTGGAAGGGGATGGGTTGGGCAACCCTGATATACATGTCCGGTTTGGGGGCCATCAATTCCGAACTCTACGACGCTTGCAAGATCGACGGAGGCGGAAGGTTCCGCCAAATGATCCACGTCACCCTCCCCGGTTTGATGAACGTCATCGTCCTCCAGCTCATCTTGGACGTCGGGGGCATCATGTCAGACAACTACGACATGATTCTCGCGATGATCAACGGATCGCAATCTTTGGGTTCGGTGACCCGCGTGGTCGGCACGTTGGAATTCAACGCGATTGTCCAGGGGTCCCAGTATTCCCGGGCGACCGCTTACAGCATGCTCCGCGGACTGATTGGAATGATTTTGGTCTTGCTCGCCAATCGTTTGGCGAAGAAGACGGATAGCGAGGGGATCTTATGATTGCCATGGCGAAGAAACCCGTTCGGCGCTTCCCCAAGATTTCGGTGTTCTCAATCGTGAATGCCCTCCTCATGATTTTGGTGTGCCTCGCCTGTATTATTCCGTTCTGGATTATCTTGACGAGTTCCTTGTCGAATAACGGCCTGCTGCAAAAAAACGGGGTCTCCCTGTGGTTCCAAGGGTTCACCTTCGACGGATTCCGCTTCCTCTTCTCGATGAGCGATCTGTTCCTCCATTCCATCGGGGTGTCGTTGCTCACGTCCTTGATGTCTTCGCTGATTTCCGTCGTGGTCTGCACCGCCGCGGCCTACGTCTTGTCCAAGAAATACCTTCCGGGAAGGAAATTCCTCAACGTTTTCTTCATGGTCACCATGTTCTTCTCCGGGGGAACCATCCCCACGTATCTCATCATTCGGGGGATCGGCATCTACGACACGATTTGGGCGTTGGTCCTGCCTGGGGCGGTCAACACCTACAGTATCTTGATTCTCCGAAATTTCTATTATTCCCTCCCAAGGGAACTCGAAGAAGCCGCGGTCGTGGACGGGGCCAACGACTTCCAAATCCTCGTTCGGGTGTATCTCCCCCTTTCGATTCCCATGATGCTCACGGTCGGAATCATGACCTTCGTCGGGAAATGGAACGAATGGTTGCCCTCTTTGCTATATCTCCGATCGGGGAACCAGGACCTCTGGACCGTGCAATACGTGCTTCGCCAAATGCTGACCGACATGCAATCGATTTACGGGTCCACTTCGACCGGTTCGATTGTGGACGCCCCGTTGATCGCCGCGAAAAACGCCGCGATCGTCCTCGTCGTGCTGCCTCTCATTCTCATGTCTCCCATTCTTCATAAATACTACGTTAAGGGCCTCATGGAAGGGTCCGTGAAAGGATAACGGTGAAAAAGATGAAACAGAAAACCGCATTGTTCGCCCTCGCTTCGCTTCTGCTTGCTAGCTGCGGAGGCTCCTCTTCTTCCTCTAGTTCGAATTCCGGCGCCGGCCCTCTAGTCCGGCCCGCGGGGGACAAGATCGTCCTCTACGCGGGAGGATCTTCGGAATTCTCCTGGGTAAAAGGAAGCGAAGAAGACCGAATCATCACCTACATTGAAGACAAATACTACGAAGAAACCGGCGTTTCTTTGGATTTTGAAATCAATTACCTCGGCGAAGACATGCAGACCAAGCTCTCCAGCGAACTCGCCGCGGGGAGCCAAATCGACATCGTCGTTTCCCATACTCGAGGCGGGGTCGGGATTGACGACAAACTCAAAGGGGAAAACAGCCATTACAACCTTTACGACGCGATCTATGAACTCGCCCCGAACCTTTACGACGCGGTTCGCGGGGTTCCTTTGGATTCGATGACCACAAGCACCAACGACACGGTTTGCATCCCCTCGGTCATCAGCCCGTATAAATTCGGGATCTTGGTCCGCAAAGACCTCATGGAACGCGCGGGATATACCGATGACCCCGGCAAAGTCGGGGAAGGCTTGGAACTCATGGACAACCTCGACGCGTTCGAAGACATGTGTTTGAAGATGAACACCTACACCGGCAACTCCTACGCGGTGACCGGCGCTGCCTGGGATTTGGAAAAAGTGTTGACCCTAGGCGCTTATGCGGACGCGGGGTATTTCACCAGCGCCCTTGTCACGGAAGACGGGAAAGAAATGATTCGCAAAGGCGGGTGCACTACCGCTTATAAAGACGTGTTGTCCCTGGAATACCAGTGGGCGATGAAAGGGATCATTTCCAAAGAAGCCAATTCGATTCTTTTGATGGACGGGGAATCCAATTTCATCGCGGGCAAAACCGGCGTATTCGTCCTCGACCCGACCATCCAACATTTGATCAAAGTGTCTCGGATGGCCAAAGCCCAAAACCCCGACGCCGAATTCACCGTTTTGGGGCCTCTTGCCGCGCATAAAGGGGATACCAAAAAGGGATTCATGCGCAATCCCAGCGCGACCTTCGGCGCCGCCATCACGAAGAAAAGCACCCGAGTGAACCAAATCATGGGATTCTTGAATTGGGTTTACCAAAACGCGGACAACTACAATTTGTGCCGTTATGGCATTCCCGGCGTCCATTGGGTGGACAACGGGGATGGCACCTATTCCTATCCCGAAGGAAAAGAATATTACGCGACTTCCCCCGCCTATAGCGGAATCCTCACTTTGGTGGAGAACCAGCGGATGAGCAATCTCCGTTATCGCGGATACAGCGAAGAGGAGATCCGTTGGATTGACGAAGTGGCTGGAAACCCCGACAACTACATCCAAAACGACGTCATGGATTACCTCTTTACCATGACCGACGAATTCAATTTGAAACAAGCCCAAGCCACCGAAAAACTCTATGAGATGGCCGTGGAGGCTTGGACCGGAAAGGCCGACCCCCTCGCCATGAGCTCGGACGGGGTCCAGTGCACCTACGACGCGGTGGCCAAGCAATACCGGGAAAAAGTGAACGAAGTCGACAAACATTTGACCGAACAATACTTCCTCATGAAGGGAATGCGGGGCTAAATCGATGTACGCGCTCCTTGGTATCCTCCTTTTCCTCGAAGTCTATGGGATTGCCATGGGGCTTTTGGAGCGCCGTTTTGGCAACAAAAGGTTCTGGCTTTGCTTCATTCCTTTCCTCGCCTTCCGTTTCGTGGACGCCCGGCTTAAAGGGTTCCGCGTCATGACCATTCACGTGAAATCGTTGTTCGTCACGATGATTCTCATGGGGCTCATCGCCTTGGGAGCGTTTTTCGTCAGTCGATGGGGCGAAGGAAGGTTTCCTCCCGAAGCCAGCGGCCCTTTGACCCAATTGATGGCAGTTCCGATGGGGTTCGCCGCGTTCGTGGCTTGGGTGTGCATCGCCCAAACCTCTTCCGATTTGCTGTTCCTTTTCCACCGCGAATTCCCCTGCGATTTGCTGGTGTGCCTCACCCTTCTTCCCGTGCCGGTGCTCTTCGCCGTCATTGCCTTTTCCAAGGAGAAACGCCTATGAAACATGGTTCCCTATTCCTCTCCCTCTTCCTTCTTTTTTCCCTGGCCTCTTGCGAAGGGGGAAACTCCTCGACCGACGAATCCATCTCGGATTCCGTTGCCGAATCTCAAGAGGTTACCCCTCCTGTAGATCCGACGTTCCTTGGGGTGGAGTTGGCTCCAAAATACCCCGAAATCGCCGCTTCGATTTCCTATACCTCCTATTATTTTGACGCGGAAAAAGGAAACGACGGGAACGATGGACTTACTCCCGAAAACCCGAAGAAGACATTGGGAGCCGCTTCCTCCATTGCCAAAACCGTGACGGCGGACGTCCCCACCAAATTGCTGTTCAAAGCCGGTTCGACCTTCCAAGGGAAATTGACTTTGGAACGGTACAAGGCGAGCGCGGAAAGCCCGTTGATCGTCAGTTCCTATGGGGTGAGCGAAGAATTCCCTTACGCGGTGATCAAGGGGAACGACAACGACACGGCCGTGGAAGTCAAAGCGTCCAATATCCGCGTGAGCGGGCTCGAAATCACCGCCCCCCTTGGGTATCGCGGCATTCATGTCACCACCGCCTCCCGCGGGGCCATGGAGAACATCGTGATCCACGATAATTACCTCCATGATTTGAATTTCAACCTCGGGGATGCCGTTCTCCCCACGGACCTTGAGGAACTCGATGGCCAAACCGTGCAGTCGATCTGCCCCGATTCCCGTTTCTCCTACAATTGCGGAGGAATCATCTTCGAAGCCAACACCCCGATCGCCAAAGGCCCGTCTTGGTATGAAAACGTTTGGATTTCCAACAACAAGGTGGAACGGGTAACCCGTACAGGCATCTGGGTATTCTCCAACTGGGCCCAACGCCCGGGAATCGACTGGGGCAACAACCCCTATTACAGCGATGAAATTGGTTGGTACCCCCATAAAAACGTCAACATCGTCGGGAACCAAATCCTTTATAGCGGAGGGGATGGCATCATCCTCGGGGCGACGGTCGGAGGCTACATCGAATCCAACACCAGCCTGCATGCTCAAGTGCTTGGGCGCCCGAATTATTACTGCGCCGCCATTTGGTGCCACAGCTGCAAAGACCTCGTCTTCCAGTTTAACGAATCCGCTTACACCCACACGGCCCGCGATGGCCAAGGGTTCGACATCGACATCGGCAACTCCAACATACTGTTCCAATACAACTACGCCCACCACAACGACGGAGGGGGACTCCTTTGTTGCAACACCAAAACCAATCTCATCCAATACACGGAAGACGGGGAAATGGTGTTTGACGAAGACGGCCTGCCCGTCGTGGTGAAAACGATGGCCCCCTGGCATGATGTCACCATCAAAAACAACGTGTTCTCCGACAATGACAACGGAAACCTGATTCTTTCGGGAACCGTCGACGACGTGGATTTCTCCAACAACACGGTGGTGATGGGGGGAGACTTCGTCAACCAGAAAATCATGGACACCAAGGATTTCTACACGGGCATCCCTGGGGATCGCTGGTCTTTCCGCAACAACATCTTCGCCATGCGGAAAAAGAACACCATCCGTTTTGAAATGGCCTTCTCCAAGACGTTCGAATACGAGAACAACGTCTATTTCAATTTCGACGAAACCATCCCGGGAATCATGAAAGGATTCGGCGAGGACCATTACGTCGACGCCGATCCGCAATTCGTGAAAAACGAAGCGGGAATCGGATTCGAAAACGTATTCCATTTCATCCCCCAAAACCCCGCGATGTTCGAAGGCGGGAGCACCCTTCCCGTCATGCTTCTTTACGACCTGAACGGTAACGACGTCTCGGATCTTCGGTATTACGGGGCGTTTGGAACCACTTCCCAAGGAGATTTCCAATGAAAAGAATCACGCGTATCGCCATCCTTGCCCTCGCTTCCGCTTCTTTACTGCTTTCCTCTTGTTCTCCTGAAGGAGGCAACAACACCCCCAATCCCCCGTCTCTATCGCTGGTCGATGGGCAGGAAAATGTCTGGCTTGACCGTTATGAAGAAATGGACGTCCCTTTGGTGGAGATCAAAGAAGGAATCGTTTATCAATCCAGCGACGAATCCGTCGTTTCGGTGAAAAACCATCGGTTGTACGCTCAAGGGGTCGGCTCCGCGAACGTGAAAATCACCTTGGGTTCGACCGTTTTGAACCTCTCGGTTCGCGTTCGGGATTCCGGGGTGAAACCCACGATCGCCTTCCGTTCCATCGAAGCCTTCCTCAATACCGAAACCTCGCTTCCCCAGGAGGTCTCTTACAACGGGAAGACCATGGAAACGGAAATCCAGTACACGGTGCAAATCGCCAATCCGGACATCGCGACCTACGCTAACGGGCAAATGAAGGGGCTTGCTTTAGGCTCCACCCAATGCGACATCTCCGCCGAGTGGAAAGGCTTGACCCTCGCCCGGCGCGACATTCCCTTAACGGTCAAGGAACGCCTCTACATCTCCGCTTCCACGGAGGAGATCCAACTTTACAAAACGACCACCAAACTCGGCTATTTCGACCTGGACGCCGTCGCTTACGATCGAGGGGTTCCGCAAGAAACCCCCGTTACTTACGAGATAGAAGAAGGGCATGAGAACGTTCGCCTCGAAGGGAATCGCGTTTACGCCAAACAAGAGGGGGAAGCCAAAATCAAAGCCTCCTACGAAGTCGATTCTTCTCGGGCCGAACTAATGATTTCCGTCCATGTCGGCCCCAATTACGTGGAATCCGACTTCTACAATCCCAAAGAATCCAACAACACGTTGGTTCCGGGGGTGGACCCCGAAGGAAAGCGGGATGAAGTGTATTATTACGCCCCCGCTCCCAACGTGAGCGACGCCACCTGCTTTGCCTCCCACGTCGTGGAGGAAAGCCGCGGAAAGACGATCGTCGACCTTTATCGCGAAGGAAAACGGTATTTGACCTATGACGTCTATTGGTCTTCCAATGAGAACATGATGGTCGGGACCTCCTCCTTGACCTCGTGGATTGGGGTGGGAGCCTATTTCCGAAAAGACTACCTCTCGATCCTGAAAGACGGGAAAGTCACGAACGTGTTGGAAAAAGACACTTGGGTCACGATGGTTTACGACCTTCGCGAACTCTGGCTCAAGAACTATGGCCTTTCCTCTTATTTCTTCTTCTTTATCAATGACGTGAACGGAAAGGCTTATCTTACGAAGCCGAGGTTCTATTTGGACGATTCCTTCCTCCCCAGCGAGAACCGGGTTTACGAGAAAAAGGACGGCTACGTCCAAGCCACGAACGACGAATTCGACGTCCACGTTCCGGTTTCCAAAGGATACCGCAAAGGCGCGGATGCCCCGTCGGTGGTGGTGTTGCCCGAAGAAGTCCCGACTTACGGTCCTGCGGGAAAGAGCGTCGGGGGCCGGGATTCGAGTTACGAATACCGCACCAAGATTTCCTCGCCGGTAAAGAATTCCCTCGTGGTTTCCACTTCGATGAACGAAAGCTACGACGATTCCCATTATCGGATGTCCAAATACGGAACCTATTTCAGCTTCGACATCTACCCCACCAAAGAATCGACCCTCCGCTTCCAAATCAATGGGGATTCTCCCGATTTCCTCGCCCAACTGAAAGTGGGCGAAACGAGCCTCGCCGCTTACGAAGACTGGCTGATTGTCTATTCGGGACAAGAACGCCAAAACACCCTGGAGGCCAACAAATGGCAAACCGTGGTCTACGCTTTCGCCGATTCTTACGTGGAAGATTGCTACAGCGCTTCGATGACCTTCGCTTCCGCGGATGCCTCGGATTGCGTCTACATCGATAATTGCCGTTATTACGCCGCCAGCGACTTCCTCCCCAGCGCTTACGCCCCCGAACGCAGACGGCCCATCGCAACAAGCGATTCCACTTCGGTGACCCGCCTCACCGAGGGAAGTTTGAAAGGCGCCTACGCCGTCGAAGGAAACGGGGAAACCCATTCTTCCTTCACTGAACTAGGAAAGGACGAGCAGTTCTTCGATAAGAAATACCGCTATGTCCGCTTTGACCTCCGCTTCAGCGAAGAGGTTACCTCTTATCGGATTGCCGCTTCCGCCGCTTCGGGAATCGAACCGATCGACGCGACGTTAACCCTGGGAGAAGCCCCCAGCCAACAAATCACCCTTTTGGACGAGAAGGGCATGAACGTCAGCAAAGTGGCCGCCAACGCGTGGTATACCGTTTACGTTCCTTTCCACGGGAAAGGCAACGTCGAATCTCCCTCTTTCGAATGCATTGCCCAAGGCAGCAAAAAAGCCACCACGTATATCCGTTATTACGGCTTTGCTTACGACGTCTATTCCTTCTTCCTTCGCCAAGATCAATCCGTGGCTGCGGAATATTGTTCCCTCGAATACCAAACCGACGGGGACTTCGAAGGAAGCTACCGTTATGAGAACGCCACCTCGGGCGAATTGTCCGGAGAAGGGCAGAACTGGGGCGAAGCTGGCGTGTATTTCGAAACGGTCAACGCCCCGGATTGCGCTTCGTCGGGCTCCTTCTTCGCCAATGGCTACCGGTTCCTGAAGTTCGGCATCTATTTTGAATCCTCGGTGCGCAGTTTCTCGCTTCGCGTCACTTGCGACCGCAATTTCTCTTCCTATTGGCTGCGGAATATCGCCGTGGGAGCCCCACTTCCCAATGAATTGATTTTTATCTCCGAAAACAACGAACGCGTTGCTTCGGTGAAGAGCGGGACCTGGTACACGATGGTGATCCCCATGGATTACACCTCCGCGGACAACGGCTATTCCTGCGTCACGCTTTACACCAACGGCGGTAGCAAAGAGGCCCCCTCGGTCCTTTATCTCCGCGATTTGGAGTTCGCCAAGGAAGTCGCAATCCCCGATTACGAGGTCTCCCTCATTCGGTCGAAAGGGGTATATCCCTCTCTCGTCAGCTGCGAAAAACTCTCCGACGGATCCTACCGATATTTGAACGGCACCGCGGGAGAAGTGGAAGGGGAGAACCGCAACTGGGGCGAATCCGGCGTTTTCTTCCACGACGTCACCAATCCCAACGCCTTGACAGGGGAAGAATCCACCGGGCGGTTCTTCCGCGAAGGATACCATTACATCCAAGTCGAGGTGAATTTCATCCGATGCTCCTCATTCTCCATCCGCGTCAGCGGTTTAGAAGGATTGGAGGAATACTGGGTTCGCGAGATTGGCTTCGGGGAAACGATCGATTCCTCGCTCCTCCTCTATGATGCAAGCGGAACCAAAGTTTCCTCTTTGTCCAAGAATCAGTGGTACACCCTCTACATTCCCGTCCTGTACACGGAAGGATACGCGAACTGGACAGATGTGCTGATTTACACCAACGGGGGATCTTCCGCCAATCCTTCCGAGATGCTGTTACGCAATCCCGTCTTCTTAAAAGAAAGGGTCGGTTTTTAAAACTCCCCTGTTCATCAGGGCTGATAGAAAAGAAAGGAGAAACGCTACCGAAGAAAACACATAAAGTACGGGGACCATCTCTTCTTTTGCAACCCGAAGGCCGGTGCGAAGGATAGGGGGCACCCCGGATTCCGCCGAATTGAATACGAGCCTTCTACGTCGATTGGCGATCCCTTCGCCATTCAAATCATTTTGAGGAAAAAGATATGAAAAAAACCAAAATGCTCTTCATCCTTGCTTCCGCGGCGCTTCTTGCTTCCTGCGGAGTTGGGTCATCCTCCTCTTCCTCGGAAACCAGCTTGCCGGTCGCCGATTCTTCGGAATCCTCCGTTGAAATCAGCAACCCGATTTCCGAGACCACGGAAGAATCGTCCGTGAAACTCGTCTATGACATGACGGGCGTGACCTTCGCCGACAAATCGTTCACTTACGACGGGTCCGAGAAATCGCTTTCGATTGAAGGAACCCTTCCAAACGGGGTCACCGTTACCTACGAAGGAAACGGAAAGACCAATGTCGGCGAATATGAAGTCACCGCCCATTTTGCCGGGGACGCCGCCTACGAAGCGATTCCTGACATGCGCGCCAAACTCACCATTACCAAAGCGACTTACGATCTTTCCGGCATCACGTTCGAAGACGCCACCGTTCGTTGCGACGGAACGGCGAAATCCATTTTGATTGCCGGGGAATTGCCCGAGGGCGTCACCGTCACTTACACCGGCAACGGGCAAATCGATGTGGGAACGTATGACGTCGTCGCCCATTTCGCCGGAGACGAGGTGAATTACGAACCCATCCCCGACATGACCGCGAAATTGACCATCACAACAGGGGTGTTCGCTCCGCGATTCGAAGATGCGACGTTCGATTACGACGGACAGGCCAAATCCATCTATTTGTCCAATGATTTGCCCGCGGGCATTGAAGTCAGCTACACGGGCAATGAGCAAACTCTCCCCGGGGTTTATCAAGTCACCGCTTCCTTTACCGTCAATAACAATTTCGATCCGATCGAGCCGGTTACCGCGACGATGACCATCGTCTACAAAACGCACGTGTATACCCGCGATGATTACGCCGCCAAAGGCGTCATCCTCGAACGGAACGAGGACAACACCTTGATGACGTACAAAAACGGCACTAGCGGAATCCTCTCCGGAAGCAATCAAAACTGGGGCGAATCCGGAATCTATTTCTGGGAAACCATCCAAGGGTATGCCAAATTCCAAGAAACGCAATCCCGTTATGTGAAGTTCGACATCCTCTTTGAAGACAGCGTCACCAGCTTCAACCTTCGTTTTGGCTCGGGTTTAACGGAATTCTATTTGACCGAAGTCGGTTTTGACACCCCCTTCCCGTGGGGACGCCAACTCAACGTCTTTGACGGCAATGGCAAGCGCGTTGATCGCGTTTCGCACAATGTCTGGTACACGTTCTATATCGAAATCATCGGCGATAACATGAACACTTTCTGGACCAACGGGGGATCCCCGGAAGCCCCCGCGGTTGCCCAAATCAAGAATGCCGAATGCGTGAAAGACTTGAATCCTTCGCTTGCTCCGTACGTCAAAGAGGGCGCGGGAAGCGTCTCCATCGCCACGGAAGAAGGCCGCGAAGGCTCCTTCAAGGTGGAAAACGGAGGAAAAGCGGTGAACTTCTTCGGAATCACCCATACGAATTCCCCGGACGTCCATGAATTCACCGGAGGATTCTTCGACGACAACGAATTCCGTTACCTCGTGTTCGACTACTGGCTCGACGACGTCAGCAACGGCTGGTATTTGGAAGCGAAGGGACAAGGATTCAGCGAAAAACTTGGCCGTTTTTGCAGCGCCATTGAAACCAATCCCAACGTCACTGTTTACCACGGCGGAGAAGCGGTCCAATGCATGCAAACCGGTTGGAATACCTGCGTTGTTGACATGCCTCACGGAGACGGAGGATGGACCGATTTCGATTTGAGCTTGGGCGGAAACATCGGATACATCCGCAACGCCTATTACTCGAAAACCCCGTCCATTCAATAATCGAGTCGTTCTATGAAACCCTAGGAGGAGAAATCTTCCTGGGGTTTCTTTTTCTTCAGGAAAGGATGCTAAAATCTTCCCATGGAACCAAAGACCAATTTTCAAGCCTTCTTCTTCCCGTTCGGGGAAAAACTCGTCAACGGGCAGCCCCCTTCTTCCAGAGAAGAAAAAGGGACTTGCCTTGCGAACGAATCTTTCTCGTTTTCGTTTGGATTTTGCAACGAAGCGGAAGAACTCTTTCCCTCCGACCCCGTCTTGGAGATAGACTCCCCGATTCAAGACCACCTCATCGTCCATTTGGTGGAAGAGGTCGCCTGCACCCTTCCGTTTCGGAAAAACCACGACGAAGGATACCTGATCTCCACCCCATCCCTCGTCGGAGATTTGTTAAAGGACCCCGATCATTTGGTCCTTCGATTCGGCACCTGCCAAAGCGCCTTGATCACCTATGACGGGGAAGGGGCTCCCGGCACCTATCTCATTACCGCTCGCGTCATCTTGGGAGATGGGAGAATCCTGGGGGAAGCCACCTACGAACTCGTCGTATTGCCTGTTGAACTCCCACCCCTAGACATCCATTACACGAATTGGATGCATTATGACGGCATCGCTTCCTATTATGGCCTAGAGGTCTTTTCCCCAAGGTACATGGAAATCCTTTCTTCCTTTCTCGAGTGCGCGGTGAAGCATGGGATGGATACCTTGTTGGTCCCGATGTTCACCCCCGCTTTGGACACCGCGGTGAACGGGGAACGCTTGACGACCCAACTCGTGGACGTCGAAAAGAAAGGGGACGTCTATTCGTTTTCCTTCGATCGGTTGATCCAATTCCTGCGGTTTGCCCAAAACCATGGGGTGAAGCAGTTTGAGATGTCACACTTGTTTACCCAATGGGGCGCCGAACACGCGCCCAAGATCGTCGACGTTCAAGGGCGCCGTTTGTTTGGATGGGACACCGATTCCCAAAGCGAAACTTATCTGCATTTCCTCTCCCTGTTTTTAGACCAATTGGCCCTCCGCTTGGAAAGCGAGGGCTTTGGAAAAGACCGGGTGTTCTTCCATTTGTCGGACGAACCCAACGCCCTGCACGTCGAGCGTTACCGATTCCTCAAAAACGCGATCACCCCTTTCTTGCACGGGTATCTCACGATGGACGCGTTAAGCGAGTTTTCCTTCGCGCAAGAAAACCTCGTGGATATCTCCGTCGTCGCCCTCGAATCGGTGCCGAAGTTTTTGCAAAACGGCAAACGCGACATCTACGTTTACCATTGCTGCGCCGAAGATAAGGACATGCTCCCCAACCGCTTCCTGTCGATGCCTTTGGACCGCCTTCGCGTCTTAGGGACCCAACTCTATTTCCTTGGGGTGAAGGGGCTCCTTCATTGGGGATACAATTTCTACAATTCGGGGTTTTCCAAACGCCCCATCGATCCGTATTTGGTAAATGACGCGGAAGGGAATTTCCCGAGTGGGGATAGTTTTATTGTCTATCCTGGACGCGACGAGAAAGCGAAAGGGTCGTTGCGCCTAGAAGCCCTTTCCGCGGCGTTCCATGATTACCGGGCGTTTCGGCTTTTGGAATCCCGTTTTGGCAGAGAACGGGTCGTTTCCTTCCTGAAAGAGGAAGGCTTTGAAGAGGATTTCTCCCATTATCCCGCGAAGAAAGGGTATCTTGCCGACCTTCGGAACCGCGTGAATGAGGCGATTGCCCAAGGAACCTTCCCTCGCCATGCATCGAAGGAATAGCTTTCTTCTCGATGGCGATGAAGGCGCTTTGTTTCGTCGATTCGCATATAAGCTGTAGATATTGTTAACGTGGACGCATTGAATTCCGCGCAAAAAGTTTTCTATGAGAAAAATGAGCCTTCCTATCCTTGGCGAAACGGGGTTTAATTAAGGCATGAAATCCCGTCTCTTCGTTCTCGCCGCATTATTCTCTCTTGCCTCTTGTACCCCTGCTGTTTCTTCCTCTAAGGAACCAAACCTTTCCACCGTTGTTTCTTCTTCTAAAGAACAAAGTTCTTCTAGCTCGGTTTCTTCCGAAGAAGAATCCTCTTTTGTTTCCGAAAGCAGCCTAGAAAGTTCTTGGAGCAGCTCAACGGATGAAGTTTCTAGCATTCCTTCGGATTCTTCGGAAGATTATCTGCCGGTTTTGGAACACGATTCGGTCTGGAACCCTTCCGGGGCGCTCGATGGATTGCGAGGGGAGTCCTTCCTCACCTCCCTTGCCTCTCGAATCGTGTCCACGGGAAGCAAAACCTGCTCCTATAGCGGTTTATGGGATTATTTGGACGATTCGGACAAGTCTCCGGATGGCAAGATCCGTCCTTTCTATCACGCTCCCAGCGAAGGGGCGTCGAAAGGTTCGTGCAACCGCGAACACGTCTGGCCGGATTCTCGCGGCGCCGGCAAAAGCGGCCCGGGATCGGATCCCCATGTGATTCGCCCGGCACTCTCCTCGGAAAACTCTTCCCGTGGGAACAAATATTTCGGTCTTTCCAGCCGCGAATTCGATCCCGCGTCGTTAGGATACGAAGGAGCCCGAGGCGAAGCCGCCCGCATTATCTTCTACGCCGCGACGCGTTACGCGAAAAGCCATGGACTCTCCTTGGATAACAACCCCGGAGCCTCCACCGCTCAAAAAACCATGGGTTCTTTGAAGACCTTGCTTGAATGGAATCGAAAATATCCCGTGAACGAAGCGGAGATCTTACGCAATAACGTCCTGGATGATTTTGGCTTCGCGAGAAATCCCTTCATCGATAACCCCAGTTTCGCGGAATACATTTGGGATGATGACGGATTTCGCGGGGAAAACGGGAACATCGATTCTCAAACCGGCGAATTGCACCGCATGGTCACCGACGTGACGGAACTTCAAAACGGCAAACCCTTCTTCATCGGGGCGCTCGATGCCACCAGTTTCATCGCGATGACGAAGGATTATTCCCCCAATACCCCTTGGTATGTCAAAGGGGCTCAGATTTCCACGCCCGTCGACGGAGAGGTCCGTACCGACGTGAGTTCCATCTCCTATTGGACGTTAGAAGCGGCAAGTGGGGGATACAAGATGCGTTCCTCCGCGGGATATCTATATGGCTATAACGACGGAACCTTTAATTCGATTTGCTACAACGCTCCGACTTCCGCTACGGCCACTTCCTCCAGCGACGTCTGGGATGTTTCGATTGTCAGCGATGGGAAATTGACCTTGAAAGCCCAAGCCGCCACTCCCGTATATTTGGAGTTCTACAATTCTTCCTTCTGCGGGTTTAAACGAGAAGGCTCCATTCCTTTGTATGCTTATGCAAAATAAGCGAGAACGTGGGTCGAATTTAAGCTTATGAGCAACTCCACGATTATTGGAATCATCGCCACGATCGCCATCATCGGCATCACCATCGCCGCGGTTTTCTATCTTCTTTCCTTAAAGGACAAAAAGTAGATTTCTTCGAAGGTTTTCCCTGTATTTATTTTTATGCAAAAATAAGGGTTCTTTTGTTTCCTTTCTTTCCCGCCTATAATATTTTCCATGCCGACCAGTAACAAGCGCGTACACCGCAAAGACAGTGCCTCGATGTCCTTGGCGCTTCATCGAATGTTCATCTGGTCCGCTTCCCTCATTCTCGCGGAAGCGGTGGTTTTGTCGCTTGCCATCCTGTTTTATTTCTTCGATATCCCCAAAGGGATGAAAGAATGGATTCAACCGACGTATTTCATCGTCGCGACGGTCGGGATGTTCGTTTTGAATTTTCTGATCATTTGGATCACCGAAATCAAATTGAACCGAATCCGCAAGAAGAACGACTTGGGAGCCGCCGCCATCATCGGAAGCGACGTGCAAGAAGCCTACAACTTCGGAAAACTCGGCCTCGTCGTCACGGACGAACACGACACGGTGCTATGGACCAACACGTTGTTCCGGGAACGCTCGATCGACTTGCTCGACAAGAACATCCTCGAATGGCAGCCGGGGCTTGGCGAACTGAAAACCGCCCCCGCGGAAATGTCCCAAAAGATTGAGGTCAACGGGTATTTCTACACGGTGAAGTATTTGGCCGACGCCAGGCTCTACATCTTCAAAGACACCACCGATTACGAGCAAGTCTCGGATTATAACCGCCAACAAGCCATCTGCATTGGCATCATCATGATCGACAACTATGGCGACGTCGCCGGCAAAACCGAAGACGACAACAACGACGTGATATCCAAAGTCCGCAACGCCATCTTCGATTACGGTAAAAAGATGGGATTCCTCGTTCGCCGCTATCGGAACGACTCTTATTTCGTCGTCTGCAATTACACGACCCTCGCCAAGATGGAGGAAGACAATTTCTCCTTGCTGAACGAAGTCCGCGCTTTGGGCAAAGGCCTGCAAGTGGTCCCCACCCTTTCCATCGGGTTTGCCCACCAGATCGACGACGTCAACAAACTCTCCGAGATGGCGAGCAATGCGATTGATATCGCCAACTCCCGCGGAGGCGACCAAGCCGTCGTGAGCCATTATGGGCAAGACCTCCGGTATTTTGGAGGGAAAACCGCCAAGATGGAGAACACGGGACGCGTCCAATTCCGTTCTCTCGCCGACTCCGTCATCGGGATCATCAACAGTTCCACGAACGTCATCGTCTCCGGCCACTACATCCCGGACATGGACGCCCTCGGAGCCTGCCTTGGAATCCTCGCCATCTGCGAGCATTTGAAAAAGCCCTGCCGGATCGTTTACGATTCCCGCTACACCGAAAAGAAGGCGCGCATGGCCTTCCAAGGTTCGTTTGACAAAGCGACCTTCGAACGCATCACCATTTCTCCCAAAGAAGCGGAAGAAAAAGTTCGGACCGGCACCTTGTACGTCGTTGTCGATACTTCCGATCCTAGCAACGTTGTTTCTCCCAAATCCTTGGAAAAATCAGCTAAAACCATCGTTATTGACCACCATCGACGCGGAGAGAAATTCGTGGATAACCCCGTTCTCAACTACATCGATTCGAGCGCCGGCGCCGCCTCGGAAATCATCGCGGAAATGATCCGGTATTCTTCGGCGAACCCCCGCATCGAAATCCCCCCGGCCTACGCGACCATCATGCTGTCGGGTATCTTCCTCGATACCGCCTTCTTCAAATCCCAACGAACCGGAGTCCGTTCCTTCGAAGCCGCGGAGATCCTCAAAGAGTTCGGTGGGGACAACGCGAAGGCCGACGATTTCTTGAAAGACGAAGTGGAAGAATACAACCTCGTCACCAAAATCGTCTCGACCATGACAAGCCCCTATACCGGCGTCATGTATTCTTACGTGGAAGACAACGAAATCGTGGAGAAATCCACCTTGGCCAAAGTCGCCAATCAACTCCGCGAACTCAAAGGCGTCAACGCCTCCTTCGCGATTGGGCGCGTGAGCTCCACGATGGTATGCGTTTCCGCCCGAAGCGACGGCACCGTCAACGTGCAACTCCTGATGGAGAAGATGGGCCGAGGCGGAGGACACTACACCGAAGCGGGTGCCAGCATGGACAATTGCACCGTGAAGGTGGTGGAAAACAAATTGCTCGAAATATTGGAAACATATCTGGACGAAGCCCGTTCGGACATGAATGGAGGGAATCGTATATGAAAGTGATCTTGACCCAAGACGTGAAGAAAGTCGGGAAAAAAGGCGAAACCGTCACCGTAAGCGACGGCTACGGCCTCAATTTCCTGATCCCGCGGGGCCTTGCCAAGGCTTCCACGGGCGAAAGCCAAAAAGAGTTGATGCGGGATAACGCCGCCGAAGCGAAACGGCAAAAAGAACTCAAAGCTCAAGCCGAAGCCATCAAGGTTCGTTTGGAAAACATCAACGTGGAATTCACCCTCCGCACCGGAAGCGACGGACGTGCGTTTGGCTCGATTTCCCCGAAGGAAATCTGCGAAGGCCTCGAAAAACAATGGGGCATCAAGTTGGATAAGCGCAAATTCATCGACAAATACCCCGCCAACGCCCTTGGCTATACCCGCCTCAAAATCGAATTGTACAAAGGCGTGGAAGGAGAAGTCATCGGAGTCGTGAACGTCCACATATCGGAGGCGAAATAATGGCGACCGTCGCCCTTCCTTGCAACGTCGAAGCCGAACGTTCCGTTTTGGGGGCGATGCTTTGCGATTCCTCCGCCGCCGAAGTGGGAATCGAATCCCTCGAAGAGACCGATTTCAGCGAAGCCGATAAGCGGAATCGCTACATTTTCCGCGCGATGAAGGAATTGCACCAACGCCATAGCCCCATCGATCCCCAAATGGTCAACGGCCAACTCGTGAACATGCACCTCGAGGACCTCGCGGGAGGATTGTCCTATTTGTCGGAACTCGTTGACGCGGTCATCAATCCCGACAACATCGACCTCTATATCGAAATGGTCCATGAACAAAGCGTTCTCCGCCAATTGCTTCTTAAAACCGCCGAGATTCAAGAAGAATATGCCAAAGGGGTCAGCAACGTTGGAGATTTCATCAGCGCTTCCAACGACGCGATCACCTTGATTTCCCAAAAGCGTTCCGTCCAAGGGATGAAAAAGGCTTCGGAAGTGGCGAGCTCCGTCCGTTCCGAAATCGAGAAGAAAGCCGAGTCCAAGGACAACAAAGGCGTCACCGGCCTCGCGACGGGATATGGGGTGCTTGATGAATACACCCATGGCTGGCAAAAAGGCGACCTGATCATTTTGGCCGCCCGCCCTTCCGTCGGGAAAACGGCGTTTGGGTTGAACCTCGCCTATTTGGCGGCGTTCCACAGCAAAGTCCCCGTGGGATTCTTCTCTTTGGAAATGGCTTCCGATCGGGTCATGGAACGTTTGATTGCCTCCCGTTCCTGCGTTTCCAACGAAAAGATTCAAACCGGCGGTTTCCTCGGCACCAAAGAAAAAGCCAAAATCGACGCCGCCATCCAAGAGATTTCGCTCACCGACCTCTATTTTGATGACACCCCGAATTGCAAACTCGGCGAACTCGTGTCCAAGGCGACGAAACTCAAGAAGCAGCATCCGGACCTCGGATTGATCGTCATCGATTATTTGGGGCGCATCCGTTATAGCGACAAAGTCGACATGGCGAACCATCAGCAGGAAGTCGGGTATATTTCCGGCGCCTTGAAATCGTTGGCGCGCCAATTGAACGTCCCGGTTTTGTGCCTCGCTCAGCTCAACCGTTCGGTGGAAAACAATGACGACAAACGCCCGACCCTCGCTAACCTCCGCGATTCGGGTTCCATTGAGCAAGACGCGGATATTTGCATGCTGATGTATCGCGAGGACTATTACACTTCCCAAGGCATCTCGGTGAAGAACAAATATCAGCGCCGCATGCAAGGGCAAAACCCGGAGAAACCCGCGGATCCGGCCCCAGAGGAAGGGAAGCCAAAGCACAGCGACACCTCCAAGACCACTATCATCGTCGCGAAGAACCGCAACGGGAAAACCGGCAGTTTCGAACTTGTGTTCCAACGGGACATCTCCCGCTTCACCGAGCCGAGCAACGAATACCAAGAAAAACAAGCGGAGATGTACCAATCCGCGGATATGGGTTTCTCGGATTTTGAAGGATGAGAATCGCGTTCGTCGGCTCCGGCTCGAAAGGGAACGCGACCTTCGTTCTCGCGGGTGGAGTCCTCATCCAAATCGATTGCGGTTTGCCCCGGAAGCGGCTCATTTCCGCGCTTTCTTCGTGGGGAAAAGAGTTGGAGGACATCGAAGGGGTGTTCATTACCCACGACCATAGAGACCATGTCGGCACCTTGGAGTATCTCCCAAAGAAAATCCCGGTTTTTTCTTCGCCTTGTTCCCTTCCCGAAGAATCCCTGTTCGAGGTTTTGGAACCCTATGTCGGCGTGAATATCGGCCCCGTCAGCATCCTTCCTTTTTCCGTTTCCCACGACGCCCCGAACCCCTTGAACTACCTCATCGTCTGCGGGGAAGAGAAGTTTGGGTATGTCACGGATACGGGGATGCTCGATGACACCGCGTTGTCCCTTCTTTCCAATTGCGATTATTACCTCTTTGAGTCCAATCATGACCTTCGGATGCTGGCAAGAAGCAAACGGCCTCCTTGCTTAAAACGAAGGATTCGAGGGGACCATGGGCACTTGAATAACGTCCAAAGCGCCCAATATTGCGCGCAGGTCATGGGACCGAAAACCAAAGCGATTTACCTGGGGCACATATCCGAGGAATGCAACACCCCGGAGAAGGCGGTGCTCGCCTATCGCCGCGTCTTCGCCGAACGCGACATCGATTTGGATTCGATTGCGATCATCCCCACCAAACAGCACGAAACCGTATTCGGAGGTTCCGAAGAATGAAGATCTCCGTCTACTGCGTCGGCTTTTTGAAGGAGCCCTATTGGAAAAGCGCCTGCGGGGAGTACCTGAAACGGATTCGCCCCTATTCCGAATGCCTCGTCGAAGAGTTCCCCGACCTCCCCACGAAAGAAAACCTTTCGCCCAAAGAAGAAAGGGAGATTCGGCGAAAAGAATGGGAAAAACCCTTATCCAAAATCAAGCCGGGCGACTTTGTCGTGGCTTTGGATTTGAACCAAAAGGAACTGGATTCCATTGAATTTTCCTCCTTCTTGGAAGAAGGGTTCCATCAAGGCCGTTCCCACGTTGTTTTCTTGATCGGAGGGTCCCTTGGATTAAGCGAAGAAGCCAAATCCCGCGCGAGCGCCTCCCTTTCTTTTGGGAGGATGACCTTTCCCCATCAACTCGCTCGCGTGATGCTGTTAGAGCAAATTTACCGCGCCTTCCGCATCGCCCGTCACGAGCCTTACCATAAATAAAGAACTTCTTAAAATGAAAACGGCCATCCCGATTCTTTCTTCGGCTGGCCGCTTTTCTCAATTGATGAATCCGTAATGACGGAACGCGTTGGCCCATCCGTCCTCGTCGATGTCGTCGGTGACGTAATCGGCTTTCTCCTTCAAGGCGTTCTTTCCATTTCCCATCGCGATGCCGATGCCGGTGCATTCGATCATCTCCAGGTCGTTTTCCCCGTCTCCGATTGACAAGGCTTCTTCCTTGGACAAGCCGTAATACTCCAAAACCGACTCAATCCCTTTGGATTTGTCGGAATCGCTCAACATGATGTCCACCGCGTATTCGTCCCAACGCGCGGATTTGCATCCCGGGAGATGCGGCATGAACAAGGATTCGTCGAAGGAATCGCAAAAGGCGATCATCTGGTAGACCACCCGGTCGTAATGGTCGGGAAAAGTCCGGGGTTGGGGGAAGCGCGTCCGGTATTTCTCATGCGCGGAGATGACCCGTTCGTCGATCATGTTGATATGGCCTTCGCTTTCTTCGATTAAGGTCAGGCCGAATTTGAGGCGTTTGGCGAAAAGGATCATCTTGTCGACGATATCCCCCGGAATGGGGTAACGGTAAATGATGGAGCCCTCGACGATGGCGCTCGCCCCGTTCATGATGACCATTCCATCCGGAGTGACTTGGTTCAAGACCCCGGATTTCCGAATGAGATAGTAATTCCTTCCAGAGCACAAGAACACCTTGATTCCCTTCTTTTGGAGGGCGGAAATCGCGCGAATCGCGGATGGGGGGATCTGGTGGGTGGTATGAGAAAAGAGGGTCCCGTCAATGTCGGTGAAGACGATTTTGATTTTGTTTGGGTCTCCTTGTTTCATGTTCGCGAAAGATACTCCTATTGTTTTCGCCTAGTTCGTGTAAACTATTTGGCGGATATTTTATGACTTACGACGAATTTAACAAGTACATTCCCTTCATTGACGAGCAAAACCATCTCGTCAATTGCTACCGCGACGAAGAAGGAAACACCTTCTACGTCGAACCCGGGTTCTACGATGGGCTCCGGGGTTTTAAGGAAAAACGGGCCGAACGCTTCGACGAAATCATGGAGGAAATCGATCGGTTGGTGAAGAAACACCATAAAGTGATTTTCACCGCGGATTTCGAGTACCCGTGGATTTCCAGGGACGGTTTCATTTACCAAGAGATCCACGATATCACGGATCCCTTGCTCATATTCGTGGAAGACAAATCCCGCGGTTCGGATTACGGGGATTAAGATAAAAGGATCGCCGCGGCGATCCTTTGTTGTTATTGTCCTCCGATGGACATCTCCTTGATGTAGGCGTCCGCGACGTTGATGAAGTCGCCTTTGAATTCGTCGTTGTTGTCGAATTCCTTGAGGTCGGCGAACATCTGCAAGAGGTTGCCAGACAAGGTGATGAGGTTCAACGGTTCGGCGAGTTTGCCGTTTCGGATGCGGAATCCTTCCGCCTGGCAAGAGAAGTCGCCGGACACCTCGTTCAATCCCGCGTGGAGGCCTCCGATTTCGGTGATGTAGACCCCGTCTTGGATGGGGGCGATCATCTCATCGAAACTCTTCTTGCCCGGTTTGACGAAGACGTTGTCGTAACCAACGCCCATCTGACCTCCTTCGAAGGTGCCGTTCCCGGTGCTTTCCACCCCGTCCTTTTCGGCGGTTTCGCGGTTATGGAAGTAGGTTTGGAGAACCCCTTTCCGGATCACCGTGCGATTGGATTTGGCCACCCCTTCGGAGTCGAAGTAACTGAAGTAGATGGTTTTGGCTAACGGCTTCATTTCGACCGTCAACCTCGGGGAAGCGACCTTGGTTCCGAGCCTTCCTTTCAAGAAGGAAGAATTCTTTTGCACCGCTTTGGCGCTGCAGGCGTCCAAGAAGGCGCCAAGCAACGGACTCACGATTTCGCGGCTGAGAACGGTCGGGTATTTCCCGGCGTTGCAAGGGGCTCCGCCGAACTTGGCGAGGCATTTCTCGGTGATTTCGGCGACGAATTTCTCTTTGTCGAATTTGGAGAAATCGTTGTCGACGAACCCATCATAGAAGGTTTTGACTTCTTCGCCCTTCCGAATGACCACGCCGCTGACGATGCTGAAGTAGTTGCCCTTGGCTTTGAGCTTCAGGCCGAAGCTGTTGTAGAACTCTTCTTCGTGTTCGGACTCGGTATAGCGGACCATATCGACTTTTTCCACGTTGGGATCGGATGCGTAAAGGGCTTTTTCGATTTCGAAGAGGACGGCGACTTTTTTCTCCATCGGAATCAAGGGGAGTTCCTTTTTGTAGAAGCTTCCCTTCCGGTATTTCGGAGAGCCTTTGAAGATGGAGGCGGTCTCTTCTTTTTCGTTGAACGAAGCCGTGAAGAGGATTTCGTTGGCGAGGAATTCAAACGTGTCCTTGGTGAGTTTGGTGGTCGCGGCGCTTCCAAATTTTCCGTTTACGATGCCGCAGGCGACGATGGATTGGGAATCCGAAATCGTGAAGCTATCGATTTCGTGTTCGAAGACTTTGACGGAGGTGTTTTTGGAGCGGTTGATCGTGATTTGGGCCTCTTGGATGCCTTTCGCTGCGCAGATTTCAAAGAATTTTTTGACGTTCATTCTAAGGTACCTCCCCGTCCTCCGACGGCAATCTCTTTGATGCGGATGGTCGGCTGGCCGACGTTAACGGGCACCGATCCGGAACTCGCTCCGCAATAGCCTTGCCCCAAGGCGACATCGTTTCCAACGCGGTCGATGTTCATCAGGACTTCCATTCCGGAACCGATGAGGGTGCAGCCTTTGACCGGCTCGCAAATCTTCCCGTCGCGGATGATGTAAGCTTCGGACGCGGAGAAGTTGAATTCCCCCGTGGTGGGTTCGACGCTGCCCCCGCCGAAGTTGGCGACGTAGATGCCGAGTTTGGTGTCGGCGATGATGTCTTCGGGGCGATCTTTCCCGGCGGCGATGTAGGTGTTGCTCATGCGCGACACCGGAGCAAAGCGATACGACTGGCGGCGGGAAGTCCCGTTGGGTTCCATTCCCAGGCGACGCCCATTGAGGCGGTCGACCATGAATCCTTTGCAGATGCCGTTTTTGATCAAGAGGTTCTTTTTGGTGCGGACCCCTTCCGAATCGATGTTGTTGGAGCCCCATTCATTGGGCATGGTCCCATCGTCGTAGGCGGTGACGAGGGGGGAAGCGATTTGCTTTCCGATGGAATCCGAGAAAACCGAGAGGTGTTTCGCGGTCGCCGCGGCTTCCAAGCTGTGCCCGCAGGCTTCGTGGAAGAGAACCCCGCCCCATCCGTTGGTGATGACGACGGTGAATTTTCCTTGGGGGCATTCCTTCGCCTCCAAGAAGAGAATGGCCTTCTCCCCGACTTTTTTGGCTTCGCCTTTGTAGTCCAAAACCTCTTTGAAATAATGCCATCCGTCGTAACGGCCCGGACCGGTGAAGGAGGTTTCCATTTTCCCTTCCGGAGAAACCGCGACGGTTTGCATGACGAGGCGTCCGCGTTCTTCCGTGTTGATGAATTCTTTCGCGACTTCCCCTTCCGCGGTGAAGAGTTGGAACACGCGATAGTCCGAATTGAAAACGTCGACGACCCGGACGATGCGGGGGTCGACGGCTTTGGTGATTTCGTAGCATTCCCGGAGAAGGTTGATTTTCTCTTCCGCGGGGACTTCCCGAATGGGGTCTTCGACTTTGTTGATGACCTTCACCCGTTGTTTCTTCACCGACTTGACTTCGATCGCCCGTTCCCCTTGGAACGAGGCGGCGAGGTTGGTTGCGAGGGAAACCAAGGACTTTTCGGTCAACGTGGATGTATAACCATAGACGCTTTGGGTCTTTTGGAAGATTCGAATGCCGCATCCGTAGTTTTGGGGATGGCCGATGCTCTCCACTTTCCCGTTGTCGAGGAAAATGGATTCCGAATTGGTTTCTTCGCAATAGATTTCCGCGTAATCGCCACCCGTCGCAAGGGCGGCATTGAGTACTTTGATGGCAACCTTTTTGCTGATCATTGCTTTTCCTTTCTGCTTTCGTATGCGCGTTGCGCACAAGCGTTATCGCCCTAGTGTAACCTCCCTAAAAAAATGTACAATCAAAATAATGATGATTTCCGACATTCTTTCCGCGCAAAATCCCGCATGGGCCAAAACCCAAGCATCGCTAGGGAAAAAAGAGGTCCTTTCCATTTTGGGAAGGGACACATGGGACGGAAAGCGGATAGATTGTTTTCGCCCCCGTTATTGGAAACGGCCCGAGCTCGTCAAGACCGGAAACATATCCTGGGGTTTTGTCTATAAAAGCGTGGAATATCGAAAAGAAAAACCGGGGATTTTGATCACTTGGGTCGCCCATAGCGAGGACCCTTATTTCCAAACGAACCCGTACGCCTTGGAGGAAATTTTGAAAAAGACGCAAGAACGGTATGCGAATTCGAGGGCGTTTCCCCGTTCTAAGGCGGAGAAGATGATCCGTGGGGAGGAGATGGATTCCGTTTTCGTGCCCCTGGATTCCCATTTGACCGAAGGGCGATTCGTCTATCTCTCCAACGTGGTTTTGTTCCGTTCAAACCTGTCGAAATTCGAGTTGGGTTTGAATCTCTTCATCGCTAACCCAGGCAAGGTCCATGACCTCGTTTACCTGCCCCGGCGTTATTGGATTCCGGAATTCGAAGCGGCGTACCCCTTGCCCTTAACCATCGAAACCGAAGGATGATAGACCCCCGGTTCCGTCGTTTTCTCCTTCCGAAATGAAGGCGGAGGAGGGTGAAAACGAGGGGATGGAGAACGTAAAAATTCGTGGTTGTAACGCGCGTAGGAAAGCACTATACTTTGTAGGCTCTCTGTGCGGCCTAGAGTCGTACGGCGAAAGGAGTAATCAAAATGAAAAAAGGCATCCATCCGGATTACAAACACTGCACCGTGACCTGCACCACCTGCGGCAGCACCTTCGAAACCGGCTCCACCCTTGGCGACATCAAGGTGGACACCTGCTCGAACTGCCACCCTTTCTACACTGGTTCCCAACGCGTTGTCATGGCTGACGGCCGCATCGATCGCTTCAACAAGAAGCTCGCCAAAGCCAAAAAAGAAAGCAAGTAATTTGTTTCTGGTGATGCCGCTTCCCTTGTTGGAGGCGGCTTTTCTTTATTGATGCGGGACGCGAATCAGTTCCCCATTAAAAGGTGATATAATCACCTCGCTCCCCCGGAGGTTTCTTATGACGAAGAAAAAGTTCTACATTTCTACCCCCATCTACTATCCGAGTGCTTCCCCCCACCTCGGGCATGCCTACTGCACCACGATGAGCGATGTCATCGCTCGGGGAAAACGCCTCCGTGGATACGACGTTTTCTTTGTCACCGGCCTCGATGAGCATGGGCAAAAGATCGAAAAGAACGCCGCGGCGAAAGGGGTAACCCCCCAAGCGTTCGTCGATGAAGTCGCCAAAACCTTCACGACCCTTTGGAACGCCATGGAAATCAGCCATGACGATTTCATTCGCACCACCGAAGAACGCCACGTCTCCACCGTTCAAAAGATCTTCTCCAAAATGCTTGAAAAGGATGACATTTACCTTTCTTCCTACAAAGGTTGGTACTGCGTCCACGAAGAATCCTTCTGGACCGAAACCCAAGTGGAAGAAGAAAACGGCGTCCACCTTTGCCCCGAATGCCATCGCCCCGTGGAGATGGCTTCCGAAGAAGCGTATTTCTATCGCTGCAGCAAATACCAAGATTACCTCGTGAAGTTCTATGACGAACACCCCTCGTTCATCACCCCCGAATCGCGAAAAAACGAGATGGTCAACACCTTCATTAAACCAGGTCTCCAAGACCTCTGCGTCTCCCGCACCTCCTTTTCCTGGGGCATTCCGGTCGTGGAGGATCCCCGCCACGTCGTTTACGTGTGGCTCGACGCTTTGACCAATTACATCACGAGTCTCGGTTACCTTCAGGAAGACGACTCCAAATTCCAATATTTCTGGGAAGATCCTTCCACCGAAATCGTTCATATCATCGGGGCAGATATCACCCGTTTCCACACGATCTATTGGCCGATGTTCCTCCATTCTTTGGGTTTGCGCCAACCAAATCGCGTCTTCGTGCATGGCTTGCTCATGATGAAAGACGGGAAGATGAGCAAATCCAAAGGTAACGCCATCAGCGCTTACCCCCTCATCGAACGGTATGGGGTGGATGCGGTGCGGTATTACCTCGTCAGCGAGGTTCCGTTTGGAGAAAACGGGACATTCACCCCGGAGCAATTCATCATGCGCATCAACCAAGATCTCGCGAATAACCTCGGGAACCTCCTCAATCGAACCGTCTCGATGATCGGGAAATACTACCAAGGGGTGATTCCTCCCTTCGTTTCCAATCTCAATCCCACCGACAAGGAACTCGAGGACCTCACTTCTTTGACCATTACCCGTTACGAAGTGCTCCAAGACGACCTCAAAGTGACCGAAGCCTACGCGGAAGTCATGAATCTCGTCTCCCGCGCGAACAAATACATCGAAGAGAACGCCCCATGGGCATTGGCCAAAGACCCCGAGAAAGCGGACAATCTCGCTTCCGTCATGGCCCATCTTGCGCATGTGCTGTTCGTCGCAGGCATGCTCATGAAGCCGATTTTGGTCCATAAGTCCGACGCGATTTTCACCCAACTTGGCTTAGACCCCTCGACCCTCTCGTATTCTTCCATCTTGGACGAACACTTCCTCGATTCCAAAACGGTGAACAAAGGGGAACAACTCTTCCCCCGTTTGGACGCGGTGAAAGAAAACGAAGCCATCAAAGAGATGATGGCCGCCCCCAAGGAAAAGGCTGCCGCTTAATGAAGAACGGCCTGGTCAAAGAAACGGTTTTCGGCACTTGCTGCGACTTGACCTACGAAGGTTTCGGCGTTTTAAAACACGGCAAGGACGTCCTTTTCGTCGCCGGCATGTTTCCCGGAGAAGAAGGGGAAGTCCAAATCGAATACCGCCGAGCGGGCCAGATTTACGGCAAGGTGAAAAAACTCACCAAAATCTCTCCTTCTCGGATCAATCCAGAATGCAAGATTTGCTCCGCTTGCGGGGGATGCGTTTTCCAACAATACTCCTATGACGCGGAACTGGCCTTCAAAACCAAAAAAGTTCAGGAGCAATTCCGAAAAGTCGCCCATATGGACGTCCATCCCTTGCCTTGCATTGGAATGGAGCAACCCCGGTTCTACCGCAACAAGATCCAGATGCCGTTTGGCAAAGACAACAAAGGCAACGTCTATTGCGGTTTTTACAAATCGGGGACCCATGTGATCGTTCCGGTTCAAAAGTGCTTTATCGAGGACGAACGCGCCGAAAAGATTTTAAGCGCGGCAAAGTCCCTCATGAAGTCGATGCGCATCGCCCCTTATGAAGAGGATTCCCGCCACGGGGTGGTTCGCCATATCTTGATTCGGACTTCCAAGCATTACCCCCAAGTTATGGTGGTGCTGATCACCAATGTTGAAACGTTCCCCTCTTCGGCCAATTTCGTCAAAGCTTTGGTTTCCGCTTGCCCGGAAATCACCACCGTGGTGCAAAATGTCAACTCCCGCCAAACCAACGTGATTCTTGGGGAAAAGGAAAAGGTGCTCTACGGGAAAGGCTATATCGAAGACGATCTCTGCGGCCTGCATTTCCGGATTTCCGCGAAGTCCTTTTTCCAAGTGAATCCGGTTCAAACGGAGGTTCTTTACCAAACCGCGATGAAAGCCGCGAAACTCACCAAGGACGACGTGGTGTTCGACGCTTATTCGGGAATCGGGACCATTGGGCTCATCGCCGCGAAAGAGGCGGGGAAGGTTCTTTCGGTCGAAATCGTCCCCGAAGCGGTGAGGGACGGGAGAAGAAACGCGAAAGCCAATTCCATTGAGAATTTCGAAATGTATTGCGACGACGCGTCCACGTTTATGGTTCGTATGGCGGAAAAGAAGGGACACGTGGATGTGTTATTCATGGATCCGCCTCGAAAAGGAAGCGATCAGCGATTCTTGGACGCCTTATGCAAATTGAAGCCCAATCGAGTGGTTTACATCTCTTGCGACCCATCCACCCTCGCGAGGGATTGCGCGTATCTTTCGAAGACGTATCAAATTGATTCGATTCAGCCGGTGGACATGTTCCCTCGTTCGTTTCACGTCGAGTCCGTGGTTGCGTTGACGCTTCGCGATTCCAAAAAGCGGTGAGCTGTAATTATCTAAATCAAATCATTCAAAATAGTCTAAACATTACTATTCAACAAACATAGATAATTACTAACAAACAAAACAAACTAAGATCTATCTCACCCATAGATCTTTTTTATTACTCTCTTTCTCCCAACCCTTATAAAATTATTAGTTATATAAATATTCACTTATTCTCTATTTCCCTTATATATACAAACTAACTAACTTCCTTACATACCATATAGACAAATAATACTTACTTACCTCAACCTTATATATAAATATAAACCTCCCCTCAACCGCCCAGCCTGCCGCCCTTGCTTAAACCCTGCGACCAGACTCATTTTAAGCTATCAAACAAGCCCACAGAGAAGCTTTGTCGCAATGCCTAAGCAAATACCAGGCTTCAGCTCAAAACACGTCTTCTGCAAAGCTACCGTCCCAACAGCAAAAATAGTTCGTTTTCCCCGCTCGCGACAGCCTCCAAACACGACATAATAATGATGAAGCAACTTGTGCAAAACATGATAAATGGCTTTAGACAGAGACATGAGCTGTCGTTGTCCAAAGTCAGTTATCCTAAGTGTTGCTGACCCGCGATTTGTTCACCCCTAGGCTAACCCGCGATTTGTTCACTCTCGATCGTCGGAAACGCCCTTTTTCCCGAGTTCGCGAGGCTTGTACTTGTAGTTGACGATGAACTTCTTCCAAGGATGGTTCGGCCCGGGCTTGTACGGCATGCCGCCTTTCCTCGCGGTCTGCCCCTCGAATGCCTTGTCGGCATGCCGTCCGTTGGCTTCGGCCGCCTCCGCGACGAACTTCCTCCCGGGCACCGCGAGCCCATCGAACATGCTGTTTTCGAGGAATTCCGAAAGGGCCCGTTTGACGTCCCGGCCGCGTTGCTATAATTCGACATGCGTCCTCCTTCGGGTGTGATTCCCTGAATCATTTGCGGTGATTTCAGTGAATTCTCCCAAAGGGGGCGTTTTAAATCAAGAAGCCGGCTCAGATTCGAAACTTTTACTAAAAGTAAAAGTCATCGTGCCAAAAAATCGTGGAAGTCAATAAATTAAGAATATTGACTTAAATAAAAATAAGTATGGAATTTTCGCTTATAGAAGCAACTATTGTTATTTCAGTTTTAGCCTTTGTTGGAGTGATTGCTTCAATAATATTCATTCCTCATTTGAAAATCGGAAAAGTCACTATTGATACATATTGGATACTTCCATTAATCGCTGC
>JAXDTZ010000026.1:0-7540 GCA_034089705.1 Candidatus Alloenteromonas sp. | reverse complement strand
GTTACCCCTGAAGGTGGCAACATCGCCAATATCCCACATTCAGCTCCGACAAAGGCTAGCGGCACCAAAGTTTTCGAAAACAATACCACCGTTCAGGATGTCACGCTTTTGCCAGGCAAATACCTTGATGCGACCAATACTCCCATTGAAAATTATAACGCTGCTCTCCAAGACGTCCCCACAGATACATATTTCGTGAACGAAGATGGGTTCTCGGCGCTTACCGCTTCCAACTTGGTTTCTAAACAAAAACTTATGGCAAACCTTGGGGGAGGAAAAACCGCGTATTTCGTTGTTACCGTCTGGCTCGAAGGAACCAAAGAAACCGGCGCCTATTTCAATTCTTGCGTCGGCGGAAAGATCGATATCACTCTTAACCTCACCGCATTCGAAGCTTAAGTTTTAAAACTTATTGATTCACCCACTTAAGGCGGGGGAGGGGTTTCCCTCTCCCGCTTATTTATTTATCGCAGGAAAGGAGGTAAGCCGTGAAGTTGGAAAAGAAGATTCTGTTTGCCGCGTCGTGCTTGATTGTCTCTTCCATGTCCGGGGCAGCCGTATCCACTCTCGCGTGGTTTGAAACCACTCGTTCGGCAACGCTTTCGCTCACCTCCATTTCCATTGAGAAAAACGCGGGGCAACTAGAAGGGCGCATCTACCCTTATTCCCGCGGAACCGTCGATTTCGGCGGAACGACGTTATCGAGTTCCACTTCCTACGCATCCGACGTCTCGAGCAAGGATGGCATTCATTTTTATCGTCCTTATTGGCTCGATTCCACTGCATCCAAAGCCAGCTCCATCCTCGACGTCACCGGAGATTATTCAAATTATTCCGACTTTTTGATTTCGTTAGGCAATACGGGGAATGCCCCGATTCGCGTCTTTCTATCCGAAGATAGCGCGATTGTTCCTGCCGGTAACGCCTCTTCGAACGCGTTCGCCACGTATTCCCGGGTTTGGCTAAACGCCATCGATCCCGCCGATATCCACAACGTCCAAAGCGAAGAAATCGAAGCGGGAATCCACGCGTTCTTCTTCGAACGGAAAACGGGGATATCCCCTTACGAAAAGACGGCGCTAGATCAATACGTCGATTCTTCTTGCATCGATGGAGAGGGCCTTGTCACCCCCAAGACCCTCCCGGATTCCCTAACCCGTTTTTACCAAGAGGACCTCGAACCCGTCTCTTCTTCCACCTCGTCCAGCCACCCCCAATATCTCTTCTCGTTGCTTCCGAACCAAACGCGGTATTTCTATGGAAGCGTCTGCCTCGAAGGGACCGCCGGAGATTCCGATCCCGCGTATGGAGGAAGCGTCGAAATCCGCTTATCCTTCCAAGCGACGGATGAATAAGGAAATATCGAAGTAAAACAGAAGAACCGTTGCTTTCGGTTCTTTTTTATTTCATGGATGGACGATTCCTTTCCTGTTTCCTTCCTACACTTTCTTTGTCCTTCTCCGTTTTCCCGTTTCGCGGTACAATGAAACCAATCGGAGGCCTTTATGCAGCACATCCTTACCCCAGGACCCCTTTTGAATGACCAAGGCGACCTATGCGAAGCCGGTTATTCCTTGACTCCCGTCAAAACCTATTCCCGTTCCGCCATCCAAGCCAGATCCTCCCGCATTAAAGAATGGGATTATTATTACGTGGGAAACGCAGATTACGGAATCGCGTTGACCATCGCCGACAATTCCTACATGGCGATGGCCTCCTTATCGATCCTTGATTTCCGAGGAACCCCCACCTGCATCACGAAATCCCCCATCGAATTCTTCACCAACGGCAAGCTTCGCCTGCCAAGCAGTTCCGGCGAAGGGGATACCCGTTATTCGAGAAAAGGCTTTTCCTTTTCCTTCCTTCACGAAGGAGGGAAACGCCGCCTGGTTTGCTCGATGGAAAAGGTCGGCAAGAAAAAAGAGACGTTCCATTGCGACATCCTCCTAGAACCCACCATGCCGGATTCCCTCGTCATCGCCACCCCGTTTGCCAAACCGAAGCATTTCTATTACAACCAAAAAATCAATTGCCTCCTCGCCTCGGGCTATGCCAAACTCGGGGATCGGGTCTACGATTTCAACCATGATTCCTATGGGGTTTTGGATTGGGGCAGAGGGGTTTGGAGTTACAAGAACACGTGGTACTGGGCCTCTTGCAGCGCCAAAACGAAAGGCCACCTCATCGGATTCAACCTCGGATACGGGTTTGGGGACACCAGTTCCGCCAGCGAGAATATCCTCTATTTCGATGGGGTCTCCTACAAACTCGACGACGTCAAAATGGACATCCCCATGAAAAGGTTTGGCAAAGACTCCTTCGCCGAGACTTGGATCTTCCGTTCCAAAAAAGGGGACATCGCCCTGGAATTCCAACCCGTCTATGTCCGTCACAGCGACACCAACGCGTTGATCATCCGTTCCAACCAAAACCAAGTCTTCGGCCTTTATAGCGGCAAGTTCGAAGTCGAAGGGAAGACCATCGAATTGATCAAGGTCCCGGGATTCGCCGAAAAAGTTTATAACCGTTGGTGAACCCCTTTTCCCGCCTATCCTTGATGAAAAGCCCGAAAAGGCATAATATGGATTAAATTTTCCAAAGAGGGATCTTTATGAAACGTTCTTTCCGTGAGAAATACCGCGGCAACAAAGTTCCGCGCCTCACCAAATTTCTCTATCCGTTTTCCACCTTGTTCCGCGACGCTTGCTACGCTCTTGTTGGCGCGTTTTTGCTCCAATACGCGATGACAAGCGGGGTCTTATCGAGCGACCCCGAGGTTTTCAAGGCCCAATACGGCGTCATCACCGTCGCCCTCATGGTCGCCTTGGTCTGGGATGGCATCAACGACCCCATCATGGGCTTCATCGTGGAAAAGTGCCATTTCAAGTCCGGGAAGTACAAACCCTGGATATTGCTGGGGGCCATCGGCAACACGATCGCGGTATTGCTCATGTTCCTCGTCCGCCCCACCTTCGCCGACGGCTCGGCCAACGGATGGGCCTACGTCGTCTGCATGATTGGGTTCTATTTCCTTTGGGATGCCTTCTTCACCATGAACGACATCGGTTATTGGGCGATGCTCCCGAGTTTGTCCAACAACGACCAAGAACGCGCCTCCTTGACGAGCCGCGTCACCTTGTGCTCCTCCATCGGGGGATTCGCGATGACCGCCGCGGCGATGCTATTGCCCCAAATGTTCCAAGGGGTGTCCACCGCCAACATGTACGCTTTCTTCGCCATCATCGTCTCGATCCTCTTCCTAGCTTCCCAAGCCTCCGTGTTCTTCTTTTGCCAAGAGAGGGAAAACGAAGGAGCCCCCGTCGAAGAAGAAAAATCCTCCTTGCTGGACCTCTTCAAGATCTTCGGCAAGGACAAGATGGTCCGCCCCACGGTCATCGCTTTGTTCCTTTATTACCTCGGGTCTGGGGTATTGACCGGTGGAATCGGGCTCAATTACTTCTATTTGTCCCTGGGTTACGGATCCGGGCGCGGGGGGCTCGTGGCCACCGTCGTTTCGGTCATGTACGTCGTGGGGATGATCGCCGCCCAAAGCACCTACCCCCTCTTAGCCAAAAAGATTTCCAAAAAGAGAATCCTCGATATTTCCTTCCTGATTCAGATAATCGGGTTCCTCGGCTTTTTGGTTTGCTGCGTCCCTTTGTTTGGCAATAACCCCATCGCCTTCTCTAACGCCCCCCTCCCGGAAATGTCCTCCATGGACTTCGGCTGGGCGTTTGGAGGGCTCATGTTCCTCAATTACCTCTTCCCCTTCGTGTTTTTCTTCGGAATGGGTTGGATGTACATGGCGATTCTCGTCATGTTCCAAGATTCGATTGACTACCACGAATACGCCTTTGGGGAACGCAAAGAGAGCCTCATCTCTTCTTGGCGCCCGTTGACGGTGAAACTCGGCAGCGCCCTGCTCCGCGGATTCCAATATCTGATCTTCATCGTCGCCGGAGTCTACGCGGCCTATTCCAAAATCAGCGCCGCCGAAAGCGAATACAACATCGTGACCTCCACTGGGGGAGGAGGCGCCGGCACCCAAGAATACCAAAACTACATTAACGCCATCGCCGAGGCCGAAGCCATGGTCGGGGCCGACAACATGCGCATATTCGGCATCCTCGTCGTCGTCTTGCTGACTCTTGCGATTTCTGGGGCTTACGTTTCCCTTCGTCTTTTCTACCGCGAAAACGAAGGCGACCACGAACGGGTCGTCGAAGCTTTGAACGCGAGAAAGAACTCATAAATTCGAAGGATTCCTTGGGAAAAGGTAAGCGCGCAACCCAAAGTTCCTTCCATTGGTTTCCCCGACTCCTTTAGTATTTCCCCATGTACATAGCCCTCCTGGTATTCCATGTCATCGGTCTACTCTTCTGCGTTGGGCTTTTCTTGTACGTTTTGACGAAAAATCCATCCCGGGCCGGACGCTTCCTGCTCGTGATGCTTTTTTTGCACGGTGGTCACTTTGGCCTCGTATCTTTGCGAAATGACCGCGACCACCGTCGAAGCGGGCCTTACCGCGGTCAAAATCGGCTATTTGACCAAACCCTTCATCCTTTTGGCCACGATTTGCTTCGTCGCGGAATACGCCAAAATCCGTCTCCCGAAATGGGTGATCATCGCCTTGTTCTTGTTCGGTTCCCTGGTCACGGGGCTCGTCTTCACCAATGATTACCATCACCTGTACTACAAAGCCCTCTACATGGAAGAAGGGTTTGGGGGCCACCTTTGGTATTGCAGCGATGCCGGCCCCTTGTATTTCACCAACGTGGCTTTGAATTTTTTCTATTTAATCGCGGACATCGTGCTGGCCTTGTTCGCCACCAAACGGGCGAAGGCCAAAAAGGACAAAGTCATCGTCATCGCCCTCTATTCCCTCATCCTCATCGCCGTCTTGGGCTACGCCGCTTACCTCTCCGGGTGGTCGGATCATTACGACGCCGCGATGGGTGGCATCCTCGTCGACTCGTTGTTGCTTGGCTTCCTTTTCTCCCGTTATCGGATCATCGACACCTTGACCGCGGCGAAAGAAAAAGCAATCGAGGAGTTCCTCGACCCGATGGTCGTCTACGACGTGAACGGGGAAGTGATTTACTTCAACTCCCCCGCCAAATCGCTCTTCCCCGATATCAAGATCGGCGAGAAATACCCCTTTGAAGAAGACGAACCCATTCTCGTTTTCCATGATAGATCCTATTCGGCCATCCGAACCGATATCATCCATCACGGGGACGAATACGGCAAAACGATCATCTTCCACGACATCACGGACACCCTAACTTACCAACGGAGGCTGGAAGAGGACGTGAAAGAGAGAACCGCCCGCATCGAATTCCTCCAAAAAGAAACCTTAATCGCCTTCGCCTCGATCGCCGAATCCCGCGATGCCACGACGGGGAATCACGTTCGCCGCACCGCCGCCCTCGTGGAATCCATCGCGACGGCGCTCTCTCGTCGGCCCGGATTTCAGATTTCGAAAGAAACGATCGCCATTTGGAAAGAGGCCGCGCCTCTCCATGATTTGGGCAAGATCAAGATTTCGGATGCGATTCTCAACAAAAAAGGCAAACTGACTCCCGAAGAATACGGGGAGATGAAGAAGCACGCGGTCATCGGGAAAGAATTGATCGAAGAGAACTTGGCCCCCTTCCAAGAACCCGCCTTCGTGGAAGCCGCGATCCACATTGCCTGCTCCCATCACGAATGGTTTAACGGAAAAGGATACCCCTATGGCCTCCAAGGGGAAGAGATCCCCTTGGAAGCCCGCGTGATGGCGGTCGCGGACGTCTACGACGCCCTCACGAGCGTCCGTCCATACAAACGGGCGTTCACCCGCGAAGAAGCCCTGGAAATCATGGCAAAAGAGGTTGGGACCCATTTCGACCCCGAGGTTTACGAAGCCTTTTTATCGGCGAAATAATTCCTCGAGGCTTTCCATTCCCTTAAACCAAATGCAACGAATCGGCAAAGAGGAAATCAACGAGAAGTTCGCTTTCGTGTCGTCGATGAAATAAACGGTATCCCCTTCTTTTGCATGCGCCGACAAGACCAGGTGGAAGAATTCGGGGTTTGGCTTCATTAAGTGGATGGCGCTGGAAGAATACACCCCTTCGAAGTATTGTCCAATCGAGTTGGTCGCGAATTCCTTTTCCACGACCCCTTTGGGCGCGTTGGAAATGAGGACGTAACGGAATTCGTCATGGTGTTTCTTAATGAACTCCGCCATTTCGGGGCGAAGACGGGTGCCCTCTTTCCAAAGGGCGATCAAATCTTCGACCTTGCCCCCATACCGTTCGACCATCTTGGCGAACCCTTCTTCCAAGGTCATTTTTCCTTCATCAAGAAGAGGGAAGAGGTCGCGGCGAATCGCGTCCTTGATTTCTTCCCCGTAATAGCGTTTTAAGACAATCGGGGCGATTTCGTCGTAGATGACCCCGAAGCAATCGAAGAGAATGAGAGGTTTCATACCTTGCAATTAAAGCCGTTTTTCATCTGTTTGGAAAGACCCCTCTATGCAAAATGGAAATTCAGGGTATAGTGGTTTTAAGGGCAGATCCATCCATCGTTCCTAGGAGGACCCAATGAGGTCGGACGCTTTTTTCACGGGGAGATTTCACGGTTTTACTTATTTTGGGAGAACGAATTCCTTGCGGCTTCCTAACGGAAAGATGGTGATCCTCACCCCATTAGAAGCGAGAATCTGGCTGTTTTTGACCGCGGGAGAAGGGCAATGCTGGACCCGAAACGCCCTGTATCAGGCGTGTTTCCCTTCTTCGACGACCCTGCGAGGGAGGAGTTTGGATTCCCATGTCTGCCGCCTCCGCCAAAAGCTCGCCCCTTTCGAAGGAATCTTGCAAAGCGTCTATGGGAAGGGGTACCGAATCGTGCTGGAAAAGTCATGATTCTCTTTCGTTTTGCAGTGGCTTATAATTGGCGTTGCGGTCCATTAGCTCAACTGGTCAGAGCGGGCGACTTATAATCGCCAGGTTCGGCGTTCAAGCCGCCGATGGACCACCATGGAGGCGTACCCAAGCGGCTGAAGGGGTCGGTCTTGAAAACCGATAGTGGGCCTCGCGTCCAGCCGGAGTTCGAATCTCCGCGCCTCCGCCATATTGAAACAATAGGATTGATACCAAAAATATCAGTCCTTTTTTCATTTTATAGGGATATTTCGCTTATTTTAGGCATAAATTGCTTAATTTTTGGCGAAGTATCCCTTTTTTTCTTTGCTTGTTTTCAAAGCAGGTAATTTATCAAAAGCACGAACTAGCAATAAAAAGCACGAACATACCTTAATCCTTGTTAATAGGCCTCTAGGGAAAGATGTTCAAGGCTTTTTTTGCGGTTATATGGAAGTTGGCCACAAAATTTTTGGATGCTTTCTAAACTTTCCCTGAACAATTAAGGGCAAAACGGTAGACAAAACTAGTACTATATAGTACAATATATCAGGGTGATAGAATGGTTATTAGCATTAAGGATAAGATTAAGAACATCAACGCGGTCATCGGCTGCAACATCGGCTGCAGGTACT
>JAXDTZ010000022.1:0-98054 GCA_034089705.1 Candidatus Alloenteromonas sp. | reverse complement strand
GCGCCACCTTGATTGGCTTGCCGATCGGCTTGCCGAACGAACAGTAGCCTTGGCAATGGCTGCTTCCCTTCGACACGTCGAACGCCAGCACGGGCGCTTCCTTGTCTATCATGTCAATAGACCTTCCTTTCCGGCATTTGGCATCCTCCGGGGATCCGCTGTTTCCGTTGGCAAGCGCTTTTTCCTGAGATGTACGCGCGATGGCGAAGACGCCTCGCATTAGGGTTAAACGCGCTCCTCCAAAGGCGCGGACCGCGCATTTTTTTGTCCGAGCATAGGCTCAAAAACGCCATCGCGCTGATCCGCCATTCCCCCTATATGCCTATAAAGGGAAAGCCGAGGCCATGGCCTCTCTCCGGGAACCCAAGAAGGATATTACCCTTGATACGGATTCTTTCTAGAGGGAGATCACATCCTCGGCTCTAAGTGTAGGAAAACGCAGGGCTTTTGCCACTGCGTTCCTTGGAGTATGGATTTATTCGATGGTTTCGACGGTCGGGACGAATGTTTGGTAGGTGTCAAGATCCGTGGGGAAGGTCAACGCGACATCGCTTCCATAGGCAATGTTCAACGTGGCATCCACGTCGACGGCGTAGGTGGTGGCGGTCATGGAGGTCATACCCTCTCCGGTTTCACTCTTGACAATGTCATAGAATCCGAACTTCGCATCCACGTCGATGAAAGACAAGAGGTTGTTGTCGATGCCGATGGCGAGGTTGATATAGTCGAATTGGCTTTTCTCCAGCTCTGCCTCGAGCTCCGCGACCATTTCGCTGGTGATCTCTTCGCTGGTCCACTCTTCGAAGGCGGCAACGAGGACGTCCATGAGTTTCGCTTTGTCGAGCCCGATTTGGACGCGATAAGAGGTTTCGCCAAGTTGGTAGGCTTCAATCAAATTGGGAAGGAGGCTAACGTAGGGGTCGGCTTCGCCTTCGGAAGTGATGACGCCGACCACGCTTCCGACAACCTCATCCAACATGCCTTCTTGCAACAACGGGAATTCCATGCCTTCGTCGGCCCCCGTGAGGTCCATAACCCATTTCCCGGGTTCCACGTCCAGGATAGACGCGACAGCCGCGTTAGAAGCGTCGATGTATTGTTTGTTGTCCTTGAGGTAATATCCTCCCGCGACATTGATCGAGGTGAGTTCCTCATCGGCGGCGACATCTAGCGCGAAGCGGAGTTCCGCGAGTCCTTCGAGCTCAGCCAGGGAGGTAGCGGTGGTCAATCCTTTGACTCCGACGACCGCGTTAGCGTCGCCGACGGTGATGGTCATGCTGTGATCTTCCGTGACAAGGGAACCTTGCGCGTCGGGTGCGGAATAACTGGTTTCTTGCACGAGTTGGAAATCCGCGTCTTCCACCGAGAGTCGAATCGCATCCATCGTGTCGAGGGACTTCACGGCGTCGGCAACCACTTCCACCGCTTTGGAGTATTCGATCTTTTGAGCGGTCGCGGGAATAGAAGCCAAATCTTCGCTTCTATTCGCCTCATCGGTCGCGGAAATAGAAGCCAAATCTTCGCTTGGATTCGCCTCATCGGTCGCACCACCGACTCCGCAGGAAACCAAAGCGAAGGAAGACAGAGTAAGCAATAACTTATTGAATTTCATATAGTCTTCTCCTTTTTAGATGCTTCATTATCCCCTTCCATTAAGAGAAAATGCAACATTTCCCGTTTTTTGCCTTTCTTTCTGCCTTTCCTTAAGAAGGAAACATAAGAATGGTTCTTGCTTTTTTTCATCGCATGAAATGTCAAATCCGATGAGAAAGATGTTCGATGACTACAAGCATTCGTAATCGAATCTTGATAAAATCCAAGCATGGAACGCCATATCGATTATCAAAACCCCGTTTCCCTTTCTTCTTCCCAAAACGTGGTAAACCTATCTTTCTTACGTAGTGGAGAAACCCAAAACACGATTGGGATGACTAATTGCACCCGCGTATCCGGGAAAGGGTATATCCTCCTAGATTTCGGAAGCGAACTCTTTGGAGGGATTCGCTTGAGTTTTGGGCCCAATTCCCCAATGGAAGGACCCAATATCCGGATTCGCTTTGGGGAATCGCTGGGCGAGGCTTGCAGCGAACTAGGAAAGAAAGGGTCCTCCAACGACCATTCCCTCCGTGATCTATGCGTTTATTGCCCCTCCCACAGCGACATGACCTTTGGCTCGACCGCCTTCCGGTTCGTCCGAATCGATTTTCTTCAAGATGGGGTCTACTACTTGCAAGGGGCGTTCGCGGCGTTTGATTACGAAGTGGTTCCGTCTTTGCGTTTTCTATCCGACGATTCTAGCCTCAACCAAATCGTGGACGCGGCCTTACGGACCTTGCAGCTCAACGTCCATCATGGGGTTATTTGGGATGGCGCGAAACGCGATCAACACGTTTGGGCTGGAGATTTATTCCCGGCTTGCTTCGCTTATCTCTACGCTTTTTCCGATCCCTCTCCCGTAAAAAATAGCATCGAATACATCCTCTCCCATTACCCTCTCCCCACGTGGTATCACGGGATTCCTTCTTACAACATCTGGTTTTCCTTGATGGTAGAGAAATACGTGCAAATGACAGGGGACAAGGATCCTCGATACGTCGACTCAATCACCCAGAATCTTCGCCTTGTCGCATCCACGATAAGCAACGGGGAATGGAAGGAATTTGCCAAATATTATCCCGATTTCGATTGGGGTTACCTCTTCTTTGATTGGAGGTCGGTGCCGGACAAAGACCGCGTCAATGGAATCCAGGCCCTCGCGTTATATTTCGCGAACTCTTGTTTCCATTCCAGCATTGTTGACGAAGAAGGGAAACGCCTCGCCTCTTTCATCCTCTCTTCCATCCACTTTCCTTTCGTCGACGCGACCCACAAGAAAACCGTGAACGCGATGATGCTTATGGCGGGAGTGGGAGACAAACCAAAACTCATCGATTCCATCCTCGAAGGCGGATCCGATGGATGGAGCTGCTTCTTATCCTATTTCTTGATGAAGGCGTTAACCATCGCCGGGAAAGGAAAAGAAGCCTATTCGATCGCCAAAGACTATTACCAAGGCATGATTGACATCGGGGGCACTACCCTTTTTGAGGAACACGACCCATCGTGGCTGCTCCATTCCTGCCGGATCGATGAATTGCCCCAAGAAGGTCAACTCGATTACCATGGCGACCATGGCGAGGAATGCTACGTGGGATTCCGTCGTTCCTTAGCCCACGCGTGGGCTACCGGGATTCTTCCTTTCCTCATCGAAGACGTTCTTGGCATCCACGTGCACGATAATGGGGCCATTTCGTTCACCAAGCCCATCGAAGGCGCCCCGGAGGATTATTCCTTGCATTTCTTCTTCCGTAGCCAAGAAATTCGCATCGAGAAAAAGAACGGGGAAGCTCCCAAAGTTTTATAGGGCATTTGACCGTCGTTTTTTCCGTCTTTTGAATTTTCCCGCCATTAGGACTGGTTCTGGGTGGCGGGTTTTCTAACCGCGATTTTTATTCAAATTGCCTGTATGGGCCGCCTATTCATCGGGGGATATTTCGGAATGATCCTAGCCTCACTTCATTGTGATTGGTTTCCTAGATAAAGCATGATTTTGCTCGACGTAATTTTGGGAATGTTTCCCGATCAACCGGCGAAAAATTGGATTCTTGGCATCAAAAAACCCCAGAACATTGCCTGGGGCTTTGGGATGTCCGAAGGAAGCGATTAACGCTTGGAGAATTGCGGAGCGCGGCGAGCGGCTTTGAGACCGTATTTCTTACGTTCCTTGGAACGAGCGTTGCGGGTCAACATGCCGGCGGCTTTGAGGGTGCCGCGATCTTCTTTGGCTTCGAGGAGGGCGCGGGCGAGTCCGAGGCGGATGGCTTCGGCTTGTCCGGTGAATCCGCCGCCTTGGGCGAAGGCGACGACGTCATAACGGTCTTCGGCTTGGAGAAGGGCAAGCGGTTGCTTGAGGTCGAGGATCAAGGTTTCGTAGGGGAAATATTCCTTGACGGGGCGGCCATTGACGGTGATTTCGCCTTTGCCAGCGCTCACGTAAACGCGGGCGATGGAGGATTTGCGACGGCCGGTTCCGTAGTATTTTTCGTTAGCCATTATCATTTACTCCTTATTTGCTGAGGTCGAGGACAACCGGTTTTTGAGCGGCTTGCTCGTGGTTGGCATCGGCGTAGACGAAGAGTTTTCCGGCGATCTTGCGGCCAAGGCGTCCCTTGGGGAGCATGCCCCAAACGGCGCGTTCCACCATCTCGACGGGGAACTCTTTGAGCATGACGCCGGAAGAACGGGTGCGGAGGCCTCCGTTGTAGCCGGAAACGTTGTAGTAGTACTTCTTGGTTTCGGGGTGGTTACCGGTGAGTTTCACCTTCGAAGCGTTGATGACGACGACGTAGTCGCCGCAATCGATGTTCGGGGTGTAGGTGGGCTTATCCTTGCCCATGAGGATGACAGCGATCTTGGAAGCGAGGCGGCCAAGAGGGATGTCCGTGGCATCAACGACGTACCAATTGTGGACGACGTTTTCATTGGTAGCCAACGTGGTTTGACGATGCATAGCAATTTCCTTTCTGATGATTTCGAGCAGTTTGGTTTCAAACGCCTTGACTATTATTCAAACAAGCGCCCCCTTCGTCAAAGGGAATTTCGAAGTTTTATTTCCATTCAAACAACAAATCTATATAATTGTTGTGTGGAAAAGAAAAAATTAGAGAAACTTCTCGATTTATCCGAACAAAATGACGGATACGTTTCGGTGAAAGAAGCGCGGGAAAAAGGGATATCCCAGACCTATTTGTCCCAAGCGGAAGAGCTTGGGGTGTTTCGCAAAATCGCCAAGGGGCTCTACCTCAAAAAGGGGTATCCCTTCGATCCGTATTACGTGTTGCACTTCCGTTATCGGAAAGCCGTCTTCTGCTTGCGGAGCGCTTTGTTTCTCCATGGCCTAGGCCCTAGCCCCGAAGTCATGGAGGTGGCCTTGCCCCGAAACTACATGACTTCGGGAATCCAGGGGGCCTCCTGCATTACCAAGAACGGGGCGTCGTATTTGCTCGGATGGTCGCTAGGGGTTTCTCCCCATGGGCCCTTGGTGCCCGTTTACGATTTGGAGATGACCCTCATCGACCTCATCCTCCATCGGGATAACTGGGGGGATGAGGAATACGCAAAGGTGCTAGACCATTTGCCAAAAGAGAAAATCGACAAGGAAAAGCTCGCCCGTTACGCGAAAACGTTAGGAAAAGAAGAATTGGTGTTCGCCGTGTTGAAAGGGCGGATTTAATCGTCGCAAACCAAACGGTATTCCAGGGTTTTCCGGATCGTCCGGATTCCGTTTTTGGCCCGGATGAAGAGGCGACCGTTTCGAAGGGGGATGGAGATGCTTCCTTCTTCCAGGGCCGCGATGGAAGAGAGGTGGATTTCCTTCTTCTCTTCGTCGATATAACGAAGCCCGAAGTTCGCGTGGCATTCTAGCGCGATCACGAAGCTCGCGAAGCAATGGTTCAAGGAAGCGTAGACGTCGTCGTGTTCCCATAAGGTTCCCGTCAAGGAAGCCATCTTGTCAAAATACCCGATGGTTTCTTCTAAAACCCGTTTGGGTTCTTTGGCCCGAAGAAGCACTTCCAGGCGAAGCAAGATTCCCATCAAGAGATTGGATTTGTAGACCCGGGGATAGGTCTTCTTCTCGTTTCGATGCTCCCCAAAATGATCGCGCATCTTGGCGAAGAACGACGGGTCTTCTTCTGGGGTGATGATCCCAAAATACAAGGCGTAGTATTGGCAAGTTTCGGAAGTGTGGTCCGTTAATACCAATTCCCCTTGCTGATTGCGAAGCGCGTTATCGACGAAGAAGTCCCCGCGGAAGAAAAAGGAACGGATGGCTTTTTTGAGGCGATCCCCTTTCGTAATGAGGGATTCTTCTTGTAAGAGGATTCCGGCTTTTTGGAGCGCTTCGGCGTAGAGCATGTTGCTGGGGGCGTTGACTCCGGCGATGAACTCGGGGTCGTTGGCCTTGCTCCATTCCACGAACACCCATCCTTCGAGGTCTTCTAACATCCCGGATTCGTTCTCTTTGCTTTGGAAATAAGAAAGGATGCCGCGGATGTTTTCCAAACTTCCCTGCACCACTTCGTCGTTCCCGTTTCGTTTCCGGTATTCATAAAGTTCCAGAATGTACCAAAGGCTCCAATTGGGGATGAACTCCTTACTGGGGAAATCCGCGGGATAGCACATGGGGATCATGCCTTTGGGCAGATCATCCCTTTTGGCGTGGATGTAATTATCCAAGAACGCTTTTTCTTGGAAAGCGTTCCCGGTGAGCAAGGGCTCGACTTGACCGGAGAAATAGGAATCGCAGAGCCATCCCGCCCGTTCGCGGGAGGGGCAATCCGTTAGCAAGTCCACGGCGTTTTGGGCGAAGGTGGATTTCGCGGCGTCGAAAATGCGTTCGAAACGCTTGTCGGCGAAAGAATAACGGAAGGCATCGACGTCGGGGTTTTCGTACCGCACCAAGCGGAAACGAAGGATCTTGGCTTTTCCCGACAGCACCACGATTCGGGCGTAGCGAGCGGTATAAGGCTCAAAGGACATCAAACGGTAATGCCCTTTTTTGAGGGAATAGGTCAGGCAATTATGGGTGGTGTTGCGGTAGAACGAGATGGATAAGGGCTCCCCTTCGTTTTCATTCATGGCCACTTCGTCGAACAGAATATAAAGAAGCGCATCTTCTTTCGCTTCCACTTCCGCGTAGAAAAAGCCCGTGAGGGAAGAAGGCAAGCAGTAGGTTCGGAACTCCCCTTCTTCGAGGCCTTCCCCAACTGGGGAAAGGGAATAGGAAAGGCAAGAGGCGACGTGGTTGGAATCGATTTCCCATTCCGACCTAGGGAAGATCTTGAGGTATTCGGTCCATTGGTAGCGATCCTCGTAATCCTTCTTGGAGGGATCGATTTCGGCATGGCCTTCTTCGATGGGGGTGAAATCCGTCGAAGGGTATTTGGGATAGGGAACGATTCGCCGGTCAAGGACTGGGAAAGGGAGGGAAGCCAATTCCACCTTGGGGTAATCCCCGATTCCCGTGTGGAGGAAATTCATGTGGGAAGGGGAGAGGACGTAGGATTCGCTGAAAGCGCGTTGGTAAGAAAAACGGGTGACTTTTTGCAAGCGGGACGTATTGCGGAACGCCAAAGTCGAAGGGGAAGAATAATGGACAGGGTTTCCCAAAGCGTCGTCCACTTCAAAGAGGACGAACGGAGTTTGGTCTAGCGCGTAAAAGGAACAGCAATGGTATCCCGCCACTTCAATTAAGAGAGTCGAGGCTTTTTTGGGCAAAGGAATCTCATCGACCCGGAACCGACCGTGGGCGTCCCGGCTAGGCCCATAAGCGAGGAATTTGCCATCCACGACCAAACGATAAAACGAAGAGGCCGTGATGCGGATCTTCGTTTCTTCCCCGGTGAGGGGAACGACGAAAAAGAGGGTGATGTTCTTTTCTTCTAGGTAGGATTTGCCCCAGATGGGAACCCCGTGGGAGAAGGCTTGTTTCATATTTCCTGCATCCATTCCATCGCTTGGCCTTCTTCAGGCAAAGCGGAATAATCCAGTAAATAATAATAAAATGACCCATCCATTGCGAAGGGGGTTTCTTCGCCGTTGGCCTTCCGTTTGACCAAAAGCATGTCCCCCACGAAACGGAGTTGCCCTTCTTTATGGGGGGTAAGAGCAACTTTAAGGCGAACCGTTTGGGAACCATCCAAGCGGAAACGGAGAATGAAATCCTCGAATTCGCATTCCGTGCCCGTAAGGGTAAAGGGCAAGGACGAAGGTAAGTACATCGATACATTTAGCGGGGCAGAGAGGTTCCTAGCGAGGATCTCGATTTCCCCGTCTTGATAAAGGTCCCCTTGGATTTCCACGGATCCGCCTTTGGCAAGGCGATAAACCATCGGAAGAGGGGACAAGAGGAAGAGAGCGTTACGAGAATAGGTCCCGGCGCTATCTTTGGCGGCGCGCAGCCCTTCGGCAAAGCGCATCGTGCAGCAAAAGAAAGCCTCGAAGAGATACCCCTTCATGGAACGCTGTTCCTCGGTTAAGCAGGTATTGCAACCCGCGCCCCCGTTATGCCGCTGGGCGGAACGGAAGGCGTTGTAATAAATGCGATTCGCAAGCGTCAAATATTCTTTTTTCTTCGTCAAGGCGAACAAACGGCTCGCCAGCAGATAGGAATCGACGATGCAGCAAGGCTCGGTCCACGTTTCGGGGCGGCCGAACCAGTTCTTATTCGAATAGTCTAAAGTCATCCCTTCGGAGACGTAAACCCCGAAAATCGATTCGGTGAGTTCGAGATAACGAGGCTCTTTCGTGGATTCATAGAATCGCAAAATGCCTCGGGCGCAACTAAGGGTCGCGTGGGTCTGGCATTCGAGCTCAACGAAGTCGATGGCAAGGAAAGCGTCGATGATCGACTCGATGGCTTGTTTCAGCCGCTCGTCCTTTTGCAAGGCGTAGGCGGCGCTCATGCCATCGAGCATGATAAACGCGCAACCGATGTCGCTGGAAGTGAGCCAGCCATCGACGATTCTCCCTTCGATGTGGCCCCCAACTCCGCCCAGGTCGCGCTTTACGAGGGGATAATGGGAATATGCTTGAGAAATCGGCAGCAAAAAACGCTCGGTGATTTTCGTGATCCATTGGAGGATTTCTGGGTTGCGGACAATGGAATAATATTCGATGAGTCCGCGGAGAAACCAGGAATTCCCCGATACTTGTTGTTCGTTGACGGCGCACACGTCCACCAAATCGCCAAAATAGCCATCTTGGTTGAGATATTCCGGCAAATGCTGGAAAATCTCGCGCAATTGCTTGGCTAGGCTGCGTTGTTCCTTCGGGTAACCCCGAAAGGCTTGATATAGGTTCGCAAGCCCTAAGATGCAACGCCCTTCCCAATCTCCCGGCCAGGAGGAGTTTTGACCAAACACTCCGGGATATCGGTATTCGGGGGAAGAAAGGCGTTGGCGATTGGCGGCGATGCGACGAAAGAGATCGCCCTTTGCTATCGATTTCATGATGGCCCCTTCAAAAACTGGTAGGGCGCGCCGAGAAAGGCCCCGGCGCGCCCAGAAAAGCCAAAGTCAATCAGTTATTGATTTTGACGAGTTCGACGGTGGAAGAAGCGAAGTAAATGACCGAATCGCCATTCGCTTCCGGAACGTAGAGGTTGAAGAAATTCACGCTCATCGTTGCGGTCCAGTTGAATTCCGCTTTGTGGTAACCGGCGGTAGTGGGGACGCCAGCAGGCTCGGGGGCGAAAGCGGCCTTATCAAAATTCAACATCAGACGAGCGCCGCCGGTCCAGTTCTCGATGAAATAGACGAGGGTGATTTTATATTCGTGGCCATTTTCAATCTGAGAATTGCCGGAGTTATACCATTCAATCGTGGAATCTGCGGCATTCGAATCGAAAACGATCTTGGTGATCTGGCTTCCGATGCCTTCTCCGGACACCGAGGCAGGGGTGTCGATGTAAGTCAAAGTCGAATGGCCTTTGTCCGGACGGCCTTCGCCGAATTGGCGACGGGTGACGGTCCATTTGTCTCCGACTTTATTCCCTTTCGCGGTAGTGTCTTCGGGAAGGGGATCCGGCTCGGAGAGTTTGACGGTCATGTCGCCCATGTAGATGCTGAAATTGCCATTCGTGGGGTAGAAGTTCAAGGATTCGCAACCCGCGGGGATCGTGCCGGTCCAGGTGAGTTGTTTGATGTTTCCGCTCACTTCCACCATGGAAAGGCCTTCATTCATGGTTTGGCCAGCTCCTCCGACCATGAGGATCATGTTAAAGCCGCCATCGTCAACTTTGTAATATTTGGCAGACAGGGTGAGTTTCTTGCCAGCGATGAGATTGGTGGAGTTGAGACCCGCGAAAGTATGGTCGCCATTGCCGGTGAGGTGCATGACGTTCTCGCCGAATCCTTCGGTGGAAGAGATGGCGTTGCGGACGGTTTCGTCCTCAATGGATTGTACCAAGGTGGTTTTGCCTTTGCCGAAGGTCGAAGCACGTTCCTTCCAGTTGAAGGTGAAGCCATTTTCGGAAGAGAGCTCTTCCGCGGTCGGGACGACGATGGTCGTTTCCGGCGCTTTTTCGGTGGTGAGGACGAAATTGTCGATCGCCACTTTGCAGGGGGTCGCGTCTCCGCCTAACTTGAAGAAGAAGAATCCCGCGGTGCCTCCATTCGTGGGGACGGTCGTCTCGGGGAAGGAAACCTTGTAATGGGAAACGGTCCCAACGGTTTTGGTCGTGACGAATTGGGAGTTGATTCCGTTAAATCCGTCCCAACGCATTCCGAAATAGACGTCGCCGAAGCTGCTTTCGGTGAGGGGCTTGTAGTCGAATTCGACCGTGTAGGTGACCGGTTTGTCGCGGACGATGTCGTTAGTGAAGGTGTTAACAAACAACGAGTTCAAGGCGCTGCCCGCGGTTTTGTTGAGGTCAATGATGAGGGAGTTGCCCGCGATGGCGTCTTCGGTGGCGCTTAAGCTCGCCGCGTGGTTGCCATCCCCAAGGGACTTGTAGAACCGGGATTTATAGCCCGCTTCGAGGTTATCCTTGAAGGTGCCATAGGTGGTGATGACCGACGGATTATTTTCTTCTGGGGTGACGGAGAAGGTGTTCTCGTGGGCCGGGGTGACGGTGATTTCAATGTCGAGGGTGGCGTCTAAATCGCCTTCTTCGACGAAGAAGGAAACGGTGTGGACGCCGGCGACGTTCGAACGGAAGACGGTGTAGTCCTCGTTGAGGGAATAGGGATCATCGTAGTCTTCCGCTTCCATCTTGGCGGTAAGGTCGGTTTTGCCATCGCCCGAAGTCGCTTTAATGGCCGGGAGTTGGAGTTCGGCGCCCGCGGCGACGGTGTAAGAGGCTTGTCCGGGATTGGTCAGCGTCGGGGCGGGGAGCACCGCTTCTTCCACGGTCAAGGTGACGGACGCGGTCTTCGCGCCGTCTTCGGTGGTGACTTTGATTTCCGCGGGTCCTTTGGAAACAGCGGTAATCGTAGTACCATTTACGGTGGCAACCGCCGTATTGAGCGAAACCAAGGTGTATTTTTTGTTCGCGGCGTTTTCCGGGGACACGGAAACCGTCGCTTCCACGGTTTCGCCAACCTTGACGGTTGTCTTGGAGAGGGCCAAAGCCACGCTCTCGACTTTCACCTCGGTGGGCGCGCTTGGCTCTTCGGACGAATCTTTGACCTCGCTGGAAACAAGGGGTTCGGAACTGGACGTTTCCGATCCTTGGATTCCGCAAGACGTCGCAAGGGCGCCGATACCGAAGATAGCGGCGACTGCGACAATGGGAATAAATTTCTTTTTCATAATACCTCCTTAAAATTTATTTCCGTTTAGTCTTTGAATAAGTATTGGGGCATGCGGGCCGTCATCGTCTTGTTGTTTTCGACGTTGTGCGGCACGTTGCTCGCCTGAATGCGTTTGCGCGAGGAGCGCTCGCTGTCGGCGATGATGATGGCGATATCGATGCGTTTCCCTTCGTCGATGGACGTTTTGAATTCGGGGATGAGTTCGAAGGGATAGAAGATTTCCCCGCTGTATCCGTCGCTGCGCGTCGAGAAACGGGTTTGGAGCAAGGAAGCGTTCTTCACGTAATTCGAATTGCTTCGGACGAGGGCGATGGTCGAATAGTTGGTCTCGATCCAGTTCGGGGCGAAGGCGGTTTGGATGACCCCTCCTTCTTCCTTGTAGACGCTTAAGTCGGCGTTCGGCTTATTGGTGATGCAGGAAGCGAGGATCTCCACGCAATCGCCGAGCCAGAAATCGTTGATGGTTTTGTATTCGGGCGCATCGTCATACACATCGAATCCGACGTAGATCCCTTGTTCGTTCCACGTCATCTTCAAAGCGTTGATCTTGAAGGTGGGATCGAGTTGGGCCGTGGACCATTCTCCGCCCAAGGCGTCGGTGTATCCCCGAATCTCGATGTCGGTGGCGCCCAAGGCGTCCCATTCGCTGAGTTGCCCGTCGACTGTGATGGAACCGCTTGTTTTGGCGATGTCCACTTCCGGGCCGACGTCATCGATCACTTGGAAAGCGATGTTCTTGTTGTCCGTGAGGATGGTGTTCTCATCGCTCGTGGAGCCTTGGGGGATGATTCCGGATAAGCCGGCGTTCAAGTTGTATTGGTTGTACGAGCGGCGGATTTCCAGGTCCGCGGTATTGTAGAGATGGAAGAGGCAGTTGAAGGTTTCCCCAGTCGGTTGGGAGCTGGAGGCGTTGTAGAACAAGGAATCCTCCACGACGGATCTTCCCACCCCGCGGAAGGAAACGCAGGCGTTCCCGTTATCGGTGAAGAAATTGTTGGAAAGCCGCACGTCGCGAAGCGTGCCAGCCGGGCCGACCGTGCCGTTATTGGAGATGCCGAATACGGAGACATCGCCATACAGGGTCCCTCCGACCAAGTAATTGTTGCCGATGAATTTGTTGTTCTCGATCACCAATCCCTGGGGCAAGGTCGCTTCGTTGAAGACATCCATCGCGGACGCGGCTTGGATGGATCCGTGCCCGACGTTGATGAAGGAATTGTTTGAAATTACCGCGTTGGGTACTTGGACGAGGACCCCGCGGTTGCGCTTGTTGCGGACGATGTTGTTGGAGAATTCAAACGAGGGAGTGTTGGAAAGGAAGGTCACTCGGCAATCGCCCCAGGTGTTGAATCCCGAGATGCGTTCTTCCACCGTCAAAATCATCTTCCCGTTCTCTTCCGTTGCGGAAGCCACCGTGTAGGTGCCATGGGCTTCGAAGGTCGTTTGGTTATAGACCGCGATCTTCTCCCCGACTTTGGGAAGGGGCATGGCCGAAGTGATTTTCGACAAGGTCATTTGCTTGTCGCGGGAAGAGGCCGATTCGAGGCGGTACCAATAGCCGTGCTTGATGTTGAGCGCGTCGTCGTGGCTGTATTCGATGATGGAATTGGTGACTTGGACGACCCCGGAAAGCATGGAGAAATGCATCGCGTCGGCGCAGGAAGTCATCAAGTCCTTGCTGCCTTCTTTGACCATCAGGAAGAACCGGTTGACGCGGAGGTTCTCCGTTCCCGAGGCCACGAGTCCCATCCCATATGCCTTGCGCATGGTCAAGGATTCCAAATCGATGTTCTTCGAGGCGGAGATGGTGATGCCCGCGGCGTCGTATTGGGCGAACTGCATGGACACCAAGGTGCCAAGAGGAGAAGCGGAAATCATGGAAGAGAAGGTGATGGTCGCTTCGTAATGGCCATCCACGAATTCGTAACTGACGGTTTTGAACCCATCGACGAAGAAATTCCCTCCTTGGATGGGGGCTTTGGTCCCTTTGTGGAATTCGAGGTAGCTGCGGAGTTTCTTATTCCCTTCGATGGCCCGACGCATGGTTTCGTTGTACGACGGGTCGATGGAAACCACGGCTTGGTAGGAGTCGAGGTTGTAACGGAGGATGGACCCCGTGACGTTGGCCCCCACTTCTTGATCGAATTCGATGCCTTCGAGAATGACGTTCTCGCAGGCGTTCATGGAGAGGTATCCCTTGTATTTCATGCCTTCGATGGAAAGCGAGATCACGGTGGAATTCCCCACGATCGCGACGTTTTTGAGGCCATCGAGGACAAAGACGCAGGAGGTGGCGATGTCCGTGGCGTCCACTGGCATCGTGCCCGCAGGCAATTCGATATAGACGGATTTGCCTTCTTCATTGGCCTTCTTCGCGAGCAAAATCGCGGCTTGGATCTTTTCGTAGTTCTTCGCTTCCGTCGCGGAAGGGAGGACGGATTGGATGTCAGAGAGGGTAAGGGAAGCAACCTCGATCACTTGATCGTAAGATTCTTTCGCGGCGTGATATTTCTTTTCCTCTTGGGCAACGGGATCCACCCCAACCAGATCGGGGGAAGATAGCCCATAACGGTCTAGCCCATCCACCTTGGCCTGGTAGGGGGTCGCGGCGAGCTCTTCGCTCAATTCATTGACCCCGAGGTAGCGATACCCTTCTTTTCCGACTCGGATTTCCAAGGAATCGGTCTTCCCTCCATCCACCGTCGTGACGGTGATCAAGGCGGTGCCAAGGCTCACCCCGGTGACGAGGCCGGTGGAAGAAACACTGGCGACTTCTGGAGAGGAAGAAGAGAATTCCAGGGCTAAATTGGAAGCGTCAGCGGGAGACACCGTCGCGGTGAGTTGAATGGTTTTGCCAATCTCAACCGAAGCCGCCGGAGAGGAAAGGCGAACGGAGGCCACGGGGACGAGGGAGGACGAACTCGGATTGGCTTCCGAAGATTGGTTCGGTCCGCAGGAAACGAGTCCCCCGACGGAAAGCAGCATTGCGGCGCTTAATAGCCAACATGTTTTGCGCTTCATAAATTCCCTTTCCGGGCATTGCCCTTTTGCGAAATATTGGTCGTTGTCTCCGAAGCGGAGACGAAGTTGTATCCGATTTGGTCGTAAGTCAGGTAGTAGGCGTTGTTTTCTAAGGCGATATCTTGCGAATCGAGGATTCGGCAGGAATATTTCTTGCTACCCATTTCTTGGAAGAGGTTGTTCTTCACGGAGACGTTACCAACGCCTCGGCAATACAAGGAAGTGCCGGTCCCATGGTAGAAATAGTTGTTGGAAATCTCGACGTCATGGAGGGTTCCGGAAGTGGAGACCCCACTAGCGTCCCAAGTGAAGACGGAAAGATCGTCCCAGCATTGGAGGAATTTCGTGTTGGTGATCTGGATGTCTTGGGGAACGATGGCTTCCTTGAAGACGTCGTCGACCCCCAATACTTGGACCGCGCCCATCACGACGTTCTGGAAGGTGCAGTTCTTGATTTGGGAGTGGCGCCCTTGGAGGAGGATTCCGCGGTTCCTCTTGTTCTTGATGAAGGAATTTTCCAAGGTCAGATGGACGGCTTTGGTCGCGTTGCCGAGGCTGAACCCAAGATACGAGTTCGAGCCGCGGGACGGCATGTTCTTGTCGAGGGTGAGTTCGAAGGTCGTGCCGATTTGCTCGACCCCGACGACCGTGAAGGTGTCCTTGTATTGGAGCCCGGTCGGGTTATAGACGTCGACCTCATCCCCCACTTCAAAGCCGATGGCGACTTCGCTTTGGGTTTGGGCGACCGTGACGACGTTGTTCCGGATCGCGGTGATGCGGGTGTAGAACGATTTGACGTTGATGGCGTCGTCGTGGCTGCCTTCGAGTTCGCAGTTGGAGAAGATGGCTTCCCCGGAGAGGTTGCAGGTATGGAGGATGTCGGCGGTGCAGGTGAGCAGGCGCTTGGTCCCCGGTTCGCGGATAAAGCGGACGTGGTTCAAATACAGGTTCTTGCCGTTGTCCGTGCGCATCCCCATGCCCCCGACGGTGTACACGGTGACGTGTTCCATATAGGTGTTCTCGCATTCCTGGAAATAGAAACCATGGTTCTCATAGACCTGGTAGCCGATTCCCACCACCGTGCCGGGAGTTGGGGCTTTGTAAGAGCAATACGGGAAGCTCTTCGACAGGGTGACTTTGAGCAAGCCCGTTTTGGAAGAGTATTCCAGATTCTTGAGCCCGGGGTTGTAGAAGAGGTTGCCAGAGCGGTTGGGCACGTAAGCCTCATAAGTCGAATCGTAATAGTATTCGGCGTAGCTGCCCCGGCGTTCGGAGGCGTAACGTTGATAAGCGGGGGCGGTGACGTCGTAGCCTTCGTCGAGTTTGACGTAGATGTATCCGTTGGCATCGTCTTCTTCGCTGGAAACGATCACTCCCGAAACGGTGGGCGAGGGATTGATGTCGAAGGTGATGGATTGGATGTGGGCGTTGACGCAATGGCTGAAGTGGATATAGGTCATCCATCCGGTGAAGACGAACTTGGTGTTCTCTTGCCCCACGAGGTAGATGTCGCGCAGATTGTTCCCCGAGATGGTGTTGCCGAATTCATAGGTCGCGTTTGCGAAACGGACGATCTTGACTCCCTCGACTTCCGCGAGTTCGGAAAGGAGGTTGATGAGGCGCCCCGCGTTGTTTTCTTCTCCCGGGGCGATGCCGTAATCCGCGGCTTCGTAGATCTTGCCTTCGCTAGGGACGGGGTAACGGACCTCGGACTCGAACAAATCGCGGTCGATGCCGACGTTCCCGGTGTCGGAAAGGCCCCAACCTTCTCCGTTAGGAACGGTTTTCGTGCGATAGGGGTCTTCCGAAATGCTGGAGAGGTATTCCGAATCGGTCACGGGGGTTCTCCTTTCTTTCACGTGCAATGTGGCTTCGGCGGTGTGGCCCCCGTCGTCGGTGGTCACGGTGATCCGCGCTTCTCCCGGGGCGGTGCCGGTGATGAGGTTGCCTTCGATGGAGGCGACGCTAGTGGGGGATGCGTTAGCGATATAGGTCTTCACGCTGGCATCGCTGGGGGAAATGACGACCGAGAAGGACGTGGTCTCCCCCACAAAGATTTCGTTGGCTTCTATTTGAAGTTCCACCCCCTTGACGGGGACGTTAGCCAACGCGGAAGAAGTTTCTTCGCTGTCCAAGGGAAGGGAAGAAGATACGGAACTCGTTCCTCCAAAGGAGCAGCTCGCTAGCAAAAGAGAGGCGAGGCATAGGGTGTTTTTCGCGGTCTTTCCCATCATCGATACCTCTGAAGCATCGCGTTGTAGATGTTCTCGAGCTCGCCGGCTTTGAAGCGGTTGATCGTGCTGAGGTAATCATTCCAATCTTTGTCCGAGGTGGGATCCAATTGGCCCGTGATGAAGGAAGCTTCGTAGTAGGTGATTTGGTTATCAAGGGAGGCTTTGATCGTGGAAATCTGCTCGTATTCCTTGCTCGTGAATTTGTATTCCGCGGGCTCCGGGGTCTTCAAATAGGGCAGATAGATTTCCGATTGCTTGTTAAGGCGGGTGATGACTTCGTCGTTCATCTTCCCCACGAACTCGTTAGACCAATATAGGGCGGAGGCGCTGCCGACGTTCGGGGTGATGGTTCCGCGGTATTCCTCTTGGTTCCCAGTCCAGGTAGAGGGGACGTGGAAGGTCCAGCTGGTCTTGGACTGGTCATCCCAAGTCCAATCCGTCCCTTCGACCCCATAGGAAATCAACTGGGTGCCGAGTTCCCCATACATGATGTCGAGCAAACGGGCGACTTCGCGCTTATAGCTCGACGCGGTGGGGATGCAAGCCCCATCGGGCCGGAAATAGCCAAGTCCGAGTTGCAGCCTCGGGCCGGAATAGGAAGAAGAAAGCAAAGGGGCGACCGTCACGTATTCTTCGTCGTATCGATACGGGGTCCCGTCTTCTTTGCTGTTATTGGGATCGTTTTGTTGGCTCGTGATGATGTAGGGGGCGGCCGCCACAAAGGAGCCTAAGCGCTTGCCGTTGGTCGCCATCAAGGAATCCGTCTTGTTCTCCGGGGTGCTGCGGTCCATGAGGCCGCTAGCCCACATCGAGGAGGCGGTCTTCAGATAATTCCGATAGGCATCCGTTTTGGGAACGTAGGTGAATCGGGAGCCATCGCTTTCGATTTCGCAGGAATAGGAAACGTATCCATAAGATTGGAGGATGAAGTTGCGAAGGTATTCAAACGCCTTCGAAGAGACGGGGATTTCGTCGTTGATCTTGCCGTTGTTGTTGGCGTCGAAGGTCGAGAAATCGGTGAGGACCCCCACGTAATCGTCGATCGTGAGGATCTTGGAAGCGTCGTCGATGGAATGGGTGTAGCAATAGGAATTCGGGTAGGAGGCGTAGATGTTTTGGATCCAAACGTTGTTCACGAACATCTTGTAAGTGAGGTCGCGGGCGACGTCTTTCGCGGACAAGGAGCAATACATCTTCCCATCGCTGATGAGGGCGGTTTTGTTCGCGTCTTCCTTCTTGGGGTCGATGCCGAAATTCGAGGCGAGGAGCGCTTTGTAGGTCGGCATGTATTCGTCGATGAGCGAACCCACTTTCCCGGTGGAATCGGTGTAGTTCGCGTCATTGAACGGGGTTAAGACGTCGAAATGGTTCTCCGCGTATTGGACTTGCTCGGAGATGGGGTTATTGAACAAGAACAGATCCGGTTTGTATTTCTTATCCTCCCAGACGGCGGCGCGGCGATTGGCGTAAGCGCTCGTGTCGGGGGTCGTGAACTCGAATCGGAGATTGGTGACCTCCGAAAGGTATTGGAACATCCGGAGGTCCTTGTATTCGGGGTTTCCCGAACTGTGGGGAGCGAAGATCTTGATGGTGACCGGCTCCTTAACGATTTGATAAGGGTTCTCCTCGGTGCCGTTAGGGAGGAAGTTATCGAGGTCATAAACGACCTTCGTTCCTCCGCATCCGGCCAAGAGCAAAGGCAGCGAAGCCAACAGGAAGACTGATTTTCCGAATTTGTTCATTGCGGTTCTCCTTATCCTTTGACGCCGCCCATGACGACGCCTTTTTCGAAGTATTTTTGGAAGAATGGGTAAATGACGAGCAAGGGGAGGGACGACACGACGATCGTGACGTATTTCAATTGTTCTTGAAGGTTCGGATCCCCCGCCCCGAGGGAACCGCTGTTGGTGACGAGCATGTCTTGCAAGACGCGTTGCAAGGGATAGAGGTCCGCGGATTGGATGTAGAGCAGGGCGTTGAAATAGTTGTTCCAATATCCGACGATCGCGTAAAGGACCATGACGAAGAGGATGGGGCGGCACAAGGGCAAGACCACGCGGAGGAAGATCTGGAAGTCCCCGCATCCGTCGATGCGAGCCGCTTCTTGCACTTCCGCGGGAATCGAGTTGGACATGTAGGTCCGGATGACGATGATGTTGAACACCGACACGCATCCGGGAATGATGATGGCCCAAATGGTGTCGAGCATTTCAAGATTGGAGATAAGCAAATAGGTGGGGATCATGCCACCGGAGACGAACATCGTGAGGGTGAGGAAGATATTCAAGAACTTGCGTCCCTTGAAATCGGGGCGGGACAAAGGATAGGCGCAGAGCATTTGGAGGGTGACTTGGATCACGGTTCCTAAGAAGGTATAGAGCAACGAATTGAGGAAGCCCCGCATCAAGGAATCGTTGGCGAAGACCTGCTCATAGCCCTTCAAGGTGAATTCCACGGGGAAGAGACCGACTTCTCCGGCGACGACCTTATCCGGGCTAGAAAAGGAGCACGCCAAAACGTTGAGTAAGGGAAGCAAGAAGAGAAGGGCGACCGCGCCCATGATGAGGGCGATCACGACATCGAATAGTTTTTCACGGTTCAGTCGTTTCATAATCCATCACCACAGCGAGTTATCGCTCACTTTCTTCGAAACGTAGTTCGCGGCCACGAGAATCACGATGTTGATCACCGAGTTGAAGAGACCAATCGCGGTCGCATAAGAGAATTGGGGAAGCCCGTATTCCGGGAAGGAAATGCGGTAAACGTAGGTGGAAATGATTTCCGAGGAGACGCTGTTGCCGGGGGTATACATGAGGTACACCTTTTCGAATCCGACGTTGAGAATATTCCCGATGGACATGATGAGCATGATGATGGCAAGGGGGACGATTGAGGGGAAATTCACCGCGAAAATGCGGCGAAGGCGCCCCGCCCCATCGATTTTGGCGGCGTCGTGGAGGGAGGGGTCGACGTTGGCCAAGCTCCCCATGTAGACGATGGACCACCAACCAAGGCCTTGCCACAAGCCGGAGATGACGTAGATGGCGACGAAGGCTTTCGGGTTGGACATGGCGCTCGTGGAATCGAATCCGAGGGCGACGAGAATCTTGGTGATCGAACCCGTTTCCGCGCGGAACAAAACAAACAGAATGCCGACCATGACGACCGTGGAAATGAAGTAGGGCGCGTACATGACGATCTGGATGGTCTTCTTCGCCCATTTGAAGCGGACTTCGTTGAGGAAGAGCGCGTAGATGATCGGGAGGGTGGAATTGAAGACGATGCTTAACACCGACAAGACGAGGGTGTTCTTCACCAAAGTCCAGAAGTTCGGGGCGGTGACGAAGGTGTAGAAATGCTGGAAACCGCCCATATCGGTCCAAGGGGATCCCCACATTCCTTGAATGGAGTTGTAATTCTTAAACGAAATAATAAGGCCTTCGAGGGGCATGTAATGGAAAACGAACACGTAGACGATCGTGGGCAAGGCCATCAAAAACAAAGTCAGGCCCCATTTCGACCAAAGGCTACGGGGTTTGGGCTTCCGGATGAAGTCCCGTTGTGTCAATTCCACTGTGCTGTTTGCCATATGAACTGGAAGCGCTTTCATTATAGGGTTAGGCTTCATAATCAAAGAATAAACAATTCGCCCGAAGATATATACTTTTTTGAACTTGACCATGATAAAATACCGGTAAGAAAGACAGGGAGACCTTATGTCCATTTTTGACCGAGACGTTTATTACAGCTATATCGCCTCGACGACCGATTCGTCGATTATACCTTTGATTGTGGGGTTTGAACGTTGCCGGAAGAACAAGGGGGCAATTGAATCCGACAAAACTTGTTACATTCTCCATTATGTCCTTTCGGGACGCGGAACCATTCATATCGGGAATCGGGATTTTGAAGTTCACGCTAATAACTTTTTTATCCTGCCTCCCCATTCCAAGGCAACTTACGAGCAAGAAAAGGAAGATCCGTGGGCGTACATTTGGATCGAAATGTCGGGAACCGCTTTGAAAGGAATACTAGGCACCACCACATTGGGGCCGGAACATTTCATTTTCTCCGATTCTCCTTCTAAAGAAGGCGAACGCATCATGACCGCGATGGTCGAAGGAGACGCGGTGGCGAGCGAAGAATCCGAATGCCTCCTCATCACGGGGTACATCTATCGCTTTTTGGCCTTCATGGTGACCCATTATTCCAAAGTCCAAAGCCAGACGTCCTCGAAAAAGGAGGAGACGGTGAAACAGATTGAACGGTACTTGTCCATCCATTATTCCGACTCAGGGTTATCGGTCGCAAGCGTCGCCGATCACTTCTGCTTCTCCCCTTCCTACTTGACCCGCCTTTTCAAAGAGCAAGAAGGGATGACCCCCATCCAATTCATCGATGAGATCCGGATGAAAAAAGCCATCGAGCTATTGAATCACCGGACTTTGACCGTCAACCAAATCGCGGAGGCGGTGGGATACAAAAACCAGTTCTATTTCACCAAGCGGTTTAAACGATATTTCGGGATGCCCCCGACCAAATACAAGCAAAAGAATCTCGTGGACCTCGGTTAATCGGGGTCCTTTGTTTTTCGTTCCGTGTTGTTGAAACAACTCGAATCAAAATAGGGAGGATCGGAAGCGACCAAGGTCGTTTCGGGTTCTTTTGGGGTTTCTTCGGGAATGGGGCGTTCTAGCGGAGAATAAAACGCGCGGTCCACGACAACCGTGTTGCTCAGCAATTCCATCATCGAACGCTTGTCGGAACGAATGAGGACGAGAAGAAGGTTAATGATGGGGAACACGAAAGAGACGACCGTGATGTTAAACAGGGAGATTCCCGCCCCTCCGATGGAAAAGAGGGGATACATCCATCCGGATTGGAGGCCTCCCGCGAGGTAACAAGAGAAGAGCATCGTGGGGAAGAACGAAAAGACTCCCGCCAAGACGCGAAGCAGAATCTGTCCGAAAGAGGCATCGAGCCTTTCTTGGTGAAGGACCACTCCTTTAAAAACAAGGAGGCCGATGCTCACGCGGTACTTGGTGAGCAAGGAAGGAAGCAGCATCAGCAAAGAATAGGCCAAAAGGTAGGACAAAACCGAAAACAAGGAAACGACGCGGGAGCAAAACCCGTACGAGTCTAGGTAATCTTGGTAAATGGCTTGGTATGGCGCGCTTTGGAAGAGCATCTTGCCGGCATCGTCAAATAGCCCTTGGTATTGGGCGATGAGGAAGTTGTAGGCGTTTAGGCCATCTTGCCCGCCTTCGGAAAACACCACGTAACGATATAGGCGATGCGCGAATTCCGTCTTCAAAACCGGGAGTTCTTCGCTTCCTAGCCGGTAATCCCAATCCGCCCCTTTGGAGGCGTTTTGGAGAGCCGTCTTATAATGGGATTCGTAACTCTCCCCGGGTTGTAATAAAAACAAGTCGCCGTTCTCGTTATGGGTTTTCGCGTAAGTGACGTAAAAATAGGCGAGACGATCGTTTTGGTAATCCGCTTTTGAGATGCCCATCTCTTGGATTTTCTCCACTGGGCGATCTTCGGGCAAAGGGAACAGGGAATCCCATTCCGCGGAATGGGTTTCATAAGAATAAAGAACATGGGACAGGCAATATTCTTGAAAGACCTGGTTTTGGGAAATCGGAGTGGAATAATCCTTCTTTCCATTCTCTAATACCGGATAGGCGTAGAGTTTCGTTTCTTCTTGGAGTTCGTACATCTCCACCCGTTTGGCGTGGATGGTTTCGATCTCCGAGGAATACGAGGGGACGTTGCCCGCGATGTTGGCGGAGAGGATCATGAAGGCAAACGAAAGGAGGATGATCAAAAGGGAATCGAGCAACGAGGCATAGATTCGTCGAGAGGTGGGCAGATACCCTTCGTTGCGGTATTCGGAAATGTATTGGCCGCCTAATTTCTCCATAAATCAAACAATCAGTTTCGAGGAGACCGAATCGAAGAGGTGGATTCGGGTGAGATCGAATACGATCGAAAGTTTCTCCCCTACATTGATTAAACGCTTCGCGGCGATTTTGGCAACCAAATCTTTTCCTTGGAAATCCATGTGGACGAAATATTCGTGCCCCATGAGCTCGGGGACGTTGACGATTCCCGGAATCGGATCGCTGCATTCCCCATCCGTATAGGCTTTGCCTTCTTCGTAGATGTCTTCGGGCCGGATGCCAAACACGAGTTCGTATTCTTTCTTTTCCAAGAAGGTTTGGTATTTTTGAATCGCTTCTTCCAAATAGGTGAGGCGTTCGTTGGATTTCGTGACGTGTTCGATTTCGAATTCGAGGTTTTGAATCTCTTCGCGGGTTTTCGGGGTTTCGGGCAATGCGCGAATCGCTTCGAGTTTCTGAAGCAACAAATTCCGTTCGGTGAACCCTTCTAGCAAGGCGTCGCGTTCTTGCAAATATTCCGACAATTCCTTTTGATAGAACTCTTCGATCTTCTTCTTTTCTTCATTTCCGATCGGCAACTTGGCCCCATCGGCGAAGCGAACCGTCTTTCCCTGGAACGTCGCGGGGAAGAGGTTCATCGCAGGAGAGCCGATGAAGGTCGCGACAAACAAGTTGGCGGGGTGGTTATAAATCTCCACGGGGGTTCCGATCTGTTGGATGTAGCCCTTGTTCATGACGACGATGCGGGTCGCCATCGTCATGGCCTCGGTTTGGTCGTGGGTGACGTAAATCGTGGTGGCGTTCAAGCGGTTATGGAGTTTGATGATTTCGGAACGCATGGCCACGCGGAGCTTGGCGTCGAGGTTGGAAAGGGGTTCGTCCATCAAGAACACTTTGGCGTTCCGAACGATGGCCCGACCCAAGGCGACGCGTTGGCATTGGCCGCCGGAAAGCGCCTTCGGTTTGCGGTCCAAGTAATCCGTGATTTGGAGGATTTCGGCGGCGTCTTGGACGCGGGCGAAAATCTCTTCCTTCGGCATGTGGCGCATGACGTATTTGGGGACGGGGGTAACGCGGAGATAGGCGATTTTGGCATCGAGTTCCGCGAGGTCCTTGTCGATTTGCTCGATCTTTTCCGGTTCGCTTTCCTGGCATTCCTCGCGGAACAAAGCGAGGTTCTTCCTTTCTTTGACCAAATCCCGAATCAATCCTTTGTTGATGGCCAGGACGGGATTGCCGTTTTGATCTTCCAACAAGGTCGGGAATTTCCGGATTCGGAGGCCAAACGACATGTTCCCGGCGACGGAACGGTGGGGATAAAGGGCGTAGGATTGGAAAACCATGGCGATGTCGCGGTTCTTCGGTTCGAGGTCATTCGCGTACACGCGGTCTATATATAAGTCGCCAGAGGTGATGTTTTCTAACCCGGCAATCATGCGGAGCGTCGTGGATTTGCCGCATCCGGAAGGGCCGACGAAGACGATGAACTCATGTTGCTTGATTTCCAAATTGAAATCGAAGACGGCTTGGACGCGGTTGTCGTAGATCTTATTGATGTGTTGAAGGGAAATGAAAGAATCCTTGGGAGCGATTTTCCTTTCCTTCTTGTGTTTCTTCTCGTAAGCAACGGTTTGACGATAAACCCTCTCCCGTTGTTCTTGGATCGCTTTTTGGCGAATCCGTTCTTCTTTTCTCTTGCTTCGCAACGCTTCCAAAGCCTCTTTCCGTTCCCGTTTTTCCATCGAATCCATCTCCTTCCTTTTTATCATTCTACGGAGAATGTAAGCGCTTTACTAGAATGCAAAACTGACACAAAGTATATACTTTTTTGAACAAAAAAGAAGAAATAAGCGGATTTATTGCCTTTTTTGGACATTATATCCGTAATAATTATGAACAAAAAACCTCGAGAGAATTCCCGAGGCTTGATGAGTGAAAATGCGGATTATAAGTTGTCGACGTTGGTGTAAACCGCTTGGACGTCTTCGCATTCGTCGAGCTGCGCCATGCAGTCTTGCAACTTCTTGAGGTCGTCGCCTTCGACTTCGATCCATTCGTTCGGATACATCATGGTTTCGGCGCGGTCATAATCGGAAATGCCAAGATCCTTGAGGCATTCTTTGGCTTTTTCGAGATCGCCCGGAGCGACGAGAACTTGGATGTCGCCTTCTTCTTCGCTCACTTCGCGGACGTCAACGTCCCCCATGATGAGGGCTTCTTCCACCGCGTCGCGGCTCGCGCCTTTGAAATTGAGGACGCCGAGCAATTCGAAGTTATACGAGACGCTGGCCATCTTTCCGCCTTTGCGAGTGACGATGGTGCGCACGCTCACAAGAGCGCGGTTCACGTTGTCGGTCAACGTATCGACGATGATGTAGCTGCCGGCGGGGCCCATGAATTCGTAGCGCCCGGGGATGTAGGCCACGGCGTCGCCGCCTTTGGCTTTTTCAATCGCGCGCTCGATGACGTCTTTCGGGCAGGTCTTGCGGTATTTTTCAATGGCGCTGCGGAGAGCGAGGTTGCTGTTGGGATCGGGGTCACCGGATTTCGCGGCAGCGTAGATTTCTTTCGAAGCGCGCATGTAAATCGCGGACTTCGCTTTCGCGGTGGCCGCCATGGCCGCCGCGCGGACTTCAAAGTGTCTTCCCATAAAAACTCCTTGTTTTTTGCGGGTTAACTATACCACTCACTATAAGTGAGAAAAATAGAAAAGTGCGAAATATGGGGTGAATCGGCCGATTTTACCTTAAAAATCGATCCCGGGCCTACGGAAAGGAAGGCGGGTTAAGAGGTTTAAGCGGTGTTTCTTGGCGAAGTCGACGAACACTTGGTAATAGGGGCTGTCGTAATGGCTCGGTTGATGGGCATCCACCCCGATGATGACGTCGTTGCCGATTTCGCTGGCGATCTCCCAGAATCGGGGATAGGGGTAAAGCATCACCTCGGGATTGTCGAGGTCGAAGGTATCGAACCGGCTGCAGCTCATGTTGATTTCCAAGGGGATGTTCATTTCTTTGGCCGCCCGGCAGATCGCGTAGGCGGATTCCTCGTTGAGCTCATTCCAACGATGGAACCACATCACGATGACGTCGGGGTGGGCGACGTAAGAAAATAATCCGGAACGGATGCCCGCGACGAGGTCTTTGGTGTAGTCCTTTACCGCCGCGTCGGGGTCCGCGTAGGAGGCGTAAAACCGCATATGGTCGAATTGGGGCATGCAGCAATGCTGGCCAATGATGAGGTAATCGCATTTCCCGCTTTCCAAAAGGTCACGGTAATACCCTTCGAAGACCGGCCCGAACCATTCGCATTCAAAGCCGGTGAAGATTTCGATTTGGCCTTCGTATTTCTTTTTTAACGCTTTCACGGATTCCAGGTAATCGGGAAGCATGGGGTCTTCCGCGCGCATCCCGTATTGATGGATGCCGGGAAGGATGACGTGATCGGAAAAGCCCATCGACGTGAGTTCGGCTTTGATCGCGCCCTGGACGTATTCCTCATCCGTTCCAAACGCGTGTCCGCAACGGAAGGAATGGCTATGATAGTTGGCTTTGATAGGGTTCATGGTACAGCACCTCGATTAACGTTAATCCTTCTGGGGGAGCTTTGAAAGAGACGATTTGGCGTTTCCCGGGAAGAAGACGATTTTTTATAAATTCCAAGTCGATTTTATGAAGGGCCGCTTTGAAGGCCGCCCCCACTAAAAAGCGAACCATGTAGGTCATGAATCCGTTCCCGGAGAAGCGGACCACCCCAAGGCGCTGCTCTTCGTCGATTTGGCAGCATTCGATATGGACGTTTCGGATAAAACCATCCTTGTCCTCTTCCTTGGTGGTGAAATTGGCGAACCAATGTTCCCCTTCAAAACAGGCGATGGCCTCTTGGAATCGTTTCGCGTCAAAGTCGTCTCGATTCCCAAAATAGGCGAGAACATGGGTGGAAAACGGGCATTTCGAACCATAGGAGAAACGGTATTCGTATCGCTTTCCATCGCAAGAATGCCGGGGATCGAACTCTTCTCCGATCGGGACGATTTTCAAAAACTCGATGTCGCGGGGAAGAAGGCGGTTGAGCGCAAAGACAAAGGCTTTGAGGTCGGAAATCTCCTTCGAAGGAACGAAAGAAATGATCTGTCGAAGAGCCGAAACTCCGGCGTCTGTTCTTCCGGATACCTTGATGGAGATGGCCTCCCCGCATAAAAACGAAAGCTGGGTTTCGATTTCCCCTTGAACGGTGGGGAGATTGGGTTGCCGTTCTAACCCATGGTAAGCGGCCCCGCAATAAGCGACGACCCCCGCGTATTTCATGGGGCAACCACCCCAATGAGCGCGAACAAATCCACTTGCATCGCGGCCAAGGTGATGCATCCTCCGAGCAATCCCGCGGAGAGAAGGAACGCCAATAGATCCATCCAACCGAACTTCAAAACGTGGTAACGGGTTCTCTTTTGTCCCGGATCATAGCCTCGGCATTCCATCGCGTTGGCGAGTTCTTCCGAACGCATGAAACTCGATACGAATAAGGGGATCACCAAAGACGAAACCCCCATGATGCGTTTCCAAATGCTCCCGTGTTCGAAATCGACCCCACGGGAAGATTGGGCTTTCATGACGCGGGAGGCATCTTCCATCAAGGTGGGAATGAATCGGATGGCGATGGAGATGGTCATGGCCACTTCGTTCGCGGGGAAATGCAAGGGTTTGAGCGGGGAAAGGTACCATTCTAGGGCATAGGTCAAATCCAAGGGTTTGGTGGTCGCGGTCAACACCAACGTGAGTTCCATCATCATGACGAGGCGAAGAAGGATCCTGCCCGCCTCCGCGAAGGAATCCCAATACACAATCCAGCCATTAAGGTTCCAGGCGATCGGAAGGACGTGGTTCCCGTTGGGCATGAAAAGATAAATGATGAGAAGGAATATCACCATGAACCAGAGGTGACGGAGGCTTGCGAACAAGTGGGATAAGGTGATTCGGGCGAGGAACAAAAGAACCGTAATGATCAGGAAAAGCGTCCCCATCATGAAGTACCGCATGCTCCAGGTGGAATAATTGAGGAAAACACACACCATGAGCAAGATGGTGGCGAGGATTTTGAGCCTCGGATCTAGGCGATGGATCCAGGTGTTGTATGGGACGTATCTCCCCAAGGCGAAGGATTTCATCGGCCTTCCCTCGCTTTCATAATGGCGTCCGCTAGCGAATCGATGTCCACGATGCGGGAAGTGTCCAAAAGCAAACCCTTCTCTTTGGTTTCGGCGATGAAACGGTAAAGCATCGGGGTTTCCAAGGAATACTTTTCGATGTCTTTTTGGAAGAAGGCGCGGGGTTCGTCGTCTTCCACGAGTTTTCCTTCTTCGAGCACGAGCACCCGGTCGCAATAACGGAGGACCAAATTCATGTCATGGGTAACGAGGATCACCGTGGTGCCTTGCTCATGGATCTTTTGGAATAGGTCCATCATTTCTTCCGCCCCCTTGGGATCGAGTCCCGCGGTCGGTTCGTCGATCACCAAATATTCGGGGGAATAGGCGATGATGCCCGCGATGGCCACCCGGCGTTTTTCTCCCCCGGAGAGTTCAAACGGGGAACGTTCGTAGAATTCTTCGCCAAGTCCCACTTTTTGAAGGGCTTCGTGGGCTTTTTGGAGGGCTTTTTCTGGGGTGACTCCGAAGTTTTTCGGTCCGAACGCGACATCTTTTTCGACGGTTTCTTCGAAGAGTTGATATTCGGGGAATTGGAACACGAGTCCCACGCGTCGACGGAGTTCTTTGGCGTTCTTGGAACGTTTTTTCTTTTCGGAAGAATTGAGGAACCCATCTACTTCCACCTCTCCCGAGGTCGGATGGAACAAGGCGTTGATCTGTTGGACCAAGGTGGATTTCCCGCATCCCGTGCGACCCACGATCGCGGTGAAAGAGCCTTTTTGGATTTCGAAATTCAAATGGGAAATCGCCAAATGCTCCAACGGGGTTTTGGGGTTGTAGGAATAGGAAACGTCGCGGAAGATTATCGGCATAAATAATCCTCCAATTCTTCGATTTTGGTGATTTCCAGGGGGACGTCGATTCCTCTTTCCTTCAACCGGGCCTTTAACGCGTAGACAAAAGGGACGCCCAAATGGATGGAACGGAGGGCGTCTTCGTTCGCGAACACTTCGTTGGGGGTGCCCGAGAACAAGACCTTGCCTTCTTCGAGGACGATGACTTGGTCGGCTTCCGCGGCTTCTTCCACGTCATGGGTGATGGAAAGGAGGGTCAGGGAGGGATTGTCTTTCCGCATCTTGGAAACCAACGCGGAAATCTCGCGTTTCCCTTTGGGATCTAGCATCGATGTGGCTTCATCGAAAATAATCAGGTCTGGATTCATCGCCAAGACCCCGGCGATCGCGACGCGTTGCTTTTGCCCTCCACTTAACATCTGGGGTTCGTGGTTCAGGAATTCCCCCATCCCCGCTTCTTCGGCGAAACGTCGGATGATGCCATCCATCTCCTCAGAAGGGATGCGACGGTTCTCTAATCCAAAAGCGATGTCGTCCGCGACGGTGGAACCGACGAATTGGTTGTCCGGGTTTTGGAAGACGATTCCCACCCGAGATCGGAGGGAATAAACGCTTTTCTTGTTCAAGGGTTGGCCAAACAAGGAGATGTTCCCGTGAACTCCCGCCATCAAACCGATGATGCATTTGGCCAAGGTGGATTTGCCCGAGCCGTTATGCCCGATGACGCAGACATAACTCCCTTGATTTACGGAAAAGGAAACCCCGTTTAGGACATTCTGCCCTTCTTCGTACGCATACGACAAGTTTTCCACTTGGAGGATCGGCTCATTCATGGGGCTCCTCCTCCTTCGTTTGGGCTTTCTTTTTTCGGGCCCGAATGACTTCTTCCACGATGACGGTGGCCAAAAAAGCCAGGAAGAAGACGCTACCGACCACAATGAGGACAACGGGATTCTTATTCGGGTCTTGGGCTAGTGGAACGAAAACGAAAAGGCCCACTATGGCATAGCAAAGCAAAATGACAGCGATTCGGTAAATTGGGGTGTGTCTCACGAAATCACAATCTCCACGTCTCGGCCTTTGTAGCGGCGGTAACGAACCCCGGCGAGTTCGAGAATCCGGCGGGAAGCGGTGCTTTCCACCGAATCATGGTATTTGTCGTCGGCGAAGATCACTTCCTTGATTCCGGTTTGGACGATGGCTTTCGCGCATTCGTTGCAAGGGAACAAGGTCACGTAGATGGTGCAGCCTTGGAGGGCGCTGCCATCGCGGGTGTTCAAAATCGCGTTGAATTCCGCGTGGCAAACGTAAAGGTATTTCGAGTCCAATCCTTCTCCGTGCCCCCAAGGGATGGCTTCGTCGTCGACGCCCCGTGGCATGCCGTTGTAGCCGATGGAGACCACTTTATGGTCGCCGTCCACGATGCAAGCGCCCACTTGGGTGGACGGATCTTTGGAACGAAGGGCGCTGAGTTTGGCTAGGCCCATGAAATATTCGTCCCATTTGAGGTTGTCGGTACGTGGTAATTCGCTCGCCATAGAATGTTTCTCCTGTGCGCGCATATCTTACACGCGTGATTACTCAAGTTCAATTAATCGCCCTTCATAGGGGAGAAGAATCTTGGGGTCATTGGGCTGGGGATGCGTGGAGATGACCACCTTCCCCAGGATGTTTTGCAGGGAAACGGGGAGTTTCGTCTTTTTCTTCCCGAGGTTGATGAGAACGAGGACTTGTTTTTGGTTCGCGGTTCGGACGAAGGCGATGAGGTTCCCTTTTGTTGGGATTTCCCGGAAGGTTCCTTCGCTTAATGGCAAGGAACCCTTGCGGTAAGAAAGAACCGTTTGGTAGAAATGAAGAATCGAATCGGGGTCCTTTTCTTCGAGTTTGACGTTGCAGCTTGCATAGTCGGGATGGAGGCGAATCCAAGTCGAGGGGGAAGAAGAGAAACCGGCGCTGACGGAGTCGTCCCATTGCATGGGGGTTCGGGCGTGGTCGCGGTTGAAATTGTGGATGAAGCGTTTCCGTAAGAACTTCGGAAGGCCCATGCGTTTCATGAGGCGATCGGTGGAAAGGGCGGATACGTCCTTCGATTCTTCGGGATTCATCAAGGGCAAATCCGTCATGCCGATTTCTTCCCCTTGGTAAATGAAGGGGGTGCCGCGAAGGGTCAAATTGAACAGGGCCAAGGCTTTCGCGGATTGTTGATAAAACCGTTTCACGTCCCCGAACTTATTGAGGGAACGCCGTTGGTCGTGGTTCTCCAAATAGTTGGTCGGCCAAGAGATTTCCTTCTGCCATTTGAAAGCGACTTCCTTGAACTTTTTCGCGGAGAAAGGCTTTTGGAGGATGGGAAGGGAGGAGTTTCGGACGTTGGCCAGTTCGAATTGGAAGAACATGGTGAGTTCTTGGTTGTCCTGGAAGCGTTTCCCGTTGGGCAAATCCACGTTGTAGGTTTCCCCGATCATGACGAAGTCGTCGTAATGGGAAAGCACGTCATCGTAGATGGCCCGAAGCATCCGATGGTTCCCTTCTTTCATGAGGTAGAACTCATTCCCCCGGGCAAGCGGGGTATGGGAAGATGAATCCTCGTAGCTGTCTTTCCAAATCTGGTTAATGACATCGCACCGGAATCCATAGACCCCTTTATCGAGATAAAACCGAATGATGGCTTCGACCTCTTTTAAAATCTGGGGGTTGTGCCAGTTCAAATCGGGTTGCTCCGGGGCGAAGATGTGGAGATACCATTGACCGACCTCGGGAACGTAAGTCCATGCGGGCCCGGTGAAATTGCTCGTCCAATTGTTGGGCGGTTCTTTCCCGTCTTTCCCTTTTCCGTCCTTCCAAACGTAGTAATCGTGGTAGGGGCTGTTGCGGTCCTTGGATTTTTGGAACCATTCATGCTCGCTGGAAGTGTGGTTGGCGACCAAGTCCATCACGATGCGGATGCCCCTTTGTTTGGCTTCGGCGATCAAGCGATCGAAGTCTTCCATCGTCCCGTATTCGGGATTGATCGCGTAATAATCCGCGACGTCGTAACCAAGGTCGAATTGGGGGCTTTTGTAAATGGGGGACAGCCAAAGGATGTCGACTCCGAGTTCTTTCAGGTAATCGAGTTTGGATATGATGCCGGGAATGTCCCCGATGCCATCCCCGTTGGAATCGCAAAAAGAACGCGGATAAATTTGATAGACCACCGCATGGGTCCAAAATGGTGTCTTGCTCATAACGGCTCTATTATAAGCGAAAACGCACCCATGGGGTGCTTAATTTCAAAACAAAAATGCCTTGAAGGCATTCTAGGATCAGGAAATCCGTTCCGAGGGAATGGGTTCTTTCGGTTCTTGGACGCTTTGCTCTTCCAAAGCGCCGTTGACGAGCGCGTGGTTGGCGGAAGAGAGGGCGAGCTCGAAATAGGCATCGTAATCTTCGACGGATATTTTCTTCTCGTGATGGTCCATGTGGCTGACCCTCCCCAAAACGACACCATTTTAAACAATGGAAGAAAGGGGACAAGATGGCACCCCTAGACAGTGTAAGAGAAAGGGCGAAAAGCACCCGTTCTAGGCCAAGAAAAAATTATACGGGGATGCAGGAGGCGACGATGGAAAGCACGACGATGAGCAAAACGAGAACCCCGAAGAAGATGGCGGTCGGCCAAGAGAAATGGCTATAACGCAACTCCTCTTTTTGGGCTTCGGTCAATTGGCTCTCGTCAATCTTCGGTTCGTCGTTTTTCTTCATAACAAAGCCCTCATGAAGGCGACGAATTCTCGGCTTCCGGCGATGAGGACGGTGTCTTCCGGGTATTTGCTTTGCAAATCCGCGAGCCCCATCATCGGATTGGGGAAATAATCGTGGTCCTCGACGTAGAGGGCATACCCCATCTCATCCCTCGCTTCGGGATGGGGGAAGCTCGTTAACGTCACCGTGGCGGCGGCATCGTCGAGGGAAGAGAGCATGACGGAGATGTTGGCGCTGTTCTTGGTGGCGAACAACACATGGACGGGCCGTCCACGGCCGACGCTTGGGAGCGTGCGGCAAAGCGCGTCCACGGCCGCCCCATTGCAGGCGCAATCGAACACCACCTTCCCTTTTCTTTCGAGTCTTCCCGGCAACGAATGGCCATGGAAGGCTTCGATGATTTCCGCTTCGGACAAAGAGAGTTCCGGGAGCATCTTGTTGGCTTGCAGCGCCATGCAGGCATTGAGGACTTGGTAGGAAGCAAACGTGGAAATCGCGATCCCCTTATACGGAGGATAGTCAAACACGAACGTGTCTCCGTTGACCAAGTGAGGGAGATAAGGACGATCCAAATGGGTGATGGAGGTTTTCGCTTTCGCGCAGATGAGTTTCAGGGCGTCCTCGGAAACCGGATCCAAGTTTCCGACGATTAGGGGAACTTTTTTGGCGATGACCCCCGAGCAGGAATAGGCGATCTCGCTTAAGGTCGTGCCGAGGTACTCGGTATGTTCCAAGGCGACGTTGGTGATGATCGAAAGAATCACGGGGGCGCCGACTTCGACGCAGGGATCGTCGATCCCGCCCATAAAGCATTCCAAAACGACGAACTCCGTTTTGGCTTTTCGAAACAGATAACAAGCGAGGCATACGAGGATTTCCGAGGCGGTCAATTCCTCTTTCTCAAACACGGGGAAGAGGGCGTTGAAAGCTTCTTCGAACGAGGTTTCCCCCACGGGTTTCCCTCCGATGCAGATCGATTCGTTCGGAAGGGCGAAATAGGAATTGTACAAAGTGCCGACTTTGCCGGGATAGCGCTGGTTCCCCAAGAGGGTCAAATAGAAGGCCGTAGAGCCTTTCCCGTTGCTTCCCGTCACCAAAACAGTGGGGGCGTCTATGCTTAATTTGGCTTTTTTGAGGGCATGACGGAAGCGGGGGCTTCGGATGTCGTCGCTTTTCGAGGCCAAATATTCGGCGATCTCTTGGATGGTTTTCATTCTTCGGCTTTCCTTCCTTCCTTGATAGCGCGGGCGATGCGCTTTTTCGAATCGCGTTCGGCGATGGTGTCGCGCTTGTCTTGTGCCTTCTTCCCTTTGGCCAAAGCGATTTCGATTTTCGCGTATCCCCGTTCAAGGAATACCTTGGTTGGCACGACCGTCATTCCGCTTCCTTGGAGAGAACGTTCGAGTTTCCTCAGCTCTTGGCGGGTCAAAAGGAGTTTTCGATCCCGAAGCGGATCCACGTTATAGATGGTTCCGTCTTTGTAAGGCGAGATATGCATGTTGGCCAAAAAGGCTTCTCCGTTTTTGAGATAGACGTAACTGTCCGACAAAGAAGCGTTTCTTGAACGCAAGGACTTGATTTCGGTGCCCGTCAACACCATCCCCGCGACCATGAAATCGCTGAGGAAATACAAGAACCGGGCTTTGCGGTTTTCTAATAAGACGGATTGATCGCTTTTTTTGCTCATAAATTACTAAACGCGACCGTAGCGGATTTCTCCGAGACGGATCGGATGGACATTTTCCAAGGCACGTCATTTCCGCTATTGAGGACGGCTTTCCGGGTGACGCTGTCCCGGTTCACGAAGAAGGCTTTGTAGGATTGGATATCGAAGGATCCGCGGGTGAACAAATCCACGTTGGTCCCCGGAGTTCCTTTGGCGAAGGTGTTCACTCCCGGGGCTTGGATCATGTGGAGGAGGGAATACTTGTCGCTATATCCTTTCGCGCTCCAAGAACGTTTGTAGCAGTTGCTCGCGGCGATGTAATACCCATACGCTTCGGAAGAAGAATTCGACTTGATGTCGGTCTTGGGGTTCCTCACGTATTGGTAAGTGCTCTTCCCGGTGCGGACGGAATAGGTTTGCTCCACCAAGCGGGCATCGATGTGATAGACCTTGATTCCGGGCATCGTGTAGCCGCGGATGCCGTTGGTATAGAGGATTTCGGAATCGAGTTGATTGAGTCCCGTCGGGGTGTAAAGCTCCACGAGGATGTATTCGTCGTAAAGCGTTCCGTTCCATTCCTCCCCGGGAATCAAGAGACAATCCCCGTTGCTTTGGCTTGGCAAGAACGTGACCTCTTCTTCTTTCCTCACGACGTGGGGAGTGATCCAACCGAGGATCATTTTGGAAAACACGTCATGATCCACGACGTTGCAATCCATCATGTCCGCGCATCCGGCGTAGGCGGTTCCGTCTTGGGAATAGTAGTCATCGAGGCCGAACATGTGCCCGGTTTCGTGGATTAAGGTATGGGCGTCGACCCGAGGGGATTTGACCGCGTCGTAGAAGAAATCGTAAGAAAGCCAAACGTAGAGGTTCGGAGTCGGGCAATTGACGTTCGGGTTGGTCCAAACGGGGCAATCCCCCGTGGAAGGATCGATGACCCCGCGGGTCCAATAGGTATAGGCCCAATAGTAGCCTTGGGTGTCGTAAGCGGCGGAAGGGTTGCCTTTTTGGGTGTGCTTGCCCGAATAGATGGCCACCACCCCATCGATCCAGCCGTTGTGGTCGGAGTCGTATTGGCGGGTAGAGATCTGCCCGTTTTTGGCGATGTATGCCATATAGGCGTCCCCGATGACGCTCGCGGCGTTGTCGCTAGGGAGCACGGCAATGGAGTCGTTATACACTTGTTGCTGGGTTTTGCCCGTCTCGTAAACATCGGCGATCGTGTAGGTCAAATGGAGTTGGCCAAAGGAACTCTTTTCGTAGAATGAGGATACGGATTCCCAATATCCCGTCTCCGAGGATTTGCCATTGAGGGCGACGTTGATGTCCTTCAACGTTTGAGCGGAAAAGGGGGCATCGGTGAACTCGATGGGCAAAACCAAGAGGTTGACCTCCCCTTTCGAAGGCAGGTAGTCCGATTGGGTGGTCAATCCGATTTGCCTTAACGAAATCGGAAGGACCGATTCTTCTTTGTCGAGTTCGCTGGGCGGAACGCTTTCGACTCCATCGGAAATCTGATCCGCGCGATCGGGGAACATGTTGATCATCGAGCAACCGGAGAGGGTTAGCGCCGAGACGAAGATAAGGAATTTGGAAAGCCAGGATGTTTTCATACTTAAAACTATACCAAAGAACATTATTTCGTTAAACGAAATAGCAAGAGAACTCTTCGTTTTTCTTCTCAATTCCGCTTTTTGAAGGGTAAATTTCATGGAAATCAAACGAATTCGACCCCCATTCCCCTTTCTTTTTCCAAAGCGAAACGGGGAAGGTTCTGTTTCGCGGTCTCCCTTATCATTAGGGATTCCCGAATTCGGAAGAGCCCTGCCAAACCATGCATGCCATTGCGCGAAAAAAAGAAGAAAACCAAAATTGTTATAATTGATTTACTCGAGTTCGGGGGTCTAGACTCTCCGCATGGTTACTTTATTGCGTCGTCTCTTCATCCGGGATTATCAGAACGTGGCTAGCGAAACGGTTCGCGTAAAACACGGCATCCTCGCCGCATGGCTAGGATTACTCATCAATGCCATTTTGGTGGGATTAAAGCTTGCCTTCGCTTTTCTTTTGGCCTCCCAAAACGCCTGGATCTTCCCGATGGCCCTTCTCGCGGATGCGATCGACAACGCGGGAGACATGGCGAGCAACATCGTCACGTTGATCGGATTCGCGGTCGCCGGTAAGCCCGCGGACAAAGAACACCCATTCGGGCACGAACGGATGGAATACATCGTCGGGATGGTGGTGTCGATCCTCGTCATGTTCGCCGGAATCGAATTGATCAAAAACTCCATTTCGTCCTTAATCAACGGAGATATCGTGACGTATTCTTGGACCGTCGTCATCGTCTTGGCCGTTTCGATTGCTCTCAAGGCCTTGCAAGGGTTTTGGAACTTGTCGCTTGCCAAGACGATTTCCTCCCCTTCGTTAAAAGCCACGGCGATCGATAGCTTCACCGACACCTTGGCCACCTTGTCGGTCATGGTTTCCGCGATTCTTGGCATCGCGTTTGGATGGAATTTCTTAGACGGGTATTTTGGTATCGCCGTCGCGGGATTCGTCATCTTCTCCGCTTTCCGGATGTTAAAGGAAACCGTGAACCCCTTGATTGGAGGCGCCAATTCGGCCAAAGACATCGAGGCCATTGAGAAATTCGTCCTCCAAGAAAAGAAAATCCTCGGGGTCCATGACGTCTTGATCCATCGTTACGGCCCGACCAAAACCTTCCTTTCCTTGCACGCGGAAGTCTCCGCGGAGAACGACCTCGTCTCCATCCACGATTTAATCAGCGATCTAGAAGAGAAACTCAACGCCCTATATGGGGCGGAAACGATCATCCACATCGACCCGGTCACCCCGTTAAGCGAAGAAAAGAAGGCGGTCAAGGATCAAATCATCGGTTTGGTCCAAACGCATTGCCCAGGGGCCACCGTCCACGATTTCCGGATCTTACTCCATCAAGGGAAGGAGACCTTCGAATTCGACGTCGTCGTTCCTTTTGGGGAAGACGAAGATGAAAAAGCCTTGCTCCGCGATTTGAAGCAAGGCTTTCCCGATAACGAATTCAAAATCAAATTCGATCGCCCTTACGCGAATTAACCGCGCCGGGAATGAATGAGTTCCCCGTTGAATCCGTAGAGGCGTTTTCTCGCGTCCGTGAGTTTGTCGCAGGCGCTTTCGAATTCGGGGGTGGAGGCGAAATGCTCCTTGTCCATGAAACTCAACCCGACATCGAAAAGGAAATACTTCTCCTCCATCATCAGTTTCTGGAATTCTTTGACGTTTTGAGGATTCATCGTCTTTTGGACGAATTCCAGATAATCCCCCAGGGAATTGCCCTGGATTTTGGAGAAGGTCGTCAAGTTGCTGCGGAGAACTTGGAGCCCGAGGACGAAGTCCCCGAGCATGGATGTGAAATATTTGAAATCCATAATGGTGAATAAAGGGGCCGAATCTCGGCCCCCAAGAGATGTTTCGGATTAGAGGTAGTACTTGTTGAGCACTTCGAGGGTCTTCTCGTCGAGTTCGTAGACGAGGGGTTTTCCCGTCGGGATTTCGACCGAGATGATTTGTTCCGGGGTGAGGTGCTCGAGCATCATGACGATGGCGCGGAGGGAGTTGCCATGGGCCGCGATCAAGACTTTCTTTCCATTCATGATTTCCGGGGCGATCTTTTCATCGAAGTAGGGTTTGACGCGCTTGGCGGTGTCGATCAAGCACTCAGTGAGGGGGCAATCTTCTTCGGTCATTTCCCCCGCGGCGATGAGTTCTTTGTACTTCGCTTGGTTGCCCGGCCAACGTTCGTCTTCTTTGGTGAGGGCCAGAGGCGGAACATCCGCGGAACGACGCCAAATGTGGACTTGTTCATCGCCCCATTTTTTGGCGGATTCGGCTTTGTTGAGGCCTTGGAGGGCGCCGTAGTGGCGTTCATTCAAACGCCAGGAATAGAACTTCGGGATGCCCGTTTCGCCCATTTCTTCCAAAACGAATTTCATCGTGTTGTTGGCGCGTTTCAAAACGGAAGAGAAAGCGATATCGAACGTATAGCCTTCCTTCTTCAAGAGTTTGCCCGCTTCATGGGCTTCTTTGACTCCGTTTTCGGAGAGTTCGACGTCCGTCCATCCGGTGAAAAGGTTCTTAAGGTTCCATTCGGATTGGCCGTGACGAATCAAGACTAATTTGACCATGTGTAAATCCTTTCGGTTTGTAACCGAATGCTATTATAGCGAGGCGGAATGGAATGGAAAACCCTTAAAAGGGTTCACACCGAAATACTGAATGATTCCGCGAAGAAGCGGACCGCTTCTAAGGCGAGGTTGGAGGCGATTTGGGATGCCTTTTCCGCGTTTTGGGGGTATTCGATTTCGGGACGCTCGCAGTCGGAAATCACCCGAGCGGAGGCGAAGGGGATGCCGTAAACAAAAGCGATTTGGGCGAATGGGGCGCTTTCCATGTCGAGGCAAAGGGAACCAAAAGTCTCAGTCACCTTTCGTTTCTTCTCTTTGTCCCCGATAAAAGTGTCCCCGGAAGAAATCACCCCACGAACATAAGGGAGACGAAGGGCGTTCGATGCTTTTTCTAAACAAGAAACGCATAACGGGGAAGAAGGCAATTCCACGATGTCGATTCCGGAAATCAAGCCGACGGGATCCCCAATCGCGGAGGTGTCCAAATCGTGTTCCGCGTAATGGGAACCGATCACCACCGAGAAGATATCCGCCTTGGTTTTGTCTTGGCTTCCGGCGATCCCGATGTTCAAAAACGCATCCACGGGGTAGCGATTCGCGATGGCGGCCACCGCTGCTGCGGCAAACCCTTTGCCAATTCCCGAGATTCCAATTAAGAAGGGGACGCCCTCGAAAACGGCCTCGAAAACTTTGGTGTAGCCAAGGGACACCTTTTGGCGGACCTCAACCTTTGAAAGAAGGCCGGCGCACTCTTTTTCCATCGCAAATAAAAGACAAACCATACCAGTTAGGATTATACCCATTCTCGCCTGGAAGCAAAACCGGCCGAAACGGGAAGGGGCGATCGGATACCCCATCCGATGGGATTTCCTCGATTCGACACCTCCTCAAAAGAGGAGAATCGTGATAACGTATTCCCAATGAAAATCTCGGTCATTGGTTTGGGTTACGTCGGGAACGCCATGCGGGCGGTCCTTTCCCGCGTCCACGACGTCAAAGGATACGACATCGACCCCAAGAAAGGCGGGGAACTGGCCTCTTTAAAAGAAGCTAGCGACTTTTCGTCCTTCTTCTTGTTGTGCCTGCCCACCGATTACAACGAGGAAACCCACCATTTCAACACGGCTCCGTTAGACGAAACCATCGAGGCCCTCTATGCGTTAAACCCCCATTCGCGCTTCCTCATCAAATCCACCGTGCCCATGGGATATTGCGAAGCGATCGCCAAGGAATATCCGCTTTCCTCGGTCTTCTTCTTCCCGGAGTTTTTGCGGGAAGCCAGCGCCTTGAAGGACGCCTTATATCCTTCTCGCATCGTTCTGGGACACGAGGAAGGGAAGAAAGAAGAAGCCGAAGCCTTTTTAAAGGAATTCCTAAAATGCTGCCCGAAAGATACCCCGGCATTGCTGATGTCCCTTGGGGAAGCCGAAGCGGTCAAACTCTTTTCCAATACCTATCTTGCCTTGCGCGTCGCCTTCTTCAACGAACTGGATTCCTACGCCTTATCCAAGGGATTGTCCGCTTCCTCCATCATCGAAGGAGTCGGCCTCGATCCGAGGATCGGATCCCATTATTGCAATCCTTCCTTCGGATATGGGGGATATTGCCTGCCGAAAGACACCAAGCAGCTCGAGGTCAATTTCCAAGGCATTCCCCAGAACCTCATCTCCGCGGTAATCGCCTCCAACGCGACCCGGAAATCCTTGCTTGCCAAAGAGATCTACGAACGGGTAAAGGAACTGCCAAATCCCGTCGTTGGAATCTACCGCCTTCGCATGGAAAACGACTCTTCGTCCCTTCGCAGCACCTGCATGCAAGGGCTCATTGAGAAACTTTCTTCTTATCCTGTCCGCATTCAAATTTTCGAACCTCTGTGGAAAGAACCCACTGCATTTGGGCACCCCATGGTGTCGTCTTTGGAAGATTTTTTGGCTTCTTCTGACCTCGTCGTCGCCAATCGGATGGACGAGAATCTCCAAAATGTTTCGACCAAAGTATTCACCCGAGACCGAGCACACCAATGAAGCACAAAAAAACCGCGATCAGCTTATGGGTCGGATTCGGCCTATTGAGCCTCCTCATCATCGGGGAAGCCTCCACCCCATCTTCCATCAGTGGGCAGCAATCCAATTGGCTTGCGAATATATTGTCGGGTTGGATTAACCAAATCACCCCCAGCAAGGCCGTGGAACCCATTTACCCCACCGACCTCCAAATGGTTCCCAACGCCTTTTTGTGCGAAGAGAACCAAGCGATACTCGGCACCACCAAAGTCGTGGATTACGTCCTTTCTTTTCCTGACAATCCTGGTTCCGCCCCAAAGCAAAGAGATGTGACAATCACGCGAACGGATGGTTCCAATGAGAGCGATTATTCCGTCACCATCACCCCCAATTCTAGCGGGGGGAGGATTCGCATCCAGCCTTTTCGTTGCGCTTCTTTCTCTTTCTCCTTAAGCGATCAATCCGGCCATAACGAGGCGTTTGATTTTGAAGTCGTTCCCTTGTTAGAACCGGAAACCTTCCACGTCACCTTCCCTTCGAGCATGAAAATCGGGGAATCCTTTTTGGTGGAAGGGGCCATCTCCCAAGAAGGGATCGAAGACAAAGAAGGGGAATCCGCGGATCATTATCTGCGGAGGTTTTACGATCCCCTTCGTTATTCCCTGGTCTCCAGCGACCCTTCGGTCATCGAAACCGGGAACGGATACCTTCGGGCTTTATCCCCGGGAAATGCGACCTTGTCCCACGAAGGCAAGCCTCTTGCGACCATCACGGTGACCAACGAATCGATGCCGAAAGGGACGATTTCGCTCCAAACCCCAGCGACCAACGTTCTCCATTTGCTCGATTACGATTATCAGGAAACCCATGCATACGGGGTCCCTCTTTCGGTGGATTTCTCCTCCGAAGACATGGATCAGACCATCCTTTGGGAAAGTTCGAATCCCTTGGTCGCCCGCGTGAGTAACACGCATTTCAACAATAAGGGCGAACTCGTTCCCGGAGGCTTCGTCACGGGATATCGCATCACAGGGGAAGCCACCATCACGGGGACGCTTCTTAGCAATCCTTCTTCCCAGGTCCAAATCCAGGTTCGATGCGAAGAGCAACCTCCAAGCGATGCCAAATTCTCCTTCCTGTCTAGCGGGGTAACCCATGATGGCTCGTCGACGATTCCCTTGTCTTCGGGCAACACCATGGCAATCAAAACGACGTTCCTTCCCTTAAACGCCTCGAAGACCGCCATCCACGTGGAAAGCAGTCATCCCGAAGTTGCCCTCATCTTGAACAACGACTCTTCTTCCGTCTCCGTGATCGCCAAAAACGTGGGGACGTCCCACTTAGTTTGCTATTTTTTGGCCAATCCGAGCCTTCGAATCGAAATTGATGTATCCGTGGAAGGCAACGCGACAATCAACGACGGGAACATCGGGAAATTCCAAATCGCCACGAGGAAGTTCATCGGGCATTTCACTTTGTTCGCATTGACCGGCCTCGTCGGATTCTTGGCTTCTTTCTTCACCTTCTTCGAAGGCAAGAAGTTCGCCCTTCCCCTTAACGCGGGAATTGGGTTCCTCTTATCTTCTTTCCTCGCCGTCGTTAGCGAAGCCATTCAAAAAATCCCCTCGTTGCATCGAGGGGGCAGTTGGACCGATGTGCTCATCGATTGCAGCGGAGCCTTCGTCGGGGTCCTCTTAGGGGCGTTAATCTGTCTTTTAATTTTCGTCCTTAGGAAGAAAAAGAAACGCGATTAGCGTCTCCGTTTTTGGAAGACGAGACGTTGAGGCTCGCAAGACCAAAAATCCTGGAATTTGGCATACAAGGTTATCTCTTTTTCCTTTAGCTTCATGTAATATTCATCGAAATCCTGAATGGATACCCCTTCGAAAAGACGGAAAGAGATCGTAACTTCCGCGGCGGCGTTGTTCGGGATTTCCAGATAGAATTTTCCCTCTTTTAAGACGATTTCGGAATGGTTGCTTAAAAGAATCGGGGCCCCTTCCATGACGGCGATTTTTCGCATGGTTCCTTCTTTCTTCCCTAAGAGTTCAAACGAAGAAAAGGAATGGGTTCCCGTGCCGATGTTTTCAAACGTCAAATTGATGCGGATATCCGATTTTTGGAGGTAGGCGTGCCTACGGCAAGACAAAGCAAAAGACCCCGAAACCAAAATGGTCTTGGCCACGAAAACCAATATCAAGACGATGCCCGTTGCTAAGGCGGTAAGTAAGGGGACGAGGACATTTTTTGGCATCGCGACATATCATACGCCATTCCCTTGGCTTCCGTTATGAGGAAAACAAAGAAAAGGAACCGGATGACCAAGGGGGCCTTCCGATTCCTTAACAAATCGTTAACGGGCGAGGACGAACGAAGCGATGTCTTCAAACACCTCTTCCTTTTTTTCTTCGTTCACGATTTCGTGACGCATCTTGGGATAGAGTTTCAAAGAGACGCGTTCCACCCCCAGGGAAGAATAACGGTCCAAGAGCCATTTCGGGCCTTTCCCGTTTTGCCCAACGGGGTCTTCTTCTCCCGCGATGATCAATATCCGTTCGTCATGGGCCACCTTTTTCATTTCTTTGGTTTTCCAGATTTCCTTCAAGCCGCGGGTGAATTCCTTCCAAAAACCGCCGGTCGGGGGATATCCGCAATAATCGTCCTGCGCATAGGCGCGCACGTTGTCTTCATCATAAGAGATCCAATCGATCGGGGTTTTCGCGTTCTTGACCGCCCTAGAATAACCTCCCAGGCTCAAATTCGTTAAGAAGGGGCTCGGCTTGTCCCAATTGGAGGAATGGACGATGAGGCTCGCAAGAAGGAAGGCCACCGACATCAAGCCTTTTTGGCCTCCGTTGCTGCCGATGAGGATCGTGCCGTCGGAAGCATGGGGGTAGAGCTCGAGGCGGCGTTGGGTGATGAACGAACCCATGGAGTGCCCCGCCTGAATCACGGGTTTCCCGTTCTTCCTCGCAAGGTCGCACATCGCGGCCACCCCTTCGACGTTCTTGGCAAATCCCTGGGAGGGCCAACGCATCTGCTCTTCGACTTTGGGGGCATTGAGCCCTTGCCCCAAAGCGTCCAAGACGTAAACTTCCACGTTCTTGGCGTTCAAATACCGAGCGAGTTCGTCATAACGGGCGCTATGTTCCTGCATGCCCGTGATCAAGCAAAAATTGGCCACGGGTTCCTCAATGGGCCAATGACGGCCTTTCATCGGGGTTCCGTCGCTTAAACGGAGGGAAAATTCTTCCATGGGATTCCTTTCTTGGCAAAAAACGCATTACCTTTGTTGAATACATGGTAATGCGTAAGAAGGAAAAAGGGAATGAAAATGGTTATTCGATGCCACGAGGATTCTTCGCTTGGAAGCGATACGCGTCCCGGCAGGCGTCTTCGACGGTGAAGCGGGCTTTCCAGCCAAGTTCGCGATACGCCTTGTCCGCGTTGGCGAAATTCTCCGCGACGTCCCCTGGGCGGCGTTCGACGATTTCGTAGGGGATGGCAATCCCGTTGGCCTTCTCAAACGCTTTGACGATCTCTAGCACCGAAGTGCCTTTCCCGGTTCCGAGGTTATACACGACCAAACCCGGATTGGTTTGGAGTTTTTTCAAGGTCGCGACATGTCCTTCGGCCAAATCGACGACGTGGATGTAATCGCGCACCCCCGTGCCGTCCACGGTGGGGTAATCGCCCCCGAAGACGCGAAGTTTTTTGAGTTTTCCAATCGCGACTTGGGAGACGTAGGGCATCAAGTTGTTGGGGATGCCATTCGGGTCTTCACCAAGAAGTCCCGAAGGATGGGCCCCGATGGGGTTGAAGTAACGAAGGATGGCGACGTTGAGTTCCTTCCAAGCTTTTTGGGCGTCTTCGAGGATGCGTTCGATCATGACCTTGGTTTCCCCATAAGGGTTGGTCGCCCCTTTGACGGGGTCATTTTCAGACAAGGGAACGGAATCGGGAACGCCATACACCGTCGCGGAAGAAGAGAAGACGATGTTGCGGACGTCGAATTCCTTCATCAAGCGCAGAAGCGTCAAGGAAGACACCAAATTGTTGGAATAATATTCGATCGGCTTGGAAACGGATTCCCCGACCGCCTTGAGGCCGGCGAAATGGATGACCGCGTCGAAATGATTCTCTTCGAAGACCTTTCGGAAAGGGGCTTCCTCGCAGCAATCCACTTGGTAGAAGCGAGGTTTGGTTCCGGTGATGGTTTCGATCCGATCCAGAACCGCGACTTTGGAGTTGGACAGATTGTCGACGATGACGGGTTCGTGGCCCGCTTGCAGCAAGGCGATGACCGTTTCGCTTCCGATGAAGCCCGTGCCTCCAGTAACAAGAACGCGCATGATAGATTCCTCCTATTTCTTGGATTTTTTCTGTTTTTTCGGTTGGTTTTGACGATGGGATTTTTCTTTGATGGACGCTAGGCGCTCCGCTTCGTGGACGCCCGAACGGATTTCGTGTCGGGTCTCTTTCTTCGAAGGCTCTGCGGCTTCTTTGGCGATCTCTTCCCCGTGCATGTCTTTGCGCAAGGTGCGGATGATGGCTTCGCTCATGAGGCGATAAGCTTGGGATTGGATCGAAAGGCGCAAGGCCAGGAGGCCCAGGGAATCGCGGGCGTTGCTTTCCGCGAGTTCGGGATCGGAGGGAAGTTCACTTTCGTAGCGTTTGCCGATGGTGGTTAAATGCGCGTCGACCTTCTTCCCGGTTTCTCCTAGGATCGAGCTTTCCATCCTCGCCCAAAATTCATAGATGCGGGTGGTGTTGGAAGAGATGCCATGGTCGAGTTCCAAAAGCAACGACATGTCCGCGAGGGAAAGGGTCGTTTTGCACAAAGTGATCGCGAGCAAATAACCGATCTGTTCGCGGGAATATTTCTTTTTGACGGGTTCGCTGACCATTTTGGCCTTCACGTAATTGTTGACCATAAAAGAGGTGAGCATCTTCTCCCCGTCGGGAGAAACGGAACTCAACGTTTGATTGATGTAGAGAAGGACTTGCTCCATGTAAAGGTCGATGCCCGGAAGTTCCTTGAATTGGGGCAGCGTAAAATCGATCACATCGGCGACGTATTGTTTCAATTCGTCGAGTTCGGTTTTCATGAAACCTCCTTATCGCTTGGCGAGTTCCTCGTCCATGACCTTGGCCACCGCGGAAGGGTTGACCTTCCCTTTGGCGGCTTTCATGACTTGGCCGATCAAGAATCCCTTGGCCCGGTCTTTCCCGGCTTTGAAGTCGGCGATGCTTTGGGGATTGGCGTCCAAGACCGCCGTGACGAAGGAAAGGACTTCGCCCGAATCGGCGCTTTGCTTTTGGATGTTCTTCGCCGCTTTGGCCTCTTCCGGGGACACGGATTGGTCCAAGCAATATTGCAAGATGTCGCTGCATTGCTTATGGGTGTATCCCTCCGCTTGGTAGGCGGCGATTTGGGCCAAATGGGCCGGGGGAAGCGGGAAATCCTTCATCGCGATTCCCTTCTTGTTCCGATAGGCGTTGATTTCCACGATCAAGAAGTTGGAGATGATCTTCGCGAGGGATTCGTTCCCTTGGGAAGCGGATTCGAAATACTTTGCCATGTCCACGTCGGACAAGAGGATTTCGGCATCGGTCTTGGGGAGGCCCAAGGCGAGGTAGCGCTTCTTCTTGGAATCGTAGAGTTCGGGGCAAGTGTCGATCGCTTCTTGGACGAACTCCGGGGAAAGACGGATGGGTACGATGTTGGGTTCAGGGAAGTATTTGTAATCCACCGCGTCGGTTTTCACGCGCATGAGGATAGTTTTGCCGCTGGCTTCGTCGAAGCGGCGGGTTTCTTGGCGAATCGGGATGCCGCTTAATAAGCAAGCGCTTTGGCGGGCGATTTCGTAATCGAGGGCGATTTCGATGTTTTTGGTGGAATTAAGGTTCTTGAGTTCCACTTTGGTGCCGAATTCCTTGCTGCCGTAGGGGCGCAAAGAAACGTTGACGTCGCAACGGAGGGACCCTTCTTCCATCTTGCCATCGCTCGTCCCGCTATAGAGGACGATGTTGCGGATGGCTTCCACGTAACGCATGGCCTCGGTTCCATTTCGGATGTCGGGGCAAGAGACGATTTCCACGAGGGGCACTCCGGCGCGGTTGTAGTCCAACAAGGAATAATCCGCGAAATGGAGTTGCTTGCAGGTGTCTTCTTCCATGTGGATGCGTTCGATGCGAATCCGCTTGATCGAACCGTCCTTCGCTTCGATTTCGAGATACCCATCCCGTCCAATGGGATGGAATTGTTGGGTGATTTGGAATCCCTTCGGCAGGTCGGCGTAGAAATAATTCTTCCGATCGAAGCGAACGAGGGGATCGATGGTCATGTGCAAGGCGCTAGCGACGCGAATCGCGTTGATGACCGCCTGCTTGTTCACCCGCGGCATCGTGCCGGGATAAGCCATGTCAAACGGCGTCACTTCCGTATTGGGCTCCCGGGAGAAGGAATTGGGGGAAGAAGAAAACATTTTGGAGCGGGTTTTCATCTCCACGTGGATTTCCAAACCGATGATGGCTTCGAAGTTCATAAACGTGCCTCCAATGGGTGAAGCGAAGAAAGCCCGGCGAGTCCGGTGATGCCTTCGAGGGCTTTCGCGATTTCATAAAGCGTGGCTTCGTCGAATGCCTTGGTCATGAGGTTCACCCCCACGGGCATTCCGTTTTCGATCGTCAAGGGAATCGTGACGCTCGGAAGGCCTGCGAAGTTGCCTAAGGCGAGGTGGTTGTCGGCGATCAAATATTCATTGCTCAGCTTGTCGCTGCTATTTTGCAATAAGGGGGCGATCGAAGGGGCGGCGGGGACGTAAACCGCATCCGCCTCTTGGAGAATGGTGGTTAAGCGATCGACGATCTTCGCGCGGACTTTTTGCGCGCGAAGGAAGAGGACGTCCTGGTTCTCCCGCATAAGAGCAAAGCTCCCGATGACGAAGCGGCGCTTGATGAGCTCGGAGAACCCTTGGGTGCGGGCGTTGGACATGACTTCCTGGTAGGAGTTGCCTCCCCGGAAGGGCCCGAATTTGATGCCGTCGAGGTTCGCGTCGTTGCTCGTGGCTTCCGCGCAGGAAATGACGATGTAGGTCGCGTAGATGGCTTGGAGTTCCGGAAGTCCAAAATTCACGAAGAGAATCTCCGCGCCTTGTTCTTCCATGGCTTTTAGCGAAGCGTAGAAGGAAGTGAGGACGTGGGCATCGGAAATCGAATCGACGATTTCGCGAATCACGACAATCTTTTTCCCTTTCAAGGAAGCGGAGTCCGGAACGTAATGCCCCACGGGTTCAAAGGAAGAAGTGGAATCCATTTCGTCCCTTCCCGCCAAGGCTTCGAGGACAATCGCGGAGTCTTCGACGTTGCGGGTGAAGAAGCCAACGTGGTCGAGCGACGGGGCGAAGGGGAAGAGGCCATAACGGCTGATGCGTCCCCAGGTGGGTTTCATTCCCACCAAACCGGCGAAGGAAGCGGGTTTGCGCACCGAATCCCCCGTGTCGCTGCCAAGGGCAAACGGCACGATGGCGGAAGCCACCGCCGCGGCGCTGCCGCAGCTCGAACCGCCCACCATGCGGGAATGGCTGGGGTCATAGGGGTTGAAGGTGATGCCTTTGTGGCCCGTGGTCCCCGTTCCGCCCATGGCGAGTTCGTCCAAGGTGGTTTTGCCGATCAACACGCATTTCTTTTCGGCGAGTTTGGCGATCACGGTCGCGTCAAATAGCGGGACGTAGCCGCTAAGGACGTTGCTCGAAGCCGTGGTTTCAATTCCTTTGGTCGAGAAATTGTCTTTGGCAAGATAGGGGATGCCCCAGAGGAGATTGTCTTCTTCCGGTTCGGTCAAAGAGGCGGCCGTTTTTAAAGCCGATTCCTCGAGAATCATTTCAAAGGCGTTGTCGGGGCTTGCTTTGGCCCTGGCAATGGCTTCCTTGGCAAGTTCCAAGGGAGTGACTTTTTTCTCTACGAGCGCGCGATGGATCTCGCGGATGGAACAATCCAAATAACTCATAACACCACCTTCGGGAGCTTGATTTCGTTGTCTTGCACGCTCCCCGCGTTCTTCAAAGCCTCTTCCCTCGATAAGGGGGTTTCTGGCTCATCTTCCCGTAAAAAGGAAGTGGAGCAATCAAACGGGAAAGTCATCGGTTCATAAGAATCGAGGCCTTCGATTTTGCCAATGGTATCCATTTGCTTCGTGAGGATGCCGAATTCGTCGAGCAGGGTTTTGTATTCCTGCTCCGACATCGTAAAGAGAAGTCGGTTCGCGGCATCCTGAAGCACTTCGAGGTTCATTTCTTTCATGCGGAAATCTCCTATGCCAAATTCAAAAAGAATTATACACGTCTACGCGCGTCTTGGCGCGCGAAAAAACAAGATTGCGAAATCCAAGGGGGTCGAAAAGGAAAATTCCCAAAACCATGAGGGACACCTATCAATATTCCGAGGAAATCAAATGCCCCGAAGGGTGGACAAATGGGACAAAGCCTCTTCTTCATCCATGATTTTGATACCCAAAGCCTCCGCTTTCGCGAGTTTGCTTCCCGCCCCGGGTCCGGCGATGACCACATCGGTTTTCTTCGATACCGACCCGGAGCATTTGGCCCCGATTCCTTCGAGGATCTCGGTCATCTCATCGCGGGAATAACGGGTCAAGGTTCCCGTTAGCACCACCGTTTTTCCATAGAAATAATTGTTGGCATCCATCGTGTCGGTGCCTAAGTAGGAAAAATTCACCCCGGACTTTTCTAAGCGGGCGATCAACTGCAGATTGGCTTCGTCGTGGAAATAATCATACAAGCTCTTCGCCGAAACGGGGCCGATGTCATCGATCTTCAGATAGTCTTCCTCCGTCAAATCGAAGTAGTCTTTGAGGTTTTTGTGGCGGCGAGCCAGCGTTTTGGCGGTTTTTCCCCCGACCTCTTTGATGCCAAGGCCGAACAGAAGGCGTTCCAAGGAACGGCCTTTGCTTTCTTCGATCGCGGCGAAGAGGCTCATGAGGGATTTGTCGCTCCAGCCATCCAAGGCTTTGATTTCCTCCCCTTTTTGGTAGAGGTCGTAAATGTCCGGGATGTCTTGGAGGAATCCTTCCGCGAACAATTCTTCCACGACCGCGGTTCCCATTCCGTCGATATCCATCGCGTCGCGGGAAACGAAATGGATCATTCCCTCGATCTTTCGGCTGGGGCAATCTTTGTTCAAGCAATAATGGAGCCCTTGGACTTTCGTTAATGGCTGACCGCATTCGGGGCAAGTCTCCGACATGACAAAGGGGATTTCGCTGCCATCGCGGCGTTCCACGACCGGACGGACCACCTCTGGAATCACATCCGCGGCTTTCCGCAAGACGACGGTGTCCCCGATCATGAGGCCTTTCTCCGCGATGAAGGCTTCGTTGTTCAAAGTGGCGCGCTGGACCATGGATCCGGCGACGCGGACGGGTTCTAGCACCGCATTGGGGGTGATGCGCCCCGTTCTTCCCACGCTTAAGAAGATATCGACCAATTTGGTGGTGACTTCTTCGGGAGGGAATTTGTAGGCGATGGCCCATTTCGGGGTTTTGGCGGTGTACCCGAGGCGATCGTAGAGGTCGATGTCATCGACTTTGAACACGAGGCCATCGATGTCGTATCCGAGGCTCGAGCGTTTCTCTTGGAATTCTTTCGCGTAGGCGATGAGTTCTTCCACCCCATGGAGCTTTCTCCGTTCGTGGTTGGTTTTGAATCCGAGTTCATCGAGGTAATCGAGCGTTTCCGAATGGATGTGCTCCCCGAGTTCTTTGGCGTTGACGAGGTAATACCAATAGGCGTCTAAGCCCCGGCTTGCGGCGATTCTGGAATCGAGTTGGCGGACGCTTCCCGCGGCGGCGTTTCGGGCGTTCGCGAACAACGGTTCGCCTTTCGCGGCCCTTTCTTCGTTGCAACGGGCCAAGGATTTTTTCGGCATGAAGACTTCCCCGCGGACTTCGAAGGGGCGGGTTTCCTTCACGCGAAGGGGAATGGAAGGAATGGTTTTCACGTTGCTCGTGACGTCTTCTCCGACGTTCCCATCTCCGCGGGTGAGGCAATATTGGAGGACCCCTTCTTGGTAAATCAGGGAGATTCCCAGCCCATCGATCTTCAATTCTCCGACGTAATCGACCACGTCTTGGCCCAAGGTTTCGCGGATCTTCTTGTCCCAAGCGCGAATCTCGTCCTCGTTGAAAATGTCCCCAAGGGAGAGCATCAAACGTTTATGGGGGATCTTTTGGAAGGAATCCAAAACTTGCCCTCCGACGCGTTGGGTCGGGGAGGTGGGGAAGCGGAGAAGGGGGAATTCCTCTTCTAAGCGTTGAAGTTCCTCCATGTAACGGTCGAACTCCGCGTCGGAATGGGAGGGGTTGTCCAAGACGTAATATTCATACGTCCATTGGTTGAGCGTTTCGTTGAGGAATTCCACGCGGGCTTTGGCGGTTTCGAAATCCATTAGGCAAGTCCTCCTGCGCTGTGTTTGCGGCTGAGCATCTTATGGGTGGAGAGCAACGTTTTCTCCCCGCACGAATCGAATCGAATGACGATGATGTTCGTGCCGATGATCTTCGTGACCACCCCATCCCCGAACTTTTCGTGATGGGCGGCGTCCCCCACTTTCCAATCGGTGATCCCGTTGTTCCCGGGAACCGAAATGGTTGGCTTTGGAGAATAGGAAGAAGGCGTCGAAGGTTCTTCGCCATAAACCTTCCTTCCAAAGGAATGGGAGGCACTGGAAGAATACCCCCCGAAATCGCGATGGGGCATGCGGTTGGAATCGGGAATCACCACCCCGGCTTCCTTGAAGAACCGCGAAGGAGAGGCATTGGAATCGGTGACGTAGGAATACCCCGAATTGCAGGAAAGGAACAACCGTTTTTTCGCCCGCGTCATGGCGACGTAAGCCAGTCGGCGTTCCTCTTCTTCCCCGTCCCTTCCCGACTCGTTGACCGCGCGGAAGGAAGGGAAAGATCCTTCGTTGAGACTGAGGAGGAACACGTTGTCGAATTCGAGCCCCTTGGCGACGTGAATGGTCATCAAGGAGACGTAATTCCCTCCGTTCATGTCATCTTGCCCGGTGATGAGGGAGATGTTTTGCAAATATTCGTCGAAGGTGCTTTCGGGATTCTTTTTGATGAAGTTCGTGATGTCGTCGAAGAGCGCGTTCACGTTCGCGGCGCGGTCTTCGTCGATGTCTTGGTCTTCCGCCAAATAGGCGTAGTAGCCGATATCGGTGATGAAGCCTTTCAGGATTCCCGAATAGGCTTCGTAATTGTCGGAGAGTTCCTTTTTGACCTCTTCCATCTTTGCCACGAGTTCGCTCAAACGGAGGATCGCGGCCTTCGAGATCCCGGTATCAGGATAGGAAGCGATGTCGCGAATGAGCGCGTATTCGGAAACGCCGGCATTCGCGGCGGCAGAACGGATATGGCTTGCCGTGGTTTCCCCAATTCCGCGGCGGGGGACGTTGACGATGCGCTCAAAAGCGACGTCGTCTTTATCGTTCACGAGCAACCGGAAATAGGCGAATACGTCTTTGACTTCCTTGCGTTGGTAGAAGCGAAGGCCCCCATAGATGCGATAAGGAATGCCATTCGATGCCAATTCGGATTCCAAGGAACGGGTCATGAAGGATGAACGGTAAAGCACCGCGATGTTTTCGTAGTGCCTCTCGGCACTGGAATTCCCTTGCTCCGCGAGTCCGATGATTTGCCTCACGACCCAAGAGGCTTCTTGTTCTGCGGTATCGAATCTTCTCGCCGAAATGGGATCCCCTTTCCCCGCTTCGGTGAACAAATCCTTGGGGACGCGTTTTTTATTGAAGGAGATTAAGCGGTTCGCCGCGTCGAGAATGGTTTTGGTGGACCGGTAATTCCGGCTCAAAACGATGTCTTGGTAGTCGGGGAAGCGCGTTGGGAAATCCAAAATGATCCCTTGGTTGGCGCCCCGCCAGGTATAGATGGTTTGGTCGGGATCCCCGACGACGTAGATGTTCGTCTCGGGGTTGGAGAGGAGCATCATGAGTTGGTACTGCACGTCGTTGGTATCCTGGAACTCGTCCACCAAAAGATGGGAGAACCGACGGGACCAATGGGCGCGGACCGAATCGAAATCGTTCAGGATCCGAATGGTTTGAAGGATCAAATCGTCGAAATCGAAGGCGAATTGACGCATCTTCTCGATTTCATATTTCTTATAAATTTCAAGGCAATCGCGTTCCTGCTGGAAGGAATGGGTGGACAAGACGACCTCGTCGGGATACCTGCCTTTGGTTTTTTGCCTCCCGATGTAGGCTTTTGCCATTTTGATGATCTCGTCGCCTTTCTTGTAGCCCATCTGGACGGCGATGTCCTTGATGAGTTTGCCTTGGTCTTCGTCATCGTAAATGGTGAAGCTCATGGGATAACCGATGTTCCAGGCTTCCTTTCGAAGGAATCGCGCGCAAAAACTGTGGAAGGTGGAAACGGTCAAATAGGTCGCCCCTTCCCCGACGAGTTTGGCGACGCGTTCCTTCATCTCTTGGGCGGCTTTGTTAGTGAAGGTAACGGCCAAGATGCAATGGGGATCGACGTGAAACTTCTCCATCAAATAGGAGATGCGGTACGTCAGGACGCGGGTTTTTCCCGATCCCGCCCCCGCGATGACGCGGACGTGTTGGGCGGAGGTCGTGACAGCCTCTAATTGGGATTCGTTGAGCAGTTCAGAGTAGTTCGTAGACATAACGGAGATATTGTACTTCGAAAGCAGTCTTTCTTTAAGAAAGAACGAGAAAGAAAAAATCGATTTTTCGACTTTTCTCCCCAAAACGTATCCACTGTCTAGGAAAATGGGGAAAACCATCGCTCCCCATTCGAAAAGATAGAGAAAAAGAAAACCGAATGCCCTACAATAATCTCGATGAAATGGATGGATGAACGGACGAGCAAAACGCAGACCATCGCCACCATGGCGATCCTTTCTGCGCTGGTCGCCGCCTTATCCGCTTTTTGCGCCGTTTTCCCTTGGGGCATGCCAATTTTAACCTTCCTCGCCCCTTTGGCGTCGGTGTTCGTGGCCTTGACCTGCCCCGGTTCTTCCCTCCCTTTATTCGTCGTAAGCGCCTTATTCACATCCTTCCTCACCTCATTTTTCGACGTGCAGGGCCTTCTGTTTTATTTGCTTCCGGCTTTGATTCTGGGGGCGACTTACGGACGCATGATCCGCAAGAAATATGACTTCCCCCAGATCCTCTTTTGGAGCGCGATGGTGGAATGCGGTTTGTTCTTCTTAAGCATCCCCGTCTCCAAACTCATTTATGGAATCACCTTTTACGATGTGTTCTCTTCCCCAATTTTTTGGGGAAAATCCACCTACGCCTCCTTTATTTTCCCTCTTTTTTGCCTAGCTTATTCCTTCGGTCAATCCCTTATCACCCACTTATTCACTTCCTTGGTGTTCGGAAATCGATATCTTCCCCACATTTCCGATATCCCGAAGGATTCGTTCTTGGCCATTGGGGGAGTCGTTTCCTTGACCGTTCTCGTGTTCTTTTCCCGGGTATACATCGGTGTCTCCTACATGGGGTTAGGATGCCTTTTCTTCTTCTGCGTCGCTTCCTTTTTGGGTTTCCATTCCCTCTCCAAATGGCAAATTGGCATATACGTCCTCGCTCTTTTTGTCTCAATTCTGCTATTTGCGTCCCTCTATTCCCTCTTTCCCAGCGGTTTTGGGCTCCTTCTATTCGCCATACCGTTTAGTTTCATCCTTGCGATTAACCTCGGATATCTTGCATTGCGCAACGGGCGCGCAGGCAATAAAATGGAACGGCAATGGCATTCTTAAAGTGGTTTGGCTGGGGATTTCTTTGGGTGCTTCTCCTGCCCTTCGTCCTCGTCGGCGTCGCCCTGGTTGCCGTGTTTGGCATCCCGGTTTTTCTCGTGGAACTCGTTATCATGTTGGTCCATTTCTTCCGTGGGGAAAAATGCTTCCCGATGTTCCCGGAAGACGTGAAAGCCATGGACATTCTCCAACGGAGTTTGGATGAGCAACGCGCGGCCTCTCCCCAAGCCCAAGCCCAACAACCCAATAACGTCTACGTCCAACAAAACTTCTACCCCTATCCAAACGGCCAGCAGAATCCGGGAATCCCCCCGATTCCCCCGCAATATGGGAATCCTCCTTTGCCTCCCGCGAATGCCGCTCCTGGACAGATTCCGCCCGCATCGAACCCCCAAACCCCGCAAATCGGGGCCACCAATCCCCCTCCCATCGCTTCTTTCCCCACCATTGATTTAACCGAGGGCCCCCACGAATGAACTTCCTGTTAATTCTCGCTCAGGAAGCGGACCGCCGCTCCCTCATCATCAGCATCGTCATCCTCGTCATCCTTTTCTTGTTCATTGGACTCCTCGGAGGGTTATGGCGGTTTGTGTTCAACCGGCAAGCCGATCGCGCGGAAGGGTTTTTGAATAACGTGGTCCGTTCCCACGTGGTGAAAAACGGAAAAGAACTGCGCCGGTTCGGATTCAAAGCCAACAACCGGGCTTTATTCCGCGATTCCCTGTGGCCGTTTTCGATTCTCGCCCTCATGTCCGCGATCTATCTCGTCGAATGCTTGATCACCCAAAATTGGACCCCGGATATCTTCGGGGATTTCGCCGAGCTCTTCTTCTGGTTTGACTGGAACGCGGAAGGCGTCATCATCCGCTTCTTCGGCCTCTCCATCATCGGAAGCATCCCCCCGGTATCGCACAACCCCGAATTCCATATCGAGCATCTGCACCATTACATCGAAGTCGCTTTGCTCCTCGTTGCCGGGGTCTGGTATTTCGTGGTATGCCAAGGGTATGTGGCAAGGGCCGCGCGCATCGACTCCTTGTCTCACAGCATTTACCACCCGTCCTTGCGGGACTACAAAGCCGGGGACGACATCCACGTCACCCCCGATTCGCCTCTCCCGCCGGGAGAATAATCAATATCCGGCGAAGCAATCCACGACTTCCCAGACAATCAACGCCAACAAAATCAACGACAAAACGAAGAAGAGCCAGAATAGGCGCTGGCGCATTTTCGCTTTTCTCTCTTCTTCGGGGTTATTGGGGTTTGTTTCTCCCGAAACCTCCCCCATAACCGGGGGCATCCCATATCCAGGAACCGGAGCCCCGGAATAAGGAAAAGCGCCGCTAGGAGAAGCGGGGGCGTTCCCTTGGGGGGTAGTTGGGCTCTGCGGGGTATATGGGTCCATAAGCGATTAATAACGGAGTTGGGAACTGGTCCGCGGGAACGGTTCGGTGTCGCGGATATTGGAAACCCCGGTGATGTACATGAGCAAGCGATCGAATCCGATGCCGAATCCGGAATGGATGCATCCGCCCCATTTCCGCAAATTCAGGTACCATTCTAGGCCCTTTTCGTTTCCGAGGGCTTCCATTTTGCGTTTCAAAATGTCGTAACGTTCTTCGCGTTGGGAGCCTCCGATGATTTCCCCTTCCCCAGGGACCAAGCAATCGCAGGCGGCGACGGTTTTGCCATCGTCGTTCTCCCGCATGTAGAAGGATTTGATCTCTTTGGGGTAGTTGATGAGGAACATCGGTCCTTTGACCACTTCTTCGGTCAAATACCGCTCATGCTCCGATTGGAGGTCCATTCCCCAATAAATGTTGGGGTTCTCGAATTTGTGCCCTTTCTTGACCGCTTCTTGAAGGATTTCGATCCCTTCGGTGTACGTCATCTTAGTGAACGGGGTCGCCAAAACGCCATGGAGTTTGTCCAAAAGGCCGGGGGCGATCATCTTGTCGAAGAACGCCATTTCCTCCGGACATTTGTCCAGGGCATATCGGATCAGGAACTTGATGGTGTCTTCCATGAGTTCCATGTCATCGTCGAGGTCCGCGAACGCGATTTCGGGTTCGATCATCCAGAATTCCGAAGCGTGGCGGGGGGTATTGGATTTTTCGGCGCGGAAAGTCGGGCCAAAGGTGTAAACGTCACGGAAAGCCATGGCGAAAGCTTCGACGTGAAGTTGCCCCGAAACGGTTAGCGAGGCGCGCTCACCGAAGAATTCGGTATCGGAAAGTTTGCCGTTTTCATCCGGCGTCGCGATGGAGAAAACTTGTCCGGCCCCTTCGGCGTCGTTGGAAGTGATTTCCGGGGTATGGACGTAGATGAATCCGCGATCTTGAAAGAATTCGTGGACTCCGCGGGCGAGGACGCTGCGGAGGCGATACAAGGCGGTGAAAGTATTGGTCCGAGGACGGAGATAGGCTTCTTCGCGAAGGTATTCAAAGGAATGGCGTTTCTTTTGCAAGGGGTAATCGGAAGCGCATTCCCCCAAGACTTCGATTTCTTTGGCTTGGATTTCGAATGGTTGTTTCATTTCGGGAGTGAACACCAAAGCGCCTTTGACCCCGATGGCGGCGCCCGTCAAAAGGTGGGAAACGACATCGTGGTTCGGCAAATCCCCATTATAAACGATTTGAATGTTCTTGAAGCAGGTGCCATCGTTGAGGGCGATAAAACCGATCGAACCGGAATCCCGATTCGTGCGGACCCACCCGGATAAATACACGTCGCCAATTTGGGTGAGGTCTTCTTTGGCGGCGAAGCGAGCGTAGAGGTCGCTAACCAAAATCGATTTCTTTTGCATGCCCATAAGTATAACGCGAAGAAAGTTTTTGGGAAGAATGCGCGCGCGAAAAAAGGGCGAGGAAAACCAATTTCGTTAGTTAGAGAAATCGTTCCAATGATCGATTTTCCAGTTGGGGTCCACCCCCAAGGTCAACGGAGCGAATATTTTGCGTTCGTACAGGAGTTCGGCGACTTTGGCAATCATGGCCGCGTTATCGGTCGTGCACCAAAGGGGCGGGATGATGAGATCGATGCCGGTCCCTTCCAATTTTTCCTTCATTTGGGCGCGGAGATAGGAATTGGCGCTGACCCCGCCCGCCAAAATGATTTGCTTCACGGAATAATCTTTCGCGGCGAGCAAAGCGCGGTCCACAATCATCGAAATCGCGACGTCTTGGAAGGAACGCGCCATGTCGTCGATTCGAATCGGCGTTCCCTTCATTTTCAGGGAATTGGCGAGATTGATGACGCTGGTTTTGAGGCCCGAATACGAGAAATCGTATTTTCCTCCTGGGGAGGAGGGAACGGGCAAATCGTAGGTGTGTTGCCCGTTTTTGGCGTGTTGATCGATGGGAAGGCCCCCAGGATAAGGAAGTCCCAAAACGCGGGCGACCTTGTCATAGCATTCCCCAACCGCGTCGTCTTTGGTTTCCCCGATGATTTCAAAATCGAGGTGATCCCTCATGATGACGAGCTCGGTATTGCCTCCGGAAACCACGACGCAAAGCAAAGGGAAACGGAAATCCCCGACGTACTGGTTCGCGTAAATGTGGCCAGCCAAATGGTGGACCGGGATCAAAGGCTTAGAATAAATCATCGCCAACGTTTTGGCGGCTTGCAGCCCAACGTGCAGGCATCCGATGAGGCCGGGGCCCCGGGTGACTGCGAACGCGTCGATGTCTTCTAATTTCAAATGGGCTTCTTCCAAAGCCTGGGTCAAGCAAACCGTGATGTTCTCGCAATGGAGGCGGGAAGCAATTTCCGGCATGACCCCTCCGAATTTTTCGTGGACGGCGATCTGGGTCGCCACCACGTTGGCGAGCAATTTCCCGTCGTCGGTAATCGCGACCGCGGTTTCGTCGCAGCTCGATTCAATCGCTAAAATCTTAGGCATGGATCAATGACCTCATCATGTATATGGCGTCTTCCCCATCCGCGTAATAGGCCTTTTTGACGGTGACTTTCTCGAATTTGTGCTTCTTGTAGAACGCTTGGGCAGGCAAATTGGAGGCCCGAACCTCCAAGGTTAAAAACTCCACCGGTTCGGCTTTGGATTCGCAATCCTTGAGAAGCTGGCCCAGCAGCAAATTCCCGATCCCTTTTCTCCGGAAGGATTTCTTCACGGCGATCTGGGCGATGGTCGCGGAATTGAAGGTGACGTAAAAGTCGATCATGCCGACCACCTCGTGGTCCACGACCGCGCAATATTGGTAGGCGAAGGGGTTTTCGTTCATTTCGCGGAGCAAATCTTCCCGCGTAAAAGGATGGGAGAAGGCCTCTTGTTCGATTTCCAGCACCGCGTCGAAATCCGCGGGCATCATCTTTCGGACAATGGCTTTCATCCGTCCATTCTCGTAATCGTCCTTGAGGTAGATGGGCCGAGCCCCGAGGGGTTCGAGGCATCGATGCTCTTCGTCGAGCAAATCCAAGAGGTTCGCGGGAATGTCGGGCTCCGGGGATTCTAATCCCAAATAGGAGAGGTCTCCGCAGACCGCGTAATCCAGATGGGAAGCGATGTAGGCTTTGACTTCTTCGTTGGTTTTGATGCAGTCCTCTATCAGGGTTTGTTTGCCTTGGTAAACGCCGAAATAAGAACGTTTTCCCCGGGCGTTCATGAGGCAAATAGAAGGGACGTCCCCTTGCTTTCTAGCCTGCAAGGAACTGACCAAGTACAGAGGAACGTTGAGAGCAAAGGACATGGTTTTGGCGATAGAAAGGGCGATGCGAACCCCCGTGTAAGATCCCGGCCCCTTGGTGACCGCGATCGCTTCCACGGACTTGGGGCTGACTTTAGAGGATCGGAGCAAACGATCGATTTCGTCCACCATGAACTCGCTTTGCTGTTGCCAAGCTTCTTTGGTGACCGAAGTCAAAACGCCATTCACGGATAATCCGACCGTGAGGTTCTTTTCACTGCTATCAAGGAATAAGGCGATCATCATTCTTCCTCCCAAGAGGAAAGGAGGCTCTCGTAACGGGGGCCCTCTCCTTCCGCCACGATCTCGCGGGAATCTCCTCCCCGGTTAAAGATGGAAATCGAAAGATGCTCTTCCGGGATGAGCGGTTCGATGAACTGGGGCCATTCGATGAAACACGCCCCATCCCCTTCGATGTATTCGTCGAGGCCAATTTCGATGTTTTGGCCTTCTAAGCGATAGGCGTCGATGTGATAGAAGGGAATCCGGCCATGGAAATAGCACTTCATGATATTGAAGGTGGGGGATATCACGTCTTCTTGGATCCCAAGCCCTTTGGCAACCCCAGAAGCAAAGGTGGTTTTGCCCGCGCCGAGATCCCCTTGCAGGAGAATGACGTCTTCTCTTTGCAATAAACTGGCGAGCTTCATCCCCAGGGATTGCGTTTCCGCTTTGCTCGCGGTGAAGAAAATCTTTTTCATGAATCGCCCTCCCTTCGCGGAGTTCTTTGCTTCGGGGCGTTTTGTTCGACGAAGGAATCGTAATACCCGATGACGGTTTCGTCTTGGAACGGGAATTCCCGGTTTTCCATCATCGCTCGGACCTTCGTCGCCTCATTCCGGATGATTTGGATCAACTCCGGAGAGTAGCCATACTCCAAACTATGACGGATGAATTCCTTCTCGTCGAGGGTTCGTTCCACCCCGTCGGGATAGAGCTTCACGTCCAGATCGTAATCGATGTATTTCAAGAATCCGTCGTCGTAAATGGTCGGGGAAGCGATATTGACGTAATAGCAGATCCCTCTCTTTTCCTTGAACATCGCGATGACGTTCATCCAACGCTTTTTGAAGAGAAAAAACACGGCTTTTTCGCGGGTGATCCATCGCCTGCCTTCCGCTTCGGTGACGAGCGATGCGCGGGAAACGACCACCCAAAAGTCGTCGTTTTCTTCCACGAGGTAAGCGGGAGACCATTGCCGATGCAATGATCCGTCATGTTTGTAAGCTTGGACGCGAATCCAGCGGCCGTAACGTTTGTTCCAATATTTCATAAGACTGGCAGGGGAATTCTCCCCTCTCAACGGGAATTATACACGCAACCGCACGCGCCTGTTAGGGATTTACGAAAAAGCCTCCATTTAGGAGGCGGAGGTTTCTTCGGAATCCGAGTTCGTCCCTTCGAGCGCTTTGGCGATGCGGAGGAAGAGGGAGATGTGCTCTTTGTAGGCTTTCACGTGTTTGGGGTTGAACGGTTTGTCGTTGGGAAGAACCATCAAATCGTCTTCGTATCCGAGGGCGATGAAGGTGCGCCCCGGCTTGATGGCGATGGCCACGTCCACGAGCAATTTGTCCGTTTTGACTTCCTTGAGGAGGGTTTTCACCTCGTGGTTCAAGACGCGGGTGTCTTCTTTGCTTCCGTAGATCACGACGTTCTTGGTGTCTTCGCGAACCGGGAGGGTGACCGTCGGGGGAAGGGCTCGCTCATTTCCTTTGAAATAGATGACGATTCCATCGGGAGAGACTTTGAGGTTGTTGTGGGCGCGGAGGTATTTGCCGACGAATACGGTGGCCAAAGCCTTGCCATTGTCCTTTTGGGCCGCCATATCGCACAACGCGCAGTCCAATCCGTCGTAAGAGAAGGTCAGATTGTCGCGGCTGCCGATCTGGGTGAAGGGGTACATTCCGCACGCTTCCACTTCGGATTTTTCGATCTTGCAATCCGCGTCGCCTTGCATCGCCTCAATGGGGAGGCCATCGAAGGCGTAGGCGTTGATGTTGCCGTAATACGCGTTGAAATAAGCGATGATTTCTTGTCGGTTCTTCTTGCGGGAAAGGAGCCCGTAAACGGCGACTCCCCCTAAACCGATGACGGCGCAGATGGCGCAAACCACCAGGGTCCAGGTGCTGCGCGCGGTTTCGTCTTTGATCAAAAAATAGGGCAAGGCATAGCCCGCGATGATGAGGGCAAGCGCGGCGAAGGAGAGAATCATCTTCACCGAATTGGTTTTCCGATACGATTGGTTCCAATGGATTCGGGCGTCTTCGATCGCCTTCAAACGGGGATCGTCATAGACGATGTCTTCGGGCTCGGGTTCCGGTTCGGGTTCAGGTTCTGGGGCCGGCGCCGGTTCGGGTTCGGGGGCGGGCTCTTCTTCTTTCACCGGTTCCACGGGCACGGGACGGGTATCCAAAAATTCGTCTTCTTCCGTTGCTTCCGCAACTTCGGGGTTTTTCTTTTCTTCTTCCATGTCGGTCCTCCTCGAAACGATGTCTAGGCCTAATATTAGGGACTTAGCAACCAAAAGCAAGAAAAACCCATTTTTCTAGGGGACGAAGGCGAAACCGAAAGGGATTCGCTAGATATTCGATGGGATCACGAAAAGAGGCTGATACTTGAACAAGCATATTTGTTGGCCGATTGATTGATGAAAAAGAGAGTATTAAAAAACCTATGGGTTATCGATAGTCCCTTTTCCTATGCTTACGGAGGTTTCGCAACATGCTTCGCATGTTATGGGGTGTTTTGATTGTTCGCGGGCCGAAAAAACTCGGAGGCATCCGCACCAAGGCTCTGGAATTACGAGGTTTCGCAACATGCTTTGCATGTTTCTTTGGGAATCCGTTGGAGGAAATGCCATCGGGTGGCACAATGATCATCCAAAGCAAAACAAAAGCGCCAGTTTGCTGTAAGCATGGCGCATTTGTTTTGGGGAGTTTTTCAACAGCCCATTGCTAGAACAAGATGATTTATTCGACGACGGGGAAGAGCTTGTTGATCTTCACAAGCGGTCCATGGAGGGCGACCAAAGCCGCGAAGGCGATGGCTCCGGAAACCGGGATATAGATTCCGTTGTACGTTACGGCGTAAGAGAAATCGACCCCGTAAAGAATCATCGAAGAAACCGAGCTTCCGACGAAACGGACAAAGGTGGAGAGGATGCCTCCGCAGATAATGAAGAGGATAGCCTTCCAGTCGTATCCTTTGACGTTTTTCCCAAGGATGAAGTGACGGAAGATTCCCATGACGGCGACCGAGCCAAACCCAACGAGGTAATCAAAGGGGAAGCAGGCAAAGCCGTATCCGTCGGTCAAGCAGGTGAGGACGCCATAGACCAAACCGCCGCAGACAAATCCAGACGCCGGGCCATGACGGAGGGCGATGATGAGAAGGGGCAGCATTTGGAAATTGATCGAACCCCCTTGATCCACCCCGGCGACGGGGATTTTCACGAGGTTCAAGATAAAGGCCATCGCGATGAGCATGCCATCTTCCGCGATTTCTTTGGCCGAGAAGGTTTTCTTTTGGAATGGGGTGACCAAGCAAAGCATCGAGGCGAAGAGGCCGAAAACCAAACCGACGATCGATCCGACCCCGATTTCGGTCGAACGGTACCCTTCAATTTCCGTCCAGCCCATCTCCACGTTGTTGTTGAAAAGAGGGGAACCCACCGCGAGGAAGCAAACTCCAAGCAAGAACGCCAAAGCGCCGACGGCGCTGATGGCTTCGCTGACTTTGGGGGTGGAAGAGAACACCGTCGAAACAAGCCCGGCGAGAATGCCGGTTCCAAGCAGCACCAACAAGATCACCCAGGTGACGTTCATCGGGTAATTGCCTTGGAACACTTGGGCGAGGGTCATCGCATTTTCCGCTTTGACGCCATCAATCTTCGTCTTCACGACCAAAACGGGAAGAACGAACAGAATCACAATGGCGATGGTTCCGCATAGACTCGCCAAGATTCCTAAGAAGCGACCAAGGAAATGGGCTTTCTTTTGGCCAACTTCGGGATTGTCGAATTCACTCATAAAAAATTCTCCTTTCCGAGTGCATTCTGACCCAAAAAGAAGACGAAACGTTGGAAGATTTTCCTACGCCAGCATTATCTGGATCAGGTTATCCGTCGAGTCGGAACACGACTCCTCTCAGCTAACTATTGGTCAGCTCCGGTCGAGGGTAAAGGTACTCTCGTTAACGGCTCCAGTCAATAGGAGTCCGCCCGGATTCGAGCAGAAAGCGGTTTACCTCGGAAAAGGGTTTGGTTCCGAAGAACCCTCCCCGATTGGCGGATAGCGGGGACGGGTGAGCGGAAGCGATGATCCGGTGCTTCTTGTTGTGGATGCAGGAAGCAAATTTTTGGGCGAAACCGCCCCAAAAAACAAAGGCGATCGGTTCCTCGGATTGGTCCAAATACGATAGGACGTCCCTCGTAAATTGAGCGTAAAACGGAAAAGAATGGGACAAGGGCTTCCCTTCTTCCACGGTCAAATTCACGTTAAGAAACAGCACCCCTTGAACGGCCAAACCCGTGAGGTCTCCGTTTTGGGGGTCGCGACGAATTCCCAAATCGCTTTCGAGTTCTTTGTAGATATTTCGAAGGGAGGGAGGCAACTTAACTCCTTTAGGGACGGAGAAGGATAGCCCCATGGCTTGCCCTTTTTCGTGATAAGGATCTTGGCCAAGGATCACCACTTTGACGTCTTCGGCTTTGCAAAGCTCAAAGGCGCGGAGTTCTTCTCCTTTTGGGGGATAGATCGTCTTGCTTTGCCGCATTTCCTCCAAAGAAAGGAGCAGCGCCTTCCACTGACGCCTTCGCCCCTCTTCCCCGAAGAATTCCTCCCAGCTGCGTTTCATGAATGTATCCTTACCCTCGGGGAAAGTATAACAACTTCGCCTCCGTTGTGGCATAATTCCCCTGTGAAAGTTTTTTGGCTTTTTAACCATCCCGCCCCATACAAAGTCGACTTTTTCAACGTCCTGGGGGAATCCATCGAGCTCGATGTGCTTTTCGAGCGTTCCTCCGAAGGGGGACGAAACGACCTCTTCTATGGGGAAAAGCCCAACACCTTCCATTCCGAAGTCGCCCATTCGTTATGGTTTGGCCCCGTAGACAACTTGACCTTCCGGCCCCTCCATTACCTGAAGAAAAAGGATTACGACATCATCGTCCTCAACGGATGGAGGACCCTGTCGGAGCAAATCGCCATCCATTATTGCAAGAAACACCATATCCCTTATGTCTTCTATATCAATGGAGGCATTCCCAACCCCAAGGAAAAAGCCTGGATCGCCAAACGGAAACGGGCTTGCATCGAAGGGGCATCCGCTTATTTTTCGCCCGACCCTTGCAGCGCCCAATACCTGACCTATTATGGGGCGGATCCCGACAAGATAACCTTGTACCCCTATTCCTCCATCTTCGAACGGGAACTCTCCGACCGGCCTAGAAGCGAAGAAGAGAAGCGAGCCATTCGGAAGGAATTTGGCCTAAACGCGCGACACCTGTACGTTTCTTCCGGCCAATACATCCCAAGAAAGAACTTCGAAGAACTGATTGCCTTATGGCCCTCCATGCCGAAAGATTCCCTCCTCGTGATCACCGGGGAAGGTCCTCTCAAAGAGGCGTTGCTCGAACAAAAAGAACGCCTTGGGTTAGACAACGTCCTCCTTTGGGACTATATCCCCCATGACAAACTCCTCCATTTGTTCCAAGGGGCGGACGCCTTCGTGTTGCTCTCCAAAGAAGACATTTACGGCCACGTCGTGAACGAAGCCTTGAGCCAAGGCATCCCCGTCATCGCGGGAAACAACATCAACGCGGGTAAGCACCTCATCCACGATGGAATCAACGGTTTCGTCGTGGAACTCGGAAACCCCTCTTCCATTTTGGAAGCCTTAACCAAGGTCCTCGACCCCGCCTATCAAGAGGCCGCGCTAGCCGTCGCGAGGCAAAACACGATTGAGGCCAGCGCCAAATTCCACCTCGCCTTCTTTGAAGAATACCTCCGGAGCAAAACGAAATGAAAATCCTTTTGGTCGGCACCTACATGCCCGAATCCCTGTTCGACGATTGCTTGAAACGGGGAATCCGCCTCAATCCCGCGGGACAAAATTTCTATTTTCGCCTTCACCGGGCTTTGAAAAACATCGCCGACGTCGACGTGGTTTCCCTCATCCCTTCCCTTCCTGAAAAACCCGAAGTTCCCCATTTCACCCTCGTGGAACGGGTTTCTTCCAAAATCAATCCCTTCGCATCCGCTTCCGCGATGAAAAAAGCTTATCTGAGAAGCCATAAAAACGAAGAGGTGGATTTCGTCGTCTACGATTCCTTGAACCTGCAAGGGGCAAAGGCCGCGAAAGCGTTGGCCCGTCGTTTTGGGGCGAAGATCATCCCCGTCCTCACCGACGATCCCCAAAACATCACGGGGGTTTCAAAAACCTACATCCGCCTTTGCCTGGCCTTCTCCAAAAACGGGGATGGTTATTTCGCCTTGACTCCCAAACTCGGGGAACGGTTCAACGCCTATCAGGCCCGCGTATTGCTCTTCCCGGGAATCGTGGAAGAAAAGAAAAAATTGCCTGCTCCGGTAGAAGGGGATTTCTTCTATTACGGCGGGGCGTTATTCGAAAAGGATGGGGTGGGGTCCCTCGTTCGCGCCTACATCGCCTCGAAAAGCCCCGTTCCTCTCCTCTTGTCCGGGCATGGGGCGATGGAAGCGGAATTGAAGGAACTCTCAAAAACCGTCCCGGGCCTTCGTTTCCTTGGCCAAATCTCCAAAGACGAAAACGCGGCCTACCAGCAACACGCGACTTTGGTCATCAATCCTCGATGGTACAACGAAGAGCTCGGACAAGTATCGGTCCCTTCCAAGGACCTCGAATATTTGGCCAACGCCACCAAAATCGCGGCCACCCCATGCGACATCTTGGAGCGCGTCTACCGCAACTCCATTTATTGGTTGCCCAAAACGGGGGAGGAGATCGAAAAGGCCTTAACGGAAATATTCCAAACCAAAGCCTCTTTCGTCCCAGAAAACCATTCCCAAACCAAAATCCAAAAAGAAATCGGTTACGAGAGCATCGGAAAAGGCATCCTGGCATTTTTAGAATCCCTCCGTTGATTTCGCGCCTGTTCTGACGCCTCCAAAGGTGCGATAATTCCCCCATGGCCAGCGCGAGTCCCGTTCACTCCAACATCCGTTCCAGCGTCGTCATCAGCTTGGTGAGAACCTTGACGATGACGTTGCTCTCCTTTTTGACGTTCCCCTACGTCACTCGCGCCCTCGGGGATCAGGCGTTTGGCTTATACACTTGGGCGAACACCTTCGTCTATTACTTCTTGGTCCTCGCCAAAATCTCCATTCCCAACATCGCCATTCGGGAATGCTCCAAAGTCAAAAACGACAAAGAAAAATTGTCCCATTTGGCCCAAGAGTTTTTCTTAATCCAAGGCATTTTCACCTTGTTCAGCTTCGCCTTCATGGCACTTCTGGTATGCACCGTCCCTTCCCTATTAGAAAATTCCGGGTTGATCTTCCTCTTGTCCATCAACTTCTTGATGGGTCTCTTCTCCTTTGAATGGATCTACATCGTGCTGGAGAAGCACTTCTACATCACCGCGCGTTCCATCTTTTTCATCGCCGTCGGGGCGGCTTTGACCTTCTTGTTCATCAAGGTCAAAACGGGTTATGTGGACGATAACGGGACATACGTTAACCCTGCGCTAAATGAGATCCACATCTATGGCTTGATCACGATTTCCACGACCATATTAACCGTGGTTTCCAACCTCATCTTCTTGCCTCGATACATCTCCTTGAAAAAGACCGCGCCATATCATTTTCGAGCACACGCCCCCACTATTTTGGTGCTATTCCTGGCTTCCATCGCCCTTACGGTTTATAACCAAACCGACGAATTCCTCTTGGGGTTCATCGATTCCAGCAAAGCCGCGGTCGGGGCGTACTCGGTTGGGGTGAAGGGCATCGACATCATCATCACCCTCATTACCTCCCTCTACGCGGTGTTCATGCCGCGGGCTTCCTATTATTACGGGAAGGAAGACAAACGTTTCTTCCAAAACCTCGTTTCCTATTCCTTGAACATCACCTTTTTCATCGCTGTTCCCGCGATCGCGACGATGGCTAGCCTCAGCACCCCCATCACCGCCCTGTTCTCCGGTTCCGAAGTCAGCGCCCAATACCAGGACAGCTCCGCCATCCTCGCATCCCTCTCCCTCATGATGCTCACCTATTCGATCGGGGATAACATCTACACCGAAATCCTGATTCCGTCGAAACGGGAGAAATATTATTTGTTTGGGATGCTCGGGGGAATCCTCTTCAACGTCGGTTTGTCTTTCTTGTTCGCCCTCGTCCTCTTCCCCCTTCGCCCGGGGTTAGGGGTTGCCATAGCGACTACCATTACGGACGTGATGCTCGTTTCCTACTTCATCGCCGTTTCCTGGAAGTATTCGAGAAAGGCGATCTTCAATCGAAACAACCTGAAGATTTGCCTCGCGGGGATCTTGATTGGGGGATTGACCTTCTTCTTGTTGCCATTCATCGAATCCCTTCTCCCGTATTCCGGAAGCGAGCTTTGGGTGAATTATCTGCTATCGAGCCTCATCCTCTTGGTTTTGGATGCGGTCATCTACCTTGGCTTCTTGGCCCTCACCAAAGAAAAAATCGTCTCCAGCTTTTTGCGAAAGAAAGGAGGGGAACATGGGGAACCCGAACCTGAAGGAAAATAAAATCAAACGGTTTTTCGCCGTTTCGCTTCGCGGCCTCATCAAGGCGATCAACCCCATTTGGTATGTCCGCCTCCAATATCGCTACATCACCCACCACAAACTCCATTTGAATCCGCCGGTCCGTTACACCGAGAAACTGCAATACCTCCGTTTGTTCGTCTATCCCAAAGACGAGGAAGTGTCCCGTTGCGCGGGGCGCGTCAGCGTTCGCGATTACGTAAAAGAACGCGGATACGAAGATGCCTTGATTCCCATCCATGGAGTTTACGATTCCTTCGAAGAGATTCCGTTCGATAAATTGCCTTCTTCGTTTGCCATGAAATGCTCCCACGCTTCCGGGTATAACGCGATCGTTCTCGACAAAAATAGCCTAGACATCCCCTCGTTAAAGAAGAAATTCCATCGTTACTTGAAGTCGGATTACGGCAAGAAAACGGTGGAACCGCATTACTCCAAAATCCCCCCTCAAATCCTCATCGAACAACTCCTCTTGGAAGATGGGGAATTCCCCATCGAATACAAAATCCACGTGTTCAACGGGAAGGCCAAAAACCTCTATGTCGTCACGGGGAGAGGGAAAGACATCCGTTACACCGAACTCAAAATCGATTGGTCTCCTTTTGACGGAAGCCAGTTCAACGGATGGAAAAAGGCGGACGTATGCCCCAAAAAACCGGACTGTTTCTCCCAAATGGTCGCGATGGCGGAATCTCTCGCCGCGCCTTTCCCTTTTGTCCGCGTCGACCTCTATTGCATCCATGAGAAAATCTATTTCTCGGAAATGACCTTCACCCCCGCGAAAGGGACCTTGATTCTCGACGATGACCGAGTCGACTTCGAAATGGGAGAATGGCTCGACATCTCCCGATATCTTAGTTCCAAGTAGAATCCGGGAAGAGGACTTCGAGCAAGGCAAGCCCCGTATGGAACTCGCTTCCATCGGTGAAGTCGTCGCTCGCATGCAACGGATCCTCCACCAAATCATAAGAAATCGACATCCCGACGATTCCCGCGGGATCGTATCCGACGTCTTCAAACGAGAAACCGACCAAGGAAGTCAATTCCGAGGAACGGTCCGCCTGCAAACGGACCCCAGGGAGCAAGAATCCCTTGGGGATCATGGTTTTCGCGTCCATTCCCAATTTGTAGAAGGTGACGCGGATGTCAAAACTCATCACGCGCCCCTTGCCCCAATCGGAAACGGTATCCGAGGCTCCGCGGGCGACAAAGGCAAAATAGGGTCCGGTTTGGAGTTCGCTCGGGAAGACCGTGCCATATCCCTTGGAATCGAGTAGCACCATGGAATAATAACTCCATGCGTTGCATTTGATCTGGCCGTTATAGAGTTTGGATAAATAGCCTTTCGCGAATTTCGATTGGTAGTTCACGAGTTTTTTAGTTTGGCTGTACACTGTGCCCACCAAGGCGGAATTGTCGGTCCATTGGTTGATGAATCCCCCGGCAATGTCATTGCCCCATGGGGTGTCTCCTTCTTTGGTCCACATCAAGGAGGCGTTCCCGTTTTTGAAATATTCCGGATGGAAGGATTTGGCTTCCGCGAGCCCGAAACATTGATCCGGGCTGTCGTAATTCCCCGATCCGTTGAAATACCCATTGGGGCCATGGGGAACCGTGACGAAATCCGTGGGTTCGACAAGGCCTTCGTCCCAAACCGAATAACGGTTATCCGTCATGGTTTTCCCCGCGTAGGCGTCCCCGTCGTAAAGCTCGGAAGTGTCGACGCAGGAGACGAGGCTGACCGCGAGGAACGGAAGCAGCAAAAGGGATCGTTTCTTATTCATGGGATTCGTCCTCCTTCTTCTCTTTCCGTTCTTTTGGTTGATAAATCCATCCTAACAATGCGATTCCCCCGATAAACAAGGGATGGGAAGTCCCGGGGAAGAATCCGCTGCCATGGACGAGGGGCATCTCGTCGCTGCAGAACGAAAGGTAGACGAAGATGCCAATTAGCGAAGCAAGGATCATTCCCTTTTCCCCATTGATTCCGTCACGAAACAAGAACTTCCTTCCATGGATCATCGCACCGAAAATCACGAGCAAAAGCAACAAGAAGGCAATGAGGCCGTTCTCGTAGAGGATATTGAATTCAAAGGTGTTGCAGAAAGCCACCGAACTCAAATTGCCCCGGCCAAATAAGACCGAAAGGAAATCGACGTTTCGGAATCCCGCGTCGCTTGCGGTGGGATAGAAAAGGCTCATGATGGTTTGACGGATACGCCCCACGAAATTGTTTCCCTGCAACGCAGAGGAGAGTTTCGGAATATTCGCGTTCACGAGCAAGTCGGTCTTCGCGTCGATGAAGAAAAGCAGCACCCCCAAGAAGGCCGTCAAAGCCAAGAAGGAGAATACCCCAATTGAGAGGATCCGTTCCGCTTTGGGGTTCTTCTTTCGAAGGAGAACTCCGAGGCGAATCCCCCCTGCGACAAGGTAAACTCCCGCAAGCAACACAAGGCCGGTCAGAAACGGAACCAGGGCCAACGCCAAGATTCCAACCAGGGACATCGCCCCCAAAATCGCATACCGTTTCGGGCTCTTTTTGAAATCGGCGAAGAACAAGCCCGCTCCCGAAGAAGCAAGCAAGAAGGCAAGAGATGCCCCATAACGCAAACTCGTCTCTTGGAACTCAAAGCCGATCAACGCCTTGGTTTCGGAATAAACCGGGAAGAGCACCCCTTCAAAGTAATAATGTTTTCCCGCGTACCTCGCCGCGTAAAGAAGCCCATAACGGCCAAAGCTGTACAAGGAAGAAATCAAGACGTAAATCAAGGCTCCGCCCAAGAAGGCGTACAAGAGGTATTGAATCTTCACCGCCCCAATGTGCCGCAAGACAAACGCAAGGCCAAACGCCCCCAGGAACCCAAGGCCCTGGAACAAGCCCATCAAGAAGAAAACGAGCCCGTTTCCATAATATGATTTCCAAAAGGCAGACAAGCCAAGAAGCAAGAAGAAAACAAACAAGGGAATCAGGGCAAGCGCGTTCTTTTTAATCGTGGAAGAATCGTAGGATTTCTTAACGAAAGGAAACGCGGCGAAAGAAAGGAATAAACCGATGAATTTCAATATCATCGATCCGAGGCTTCCCCCGAATCCGAACAGCAATAAAGCAATAGTTTCTAAGCCCAAGAAGGCAAAGACCGTGTCATAACGGTTCAAAAAGCGTTCGTTCGTTTGATGGGTATCGCTCATAAACAATCATTCGTTCCGGGATAAATAACGGCTTCCAATCATTCCTAACACCAAAGCGGCGAGGAAGATTCCTGCGAGCACTCCCGCCAGCACCATCGCGATGAGAAACACATTCTGCAAAAGCCCTTGGAAAAAGAGAATGAGGAACGCTAAAAAGGCGACGAGGGAAAGGACGAGCCCCGGCAAAGCAAATTGCTTCGCGAGGGGAACGAAGATTCCAAAGAATCTTGTTGTTTTGGAAGAAGAGGAATCCGCCATGGAATAACTTTACTCTTCTTTTGTTCGTTTGTCTTTCTTTGATGCGAAAAGCGCCCCGAAGGGCGCTTAGAAGATTCGGAAGTTTATTCTTCGATTCGTTCGAAATCGGAGGCCGGGTGTTTGCAAAGGGGGCAAACGAAATCCGCGGGAAGGGTTTCGCCCCAATAGGTGTACCCACAGATCTTGCACCGCCATCCCACGCGCTTTTCTTTCTTCGCTTGGGGTTTGGCGATTTCGGGGATCGGTTCGGGTTTGACCGAAGCAAAATAATCCGCGTAAGTTAACGAGGGGTTGCCCGAAAGAACCTTCGATTCGGTGACTTCCACGTGGAATACGACGTGGTTACCAATCGTTTCTTCCTGGATCACGCGGCAGGAAAGCATCGCGTTGGAATTAGTCTTCAAATAGGCGATTCCGTTTTCCGCGGTGGCCAAATCCCCTTCGATGCCCGACAACTTATCCACGGTGCGTCCGCTTTGGAAGCCAAACCGCTTGATGAGGGAGAAATCCACCGTGTTGTCCAAGATGGACAGGTTGAATTTGCCCGTCGCGTGGATGGTTTCGGCGCTGTAATTGGCGACGTTCACCGAGAGGATGTAGATATTGGGGTTGTCCGAGATTTGGATGAAGGAATTGTTGATCGAAGCGTTGCCTTTGCCGTTTTCGTCTTGGGTGAACAAAGCGAACAAGCCATAGGAGAGTTTGAATCCCGCGACCGGATCGATGGGGGTCGGGGCTTCTTTCTTTTTGGGCAGAACCACTTCGGCGATTTGGGAAACGAGTTCGTCGATATCACCTTCTTGGGAATCCTTGATACGGCTTGCGATGGTGATTTCCTTTTCGATGGCGTTGATGCCTTCGAGTTTCTCCAAAATCTTCTTCATGTTGGATTTGGCGGCGGGGGCCCAAGAGCCGTTCTCCACGAAGGCGATGTTGCGGTTGCGGATTTGGTGATGGGCGAGGTCCATCAAGAATTCTTCCATCTTGATGAAGACCCCGGCGTTATAAGTGGTTGCGCACAAAACGATGGTGCCAACGCGCCAAGCTTCCGCGATGAGGTAGCTGGAATCGGTGGTCGAAACATCGTAGACGACGATGTTGCGGATTCCTTTCGCGGCCAGTTTGCTTGCGATGATGTTCGCCACGTTTTCGGTTCCCCCGTAAACGGAGCTATAGGCGACCATGACGCCGTCTTTGTCTTCGGGGGTGTAACTGGCCCATTTCCCATACGCGGAGAGGAGGGGCTTCAAATTCCCTTTATGGATCGGGCCATGGAGGGAGCAGATCATTCGGATGTCGAGGTTGGCCACTTTCTTGAGGACGTTCAAGACTTGCACCCCGTATTTTCCAACGATGTTCGCGTAGTACCGTCTGGTTTCCGCGAGGTCGAAATTGAGGGGAGAAGCATACACGTCCCCGCTCAATGCGCCGAACGAGCCGAACGCGTCCGCGGAGAAGAGCACCTTGTCCTTGGTTTCGTAGGTGAACATGACTTCCGGCCAGTGAACCATCTGGGCGGTGAGGAAGGTGAATTCGTGTTTCCCGGTGGAAAGCTTATCCCCTTCCTTCACAATCAAGGTTTTCGGATTGGCTTTGGGGAAATAGTTTTTGAAAAAACGAAGGGAAATCGCGTTCACGACGAGCGTGGTTTCGGGATGGCGGGCGAGCAATTCCCCAAGGGAGGAGGCATGGTCGGGCTCCATGTGGTTGATGACCACGTAATCCAAAGGACGCCCATTCAAGAGGTGATCGACGGTCTCGAAGAAGATGTCTTGAAGTCTGGAATCCACCGTATCGAGGAGGATGGTTTTCTCATCGAGGTAGAGATAGGAGTTGAAGGAGGCTCCTTTTGGAATCGGATAAATGTTTTCGAACAAGTTCAGCCGGCGGGAAGAGCCGCCGACATAATAGAAATCGGGTGCTAATTGTATTTCGTTGTGCATGGTTTCATCCTTTCCAACAGGGGTATTCTAGTTTACTAGAATTCGCACTGCAACCGGAATGCACACATGCAAAAACCCGCCCAGAAGGACATGGGATCCGATGTTGGGTTTCCAACAGAGGGTCTCACTCCCAATTGAGCGGGTTTTTGCAAGTAAGGATTTATTAATTTATTGATCTTCTGGTTTGGTGATTTGTTTTGCGGCCATCACGTCATCGATGAGCTTGAGGGCGCGGCGGAAGGACAAATCGGATTTGACCTTGAGGCAAGCGGGCAAGTCTTCGAATTTCTTGCTCTCGACGCTGATGAGCGGGGTCTTGGAGTTCTCGTAGTCAGCCGGATTGAGGGCGAAGTAGGCCTTGATGTGTTTGCCGGCGATGGTGAGGAACACCAAGCGTTCGCGGTGGGCGGAATAGGTGTCGCCCGGGATCGAGATGCGGCCGCGGACGCCGTAAGAGAGGATGTAAGAACGGAGTTCTTGGTATTTCTTTTGGATGTCTTCATCCGCGGAAGCGAGGCGTTCTTCAAACGGCACGCGCTTGATGGAAGCGAATCCATCGAAGCGTCCTTTGGGGGCTTCTTCAGAAGCGGCTTCTTCAGAAGTCTCTTCCTCGACCGGTTCTTCGGCCGGGGTTTCTTCGACGGTTTCTTCTTCGGAGGTTTCTTCGTCGGAGGTTTCTTCGTCGACGTATTCGGTGTGAAGTTCTTCGACGTGTTTTTCCATCGCGGCCGCGACGATTTCGTCGGCCTTTTCGATGGTGATGCCATGGGGGAAGTTATCGACGTGCTTTTGGATTTCTTCGTCGGCGATGCGGCGGCAAGCTTCTTCGTCAAACGCCGGGGCAGTTTCTTCTTTCGCCGGTTCTTCTTCTTTCGCGAACGGGCAAAGTTTCAAATTAAAGACTCCAGCGACGACATCCAAGGCCAGCAAGGCATATCCCGCGGTGCCAAGGAGCAAGATGATGGTGAGCCAGAATTGGGCGGAATACCACATGGATCTCCAAACCAATCCGTTGATGACGACGGACCAAACTCCGGCGAGGCAGAGGGAAGCCAAGAAGGTGACGATCGCTTCGGCCACCAAGACTTTCGCGTGTTTCTTTGCGAGGACGATCACCGCGATCACGGTGAGAATGAAGGAAACGACGGTGGCGAAGACGCCGATGAATCCGCCAAGCGACATGTTGGGAGACCAGAAGGTCATGCCGGTTCCCAGGAGTCCGGGATCCGGAACGAAGCAACGGAAGAAGTGAGCGATTCCGGTAAAGAGGCCGAAACTATGGCCGTTCACAACAACCCCGCGTCCCGGGATGACTCCGACGAGGATCATCACAAGGGCAAGGGCGATGCCAAGAAGGCCAAGAATCACGCCGAGGATGAAGTGAAGATTAGTCTTTTTTCCTTTCGACATAATGTTTTCCCTTTCGTATGTGGTTATACCTTACACGCGCACATAACGATTGAAAAGAAAAAAGAAGGGGGACACCTATTCGTTTCCTTAAATTTCATAGAAAAAAGTAAGATTCAAGTTTCTTTTTTTGATTTTCAAAAGAAAACCCCCGAATAGCGGGGGCGTGGATGAATAATAGGAGAAAAGAAGTTATTTTTTGCTTCTGGCCAGATAAGCGGCGTAGGCGTCGGCTTGCTCGTGGGCCTTCTTGTAGGCTTTTTGTTGCTTCTCGATGAGTTTTTTGTTCTCAAAATAATCGATCCCCATCGCCCGTCTGGCCTTCATGGTGAAGTACATCGCCTTTTCCCTGGCGGCTTTGCACCCTTCCTCCAAAATGGCGTAGACGGATGCGAGGTCGCTTTCGAGTTCGCGGCGCTTCGCCCGCATGGGTTCCAACACGTCGTTGATGACTTGGACGAGGAAGCGTTTGACGGCGACGTCCCCAAGTCCTCCCGCGCGATATTTCTCCTTCATTTCCTCCAAAGAAGCGAACCCAGTGGGAAATTTTTGGAAATGCTCTGGGGTGGAGAGCGCGTCCAAATACGTGAATACGGGGTTCCCTTCCGTGTGGCCTGGGTCTTCGGGACGGAGGTGGGTGGGATCGGTGAACATCGACATCACCTTCTTTTCCACCGTGGCGGCATCGTCGGAAAGGTAGATGCAATTCCCGATGGATTTGCTCATCTTGGCCTTCCCATCCGTTCCCGGCAACCGACGGCAGGCTTCCACCTTGGGAAGCATGATCTTCGGTTCAACGAACACCTCTTTGTAGGTGGAATTGAACTTATGGGCAATTTCCTGGGCTTGCTCGACCATCGGGGCTTGGTCTTCTCCCGCGGGGACCACCGTCGTGCCAAAGGCAAGGATGTCCGCGGCTTGGGAAATCGGGTAGGTCAAGAAACCCACGGGGATGCTTTCGCCGAACCCGCGCATTCCAAGTTCGGTTTTCACGGTGGGGTTGCGAACGAGCCGAGAATAGGTCACCAAATCCAAGAAATAGCAAGTCAGCTCGAACAATTCGGGAACGCGGGATTGCACGAAGATATGGACTTTCGATGGGTCAATGCCCGCGGCGAGATAATCCAAAGCGACCTCAATGACGTTGTCCCGGACCTTTTGGACGTTCCCCGCGTTGTCGGTGAGGGCTTGGGTGTCGGCGATCATGATGAACATCTCGTCGAATTTGCCTTCGTTTTGAAGTTCGACGCGGCCCCGTAAGGAACCGACGTAATGCCCGATGTGCAGGCGTCCAGTGGGGCGATCCCCGGTTAACATGACTTCTGGAATTCTCTGTTCGTTGTCCATATTGCTACCTCAGCAGGAAGAATCTTACCACTTGGGAACGCAAAACGCGTTATCCCCCTGCTATTTTTTTGCTTTTCCATATACAATAGCCCTTATGAAACGCTGCTTTGAGATCGCAAAAGGCTTTGAAGGCGCGGGGGTGGAACTGCCAAAACGCGCCACTTCCTCTTCCGCGGGATACGATATCCGTTCCTTGGAAGACGTCGTGATTCTTCCCGGGGCGACCGCCCTCATTTCCACCGGAGTGAAGGCCAAGATGCCCAAGAACGAAGTGCTTTTGGTTTTCATCCGTTCTTCCCTCGGCATCAAAAAAGGATTGGCCCTCGCCAACGGGGTTGGGGTGATCGACGCGGATTATTACGGCAACCCCAGCAACGATGGGGAAATCAAAATCGGAATCCGCAATCAGGGAACCGAGGAAGTCCGCATCGTAAAAGGCGATCGCATCGCCCAGGGAATCTTTTTGCCTTATTGTGTGACGGACGACGACGAAGCCAACTCCTCCCGAGAAGGGGGGTTCGGTTCTTCGGGACGCCGCTGATTCCCCTTGTCCGGGCGGAGGAAAGAATCCGCCAACAGGAAAAGCATTTTCTTCAATCGTTTCCGCTCCTGCTCTGAATACTGTCGAAGCACCTTCGGGACTTCGATCAGATCCCGGGGACCAAAGACGATGAATTCGAACACGTTTTCCCGGCGTTCGAAAACATGAAATAAGAAATTGACCAACAATTCTTTGTCCGACGCGGACATCGAATTCAACCACTTCATCAGCTTCCAAGCGTTCCGCCTCGAAGTGGAATTGACCTTGGGGACGGTTTTGAATTCGGGTGCATCGCGTTTGATCTTCCACATGAAGATGTCATGCCCGCCGAACATCAAGCCGGTCGAAACCACGATTCGGGTGTTTTCCGACACGTTGTAAACAAGACCGATGACATCGTTCTTCGTCAAGAACTTGCTTAATTTGGGGCGGAGGCGTTGGTAAGAGGCCATCCCCGTCACGGGGGTGCGGAATCCCGGGCCGTCGAAGGAATACACCCGGATGACACGTCCTTCGAGTTCTTCCCCCATGTTGAGCGCGGCGTAAGCGGCGAGGTTCCCGCCTTTGGAATGCCCTCCAAGGTAGAACCGCTCGGGCAGATACGGCGCGATCTGACGGATGTATTCCACCGATTGGATTTGGGAAGGAATCGCGTCTTTGTAAGTGATCTCGAAATCTTCTCGCCAACCAAGCAACGAAGTGTCGGTCCCTCGGAAGGAAACATAGGCTTCTCCGTTAGGAAGGAAAATGGTCATCGCGAAAAACTGCCGGATTTGCTCTTTGTCGAACAGATTCTGACAAAACCCGATTTTACAATCCCGGAAGCGCCTCGATTTCTTCATCAGGGTTACCATCCTCGCGTTGGACACGGAATCCACCGATCCGCGGTACATGGATTTCCAATCCTCCATGACGAGTCGATGCAGCTTCAGCATGCGGGACTTGGGACGGTCCAGCGTTGGGGCGACCAAATCGAAATTCACGTAGGAAAGTTCCGCGAGGATCCCCGCGTCCACCTCGTTGAACGGCAATTCCCCAAAGGTCCGATCGCCGTATTTCCGCAGATAAGAAAGGATGTTCACATCACTACTTTATCCTAGAAGGACGACAAATGAAAGAATGGGCGCTTATGCCCAGGAAGGAATCTTCGTTATTGCCCCGCGGTGGAAAGATCCGCCCCTTTGGTTTCCGCGACTTTGGCGAAGAGGATGATTAGCGCGATAATCCAGGCGGGGACCGCCGCGGCGAAATAGCCGATGGAGAGATTCGCTTTGCCTAGCAAGGCGGGCAAAACGGCGGTGATTCCCATCGAAAGCACCATTCCCACCCCGAAGAACAAACTCCATACCGAGAGAATGGATGCCCGAAGATTGGTCGTGCAGGACTCGGTGGCCATGGTCGCGTAAAGATCCCCGTTCGCCCAATCCGCCCCAAGGACGATGCCCAAGAACAGGCCGATAGCCACGGGGGACCATCCAAAATAGATCGCGACGAATTCCAGCAGGAATCCAACGGTGGCCAAGGACAATAAACCGATGGAGGTTTTCTTCCGCCCGAACTTATCGGCAAAGAAACCATAGGCCATCGTGACAACCGCGCAGGTGAAGGGGAAATAGAATCCGACTTCCGTCGCTTGGGATTGATTCAAGCAGCCCACCCCAAACACCCCGTTGCTCAAGACGTTCGCGTAGTTGTTGCAGCAGGAATAAGCGATTTCCATGACCGCCGTGGCAATCATGATCCAACGAAGCTGTTTGTTCTTCATGGCGTAACGAAGCGCGGCGAGGAATCCGCCTTGGGCTTTTGACACGTCCTGAACTTCCTTTTCCCTCTCTTCCTTGGATTTGGAAAGATAGGCGATCTTGTAATCCAAAAACACATCCGATTCCCGCGAGAAGAGCAAAGCGAAAAAGGATACGACGAGGGCGGATATCGCGACGACCAAGAATATCTGCCGATAAGAAGAAGGGGCGGCTTCGTTCAAGAAGAGGCGACGGAAGAGCCAAATGAACACGAGGCCGAACTCCGCGATGCCCTTGGTCAAGGCAAGCAAGGTGCTGCGATGCTTCTCCGGAGAAATCTCAACGAGGTAAACCACTTGTTGGTCAGGGGTCACGAAGAAGCGAAGCAAAAAGAAGGCGATTGCGTAGAAGAAAATGTTGTCCGCGGTGAACAGCAAAAACAAGGTGGCCGCGATGCCGATCGTGTTGATGAAAAGAAATAGACGCCTCCCGTATTTGTCCGCTAACGGGCGGTAAAACATCGAAGCGATTAGCACGACGTTGGCGATGAGTTTCACCGTTCCGATTTTGCTTAAACCTAACGACAAGGCGGAATAAATCCCTTCGGGAGCAAGCGCCCCTTGGAAAGCGACCGCGTTCAATTGGTCCAAGGAAAAACCGTTCGCGGCAATGAAAGGAACGCCGAACAAGGCGACGTTAATTTCCGTCTCCAAAGAATTGGGCAAATTCGTGGCGACTTCATCCACGATGTAAATGAGCGCCAGAATCAGGAGCATGTACCAAAAATAAAAGCGCGGTTTCTTCTTACTCCGATGTGCTTGAAAACGAGCAAGCAGGCGAGCGTTCTTTTCCTCGCTGGAAGATTTCGTTCGGGTCATATGAATTAAAATAACGCGGAGAAAAGAAATGAACAAGGACTTGCCAAAAAGGAAAGGGTGGGCAACAATAGCCTTGCGCTAGCGCAACACTATGGTCATTGTTCTCAGTTTACTCACAACCATTCTCTTCCACGGAGGGGTTTTTCTATGGTTGTATTTCCATAAAAAACATAAAAACATCGAATACACGGATGGGCTTTGGAGGGATTTGTTCTCCTTTCAGATTTCTTTTTTGTCCGCTTTGCTCTTTTCGGCCATCGCCTTCTGCTGCTTCCCGCGGATTTCTTTTTGGAGCGGAATCTGGCTTGGCCTTTCCGTCAATGTCATCGTCACTTTCCTCCGACCCGCCTGCTTCTTAGATTTCGCCGCGAAAGAAGTCCGGTTCCCCAAAAAGAAAGTGGTGGTGTCTTCCATCCTTCTTGCGGGACTGTTGTTTGAAACCTTCTTCGCCTCTTCTAGATGCTACTCGCTTTCCGAACCAACGAGGGATTACACCTCCCTTGCGACTTCTTCTTCCATCAGCGGCTTATACCAAACCAACCAAGACGGAACCATTCGGGTGCAAAGCGACTCCTACGTGGTAATCCCCTGCGATCAAAACTTCCATCCCGAAAACATCCAAATTCGTTATAAGGATGGGTCTGGGGCCACCATCACGGTGTCATTGGAATACGCGGACATAAACAACAACTACCACCCCCTTGGGTCGTACAAGATGGATGATCGAAACACCAATTTCTCGATCATCCCGGTCAGCGTTTCCGACGCCTTGTCCTATCGACTGAAATTCCAATTCGTCACGAATTTCTACGATTCCCCGACATACGCGGACATCGAGGCGTTATCCTTCAACGTTCCCTTGGAGTTCCATTTCTCGATTCTAAGGAGTTCCCTGTTTGCTTTCTTCGTTCTTTTCTTCGCCCACCTCAGCGAGATTGGACAGCGAAAAACGGAAAAAGAGCCGGGACGTATGCCGTATTTGCTCATTGCAGGGCTTACCGCGGCAACGGTCGTTGGTCTTGGGATTTCCATCGCGGCTTCTCCGGGAGACATGGCGAGAACCTACCCCATACCCCCGGAAGAACTCTACGCGATGACGAGCACCCATACGGGGGCGACGGACATCTTTGTTTCCCTTTTTGACGCGTTCGCCAAAGGGAGAATCGACCTGGATTTGCCCGTGGATCCGGGCCTTTTGGAACTAGAAAACCCTTATATCCCCGGCGCCCGTTACTCCATGGAGTATTATTGGGACCACGCTTTCTACCAGGGCAAATATTATTCCTACTATGGCCCTGCGCCGGTCATACTCGTCTCCTTCCCCTTCTACCTCTTGAGCGGTTGCCGTTACGTCTTAACCGCTTTTGGGCTGGAAGTGCTCGGGATGCCGCTATTCATCGGGTCGTTCTTGTTCTTGCTACTTGAAATCATGCGGATGGGCAAAAAGAAATTCTCTTACGCCCAATACCTCGTATTCGCCGTCTTTGGCCTGCTCACCGCGATGACCATCAGCCTCTTCACCTGGAAGGATGGGGCCTATCACGAAGCCGTTTACCACGTCCCGGACATTTACGGACTCGCCGCTTTCAGCATGTTCTTCGCGTTTTGCTTGCGGGCTTATCGAAGTGAGAAACTCCGCTCTTTGCAACTGGCCTTGTCGGGATTCTTCTTCGTCGTGGTCGTCTTCGCTCGACCGAATCTGTTCGTGGCCCTTCTCATCGCGATCCCTTTCTTCCTTTCGATGCTCTTTCAGAAACAAACCCCCATTCGAAAGAAGCTGATATGGTTTGGCCCAATGATGGGAATTCTCGCCGTCGGAGGGGCGGTGGCCTGCATTTACAATTACGCGAGATTCCAATCGATTTTCGAGTTCGGCCAGTCCTACCAATTCACCGTCGCCGATCAAACGAACCTGACTTACAGCACGCAGAAGATCCTCCCGACCTTCTTCCACTTCTTCTTGCAGGGCGGAGTTTTCTACAACCAATTCCCTTATTTATCCTGTTCCTTGATCCGTTATTCCTTCGAAACCAAGGAACTCGCCCCTTACGTCCAATCCTATTTTGGAATGCTCGCGGTCCCCTTCTTCTGGACTTCCGTTCTGTTGCCCTTCATTTTGCAAGGCAGGAAAGAAAATGCGATGAAATGGATGGGGTATCTCTTCCCCGCGACCTTGTTCGCTTTCGCCTTCACCACCTATTCCAAAGCAGGGGTATGCCCCCGTTATTTGAGCGAACTCTATTACCTCGCCACGATCGGAAGCGTATTCGGTTTCCTTGAAATGGAGAGGATCACCCGCGATACGAAAATCGCCCCTTACGCGATCGGAGTTGGAGTGGGTTTATTCGCTTTAAGCGCCTTCATGTGCCTCAATCTGTCGTTTGATAGTTTCGACGGAATGAAAGAAGGGTCCTGCGGAGGACTCCTTCTTCGCTTCCGAGAAGCCTTTGGCTCCCTTCACTTCGTTTGATTTTGATTTTTCTTCATCAAATAGGCATCTTGCGCCTGGATGAGGCTATGCTCGAATTCCACTTGGCTTTGGGTGCGCAAGGTGGAGAAGAGCAGCCCCATGAAGAGGCAGAGTAGCCCAATCAAAACGGAGAAGCAGCACACAATCAAGGTGGGGAATCTCGCCACCTCTTTGGTTTGGAGGAATTCTAAGAACACGGGGATGAAAAACCCGATTCCCAAACCGGAGAATAAAAGGCAAAAGAATCCATAGAAGGCCATCGGGCGGAATTTGCGGAACAAATCTCCGATCGTGGTGAGCACTTTCATTCCATCGCGGAAGGTGTGGAGTTTGGAGAAACTGCCTTCCGGGCGATCGCGATAGGTGATAGGAAGGGTGGACATGAGCATGTTCTTGTCCGCGGCGTGGGCGGTCATCTCCGTTTCGATTTCAAAGCCTTTGGAACGGATGGCGAAGGTTTTGACGAACCGATAGGAAAACGCGCGGTATCCCGTCATGATGTCTTTGACGTTCGTGTGGAACAGGCGGTTGATTTGGAAGCGCACCAGATTGTTCCCGAAATTGTGGAATGCGCGTTTGTTCTCTTGGTAATAGGCTCCGGAAAGGCGATCCCCGATGACCATGTCCGCGTTGTCTTCTACGACGCGGCGAACCATTTCGGGGGCGGTTTCTAATCCATAAGTGTCGTCGCCGTCCACCATCAAATACACCTCCGCGTCAATGTCCCGGAACATCGTGCGGATGACGTTCCCTTTGCCTTGACGGGGCTCTTTTCGGACAATGGCCCCCGCTTCTTCGGCGATTTTCGCGGTCGCGTCGGTGCTGTTGTTGTCGTAGACGTAAATCGTGGATTCCGGCAAATAACGCCTCGCGTCCTGAATGACTTTGGCGATGGTGATTTCTTCGTTATAGCAGGGGATTAATACGGCAATCTTATCCATTTTGCCTCCTTAGACCCGAACGGGGGCGTACCATGGGGTGATGGTGGTGTAGGCGAGCACGACTCCAAACACGAAAGCTCCCACGAGGGCGGTCTCGCAATATCGTACCACTTTTCGGAGACGAGGATTGCAAATCAAGTCGTTGCTTTGGGCGTGCCCTCCCGCGAGCGCGCCAAATCCCAGCAAGATGCAGGGGATATAACGGATGTCGCAATTGCAGGTATGAGGCGATTTGAAGATGAACCACACTTCCCATCCCCAATTCATGATAAGGATGGAAGCGATGGCCAAAACGGATCTCCAATCCACGCCTTTTGGCCGCTCCACGAGGAAGCGGATGAAGCGGATGAGGATCATGGCGAGAACGTAAATCCCCAAAAGAAGCCCGACGACGTAGAGGAAACCGAGTTGAGCGTAAGAATGGCCGAACTGGTATTCGTTGAACAACGCCTTTTTCATGAAATTGCTCGTAAGGGAATAATCCTGAACCATATGCCAATCCGGGAAAACCAAGTGATTGCAGAAAATGGAGGAGAAGGTTTCCGCGTTAGGCCACACAAAACAGGCGACCCATAGGTTCATTTTCATGAGTTGGTTTGGATTATTCGCGTCCGAGAAATAGAAGATGTCCTGCCCAAAATGAATCTTGTTGTAAAGCGGCCAGAAAAACCCGATGGGGAAGACGATGGATGCGAACAGGAGCCCTTGAAGGAGGTTTCGCACCCAAGGGGTATGGACGGAGATCTTCATTCCTTTGGAAGCGCGGACGTTTTCAATGAAGGCGTAAAGCAAAAGGGGAATCATCACGAGTCCCGTGATCGCCCCGGTGAGTTTGCACGACATCGAAAGCCCGATGTCCATGGCGCACAAAGCGCAAGACTTCCAATCTTTGAACCGGACGAAATGGAGCCCTCGATACATGGCGGCGAAGCCAAACATCGCATACATCGCGTCGTTGTTGTCCCAGTTGGCGAAGAAACAGAAGATGGGGCAAAAAATGGCGACCGCGAAGGCAATGACGAGGGGACGTCCTTCGAAACGCAGAAGCCGGAGGGCTTTGTAAATGTAATAAAAACTGAGCCAAGAGGTCGCGGTCCAAAGAATGCGGTTGGCTTCAAATAAGGCCCATTCCGTATTGGTCATGGAGTACGCGAAACCCCCATACGTGAATTGAACATCTCCCGGAGCCCCGTGAAGGAAAAGGGAATTCCATCGCATGAAGTAGCCGGTCAACAGGTAGAACGTCTTCGGGTGGTAACGCTCGCCAAGCTGGAGGAAGGAAAAATCGTAAGTCCCGTCCCCCAACGGACGAAGTCCGGGAATCATGCCCGTTCGGAATATGGTCATGATGAGCCCAAAATGGCCTGCCCCCGAATCATGCAATCCGTCTTCCCGCGTGAATTCGGTCCGGACGTCCCCGTAATAATCGTCGTGTTGGTTGAAATGGCGATTGAAATCCGCGATCGGGGTGGAGAAGGAATAGCACATCGTCGTGATCATCGCCAGGAAAGCAAGGAAAATGCAGGCGGAGCGAATGGTCAATTTCTTGCGGCTGTATAAGAACATCCCATAAGCGACGACGGCGATATCGATGACTCCGCAGAAAACCCGAAACAGAATCATCCTCGCGTCCCAATAGGCGGTGTCCACGCCTTCGTAGATCGGCTCGGAACGGAAGGCGAAAAGGAAATAGACGAGATAGAGGAAAACGATGCATCCGAGGGCGAAGACAATCCATTTCCAACGTTTCTTCCAAAACATTAGAAAAGCTTCTTTCCATCGAGTGATTGGTTTCGTTTCCATTGCATCGGCCGCCATAAGTGATTCCCGTTTTGCGTAAGTATAGCATGAGTCTTCCTTTTTAAAAGGAATGGGTTAGAATACAGCAACCATGAATCGAAGTCTCCTCCGTTCCAAATCCTTTCTGGGTTTCCTTGGCCTCTACTTCCTTTTCAACGTGTCGGTCAACCTTTTGCACCCCGTCACGACGGTTTACGTTCGGGAATTGAACTTGGACTCCTTCTATTTTGGGATCTTCTTCTCCGCGATGGCCCTTGGGCAAGTCCTCGGCGCTTTGCTTTGGGGGTTCCTAAGCGACAAGAAAGGAAGGAAGCCGTTTGTTCTCCTTGGGATATTCGGTTATGGGTTATCGCAACTGGGGTTTGGGTTCTTGAATCCCCATCCCGTGTTTCCCGTCCTATTTCGCTTCTTGTCGGGGTTCTTCGCCTGCGCCCCCATCACCTTGTTCATCTCCAGTTGTTTGGATCAAATCGACCCCGCTTCGCGAAGCGATGGCTTGTCCCTGGCTTCTGGAGTTCAACTATTAGGATCCGCGTTTGGCTACGAGATTGGCGGAACGCTTTACGAGTACGCTTCCGTCCCCATCTCCGTCTTGTTTGTGATTCAAGCCTCGTATTGTTTCCTTCTCGTGCTGCTCTTCGCTTTTCTCTTCCATGACAAAAAGAGAGAGGGCACCCCTTCGATTTCCAAGAAACGCGAGGAAAAGATCCGATGGAGTTTTCCTCTTTCCCTGCTTCTCGTCGCCACCTTATTCCTCACGATTGGCCAAATCAACATCAACAAATACATGGACCCCATTGTCATCGACCGGGGATATGGGACCGCTTCTTTGGGGCATTACGTCTTCCTCACGGGCATCATCGGGGCCATCGCCAACGCCTTCCTCTTGCCTTTCATCCGCCATTGGAAAATCAACAAAACCGCGTTGCTCCTCTTTTCGATCGCGGGATCCATCGTGTTCGTGCTGCTTACGTACAACATTCCCGGAGATTTGATGGTGATGCTCTATTCCACCCATCTCCTTTACATTTTGTTCCGGGCGTTCATTACCCCGTTAGAACAAGATTTGTTCGCCGGTTTCGCCAACGAATCCACCCACGGTTCCATTATGGGCATTCGTCAAAGCGCCTTGTCCCTTGGCAATGTCATCGGTCCCCTTTTGGGCAGCGCCATTTACGTCGCCGGGAGCGCCGATATCATGAACGCTTCCTCCCTTTTCTTAAGCGCCGCTTTCCTCTTGTTCGCCCTTTTTGCCTGGTTAAGGAAGAAAAAGCAAGCGAAAGCGAACATTTCACAAGACGAAGGGGATAAAGGGGAATAGAATTTACTCAACCCCATTTTTCACAACGAAGGAGTCTTTATGAGATTCATCGATTTGACCGAAGAGTATCCGAGCCTCAAAGGCGGAACCCTCACCCCGTTATGCCTCGACAGCGCCTTCCCAGAAGGCCCCGAGAACTGGAAACGCCCCGCGGTGATCATCGTCCCCGGAGGAGCCTACATGTCCAATTCCAAACGGGAAGGGGAACCCATCGCCGCGCGTTTCCTCGCGGAAGGGTTCCAAACCTTCGTTTTCCATTACCTCACCGCTTCCCAAGGCGTGTCCTATCCCGAAGAACTGTTAGAACTCGCCAGCGCCGTCGACTACGTAAAACGCCACGCGGAAGAATATTTCGTGAATCCCGATGAAATCTTCGCGGTCGGCTTCTCCGCAGGAGGACACCTCGTCGGGAATTTGGCCCAAGAAATGCATTCGATGGACCAACACGGTTTCCGGGGAAACCCCATTCTCAAGGCAATCGGTTTGGCCTATCCCGTCATCAATCCCAATTACGGACACCGTCAATCCCACGATTTCTTGCTCCAAGGATACGAAGGAAAAGAAAAGGAAGCCTTGATGGAGAAACTATCCCTCGATCTGCACGTCAGCGAGAAAAACCTCCCGCCTATTTGTTCGCCAGCGTCCCCGATACCCTGGTTCCCGTCCGGAACGTCATCGCTTACGCGGAAGCTTTGGGAGCCCATCACGTGAACTACGAAATGCACCTCTACCCCTATGGGGACCACGGTTGGGGCCCGGGAGACCTCGAATTCGCCTCTCCTTCCTATATGTATCCAGAAAGGCGGGGCGGGGTCAGCGCTTGGACCAAGGAATGCGCTTCCTTTTTCCGAGACCTCTGCATCGAAGCCTTCTAATTCGATCGCCTTCGGGATTTCCCGAAGGTTTTTTCGATAAACAAAAACCCATCCGTTAAAAGGAATTTCCAAAAAGGCAATTCCCGCAAGAACGGATGGGAGAACGATTTACTTCCCGGAGAAAATCCGGATGGCTTTCTTGACGTCTTCCTTCATCGCTTTCATCGCGGCGAATTCCACGTCATGGAGATAATGGGATTTCCCTTCTTCGATCGTCTGCTTCGCGGCGAAATAACCCGCTTGCGACATGTAGGAATAATAATTGATTTTGCGAATGCCGGAGGCGATCGCGGTACGGAATCCTTCTTCGGAAACCCCGCTTCCCCCATGCATCACCAAAGGAAGTCCCGTGGTTTCCTTGCATCCTTTCACCACCTCGAAATCGAGTTTGGGTTGGGATTTGTAAAAGCCGTGGGCCGTCCCAAACGCAATGGCGAGGGCGTCTACCCCGGTGGCTTCGACGAAGGATTTGGCTTCTTTGGGGTCGGTGTAGAAGTCTTCCACTTTGTTGGAATTCTCATCCGTGGGCAAGCGCCCCAATTCGGCTTCCACCGACGCGCCCATCGCGTGGGCGATGTCGGTGAGCTCTTTGGTCAAGGCGACGTTCTCGTCGTAAGGAAGGGCGGAGGCGTCGACCATGACGGAAGTAAAGCCAAGGCGCAACGCCCGATAGACCATCTCCTTGGACGTCCCGTGGTCCAAATGGACGCAAACGGGGACGGAGGCGTTTTGGGCCGCGGCGATCATGACGGGGCCCACCAAAGCGATGTCGTTATAGACGTTATGGACTTCCGCGTGGGCGATGATCACCGGCTCATGAAGCTCTTCCGCCGCTTGGATGATGGCTTGGAGGCTATCGAGCCCCGTCGCGTTGAACATCCCGATGGCCTTGTTCTCTTTTTCGGCCATGGCGAGGATCTCTTTCAAATTCACTAACATAGTTTTCTCCTTGGGTAGATCGAAGCGATCTCCCGAATCTTGTCTTGGGCGGTTAATCCGCTGGTGGCGTCTTCCACGCGAAGGGCCATCGCGGCGGCCTCCGATGCGAATTCCAGGATTTCACGGTCGGATTTCTCTTGGGCGATCATTAATAACGCCGAAGCGGCAAAGGCATCGCCCGCCCCGGTGGAACCGGCGATGTCCGACGGAGGAATATCGAGGGATGGCACGATCGTGTACCCTTGATTCGACAAGCAGGCGCCGAATTTCGGGGCGTGGATCATGACCTTTTTCTTCACCCCGAAAGCAAGAAGGCGCCGAAGCGCTTCTTCCGCGTTTTGGGCGTTCACTTCCATATCAGTCAAACGCCCGGCTTCGACTTCGTTGATGATCAGATAGTCCACATAAGGGAGACAGGGGATCAATATTCCATACCGATCGCTGTTCTCACTCACCAAATCGATGGAGGTTTCGATCCCTTTTTCTTTCGCTTTTTGGAGGATGCGGAGGCCATCCCCGCGGTCGACGCGGTCAAGCAATAAGAAATAGCCGAGATGCAACAAGGTGAAGTTGGGGCCATCCCATGGGATATCGTCGATTCCGAAGTTCGCGCATTCCCCGGGATAAGCGAAGAAGGTCCTTTGGCCTTGGGGAATGGAATAGACGTCCGTGAAGGAAGTCTTCCCGTTTCCCTGCGTTAGGTAAGAGGCGTCAACCCCGTTTTGGGTTAAGACGCGAACGAGGAATTCCCCTTCTTCGTCCTTTCCGATCCGCCCGAAGGCGTACACGGAGAGGGAGGGGGCCATCTTCTTCAAGTCAATCGCCCCATTGCAAACCGCTCCCCCGACGGCGAATTCCACCGAACGGATTTGGGTCAATTCCCCTTCTTTGGGATAGGCGGAGATGGAATAGATGCGGTCGACGATCGCGGATCCCGCAAAAGCAATCGCGGTGTGTTTCACGGTTAGTTGCACTCCGCCACTAACGGTCCGGCCAGTTCGCTCAAGAAGAAGAGTTTCCCCGGAATGGTCGGAACGTAAGAGCTCGTGATCCAAGGCGTTTTGCCATAATGGAGGCTCATCCAGAGGGACATGCCCTGCCATTGCATTCCGCGGCCAAGCACCCCATCGGCTCCTCCGATCGCGTAATCGGCTTGGAGGAAGAGGCCCGGACCAATCGTGTTGGCACGGCAAGGAACGAGGGTGGTGCGGGATTTAAAGCTCGTGATCGCGTTTTGCTCCACGGTCAACGGAAGGATCTTGGCTCCGATGCGATACGGGGCTTTTTCCCATTCTTCCGCGCTGGAATAGTCTTCGATGAAGTTGGATTCCCAGAACGCAATGTGGCACATTCTGCCGATTCCATACACCAAAACCAGCTTCGCCCCTTCTTGTTTCAAGGCAGCGATCTTGGAAGGATAGGTCGGAAGGTTGTCTTTCGTCGCGAAATTGCGCTGGGAAGGAGGCACGGTCAATTCCCCAAACGGATTGAATAAGGCGTGTTCCATCGCGTATTGGAAAGAACCGGGGTTGTCACTGGGGAGTAATAATGTGGACCCCATCCAAAAGAGGGGAAACTTCCATAGACGCCCCCATCGAACGGTTTTCAAAACGCCGATCCCCAACGAAAAGCAAATCCGCGCTTTGGGAGACATAAGGGGTGGTCTCGGATATCCGTTCTTGGGCCGTGATGTCTTCTTGCCAAGTGGTGTAAGAAAGCGACACGTCCGCCCCATGGAAGACCGGGGATCCGTCTCGCGTATCCGTCAATTGAAGGCTTCGGCGATTTAATGTCCATTGAATCATAAACGTTCCTCGTCTTTCCAAAGCACCATGCGTTCATTCGGGGTCGAATTGGGCGCGTGAATGGTGATCCAAGGCGTGCCATCCCCGTCGAGGAAACGCATGCAATGTCCCCCGTCTTTTTCAAACACGAGGGAATCGAATTGGTATTCGCCATAGATGCCCGTATGGCTGACGCTGCGAACCACCGTATATCCGGTTTTGCTCGCGGTGGACCAAAGCAAAACGATGTCATCGCCTTCGCTATAAAGCCATGGGCCTTCGGCGACGTACCCATGATGGGTGCCAACGCAGATCGAAACCGCGATTCCGCTGTATTTGCCCGAAATGATTTTATGGGGCTGTTCCACCAAATGGGTCAAATCCTCGGAGATCTCCGCGATGAAAAGCGCCCCGTCCCCATCGTTGGTGATTGGGGTCATCCATTCGTTGGAAAAGCAAAGATATGGCTTATTCTGATAAACGAACAACGTGGAATCCAAACAGCCCCATCCTTTCGGGGTGATGTATTCCCCGGTCAACGGAACAAAGGAATCGTCCAGCTTATCCGAAACGAAAATCATGCTCCCCCGCCCAAGATCGTCTCGAAACACGGACACGATCAAATAGAAACGCCCATGGTATTTATGCATCTCCGGAGCCCAAATATTGGTATACGTTTCGAGGTATTTTGGGTCAACCATGACGCAGGCGCGCTCGAAATTCTCCAAATCATCGCTGCAATAAAGGGTCAAGTCGCTGGCTTTCCCCCAAGGGTCGTCCCCGGTCGTCCCAAGCAAATAATATTTCCCATTCTCCCGAATCACAAAGGGGTCACGGATATGGATTTGTTCGCGTTTCATATGAAATCCTCTCCTTCATTATGAAGGAAGCGTCGAATGGGAACAATACGAATCATCCACCTTGAATAAATCGTGAAAGGGGTTGAGAAAATAAGAATAGGCACCGGGGATCACTCCTTCGTTTCTCTTTTCTCTTTCAAAGTCCGAAACTATAAGAAACAGTCGTTTTTTACCGAGTTCGCAGGCACGCATTCCCTCGTTAACGATGTTTTCGATTCGGCGAATTGGGGAGAAAACCACGGGCATTCAGCGCCTTCTTGCAACCATCATCTAGCCTTGTACAATTTTGAATGCAAAAGGCACGCATAAGAATGAAACCCTTTCCGAAGTTCAATAAGGCGGTTCTGCAAATCATCGCGGCAATCGCCATGACCGTCGACCACCTCGCCTGGTTCTTTTTCCCGGGTTATCCGCGCGATGCCCTTCCGATTCTCCTCCACGTATTCGGAAGGCTCGCTTTCCCCATCTTCGCCTTTTTCATCGCGGAAGGATACCATTACACAAGGAACAAAAACCGATACATGCTTCGGATATTGTTGTTCGCCGCTTTGTCCCATGTCCCCTACATGTTCGCGTCCAACCAATTCCCGGAATATGGACCCTTATGCTTCGTACCTTTCGCTACGGGAAACGGGATTGGACGGTTCTTAAACCAAGGAAGCGTATTGTTCTCCTACTTCGTCGGGCTCGCCATGCTTCGGGTCAACGATTCCCCCAAATTCAAGGAATGGCAAAAGGTCGTCATCGTTTTGTTCTTATGCCTTTTCTCCTTTCCTTGCGATTGGAGTTGCATCGGCTCTTTGGTGGTATTGTCCATCGGATCCAACCGCGGGAAACCCATCAAACAAATCGTTTGGTCCTTCGTTTGGATTCTTTTGTATAGCTTGGTTTATGCGCTGGCCTTGGATTGGGTATATGGGCTCATCCAACTCGGGGTGGTTCTTTCCTTGCCCCTCCTATTCCTCTATAACGGCCAAAAGAGCAAGCATCCCTTCGTCAATCGCTTCATGAGGCATTTCCTCTACCTTTATTACCCCCTCCATCTGACGGCGATCGGCTTGCTGTATCTCCTGTAAGCCATTTCCTTCAAAGCCATCTCTCTTCTCACTCCATTTCCCGCTCCATGGACCTTTAGAAATGGAAAAGAGGCCATAAAATGGATATAGTGTTGAGACCAAATAGACGGATTTTTGATTCTGATGGATTTATTTGGTGTGGAAGAATCCTGTGAAAACACTCGAATCACGATTGAAACAAGCCCTAAAATTGGGAAACTCGGACGCGATAAAACAATGTTGTTCCGAGGCTTTCGAAGCCTACGAGAGACTCGTTTTTCATGTCGCTTATCAGGTCCTACGAAACGAAGAGATGGCGAAAGACGCCTTAATTGAGGCCTTTCTTTCCTTCATGTCGAACCTCAATTCCTTAGAATTCAGTTCCGTCAAATATTACCTGGTGAAGGCGAGCAAACAGATCGCCATGCGGATGCTATGCAAAAACGGCTTGCAAGTCGAATATGACGACGACATCGCAACGAAAGGGCAAAGCGAAGCCGACATCTGCGCAAAGTTGGATGCGGAATCCGCCCTTGCCTGTCTCGATGACGAGGAACGGAAAATCGTCATCCTGAAAGTCGAATACGGATACAAATTCAAGGAAATCGGCGAAGAGTTAGGCATCAGCGAAAACGCCGCGAGCAGCAAATACACGAGATCGATCAAGAAAATGAAGAGGCATTTGGAGAGAAGAACATGAAAAGGAAAGACGTCGAAAAGAAAATAAGGGATGATTACGAACAGACGCTTCCTAGCTCTGGCGTCCGTTTCGAAGCGCTCGTTTCTCAAGTGGATTTTTCCCAATACGAAAAGAAGCCAAGACCGTTCTATCGAAGACCTTGGGCGTATGCGCTTGCATCCTTCGCCTTGATCGCCGTCGCGACGGGAACCACCTTGGGAATCGTATTGGGCTCGAAGAAGTATTACGGCACGGGGAACGCGTTTTTCGAAGGCGTTTACTCCTTTTCCGCGATCACCAACGAATATAACGTCGACAAACTGCCTAAGCCTGCTGCCACGGACAAAATCATCATCGGCAGCGAACCCATAGGGGGCACCTATTTCGCATTAACCGAACAACAAAATGGATACGATGGATACCTTTCTGTATCGGGTGCCCTCGAGGAATACGGGCTGGTCGCCACAGAAGGCTACCAAGGCGGATTGACATTCTCTTTTCACTACGACGGGATCGATTTCTCCGCCAATATCTACGGATCAATCAATCAAAAGAACGTCACTTGTGCCATCGAGGCCCCGTTGAGGTCCTTAACTTTTGTCTTTGCCAGATAAAATTGCGACGGATTTTGCCTCCCGACGCATTTATTAGGCATAAGGAGGCATTGTTTATGCAAAGAATTCTAAGTGCCGTCATGTCGCAACTTGGATCCTTCAAACAAGGAGGAGTTATTGCCATCTATAACAAGTCCGGGCACATTCACAATAGCCGGTACTTCATCGACCGCGCGACCGGGAAACATTACTGCGGATGTGGACTGCTCACGTCCTGCTAAGGAGGCTAGAAATGGTCAAAACCAGCAAACGAAACATCGTCTTCGCTACGCTATGCGCCATTGGCGCCATCGCACTGTCTTCCTGTGGAAAAAAGTATCCGACACCCCTTTGTACGGCTTAATTGAGGGAACGTATTATTATGAGTCTCAAGAAGGAATTTTGCCTAAGGGTTGGTCCTTTAACGCCGACTCGAGATTTGAATTCGTAGAAATTGGCCCCGAAGAAGCCTACGACAAAAACAAAATATTGGAAAATGGCTCTTGGGGCATGCAAAAATTCACCTTCGATGAGAACGGGAATAAGGTTTATAACGGAAATTGCAAAATGGTTTGGTCCAACACCCCGTTCGACTCGTTGCCCCCTCTAAAATTTGCCGGAGCCCATTCGGCAAGGGATAATGCTGCGTTGGTTGGGATGTGTCACCAATGCCATGAAAACTCAGATTGTGTGTGGCGGGATTATTTTGGAAACACAGCATCGTGCAGGATTACCCCTTTGACGAAAAGCGACTATTCCAAGCGGAGAATATCCATCTGGCTCAGGCAGGCGAACGAAATGGCAGACGCATTTTCTGTCACGTTCTCGATGTAGGCTTCAAAGGCAAAACCCCATTCGGCGAGGAAAAACCTCGCCTTTTTAATTATTTCGACGGAAACGAAGCCGTTCTGCATTCATGTTTATAGACGTCCGCGACCCTTAATTGGCGTTTATCCTATTGATCACGCTTTTCACAAGCCGCTCGTCCGTCAGTTCCGAAATCGCAAATGTTTTCCTGCCGACATAATTCAACGAAGTTCCAAGGTGATATAAAGACTTGCCGTCTATGACGATAAAGCGGTCGTGAAACGAATCGTCCCTCTTAACGGTTAATGTTCCACACTGAAGAACAAATGCATCAACATCGCCCTGCGTAAGCTTGGCCTTGGATGAAACGATTATTTTTGCCGGGATCACGTTGTCTTTGCTCGAAAGAAGACCAAGCGCTTTTGCGTCGGCATAAGGGTCAACGACCACAATGCTTGTTTTTGCCTTAGAAAACAGTTCTTTTATAAAGATTCTAGCGTCAAAATATTCGCCATTGAAGAAAACCTTTTCTAAGCCCGGGACATGTTCTTCCTCGAGTTTGGTCAACCTCGAGCCGATACTTTCAACCTTATTTAGAAGATTAATGTAATTCTCGTTGGTCACAAGAGCGCGGCTACTATCAACTACATAGCCACGTAACAAATACTCTTTTAGTGCAGAGTTTGCTCATTTTCGAAAAGGCACCCCGTTTTTAAATTCCACGCAGTAGCCAACCGAAATGATTACGTCTAGGTTATAAAACGCCACTTCATAAACCTTCCCGTCTGAGGCAGTAGTTGCATTTTTTGCAACAACTCGTTTTGAGCCTAACTTCCCTTCTTTAAATACATTCTTGATATGTCTTGCCATAACCGATTTGTCACGCCCGAACAAAAGGCACATCTCATTCAAAGAAAGCCAAACAGTGTCCTCGTTGGAAGAAACATTAACGTCAAGAATCAGACCGTCTTTTTCGAATCGAATTCCCGAAAAGGAATAGTACCTGACGCATTTCACGGCCTTGGTTAATCCCTTCGGCGACTCACTAAGTTTGATTCCGCCGATGGGGAACCTTTTGAAATGCTTGAGCGATAGATAGTCTTCGCACTTAAGCTTATTCGAGGATGCCTCTTAATTAACGCTTCAAATTATTCAAGTTTATCGAGTCTAACCCGAAAGAGCTTCATCTCAACAAAGGGTTTTTCCATGATGCACCCCTTTGTATCGCCAATTCTACGGACGGCGTTAACCACCGCACACTTCTCTTCTATGCCCAATGGCAATGAGCAAAATAACGAGTTTATTGTCTTCTATTCTTGCTATCACCCGATAATCGCCAATGCGATATCGCCATTGGCCGACCCTATTCGCGGTCAACGGTTTGCCATGTGCCCTAGGATCCTCACAACCAACCAAATGTTTTTCAATCCATTCGATGATGATTCGCTTGGTGTATTTATCCATCTTCTCAAGCGTCTTCACAACTTGAGGTAAATACTCGACTTGATACTTCATAATCCAAGCATCTTTTTGACCTCTTCGTGCGAATAGGTCTTAGGATTTTTCTCGTATTCACGTAAGGCCATATCGGCGAGGGCAATATCATATTCGTCTTCGATCTTCTCGAAGAAAGCACGTTTGATGGCTTCGCTTAAAGACATGCCATTGAGTTTGGCGTAGGCATCCGCCAATTTCTTTTCTTCTTCCGTCATTCTAATAGAGATAACCATAGTTTTTACCTTCTTTCGTAATACATTGTAATACACCATCGTTTCATAATCGGTACCGACAGATCGATCCGTTTTGTCCAACTGAGACGATCAGATTTGGACGGCGACAGTATGCATGAGGATGGGCTTCGACGGCAGGAAGTTAATAGCGACGCTTACCGTCGTCAGTTCGAGCGTCAAACTCCCCAACCACAGAAAAAGAGGGCCTTCACCGCCCTCTTCCTGATTTCCTTACTTCGGACAATATCCCGTGAGCCTTCTTCAGGTCTTCAGGATACTCCGAGTCGTACGCGTATGTCCGGATTGGTTAGTTCCGTGAAACATCATCGCGTAGTCAAGCATTCATAGTCGTGTAAGGATTCGACTCTGCATTCCAATGGTGGAGCATGGCGGGATCGAACCGCTGACCTCGTCCTTGCGAAGGACGCGCTCTCCCAGCTGAGCTAATGCCCCATGGCGTAGTAATTATACAAAGCGCCGACGTGAAATCAACTGATAATTTCGCATTGTTCCCGCCTTGGCCCACCACATTCGCCGTCTTGGAAAACTCGGTCCGCATTCCCCTCATTTTGGAGGGCTTCGACCCGAGGCGATGCCTTACTCCAAAGAAGCCAAAAAGAATTCCCGTGCGGTTCTTCCACTTCGGTGCTATATTCTTTATCGCCACGAGGTATCCCATGAAGCAACTTCTCTTCTGTATCTTAGACAACAACGACAAAGCCGAACAATTCCTCCGCGCCCTTTCTTCGGACGGGTACAACGGAACCGTCATCAACACGGTCGGCATGCACCATGTTTTGCCGGATGTCCATGGACACGGAACCGCGATTTCGCTTGCTTCCATGGTAGAAGATCTCCCGGAAGGCAACCTCACTTTGTTCATTATCATCGACGAAGAACGCCTCGAAGAATTGAAGAATCGGATTCGCGAACTCACCAATCATTTCCAAGACATCCCCGGGGGAATGTTTGTTTTACCCCTCTCTTACGTCGAAGGAAATTTCTGAAATCGGGGTACGTTCTCCCTTCTTTTGAACCAGATCATCCAGCATTTATCTTTCTTTCATCCTTCATTCGAGAGTTTTCGATTCTTCAAAGAGTCAAAAACTCTGAATGCTGTTCTTCTGGAAACTTTAAGTTCCACTGCTAATGTGTCGTAAAGAATGCTTGGGCTATTGATAAGCTGTAGCAACACTCTCTTTTCATTTTCGGTTAAGTCGTTGATACAAGATTTTTGCCATCATTTTTGCCATATTATCAAGATTTTTGCCATTATTCCCTATTTATTTTGGCAAAAATCTATCATGTTAAATCAACAAAGATCTAAAACCTAAAAAATAGAAAAATAAAAAAGGCGTTTTAAGGTGCGCCACCACTAAGCGAATGGGTTTAAGGTCTCCATTCCGACTAAGCGGAGGGTATATTTTCATATCCCCATCCGTCTACATCGTACAAAATAAAACCCTATTTTCCAATAGGGCATTAAGCTTTTGGCGTCCCCGAGGCGATTCGAACGCCTGACCCCTTCCTTAGGAGGGAAGTGCTCTATCCAGCTGAGCTACGGAGACACGATGTTGGTTCCCCCAGGCAGATTCGAACTACCATCTGATGCTTACAAGGCAACTGTTCTGACCCTTGAACTATGGGGGAATGTGTGGTGGTCCATCAGTGACTTGAACACTGGACCTAGCGCTTATAAGGCGCTCGCTCTAACCAACTGAGCTAATGGACCATATGTGTTTGGCGCATGGACTCTGCCGAATTCCATGCATTGGATCCTTTTGGCGGCTTTTAGTAGAAAGGAGTTGAGAAAGGAGTGTAATCATGTGAATGATCATGCGGCCGACCCTCTTTGCCTTCATAATCATTGTTTGACCCCGCCATGCCAACCAACTCTTCGTTCGTTGACATGAGTAATTATACACCGTGGAAATCAGCTGTCAAGCGTTTCCGTCAAAATTTTGAATAATTCCTCGTCTATGATGTAGTAGTTGTCCTCACCTGGTCCGAAATTTATGGCCACCGCCGAATATTTCTTCCCCATGAAAAGGGCTTCCTGCCTGTTTTTGTCTATCCATTCACGCTTGACGGATATGGACTCGGAATGGGACGTCTTCGTCTTGCATTCGATGAGGAACCTGTCAAGGGAAACGTCTCCCTTGATGAACGGCGTGGCCCCCGAATTGAGGTTCCTCCTTCCGTTGAGGCTTTTGGCGACGGCGGATTCCTGGGCTTTCGAGAATGCCCTCGTTGGCTTTTTGGAATCCGTGTGCCTCTCCCTCAATCCGACCTTCATTCCTTCTCGACCATCCCTTCCTCTGTCTTGATCTCGTTGGATTCCTCTGACGTTAGGAGCTTGGTCGTGTTGCCAGAGCTGATGTATTCGGTCAGCATCCTTATGTATCTGTCCTTGAATTCCTTGTGGGTGTTGATGTAGTCGACGAGCGCTTTCCTGAACCCAGTAAGTTCCTTGCCGTTTTCGTCCTTCAGCACTTCGCCAGTGTCGAGGTCAACCAATGCGTATGTCCTGGTGTTGAGGCGCTTGATGAACCCGAACGTCGTGGCGATTTGAAGGAGGTCGTATGTTTCGTCCATGCCAGTTTCGTAGCGGTACGTGATGAATCCTCCCCCGCGGTTGCACGGAGCAGTTTTGTTCTTCGTGATGCTGAAGATCAATTTGAACCCGTCGGCTCCCTCGCCGTTGTTCTCACCAGAGATCTCGTCGTCCCCCTTCATGAACTTCCTGGTCCCGAACCTCACGGACACGGAGGAGTAGAACTTCGGCGCGTCTCCACCTGGCTCGGAGTAGATCGGCGCACCATTGTACATCACGTCCTTGATGCGCACTTGGTTGATCAAGATAAGGATGTTACCCTTCGAACGAAGCGACGGTAGCATCTCTCCGCACCATTTGTGGAGCGGCTTCGCTATGGTTCCCTGCTTGCCAGTGTCCTTCTCGAAGTCGTTCTTGAGGTTTTGCGCCGTGACGAGCGCTGGTATGGAGTCGAGCACTATCAATCCGATGTCGTCGGCTTCCAACTGCAACTTCAAGACGGACGCCAATATCTGCTCCCCAGACATTCCGACGTCTGGCTGCATCAGGTAAAGCTTGTCGGGGTCGACGTTATTCATCAGGCATTGGAATTCCAAGTCGCACGACTGCTCGGCATCCACGAAGACGCAGGTCTTGTTCGGGAACGCCCTTTGGTACGCGGCCAATTCCGCGAACGCGGCAGTGGTTTTGCCGCTATGGGCTTTTCCCGAGTATACGCAGATCCTGCCCAGCGGAAGGCCCCCGAACAATGGGTAGTCCATGCCCAACGCGCTGGAGCTAAGCCTCTGGTAGCCTGGCACTACGGTGGATTGCCGCATGAAGCTCTCCGATTCGAATTCCTTGTTTAATTGCTTTGCTATTTCCCTTAGATTCGCCATTTATAATTTTTCCTTCTTGTAAATCGTTTTATTCGCCAGCGGCCAATGA